>NZ_JALOCF010000040.1 GCF_023227905.1 Methylobacter sp. | reverse complement strand
CAGAAGCTATGGTTTGGTATTCAGCCGTATAACGGCTTGCTGTTGCCGTATTCATTTATGCCGCCGCCTGATCGTCTTCGACCCAACTGTAGCCTTTTTCTTCCAGCTCCAATGCCAGCTCGGGGCCACCGGATTTAACAATTTGACCATGCGCCAACACGTGGACAAAATCCGGCTTGATATAGTCCAGCAAGCGCTGGTAATGCGTCACCATCACAAACGAGCGTTCCGGTGAACGCAAGGAGTTTACGCCTTCCGCGACGATTTTTAACGCGTCGATATCCAAGCCGGAATCGGTTTCATCCATAATGCACAACTTGGGTTCCAAAATAGCCATTTGCAGGATTTCATTACGTTTCTTTTCGCCGCCGGAAAAGCCTTCATTGACCGCACGGTAAAGAAACTTCTCATCCATTTCCAGCAAGCGCACTTTTTCTTTAACCAGTGTTAAAAAATCCATTGCATCGACTTCAGGCTGTCCATGATGTTTGCGTATAGAGTTCAGCGCCGCTTTCAGCAAATAGACATTGCTGACACCGGGAATTTCGACCGGATATTGGAACGCCAAAAACACGCCTTCGCGCGCCCTGATTTCAGGCGCCATTTCCAACAAATCTTTGCCTTGATAAGTCGCCGTTCCTCCGGTCACGGTGTAACCGCTCTTACCTGACAACACATGCGACAACGTGCTTTTACCGGAACCGTTGGGCCCCATGATGGCGTGAATTTCACCCGCCTTGATTTCAAGGTTAATACCTTTGAGAATTTGTTTGTCATTCACATTGACGGTTAAATCTTTAATACTAAGCATGAGAGTTCCAATTGTTTTTAACGTTACTTAACCAGCTTGCTGCTCGTTTTATAAAGGCAGTGTGTTAGTCTATTTCTTTAACTTTTAGAATATTAAGTTGTTCCCTGGTTTGATATTTCCATGCAGAAGGATGATGCGCTGCATATAAATTATTATTAAACCCATGAGTAAGCAGACAATTCGTAACATTCATTTTTAAATTTGCTGTACAGCAATTAATAATATATTCGGGCTGGTAGTGTTTACAGCGAGCAATAAACTCTTCCCGAATAACATATTCGCCTTTTCCATTGATAATATTCCAAATCGCATTCCACACATTATCACGAACTTTAGTATTTAATTTATCAATGAAAATACCTAAAGAGCACAGATAAGGAATAGGGTTGGATATAATCAAGTTATAACTACCTATTGGTAAATCGGATATTTTTTTCAAAATATCGCTGATAAAACCTTCTATATTACGCCCCGTATAACCTTGAGCCGGCGCCTTGGGTTTCAGTGTAAAGCTTTTCTTGTCATGCTTATATTCGCTTTTATGAGGCGACTCCAGAATAAGCAAAATAATTTTTGTACCTACCGCATCGGCTGCAGGACGGTCATTAAAATCCGATAATTGAACCGTTTTATCAACCGATATAACCTCTATATCTGCATGACTGATGTCTACGACATACCGCCATACATCAGGAACGCGATGCTTGTTCTGAAAAATATCGAGATATTCACCGGTACAATAAGCATTTATTTGCTCTTGTGTTATAGGCGAAATATCAATTTCATCCGTGACATATTCTTCATCGTTACAATCAACCTTGGCTTTAATTTTCATTTCACATACCACCATTGATTCAACTTCAAAAAGACTAAAGCAACTGAGCTTATCTAATAATTGAGACTGGCGTTTTCGTCGTAGCAAATTGTTGGGCTTTCTGCGTCAGCCCAACCTACAACGCTACAAGGCTGCTTGTTTCATTCGAAATGCCCATGAACGGCCTTATAAAATCAAGGAAAGAATTTATATATTTCTCTTCTATGCATAACTGTCTTTACAGCAACTATTTCATTTTCAATCACTAAACCCAGACGGTAATTACCAAACCTGACTTTATAAAAACCATCATTGCCTTTCATTTTTTCAACTTTCCCCATTTCATAAATGGATGAAGCTAAAACTAATTCTTCAAATACAAAACTTTCAATCTTTGACCGAATATCACTGGGAACCGTTGCCAATTGTTTTAAGAATTTTTTACTGTACTCGACTTTCATCAAGCCTTATCCAGAGTCGCGTAGTATTTCTTTGCTTCTTCAGCACTCAGCGTTTCACTTTCATCCGCATTAATAAGCTGAACTAACGCGTAATTCTCCAGAACATCTTCAATTTTTTCGAAAGTATCAATATCAAGCTGCACCGCGACTTTATGATTATCTTCATCAACAATATATTGTCTTTTTAATTCCATTGTATTGCTCCCCAATGACTTAACCTATGTAGCTTAGGCATATAACAATCGCCCTTTAGGCTCAGGAACAAACCGACCAAGCTCTACCGCTGTCTCTATCCATTCAGTAATAACCCGTTCAGCATTACTAACCGCTTCTTGATAACTACTTCCATCGGCCATACAACCTGCTAATTCCGGCACTTCGGCGATATAAGACTGATCCTCTTCGCTCCAGTAAATAATCATTTCATATTTAGTCATCATCTAACCCCAAACGATAGCGAACAATAATGTGTCGGATTTGTTTAACCTGATATGCTTTTGCCATTGAGCCAATTGGTTGTATGTTCAAAATCTCGGCAATTCCATCTTTACTAAAAATATGATGGTCACCACGAACTCGCTCCTGAAAATCTAAACGTAATAGTAATTGCCTCAATTCAGAAAATAATACATTGGCATCGGAACGTCCATGAATGATTTTCTGCAAGATCTTGTCGTACTTGCCCACTAACCTACCGAACCTTCCAGACTAAGCCCCAATAACGCCTGTGCCTCAACCGCAAACTCCATCGGCAATTCCCTGAACACTTCCTTACAAAAACCGTTAACAATCATCGACACGGCGTCTTCGGCCGACAATCCGCGTTGCTGGCAAAAGAACAGCTGGTCTTCACTGATCTTGGAGGTCGTCGCTTCATGCTCAACCTGAGCCGACGGTTGTTTGACTTCCACATACGGAAAGGTATGCGCGCCGCATTTATCGCCGATCAACAGCGAATCGCATTGGGTATAGTTACGGGCGTTTTCTGCGCTTTTTAACACTTTAACCAAACCGCGGTAAGTATTCTGCGCACGACCTGCCGAAATACCTTTAGAAACAATGGTGCTACTGGTGTTTTTGCCGATATGAATCATCTTGGTGCCGGTATCGGCCTGCTGATAATTATTGGTCAGCGCCACAGAATAAAACTCGCCGGTGGAGTTGTCGCCGGTCAGGATGCAGCTGGGATATTTCCAGGTAATCGCCGAACCGGTTTCCACCTGCGTCCACGACACTTTGGAATTTTCACCGCGGCAATCGGCGCGTTTGGTCACAAAGTTATAGATGCCGCCTTTGCCCTCTTTATCGCCGGGATACCAGTTTTGCACGGTCGAGTATTTGATGGTCGCATCTTTCATCGCAATCAATTCAACCACCGCCGCATGCAGTTGGTTTTCATCACGCATCGGGGCAGTGCAGCCTTCCAGATAACTGACATGACTGCCTTCATCGGCAATAATCAATGTTCGTTCAAACTGGCCGGTGTTGGCCGCGTTGATCCTGAAATATGTCGACAGTTCCATCGGGCAACGCACGCCTTTAGGGATATAAACAAACGACCCATCGGTAAACACGGCTGCATTTAACGCGGCAAAGAAGTTATCGGTATGGGGCACGACCGAGCCCAAATATTGTTTGATCAGCTCGGGATGATCGCGTAACGCTTCCGAAATCGGGCAGAAAATAACCCCAGCTTCTTTCAGCTTGCCTTTAAACGTGGTCGCCACCGACACGCTATCAAAAACCGCATCGACCGCAACACCGGCCAGGCGCTCCTGCTCATCCAGCGGAATGCCTAACTTTTTGTAGGCTTCCAATACTTGGGGATCAATCTCGTCCAGGCTTTTGGGACCGTCTTCCTTGCGTTTAGGCGCCGAATAGTAGCTGATCGATTGATAGTCGATAGGATCGAACTTGACGAACGCCCATTCAGGAGACTTCATGGTCTGCCAATGACGAAACGCTTTCAGCCGATATTCCAGCATAAACTCAGGCTCATTTTTGACTTTCGACAACCTGTGAATAACCTCCTCATCCAATCCAGGAAGAAAGGTGTCGGTTTCCAATACGGTCACAAAGCCCTGCTTGTATTCCTTACCGATCAGATTCTTGATTTCTTGTTCACTTGCTGACATAAAATTTTCTACCTATATAAACTGGAGACCGGAATGAACACTTCTTCCGGCACAACAACCGGCCTGATTAAGTCGGCCAAAGTTACTGATTCTAATGCGTTATGAATGGTCTGGTTAATCAGGCTCCAGTTCCCCAAAATATCACAGCCCGAAGCCTGCTCGCAGCCTTGATGGGAAATACTGCATTCGGTGAGGGCAATCGGTCCTTCCAACGCACTGATAACTGTTGCAATGCTGATTTCTTCGGGCATTCTGGCTAAAACATAACCGCCTTTGGCGCCGCGTGTAGAAACCAACACGCCGGAATTAACCAGCAGCTTAAGAATTTTACTGACTGTCGGCAGAGCAATTCCGGTCACTGTCGATATTTCCATGGCCGCATGCATCTGCGTTTTTTCTTTGGCCATAAAACTTAGAATGACCGTCGCATAATCAGTTAACTTACTCAGCCTTAACATACCTTACTCCCAATAATTAAGGACTATTCTAGTCCTATTTAATAACAGAGTAAACCCCTAGGAAATTATCACTTAACATTCCAATATTTGCTTTCCGTTTCACGCATCCCCTGCACTACCCAGGCATTATTTCTAACATTAACAACAATAGCCCCGCTGTCGGCGCTATTCAGCCATTTGGCATTGACTTGCCGATAGTGCGCCAAAACATCTCTATGCGGATGGCCGAATTGATTCCGGTAACCCGCCGAAATCAACACGTAGTCGGGCTGTACGGCCTGCAAAAACTCAACTGTTGATGAAGTTTTGCTGCCGTGATGAGGCGCGACCAGCACGTCGGCTTTTATTGCTTCGCCGTAGGCCTTAACCAGCCAGGACTCCGCCGCAGCCTCTATGTCCCCGGCCAACAATACCGTGCCGTGTTTGGACTGGATTTTCAGCACACAGGAATTGTCGTTCTCTGACACAAACGCCTGCTGCGGAGCCAGCATGGTAAACTTGACCTCGTCCCACAGCCACGATTGTCCGGCTGCGCATTCGATTGGCGCATACTCGCTCAGCTGTTGCGGTACGCTGGTCAACACCTGCCGGGTATCAATGCCGCGTATTAGCGACACAGCGCCGCCGATGTGATCGTTGTCGCCATGGCTGATAATTAGGCTATCGACCTTATCCATACCTTGTGAACGCAAAAACGGCAGCAACACACTCTGTCCCATATCGCTTTGCTCGGAAAATTTAGCGCCGGTATCGTAAACCAGTAGATGATGAGTCGTTTGCACGACAGCCGACAAGCCCTGCCCGACATCCAGCAAGGTCATGTTGATATCACCCGTTTCAGGCTGTTTTGCATCGGTAAACACCAGCGGCAAAAACATCACCAGACTCAACCATCGAGCCGGAATGCCGACCGGCGCAAACAGCCATAAAATGCCCGGTACAACAAAAAGCAATGCCCAATGCGATGGCAGCGCGTGATTTATCGACGCCACCGGAAGCTCCGCCAACTGAACTAACAACCACCATAGACATTGCAATATCTGATCGACCCAATAGAACAGTTTGTTCGCCGCCTCCGGCAGGATAAACAGAACAATGACTGCCAGCAGCGAGAACGGCACAACCAGCAAACTAATGACCGGCACGGCGATCAAATTAGCCAATGGCGCAATCAATGAAACCTGCTGAAAAAACAGCAATAGCAGCGGCGATAAACCTACTGAAGTAACCCAGTTTATTTTTATTCCTCCCCACACATGCCCCAGCATGCCCAAGCGCCCGGACACTGTATAAATAATCACGCCCACGGCAACAAATGACAACCAGAAGCCTGCCGATAAAACGGCTAACGGATCGATAACCAACACGGCGAACATCGCAATGAACAATACATTAAAAGGGCGGCTGTTGCGTTGCAGGATAATGGCCGCCATCGCAACAGATAACATGATTACGGAACGCTGGGTTGGCACCGAAAATCCGGCCAGCCCGGAATAAAAAATCCCCGCCAGCACAGCCGAAAACGCCGCGACCTTTTGCGGCGACCAGGCTAAATAGCCCGACCACACCCACAATCTAAGCACCAGAAAATAAATTAACCCGGCAATAAGACCGATATGCGAACCGGAAATCACCACCAGATGAGTCGTGCCGGTTTTACGGAAAACTTCCCATTGTTGTTGCGTGATGCTGCTGCCGTCACCGATCGTCAGCGCCTTTATCAACGCCAGACTTTCGCTATTTCCCAGAGCGCTTGAAAGCTGATCGGTGATAGTTTGCCGCCAAACGGAAATACTGCTCCAGGCCGAATCGCGCCCCAGCAAAACCGGTTTTGGACTTGGCCGCACATAGCCCGTCGCGCCTACGCCTTCGGTAAACAGCCAACGCTCATAATCAAAGCCGCCGGAGTTCATCGTGCCGTGGACACGCTTCAGCTTAACGGTAAAAAGCCACTGTTGCCCTGCCTTGATCGGCTGATCAGGGTAATACCAGCTCAATCTCAGTTTAGAGGGTAATTGCCATTCAGATTCGGCGACGGTCGCCGGGCCAGTTCCCGACTGGCTTTTGACATACACACCATCCCTGGTGATCGCCGCACCCGTTCCCGACGGGTTTGCGGCATACACACCATCCCTGGTGATAAAGTCGAAGCGGGCGCGTTTTTCATCCTGTTCCGGCAAACCGGCTATGGTGCCGATCACCTGAATCTCTGAACCCTCCAATTGTTCAGGCAAACGTTCGGACAATCGGTGCATTGCAAATGCTATCGCCCAGAGTACGCCGACCATAAAAAACAGACACCGCCAATAGCGCAGCCATGCAATAATGCAGGCTGCTACACCGCCAACTACCAACCATTGAATATCCGGCAATACCGTCAACTGTTGAACCAGCATCAGTCCGGCTAGAAATAACAGAGCAGAGACAACCATTTAGCACCTTGGCGTTTTTTAGGCTAAAAACCTGATAGACTTGGATCAAACGCAATTTAAAAGTGACGACCATGCCAAAAGAAATCATACGAAAACTGATCAACAAGTTCATCCCCGATCCTGAAGTGATCAAACAGCACAAGAGCCTGCAATTTCTTGGCGATAAACTGCATGAGCCTAACCTCTGGCATTTAAACCGGCGTTCCGTTTCTATGGCTTTTGCTGTAGGTCTCTTTTGCGCCTGGATCCCCACCCCAACGCAAATGGCTATCGCTGCTGCAGGTGCCATTTATTTCAGGGCTAATCTTCCTCTTTCGGTAGGCCTGGTCTGGATAACCAACCCCATCACCATGCCGCCGCTATTCTATTTTGCTTATAAAGCTGGGCTCTGGTTTATGAATCAGCCGGCGCTCGCAGATGAATCCGAGTTTTCAGTAAGCGGTATGTTCTCCGGGCTTGGCGATGTCTGGCAGCCGTTTCTGGTCGGCTGTCTTATTATGGGCATCCTCTCGTCAGCGGCCGGTTACTTCAGTATTCAATATTATTGGAAAGAGCATATAACCAAAAAATGGGCGGAAAGAAAGGAAAAAAGGCTTGCGCTGCAAGGTGAGCCGATCGAAGACATAGAAGGCGATTAAGATTGACGAACGACTGCATGAATACAGTCGTTCGTGGCTTTATGCATTGTCTTAACCGACAATCAGCCCATCTTCCATATGCAAAACCTTGCCCATTCTTGCAGCCAGTTCGTGATCATGGGTCACCACCAAAAAGCTGACATTCAGCTCCTGATTTAATTCCAGCATTAACTGGTAAACCTGATCAGCAGTTTTACTATCCAGGTTTCCGGTAGGTTCATCCGCCAAAACCACGCCCGGCTTATTGATTAACGCCCTGGCGACCGCGGCACGCTGCCGTTCCCCGCCGGACAATTCACCGGGCTTGTGTTCAATGCGGTGCCCCAACCCTACCCGCTTTAACAACGCTATCGCCCGGTTACTTGCTTCCTTTACCGAGTTTCCGCCAATCAATAAAGGCATCGCCACGTTTTCCAACACGGTAAATTCGCCCAGCAAATGATGCGACTGGTAGATAAAGCCCAGGGACTTATTTCTTAGCTTAGCCAGCTGGCCTGCGCCGACCTCATTAAAATTAACACCGTCCAAAACCACCTTGCCGCCGGTAGGCTTTTCAAGCCCGCCCAGCAGATGCAGCAAAGTGCTTTTACCTGAACCCGATGCGCCCATAATGGCGACACGCTCACCGACACCGATGCTTAAATCAACCCCCTTTAAAACTTCAACATCCAGTCCGCCTTGATCATAGCGCATGGTCAACTGGTGGCACTGCAAAATGCTGGTATTATTCATATCTGAGAACTTCCGCTGGATTTACTTTGGATGCCTGCCAGGCAGGATAAATAGTTGCCAATAATGACAGGGAAAAAGCCATGCCGGCTATTGCATAAACATCCGTCCAGACCAGCTTGGAAGGCAACTCGCTGATGTAATACACATCGGCCGCCATAAACTGGACGTGAAACAGTTTTTCAATAGCCGGAACGATGGTTTCAACATTCAACGCCAGCAATACCCCGCCTACCGTTCCCAGCGCGGTGCCGGTGACGCCGATAACAGCCCCCAATACCATAAAAATCCCCATCACCGACCTTGATGTAAGTCCCTGCGTTTTTAAAATAGCAATGTCGCCGCGCTTATCGGTGACCACCATCACCAGCGTGGAGACGATATTGAAAGCCGCCACCGCCACAATCAGCAACAGGATGATAAACATAACCCGCTTTTCCGTCTGTATCGCCCGGAAAAAGTTGCTGTGCGCCAGCGTCCAGTCGCTAACCTGATAATCGTCATACAAGGCGTTTGACAGCGCACGGGTAATTTTCGGCGCATTAAACAAATCATCCAGCTTGATTCTAAGGCCTGAAACGGCATCATCCAGACGAAACAACTTGGCCGCATCGTCAAGATGAATCATCGCCATATTGCGGTCGTATTCGTACATGCCAACCTTAAAAATGCCGACTACGGTAAATCGCCGCATGCGAGGCACAATACCGGCCGGTGTCGAGTTTATCTGCGGACTGATGACGGTAATCTTATCGCCCATGAAAACACCCAGATAATTAGCCAGCTCTACCCCTAAAACAATGCCGTATTCGCCGGGAATTAGGTCAGCCAATTTGCCGTCCTGCATCTTATCGGCAACTTCCGACACTCTGGATTCATATTCCGGCAATATCCCGGTTAGCATGGTGCCGCTGACGCGCCGGTCGGCGTTAATCATCACCTGCCCGTTAATAAAAGGCGCAGTGCCTTCTACATGCGGATAATTTTTTAATTTTTGCTCCAGTTCATGCCAATTATCCAACTGGCCGTATTTTCCGGTGGCAGTCGCATGTGCAGTCATGCCAAGTATCCGCTCGCGCAGCTCGGCTTCAAAACCGTTCATCACCGACAATACGGTAATCAATGCGGTAACGCCCAAGGCTATGCCGAGAATGGAGGTCAATGTAATAAAAGAAATGAACTGAGTTCGGCGTTTAGCTCGCGTATAACGCAAGCCGATATAAAAAATGAGAGGTTTAAACATGAAGCCTACAAGTTGAAATTAAAAATCAGGATTTTCTGCATTGAGCGCAAAAACCATAGAGATAAAGACCATGATCGGTCAATTCGTAACCCAGTTTTTCTGCAATTTCTTTTTGCCGGGCCTCAATAACCTCATCGGTAAATTCATCGACCTTGCCACACTTCATGCAAAGTATGTGATCGTGATGAGTGCCTTTATCCAGTTCAAAGACAGAATTGCCGCCTTCAAAATGATGCCGACTCACCAGTCCGGCCGCTTCAAACTGGGTTAAAACCCGGTAAACCGTAGCCAAGCCGATTTCTTCATCTTCACTGAGCAGAATTTTATAAACCTGTTCAGCGGTCAAATGACGCTCATTAGTCTGACTTTCTAAAATTTGCAGAATCTTAACCCGAGGCAACGTCACCTTCAGGCCTGCATTCCTTAAATCATGAGTTTCCAACAGTAATCTCCGTTTATGCCTTGTATAGGCAGTCGTCTATAGAATTACATGCATTGTAGCCTTTTTTTGACAGTATGGGCATGACAGTTTTATAGGATAATCCTTTAACATCCTGTATCATCTTATATTTTAAATACATCCGCAGCCTCAAATGAGAAAGCCGTTTTTCACTTTAAACCTACTCGGCAAACGCTTCACATCCTGCACTCTTGCAGTCGCAGTAAGCCTGACACTAGCTTCATGCACCACCATTCTGAATAACTTGCCCGGCGTCTACAGAATCGATGTCCAGCAGGGCAATATCGTCGATCAATCCATGATCGACCAGCTCAGGCCCAACATGAACAAACGCCAGGTGCTGTACATCATGGGTTCACCGATGCTGGCTGATTTCTTTCATCAAAAACGCTGGGACTATCTCTATTCTGCGCAAATTGAAGGCGGCGACAGGCAGCAAAAAAGGATCTCGTTATTCTTCGATAACGATCAGTTGATCGGCGTGCAAGGCGATTTCAAGCCCAGCGAAGTGCCCGTTATTAAAACATCAGAAGAGACTACCGTAGAAGTACCGAAGCGGGATCTTGATAAAACTTTGTGGGAAATGATCACCGGCCTGTTTGGTTATGACGGCATTGATGACACGCCTAAAGCCGACAAATCGGAGACAAAACCGGTGCCGACATCCGGATCGCCAACAGATCAATTGCCGCTTTAGCAATGATAGGGGTGCATTGCACCCCTTTTTCGGTGTCTAGTTCAAAAATGGTGCGCTATGCGCACCCTGCAAAACTACAACTCTATTTAAGCGGCAATCTCGGCATCCCATCCAGGAAAAACCAATACTGCAGGATGACATTTAAGCGCTTTTGCCAAAATTTTCGCGCGCTCTATGCCTAAGTTTATCTTGTCATGTTCAATTGCCGAGATCGTTGACTGGGGAATGCCGGTAAGTTCAGCCAATTGATTTTGACTTAATTCTTGCAGTTCACGGATGATTCTTACTGATTCACCAACAGACACATCGATTGATTTTTTTGAGATTTGGTATTCATTCATATCATTTTCTCCGATAATCATGAGGCGTTACTTCTTCAACTTGAACATAGACTTCATTCACTTTGGTTTGATAAATAACCCGGTATTGCTTATTTAAGCGGGAAGACCTGTAGCCGTTCCATTCACCTTTTAAAGCCTCATCGCAAAAACCTTTGATCAGCATTAATCCTTGTGGGCCGGATATAACAACAATGTCTTTCCATTTTTCATATCGCTTTTGTACTTCGATCGGGCATGATTTCAACTGCTTTTCGACTCGTTTATGTTCGTATATTCTCCACATACTATTTATAGTATGTCAGTTTACAGGAAGGGTCAATTTTTCAACTGGTTGCGGCATAGGCAAATCATCTTAATTTAGTCCTTCGATATGAAACTCGATTGCCTCACGCATTTCTCGCTCAGTTTCCTCTACGGTATTGCCTGTAGCAACGCAGCCGGGCAAATCGAGCACATGGGCTGAGTAGTTATTTTCGGCTTTTTCGACAACGATTGAGTAACGCATGAGACTTCCTTTAGTTTTGATAACCCTGTAGGGGCGCGTCGTGCCTCCCTACAGGGGCAAACCATACTGGAAATTTTAATATTTGGAATGGATGACCTGTTGGAATGTTTTAAAATAGTCTGGCTATTTTGGCATTCGTAAATGGTGCGCTGTGCACTCTACATGACTAATCAGCCCGACTCGGCATGGTCTGCTGATCTTAGAGGATACGGTTTAGCGAGTTAGACCGCAATCTGTGGCAAGAGTTTAGTCTCCCAGCAGTTCATGGCCTCTGAGAGAACAGCGAGGGCATCGATGCGCACATCCATCTCAACAGAAACCCACGCATGAATCTCGGCTTGTTCGAAATTCTTCACATCTAAGGTCACGTCGCTGCCAGCAAAAATGATTCTCGCCACTGCGTCTTGCGGAACTGTGCAGCCTACGTCTACGAGCTCGGCGTGTCGCCCTGATCGACTTGACTTGAGAGTGCCGTGTTTCGCTCTATTGGCAATGTCGGCGACATAGGTCAGCGCAGGACACGCATTAACTTCATCTTCAACAAGAGCGCTCCTGAGGCCACGAGCTTCAAAGGCCTCCTTGATGTAGCCCTTAAGACTCCAGACCCAAACAAACAAAGCAAGAAAATCGTCTTCGAGTTGTTCTGGTGCTTTGATGCCGATGGCTTTGAAGTTTGTAATGAAGTCCTGTCCGTTGGCTTGATAGCTTGTGGCGTAGCTAATTCCAGAAGCTGTTTGGACAGAACAACGCGCCCTCTCGATGCGAGAACGCATTGCTTTGAGTGTCGAATAATTCATGATCTTGCTGCCTAACAAGTTATTGTCTGATTGTTAATAACCACACACAATCAGCCTCCCTTCAAAGCCCTTTGCCGCCTAGCCTCTTTCGGGTCATGAACCAAAGGCCGATAAATTTCTATCCTGTCACCCTCTCTAACAGGCTGATCCAGTTTGCAGGCTACACCAAAAATGCCCACATTAAGCTCGGACAAGACAATCTCAGGGAATCGTTCCGGCAACCCCGAGGCTTTTATCGCAGCTTCAACCGTCGTTCCTTCCTGCATTTGAAGCACAACTATCACCTGCTCTTCGGGCTTGGCGTAAGCCACTTCGACATTAACCATAAACGACTTTGGCCCGTGCGGTAAACGAACTGACCATCGTATTGCAGATCTGATTAAAGACTGCACCGAAAGCCATGCTTGCCAGCTTGCCTGACATTTCAAACTCCAGGTCCAGGGAAATCTTGCTGGCGTCCTCACGCAACGGTATAAACTCCCATCGTCCTTCCAAAGATGAAAACGGGCCGTTTAACAGGGACAGCGTCATGCTGCGTCCGTTATCAATCTTGTTCCGGGTCGCAAAGGATTTTTTAAAGCCGCCTTTGGAAATCATTAACTCGGCTTCGACAATGTCATCTTCGCGCTTGATGATCCGGCTGCCGCTGCACCAGGGCAAGAACTTCGGATAGGCTTCAATGTCGTTAACCAGATCAAACATTTGCTGCGCTGAGAATTTTACAAGGGCGCTTTTTTGAACAACGGTCATGCTTAAAGAACTCCAACCACGTGCAGAAATACCAGAAATACGGCGGCGGGAGAGACGTAGCTGATTAAAATTTTCCATATTTGATAGCCGAGCGGATTGGGCATGTTCAATTCCTGCTCGGTATGTTGCTGCTTCATGATCCAACCGGCGAACACTGCGATGCAAAAGCCGCCGATAGGCAACATCAAATTGGCTGTTAAATAATCCAGCAATTGAAAGATGGTTCTGTCGAAAATCTTGAGCTCAGACCAGATGTTGAATGAAAAAACGACGCCGAATCCCATCAGCCAAGTTACCGAACCTGACCAGATACAGGCTTGTTCCCGGCTCATGTTTTTATTTTCAATCAACCATGCAACAGCCGGTTCGATTAATGAAATGGACGAAGACAATGCCGCGAACACCAACATTACAAAAAATAAAATGCCGAATAACCAGCCGCCGGTCATGTTGCCGAAAGCAATCGGCAAGGTTTGAAAGATCAGTCCGGGACCGGCGGCAGGTTCCAAGCCATTGGCAAAAACAATCGGGAAAATGGCAATACCCGCTAACAGGGCAACCACGGTATCGGTACCGGCAATCCAATAGACGGTTTTGGCGATCGACACATCCTTAGGCAGGTAAGAGCCGTAAACCATAATGGCGCCCATGCCTAAACTCAATGTGAAAAAAGCATGCCCCATTGCGGTCAATACGCCATCAGCAGTTATCTTGCTAAAATCGGGCGTGAACAAGAATTTGATGCCTTTGTCATAATACTCGTCAAAGGTCATTGCATAAGCCACCATCAGCATTAGCAGCACAAACAGGCTGGGCATTAAAAAACGCACCGCTTTTTCCAGGCCGGTATTAACGCCGCGAACCACGATCAGCATGGTCGCCAGCATGAACAGGGTATGCCAAAACAGCAGCTTGATCGGGCTTCCGACAAAATCGTCAAAAAGCACTTTTATTGATGAGGCATCGGCACCCAAAAAACTGCCGGAAAAAGCTTTTACCACGTAAGCGGAAGCCCAGCCTGCAATAACGCTGTAATAAGACAGTATCAGGAAACCGGCAGTCACTCCCATCCATCCCAAGTAATGCCAGTTTTTATCGGCTCCGGCTTCATCGGACAAGGTTATCATGGTGCTAATGGGGTTTTGTCTGCTGCGCCGTCCCAGCAGGGTCTCCGCCATCATAATGGGAATGCCGATCAGCAATACACACAACAAATAGACAATGACAAACGCCCCGCCGCCGTTTTCACCGGTAATATAGGGAAATTTCCAAATATTACCCAGACCGACTGCGGAACCCGTCGCAGCAAGAATAAATGCGAAACGTGATGACCATTCACCATGTTGTGATTTTTTTGTATCCGCCATTTGTGTGCCTGTAAAAACTCAAAGGTTACCAATTCACCACGAAGTGCTCTTCGTGTCCTTCGTGGTGAGCTTTTCTGACTATTGCAGTAATAATCGAGTAAAATAACAAAATTATTCCTTTACGTCAGTTTAAAAATCTATGGCCGACAAAAAGTCCAAAAAAAATAACAAGCAGCAAAACGCCACTATCGCCGTCAATCGTCAGGCTAAATTCGAGTATACAATTGAAGAAAAGTTTGAAGCAGGAATAGTTTTGGAAGGCTGGGAAGTTAAGAGCCTCCGGGATGGCCGCGTGCAGCTTAAAGAGAGCTACGTCGCGATAAAGCGGGGCGAAGCTTGGTTGTCCGGCGCTCATATTTCGCCGCTGTTATCGGCGTCAACCCATGTTAACCCGGACGCTATCCGCGCCAAGAAACTGCTGCTGAACCGGCATGAACTCAACAAGTTGATCGGCGCCGTCGAACGCAAAGGCTACACCTTGATTCCATTGTCCATGTACTGGAAGAACGGCCGGGCCAAACTGGAAATCGGTCTGGCAAAAGGCAAGCAATTACACGACAAACGCGCGGCCTCAAAAGACCGCGACTGGCAACGTGAAAAAGCACGCGTTATGAAAAAAGGCTAAAGGCGCAAGGCAAAAGGCGAAGGATGTGTGTTTTAGCCTTTTGCCCTTAGCCCTTAGCCTTCTTCCCCTAACCCTTTCTTTCAAATTAAAATGACCACACACCCTAACCTACTGTCTGCACAAAACAGCCTGCTGATCGTTGTCGATTTGCAGTCAAAATTATCCGCTGCCATGCCTGAAGCCGAAGCTGAATTAACGACAGCCAACACCCGCAGCTTGGTTGAAGCCGCCGGACTACTGAACATTCCGGTGTTATTGACCGAGCAATATTCCAAAGGCTTGGGCCCGACCGATACGACCATCACCGATATATTGTCGGAAGGCACCCTGATTTTCGACAAGACCGGCTTTTCCTGCTGTGCGGCTGACGGTTTTACCGACACTGTCGCCAATACCGACCGCAAGCAGATCATACTGGTCGGCCAGGAAGCCCATGTTTGCGTCTTGCAGACCGCGTTGGAATTGATACACCTTGGCTATCAGGTGCATGTCGTTGAGGACGCCATTTGCTCACGCAAAGCGGAGCATAAATTCTATGCCTTGCAGCGCATGCAACAGCAAAATGCCTCCATCACCAATTATGAATCGGTGTTGTTCGAATGGGTTAGGGATTCCACCCACCCTGAATTTAAAAAGATTTCCGGATTACTCCGCTAACTCCTGTTTACCTTGTACTTATATATGTCGCGCGCATCATTTATTGAAAAAATAAAAAATAACGAAGCTGTCGGCTTTAATGACACCATCGCGATCATTACCGATAATTACCATTACCAAGCCACCGAATTCAGCAACGGCCTGAATGAGCAGTTGTTAGTCAATCAGGCCGGCACTAACGAAGGCTCCTGCAAGATTTTCGCTTTTGCCCAGATCAACCAGCTCGACCAGCAACAAACCTTAAACCTGTTCGGAGATTATTACCGAGTGGATGTATTAAACGATCCGGACGGCACAGGCCATCAGAACATCAGGAACTTCATGAAATTCGGCTGGGATGGCATTTGCTTTAATGGCGTGCCGTTGACGGCTAAATAGCATCATCGTTACAAGACATAAAAACTCACCACGAAGACACGAAGGGCACAAAGGTTTTTTTTGCTTGCTCCATTCCTACGCCCCAACGTAATAATGCAGTAAGTGGGATAAAAGCTTTTCACTTTGCTTTCTTCGTGCTCTTCGTGTCTTCGTGGTGAGCTATCATTACTCAAATTATGATCGACTTTCTAATCATCGGCCAGGGACTGGCAGGCAGCTTGCTTGGATGGGAGCTCATACAAAGAGGTTGCAAAGTCGTCATCATCGATAACGGCCGGGAAAATGCCTCGCATGTTGCCGCAGGACTGATCAACCCGATCACCGGCATGCGTTTTGTAAAATCCACTGATGTCGATCTGCTGTTACCTACGGCAAAACATTGCTATACCCAGTTAGCCGATTTTTTTCAGCAAACCTTTTATATCGAAAAACCGATGCTGCGGATTTTCCACAACGACAACGAATTTAAAAACGCTGGCAAACGCCTTAATGACCCCGCTTATCAAGCCTATCTCGGCGACATCCAGCCGCCGGGCAAAACCCTCGACAATCTGGCAACGCCGTTCGGTTTTCTGGAACAAAAACAAACCGGCTATTTATTAACCCGGCCATTACTAAGTTGCCTGAAAGCGTTTTTCATTGCTCAAAACAGCTACCGGCAAACTGATTTTGATTATCGGGACATACAGCTGCAACCGTCTTTACGCTGGCAGGACATTGCACCCAAACAGATTATTTTTTGTGAAGGCTATCAGGCAATGCAAAACCCCTGGTTTTGCTGGCTGCCTTTTCAACCGGTAAAAGGCGAGATTCTAACGCTTGAACACCGGATCGAACTGCCCGATAAAATCCTCAATTACGGCAACTGGCTGATCCCGTTAAATGCCCATCAAATCCGTGTCGGCGCGACTTTCGACCGGGACAATTTGGATACCGAAGCTACCGAGCACGGCAAAAACGACTTGTTAAATACCCTCAGCCAAATCTCGGCCGATTTGACACATTCAACCCTGATCAGCCATCAGGCCAATATACGGCCTTGTACGCAAGACAGACAGCCTTTTATCGGCTGGCACCCGCAACATAAGCACTTGGCTGTCTTTAACGGCTTCGGCGCCAAGGGCAGCTTGCAGATACCCTGGCACAGCCAGCACTTTGCCGATGCCTTATTAAAAGCCGCCACCTTACATCCAACTTGTACTATCCAACGCCATTATGAAACGCATTTCACTGGTTAACACCGCTCATGAACTGATCAGGAACATTCTCAGCCCCGGCGACATTGCCATTGATGCAACGGTAGGCAACGGCCACGATACGGTGTTTCTAGCCGAACAAGTCGGCCCGTCCGGCCGGGTTTACGGCCTTGATATACAGCAGGAGGCCATTGATTCTACGCGGGAGAAATTCCGGCAAAACGAGCTTTCGGATTGCCTGACCTTGATACATGCCAGCCATGCCGACATGAACGAAAAAATCCCTTTCGATCTTCACGGTAAAATCCGGGTGATCATGTTTAACCTGGGCTATCTGCCGGGCGGTGATAAAAGCGTCATCACCCTGACCGATTCGACATTGGGCGCCTTATCTGCCGCCATCCGGATTCTGGCTGTGAACGGCATCATCACCCTGCTTGCCTATCCCGGCCACCCGGGCGGCGATCAGGAAACCGACCAGGTTAAAACCTGGTGCGAACAACTAAATCCTGAGCAATTTAAAGTTCGTACTATTTACAGCACGGCACAGAAAGAATCAGCTCCAAGGCTTTTTGTGATTAGCAAGTTGAGCTAAAAACCACGGCCCCTGCCGAAAATAGCATGCGCTAAGGCTGGTATTTTATCGCTACGGCACGAACGCTATTCAATGGGACACCGCGAAAGCTGCCGGCTGGCCCATCCGATATCGTCCCGCCAATAGGTACATGCACCTGACCATGCTGATGGGTAGGCCCGATGACTATTGCGTCCGCGCCTATTTCCTTGGCCCTTTCAAGCAGAGCATTGTTCGCCTTGGAGCCTGCACTGACCTCAAGCTCTGCGATTTCCAGATATTTTCGATCCCGTGGCCAGGTTTGCAAGACCTCGGCATTAGCGGTCGGCTCGAAGGTATCCATGGTATATCTCATCTCTCGTACCGACGGAAGCCCGCTACAAGCGAACAATGAAAAAAGTATAATTAACAGGATTAATTTATATCTCATGATATGTCTCCCATAGAATCAGACTGTTTTGTTCAAACTACCCCCTTTTCAAGCTGTTAGCAACAATCCTGACCATAAACTTCAAGCCTCAACAGCCATCCAATCGCATTAGAATCCCAAAGATGCGCTAAAAAATGACAACAAATCTGGTATCATTGCGACCCTTTATTTATCCATTCCCCATAAGGACAACCCATGTCAGAATTTAATAATGTAACCGTCGTCAAAAAAGCCAATGTTTACTTCGGCGGCAATGTCAGCAGCCGGACTATCAAGTTCGCGGACGGCACGACCAAAACCTTGGGTTTCATGTTACCCGGCGAATACACTTTTAACACCGCCGATCCTGAACTGATGGAAATCATCGACGGCGACCTGGATGTTTTATTACCCGGCGCTGAATGGCAAAGCGTAAAAGGCGGCGAATCTTTCAATGTGCCTGCGAACTCTGCCTTCACGATGAAAGTTAAAGCGCCTAGCGATTATTGCTGTTCATTCCTTAAATAAGGACATGCAGAAAGTCGCCATCTTTGCCGATGTGCAGAATATCTATTACACCACCCGACAAAGCTACCGGCGGCATTTCAATTACGCTGCATTCTGGGCGCAAGCGACCACAAACAGGGACGTGGTCGCAGCGTTTGCTTATGCGATCGACAAAGGCGACAGCAAACAACAGGGATTCCAGCAGATACTCAGGAACATCGGTTTTGAGGTTAAACTGAAGCCTTACATCCAGCGTAGCGACGGTTCCGCAAAAGGCGATTGGGACGTCGGCATCACGCTGGACGTGATCGACACTGCCCCCAAGGTTGATGTGATTGTTTTGCTATCCGGCGACGGCGACTTCGACCTGTTACTGGATAAAGCTCGAGATGTTTATGGCACAACCACGGAAGTCTACGGCGTTCCGGCACTGACTGCCCCCTCATTGATCAATTCGGCCAGCCGTTTTATTGCTATTGACGACAAGCTGCTGCTGTAATGGAGTATAGGCTTCGCCTGCAAACGCAAGCAAAGCTTGCACTCCAGCTTGGCGTACTGTTTTTCTACCTGCTGAATAGCTACAAATCTGTTAGAATAAACTTTTATTTTTCAAAGCCGTAAAAAAACGCTCAATGGCGCTTAAGTCAACCATCTATAAAGCCGACTGTCAGATTTCAGACATGGACAGAGGCTATTATCAATTACATAACCTGACCATCGCCTTGCATCCCTCGGAAACCGAAGAACGCATGATGGTGCGTCTGTTGGCTTTTGTGATTAATGCCCATGAACAGCTGCAATTCACTAAAGGCCTGAGCACCGACGACGAGCCTGAGCTCTGGCAAAAAAGCTTGGCCGACGACATTGAACTGTGGATTGAGGTCGGCATGCCGGATGAAAAACGCATCCGCAAGGCCTCCAATCGCGCCGATAAAGTCATCCTCTATACCTACGGCGGACGCAACAATATCTGGTGGAACCAGATTCAGCCCAAGCTGGAACGCTTTAAAAACCTGACGGTCATTAACCTACCTAAAGAGGCCACCGATCAACTCTCATCCATGGTAAAGCGCACCATGCAATTGCAAGTCAGCATTCAAGACGGGCAGATTTGGGTTAGCGACGATCAAAACACGGCCAATATAGTGCCTGAAACTTGGCTTAATTAAAAAGCTTTCACCACGAAGTTCACGAAGAATATCATTAAAACTTCGTGTTCTTCGTGCCTTCGTGGTGAATTAATCTCTTTGTAACTCAACAATCTTTTACTTCAATCTTCGGAACAAAAACTTGATTTCTACAGCTAACATCACCATGCAGTTCGGGGCTAAACCCCTGTTTGAAAACGTCTCGGTCAAATTCGGCGACGGCAACCGTTACGGCCTGATCGGCGCGAACGGCTGCGGCAAATCGACCTTTATGAAAATACTGAGCGGCGATTTGGAGCCATCGGCAGGCAACGTCAGCATTAGCCCCAATGAACGCCTGGGTAATTTACGCCAGGATCAATTCGCCTATGAAGACCAACGCGTGCTGGACGTGGTGCTGATGGGCCATGCCGAGATGTGGGCGGCCATGTCCGAGCGCGACGCCATCTACGCTAACATGGAAGCCACCGAAGACGATTACATGCACGCGGCCGAGCTTGAGTCGGTATTCGCCGAATATAACGGCTATACCGCTGAAGCCAGGGCCGGCGAGCTATTGCTGGGACTGGATATTCCGTTGGAACAGCATAACGGCCCGATGAGCGCCGTAGCGCCGGGCTGGAAGTTGCGGGTCTTGCTTGCGCAGGCCTTATTTTCCAACCCCGACATCATGCTCCTTGATGAGCCGACCAACAACCTGGACATCAACACCATCCGCTGGCTTGAAGACATCCTGAACCAGCGTAATTGCACGATGATTATCATCTCGCATGACCGCCACTTCTTAAACAGCGTCTGCACTCACATGGCCGATATGGACTACGGCGAACTGCGCGTTTATCCAGGCAACTATGACGATTACATGATTGCGGTGACCGAAGTGCGCGAACGCCTGCTGGCCGGAAACGCCAAGAAAAAAGCCCAGATTGCCGAACTGCAAACCTTCGTCAGCCGCTTCTCGGCGAATGCATCCAAGGCCAAACAGGCTACCTCGCGCGCCAAACAGTTGGATAAAATCAAACTGGATGAAGTCAAACCTTCAAGCCGGGTTAACCCGTTTATCCGCTTTGACCAGACCAAAAAACTACACCGCTTAGCGTTGGAAGTTGAAAGTTTAAGCAAAGGTTATGGCGAGCAACCGTTATTCAAAGATCTAAACCTGATGGTTGCCGTCGGCGAGCGTGTTGCAGTCCTGGGCCCTAACGGTATCGGTAAATCCACCCTGCTGCGCACCCTGGTCGGCGATTTGACTCCGGATGCCGGCGTGGTTAAATGGTCGGAAAATTCGGAGGTAGGCTACTATGCTCAGGATCATGCCGAAGACTTCGCCGAAAACATGACCCTGATCGAGTGGATGGGGCAATGGCGCAAGGAATCGGACGACGACCAAGCTATACGCGGCACCCTGGGGCGCTTATTGTTCAGCGCGGACGACATCAACAAATCCGTTAAAGTCATCTCCGGTGGAGAGCAAGGCCGCATGCTGTTCGGCAAGCTGATCCTGCAAAAAAACAACATCATGGTACTGGACGAACCGACCAACCACTTGGATATGGAGTCGATTGAATCACTGAATACCGCGTTGGAAAATTATCCGGGTACCTTGATATTCGTCAGTCATGACCGGGAGTTTGTGTCATCGCTGGCGACACGGATTATCGAATTAACCCCGAACGGGGTGGTTGATTTCAATGGTAATTATGAAGATTATCTAAGCAGTCAGGCGTAAAGCGACAAATTGTAAGCTGGGTTGAATCGATAGCGTAAACCCAGCTTTTAATTTAGAACTGGATTGAGCAAACACGTAAAGATAAAAACATTGTCACCACGACACGAAGAGTTTTAGTTTTTCGTGTCGCGGTGAATAAAAGGCCGTTTACCAGCGTTCCGCGCTTAACCCGATTAGATAAAGACTAACCGCCGTTCCTTAACGTATTCCCCACCAAATCCGCGACCGCCCTGTTCGCCACGCCGACTACCTTGATATTGCTTTTAATAGTGCCGATGTAATTTTCGTGCAAATGGCCGTGAAAAATATTTTTTACGCCCATAGCGGCAGCCAATTCGCCAATCGCATCAAACCCGTGCCGATGAGACCCCGGCGCTTCATGGGTTACCAAAATATCCGCTTTCAGCGTTTTTAACGCCTCAAACTCATCGTGCCAAATCGCGCCTTTGTATTTTAACGACATAGCCGTATGTCTCGTATTGGCGGGCTGGTTATGCAGAAAGTGTTGCTTGCCACGCCATTTAGGCTGCTGCGGCGGATACCAAACCCGGCCAAGAAAAATACCGCCTAAACCGGCAATTCTCAGTCCCGCTATTTCCGTAACTTTCAAGTGTAAACTGTTTTCAGCCAGGGCCGAGTGAAACAGGTTTTTATATTTGCAGGGCGTTTCAAAATCATGATTTCCGGCAATCCACCAGATTTGGGTTAAACCGACAATTTCCTGCAAACAGGTATCTAGCGGCGTATCCAGGTCGTAATCGCCCAACAAGACAACGGCCTCGGGTTTATATTCATGTACTGCCGCTATCAGCGGCTTGAAATCTCCGTGCGGATCTCCTGCAAATAAAATCTTGTTTTTGGGGTTCAAACTGTTACTCCTGTTAACTGGAACCTGGCACTAACGCTGAAATAACATCATTCTATTTTCGTTGCTCCGCGCGGGCTTGGCATTTTTTTCGATTATAGACAAAAGTCGCTCTGATTAATATCAGGCAGTTAAATACGGAGTATATTTATCAAGATTTACAATGCGCCTTAACCTCTGCGCCAACCGTTATAACGAGCGACACACCATAACAAGCCTTTGGGCACATGGTTGCGCTTCCAGATGCCGGCCACATATTTGTTGGCTTCGGATAAGGTGGGATAAATATGAA
Source organism: Methylobacter sp. (assembly GCF_023227905.1). GTDB lineage: Bacteria > Pseudomonadota > Gammaproteobacteria > Methylococcales > Methylomonadaceae > Methylobacter_A. The sequence continues at coordinate 18,933 of NZ_JALOCF010000040.1, read as the reverse complement.
TGGTACCCAGCAGCTTATTCAGGCCGATATTATGTTTCATCGCCAGCACGAACTCGGCAATTAACTCGCCGGCCTGTTCACCGACAATGGTCACACCGAGAATCCTATCCCTGCCCGGCGGAGTTAAAATCTTAACAAAGCCGTGCGCCACTCCGTCGGCAATTGCGCGGTCAAGATCGTCAAGATGATAAGTGCTGACTTCAAAGGCAACCCCCTTGGCTAAGGCATCCTGTTCATTAATGCCTACCCGCGCAATTTCAGGATCAGTAAAAGTAGCCCAAGGAATCACCGAGTAATCGGTACGAAACTTAAACAAGCCGCCAAGCAGCGCGTTCACTGCCGCATACCAAGCTTGATGGGCCGCCACATGCGTGAATTGAAACGGGCCGGATACGTCGCCGCAAGCATAAATGTTCGGGTAGTTGGTCTGTTGAAATTCATTGGTTTCGATGGTGCGCGAAGTTTCAACGCCCAACTGTTCAAGACCATATCCTTGGATATTGGCAACCCGGCCGATAGCCAACAATACTTGATCGAAAGGAATACGCAGCTCTTTATCGTCATGCTCGGCAAGCAGGATTTTTTCATTGTTTTCAATGATAAATCCTTTGGCGGTATGTCCAACAAGCACATTAATGCCTTCCAGACGGAACTTAGCCATCACAGCCTCGGAAACTTCGATGTCTTCCTTAATCAGCAGGCGCGGCGCCATTTCGACTTGCGTGACCTGGCTACCGAAACGGGCAAAGCATTGGGCCAATTCACAACCGATCGGCCCGCCGCCCAATACCACCAATCGCGCAGGCAATTCGCGCAACTCCCAAATATTATCCGAGGTCAGATAGCCGATATCCTCGACACCTGAAATCGGCGGAATCAATGGCCGCGAACCTGCGGCAACAACGATGGCGCGCGTAGTGATAATGCGGTTTTCCCCGGCTGTTGTCACCTGAACTTCCCACGGTGAAATAATCTTCGCTTCGCCTTCGACAACGTTTACGCCAAGGTCTGTATAACGTTGCACAGAATCATGCGGCTCGATAGTAAGAATAACCGACTGCACCCGAGCCATGGCATCGGCGAAATCGAATTCGGTATCGGCTTTTTTAATGCCGAAATCGGCGGATCGGCGCATCTGGGCCAGCAACCTGGAGGATCGGATTAAGGCTTTGGACGGAACGCAGCCGGTGTTCAGGCAATCACCGCCCATCTTATGCTTTTCAACCAAAGTGACTTTGGCTTTGGCGGCGGCTGCAATATAAGCGGTGACCAAGCCGCCCGAGCCAGCGCCTATCACCACGATGTTGTTATCAAAGCGCGGCGGTTTATGCCATTTCGCATAAACCTTGTTGGCCTTGATAGCTTCGACGATTTTATTAGCCAACAGCGGAAAAATCCCCAATAAAATAAAAGAGCCAACCAATCCTGGAGACAAAATATCCGCTAATGATCCCAGTTTACTCAGCTGGGTTCCGGCATTCACATAAACCACGGTACCGGCGAGCATGCCAATCTGACTGACCCAATAAAACGTTTTGGTGTTCAGGTTTGTTAAGCCCATAACCAGGTTAATAACAAAGAAAGGAAAAGCCGGCACCAGCCTCAGTGTAAAAAGATACAATGCGCCGCCTTTATCTATACCTTTATTTATATTTTCCAGGCGGTCGCCGAAACGGGCTTTAACCGCATCCCGAAACAAAAAACGCGCCGCCAAAAAAGCCAGCGTTGCGCCGATCGTGGAGGCAAACGAGACAATCAACGTCCCCCACAATAAGCCGAACACCGCACCGCCGGCCAGCGTCAGAATCGTAGCCCCCGGCAAAGATAGCCCGGCCACTGCGATATAAATCAGTGCATAAATAAAAATTGCCGAAACGGGATGGTTGCTGCGATAAGCTTCGATAGACGCTTGCTGCGCCTTGAGTGTTTCCAGCGTTAGATAGCTTTGCAGATCAAAAATAAAAAACGCCGCGACCAGGGCGATGATGGCAGCCAAGAATGCCCAACGTGAAATATTCATGATATTCTCCTTGCCGAAAGTAGTTTGCAGGAATTCCCCATAGCCCTGTTTTATCTGTAAGAGGCCCAAAATGAACTATGAGTTCGATATCCTGCCTTCCTTAACTAAAGAGAATACAAGAAAATATGTAAGCTTATAAATTCTATGTGAATAAAAGGTAAAGCTTAACCCGCCAAACGTTTGGCAATTCGATGGTAAGCATCCTTAAGTTCTTCACCGACTATTTTTGCATTGGCTATAAATTCCTCGGAAGTTTCTACCGACTCATCCCCAATTTCAGCTGCTTTGGCTTTTAAATGGCGCCAATCTTTTTCGGCTTCTTCAAACTCTTGCCTTGCTTCCATGGAAGCAAGATGCAGCTTTAATTTGGCTTCATCACGTTCTGCTTGTAACTTTTTTAATACATTTTCAAAATCTTCTTTTAATGACATGATACGCTCCCGTTTTATCTCTCATCGCTTAATTTGAAACCCATTGATATCGCATAAATACCAGTAGAATAGAGAAATCAACCTCTTCAATCAATAAGTAGTTGCACTGATCAAGCTTGGCGACCAAGACTCCAAATGCCTTGCATTACCTGCGTTTCAGCTATTTTTTGCTGTATGATTTAATAAAATTGTAAAAAATTACTGGTATAGTATCTTGATAAACGAATGTCCGAAATTACATCCACGAATAGCACTTTTATGACATACCAACTTTTATTGTTAAGGCATGCAAAATCGGATTGGTCGGTTGATATGGATGATTTTTTCCGACCCTTGAAAAAACGCGGCCGGCGCGCTGCCAAGCAGGTGGGGCGCTGGTTGAGCACGCAGCACTTGATACCCGACACCATACTCAGTTCACCGGCAACGCGTGCCCTGGAGACGGCACAGCACGTTTGCCGGCAATTAGACATAGACGAGTCGTCTATTATTTGCGAACCGCGCATTTATGAAGCCGATGCTCAGACTTTGCTTGCCGTATTAAAAAATCGATGCCATGAACGGTGCGTACTGTTAGTCGGGCATAACCCAGGCTTAGAGGAATTGTTACTAAAATTAATCCTCCATCCGGTTCCATTATCGGCTAACGGAAAATGTCTACCTACCGCCGCTTTGGCTCAACTCGCATTTGAAAGCGACTGGGCAGAACTGACCGATGCCAGACTGGTCACGCTGATCCGCCCGGACAGCTTGCCTGAATAATTAAAAGACGGAAATATAATGTTAAGACTATTCAACTTTGACAAGGGCAGACTCAAAGAACATACCCCGCCTGAAGATCAGCTCAAGCAGGCCGTCGACAAAGCCGCCTGGATCGATGCACACGATCCCAGCGAAGACGAACGCGCCCAACTGCAAGCATTTCTGCGCACTACCCTGCCCGAATCGGATGATGTGGAGGAAATCGAATCTTCGGCACGTTACTTTACCGACCCCACCGGCGTTCATGTACGCTCTTTATTCCTGTCAATAAGCGAAGGGCGGCACAGTACGGCAACCGTCGCCTTCATTTTGCAAAATGACCGGCTCATTACCCTGCGTGAAGGTGCGTTAGCCGATTTCCGCCTGCTGCGTATGCGTGCCCGGCATGGACAGGTAGCGGCGCATTCACCGCAGGAATTGCTGGTGCTGATCTTCGAGCAAAAAGTGGAAAACCTCGCCGATGCGCTGGAAGATATCCACCGCAAACTGGAAGACGTTAGTTATCTGGTGCTGGAAGAAATAGACTCCGATCTTGAAAATGCCATTGACCAGTTGGCCAAACTGGAAGACAGCAACGGTAAGATTCGGCTGTGCCTGATGGATACGCAACGCTCCATATCCTTTCTGCAACGGCATTTGCGCAACCATCCCGAATTACAGGAAACGGCACGGGAAATTATGCGCGACGTGGACACGTTGATGTCGCACACCACTTTTCTGTTCGACAAAATCAACTTCTTGATGGACTCGACCCAAGGCTTTATCAACATTACCCAGAACAAGATCATTAAAATCTTTTCCATTGCCGCCGTGGTCTTTCTGCCCCCTACTCTGGTCGCCAGCATTTACGGCATGAATTTCCAGTACATGCCGGAACTCAACTTGCAGCTGGGTTATCCCGGTGCACTGGCATTGATGTTGCTGTCGGGGATTGCGCCTTATTGGTTCTTCAAACGAAAAGGCTGGCTGTAGGTTATTCAGCCTAAGTCAACATGCCACTCGAACCACTGTTTTAATCCGATCTAAATAAACAACTCGGTGATCAATAGCAAGGGCTATCGGTCATCGACAACCTACTCCACAGGGCTGTCGCGCAGCAATTGTGATAAGATAAAAAATTAATCTTCCCTCTCTACGTTCTACTGCCGGACACTGTCTACCTGGAAAATTCGCCATGCCCAAGGAACCTTTTTTTCGTCTCAATCAAGAACCCGATGCCCTGAGCGGTTTTTCCCGCACTGTCGCGGAAATCCAGTGGTTATTACTGGTCTTGATGATGTTTTACCTGGTGGTGGGCCAAATCGATGAAAACGTTAAAGTCTTTTTATTAGGCGGTCTCTGCGCCTTCGCCGGCTTTGTCATGACGTTCCATTACCTTAATTTTTTTGCCAAAGCCAACGTCTGGAAACTGGCATTAGAAACCTGGGTTATGATCTTGTTAGTCACTTGGTTCGTTTGGCATACCGGACGCCAGGACAGCCTGCTGCTTAACTTGTACTTTCTGCCCATCATTACCAGCGCCCTGGCCTTGGGCAGGCTAACTACATTATTAGAAGTAGCCTTAATCGGGGCTTGTTATCTGTATTTGGGCAAAAGCGGCCTGCCCAACGACGAGGTATTTTCCTTAACCCAAAGCAGCGTCCTATTGGCTTGGCTGTTTCCTATGTTGCTGGTCGGTTATGTCACCACCATGTTGTCCAGCGACATCTACCATGTCTTCAGTCGCATTAAAACCACCGCGCAAACCGATGAATTAACCAGTCTCTACAACCGCCGGGCATTCATGGATCTGCTAGAAAAACAGCTGCAACAAGCCCAACGTAGCGGACACACTTTCAGTCTGTTGCTGGGAGATTGCGATAACTTAAAAATCGTCAATGACAAATACGGTCATGAAGCAGGAAACCTGTTATTGCAAGCCATCGCCGGCAACTTTCGTAACTGTTTAAGAGGCTGCGACTCCGCTGCCCGCTACGGCGGCGATGAATTTACCGTATTGCTGCCCAACACTACTATAGAAGCCGCTGAACTGGTGACCAAGCGCATCCAGAAAACATTGGCTTCGAGCTGTTTTAATTACCGTGGCAGTGTAATCAGCACCAATATCAGTATCGGCATCGCCACCTATCCACAACATGGCAACACAGCTGAGGCATTGTTACGGCATGCGGATGAAGCCATGTATGCCAACAAGCGCGAAAGTAAAAATCAAGCTATTGAGAATGCAAAAGGATCGTAGAGCACATACAGCGCACCCTGTCCGGCTAAGTTTCAATCTTGTTTTTCAGATTGTTTTCAAGCGTACGAAACAGGTTTCGTCTGCAAACCCGCACCTCGCATATCCGCTCAACGTGCTCTGATCGTACTGATCAACTTGATGGGCTCGCCATTAATTCACTGCTTTAACCCAAGCGAAATAATTCCTTAAGCAATAGCTCAACACCCCAGGTAACAACCAATCCCAAAAAAGACATAGCCAACGATACTGTCATTATATTGAGATTATTCAGTGTAAATTTGTTCATCGCGATGCCCCTTGATAAAAAATCATTCAAGGAGTCATTTTGAGCCCTCCACGTTAAAATTTGATGACATGGCAATAGGCCGATCATTTATTGCAGGGCGTCAATCATCAACCGGCCCAATTGGGTATGATGCAGGATTTTGGCAAAGGGTCGCATCGTTTGCTCCTCCCCCTTTACGAAAACTAACACCGGCGTGCTGGTATGGGTTCCGGTCGCCCAAACTACCTGCTGACTGGTAGCTACTGCTTGTGCCAGCAAGTTTTCACGATTTCCATTTTGATAAACAAAAAACGCACCGTTAACCTCTATTTTGGGCACGACTTTCTTACCTAACGAGATATGCCCTTCCCGATATAAAGGATTGGCTTCGGTTGCGAGAATTTTTACCGCCTGAGATTCGGTAATCTTAAATTCCGTGTAGCGATTAACCAATTCGGTAAGTTTTAATGGTGTTTGTTGATCTTTAGGCAGTTGATCAAACTGGCTGAAAATATCACGGTAACTCAATTGTTGCGCATAAATCCTGTCCAACACTTCGGGACTGCCGAAATTAAAGTTGGGCTGAAACAATGTCCCCTCACCGAATGCGGCTCCAGGCAGACTGTGCGGTTTAGGGATGTCTACGCCAGAATAGCTAAAGCCGAAACCGCCGGTTTCATGATCGGCGGTGACTATAATCAATGTATCTTGCCGGCCTTTCGCCCAGTCCAGCACTGCATTCAAGGTGTCATTAAAACGCAGCATTTCATGCAACAGCAAACCGGTATCATTACGATGCGCCGCCCAATCGATCTGCCCGGATTCGATCATCAAGAAAAATCCCTGCTCGTTACGGTCAAGAATTTCTAATGCTTTAACGGACATTTCCTTTAACGTCGGTTGGACATGCTTTGCATCGCCACGGTTTTGAGTTTCAACAATACCGTTTGCCATGCCTGAACCTGCAAATAAACCCAGCGTTTTACCTTCGGATTGTTGCAGTTGCGCCTTGTTGAAAGCCAGCTTGTAACCTTTTTGTTGCGCGGCGGTTAACAGGTTTTTTTCATCCTTGCGCAACGATTTGATCTCAATGTTATTGTCCGTTAACTGTGCCAATTGCCGATATTGCTCAGAGTTTTTATCATCAACCTGTTCGGGCAACCAATAGCTTAAACCGCCCGAAAACATCACATCGGCCCCGGTTGCCAGTAGATCTTCCGGGATGCTGTCTACCTGACTGCGGTGCGTCTGATGCGCGGCAAAGGCGGCGGGGGTTGCATGGGTAATGTGGGTATCTGAAACCAAGCCAGTCGCTTTACCCAGGCGCCTGGCTTTTTCGATAATATTTTCCTGAACATTGCCATCCTTATCCAGGCCCAGCATTTCCGCGCCGGCAAATCTCCCGGTTGCCAGTTGCGTTGCCGATGCAGCCGAATCGGTCACTAGCGCGTCGCCGGTATAGGTCATGGAAATGCCCAGTCTCCCCTGCTCCATCATACGATCTAACGCAGTAGTACGGTTGGCGATAACGCTATGCGGCGCCTGTCTGGCATAAGACAATAATAATCCGACTTGCTGCGGCCCCATACCGTCGCCAATAACCATGATTATATTTTTGACCTTGGCGGCCGCCTGCGGCTTAACACTGTCCGCTGAGGTGCAACTTAACAGCGCCGCGCTAATCAGCAAAAAGAACCATCTTTCTTTCTTCAGTATTTTTAGCATTGTGTGTTTTTTAAACCGGGTAACGTACTGTTACTGGGTATGATTAAAAATGAGGAGGTTAACATACGTCAGAATACTCATTTTCCGTTACATGTTGATGACGGAGAAATTACGCTCGTGTATCAGAAACTTAAACGGGTGCCCATGACGAGCAACAAAGATCATAAAGGCCTGGTTTATGGAAATAAAATCAAGATGCTCTTTAATGCCCGACGCCAGAGTCAAACTGACAGGCATAAAAAAAGGGTTATCATTTCTGATAACCCTTCTATATATGGCGTCCCCAGGGGGGTTCGAACCCCCGTTACCGCCGTGAAAGGGCGGTGTCCTAGGCCACTAGACGATGGGGACTAAAACTGGTTTAGTCAGCCTAACTAACTGTAAATCACATTGCAGTTTTTTATGGTTTAAAACCACAAAAAATAAAGTCATAAAAAAAGCCTAAAAACTAGACTCTAATATATGGCGTCCCCAGGGGGGTTCGAACCCCCGTTACCGCCGTGAAAGGGCGGTGTCCTAGGCCACTAGACGATGGGGACTAGAACTGATTTATCAACTACTTGGTGGAGCCAAGCGGGATCGAACCGCTGACCTCTTGCATGCCATGCAAGCGCTCTCCCAGCTGAGCTATGGCCCCTCTAAGCTGAGAACCGGCATTATACGGCAATTACCGGTTATGTCCAACATTAATTTAAATCTCTTACGTAATTTATGGCACGCTGTATTCTAGCCAAGGTTTTTTCCTTGCCTAACAACGACAAGGTTATGTCGATGGCCGGTGACACCGCTGAGCCGCAAACCGCAACGCGCAAAGGCTGCGCCACTTTGCCCAGTCCAAGCGACATGGTTTCGGCAAGATTCAGCACAGTCTGGTGCAAGGCTTCGCCCTGCCATTCTGTCACGGCTGCAAATTCATCGTGCAAGCGCGCCAAAACCTCATCCGAGCCTGGAGTGAAATTCTTTTTAGCCGCTTTTTCATCATAGGCCTCGAAATCCTTGTAGAAATACACGCTGGCCGCGGCCATTTCAACTAATGTTTTGCAACGTTCCCGTTGCGCCTTGACCATATCGACAAGACTCGGACCCTCGGTAGGATCAATGCCCAGCTCGCCCATGTGCCAGCTTAAATGACGCGCCACATGCGCCGGATCGCTATTCATGATGTACTGATGATTCAGCCACAACAGTTTTTCCATATTGAATGCAGAAGCCGACGCGTTGACTTTTTCCAGCGAAAAATGCTCGATCATTTCATCAACGGAAAAAATCTCCTGATCACCATGCGACCAACCCAGACGCACCAGATAATTCAGCAACGCTTCGGGCAAATAGCCGTCGTCACGAAATTGCATCACACTCACTGCGCCGTGACGCTTCGACAACCTGGCGCCATCCGAGCCTAATATCATCGGCAAATGCGCGTATTTCGGAAGCGGAGCGCCTAGGGCTTTAAGGATATTCATCTGCCTTGGCGTATTATTGATATGGTCATCGCCGCGAATAACGTGCGAGACCTTCATATCCATATCGTCGACTACCACCGTTAAATTGTAGGTAGGCGAACCGTCACCCCTGGCAATAATCAAATCATCCAGCTCTTTATTGGCAACCACAATATCGCCCTTAATCAAGTCAGGGATGGTTACTGCACCGTCAACAGGGTTTTTAAAGCGTATGACCGCTTCCCGATCACCTTTAGGTTCATTCAAATCCCTGCATTTACCGTTATAGCGAGGCTTTTCCTTATTAGCCATTTGTTCGGTACGCAACTGCTCCAGTTCTTCTTTACTGCAATAGCAATAATAAGCGTCGCCCTGGTCCAGCAACTGCTGAATAATTTCCTTGTACCGATCAAAATGGTGGGTTTGGTAAAAGGGGCCTTCATCATATTCCAACCCCAACCAGGTCATGCCTTCCAGGATGGCATCGACCGACTCCTGCGTGGACCGCTCCAGATCGGTATCTTCAATCCTTAGGATAAACTTCCCGCCATGCTTTCGCGCATACAGCCAGGAAAACAACGCGGTGCGTGCGCCACCTACATGTAAATAACCCGTTGGACTGGGGGCAAAACGTGTTTTTATACTCATTTTAATATTATTTCGTTAGTAAAATTCTATTGGGATTTGCTTGGCGGCGATTTTTTCATGCCGCCCTATTGTCATTTTAACATCGTTTTTCATCGTCAATACCGGTGATTACTATTCTGCTCATATATCCTGACTAAATGCCAATAAAAAGCTAAAACAAATAATCTGAACATCAATACCTTTAACTTTATTTACAGAACGTACTATAGTTTCTAACAGCAATTAAAACACAATATCCTCGGCAATTGCTCTTGCATACCTGTCCAAGCAACCGTCGTGCTATTAAAAATTTAATTTTAGAATGCTGGTTTGCCCCTGCATTCAAACTAATAGTGTCCAATAAGTATTATTACTTATTTTATAGATAACCTGTTTCTTATAATCTGTAACTGTTTACCACCCAAACTCATTATTTTAGGATTATTTATTCGACTGAAAATCAACCTCGATGGCTGCTATATAGCATTACATTATCTAATAACTATTTGATAACAAGGAAATATGTCATGAAAAAAATATTCATCATTATTGCAGCCATTACGAGCGCGGTTATATCGGGATGCGCGTCGCAACCTACAAGCACTTTCGAAAGCTTTCACGCTCAGGATCTAAATCAAGCGGTTTCCTCAGGACAGTTTATCCAAAAAACCGACAACTTCTTTGTCCTCAATGACTCCTCATCATCGATGAAAGAAAATTATCTTGGCGGCGGTTACTCCGCTCATCCGGCTGCTAGCAAATTTTCAGTCGAAAAAGAAATCCTTAACCGAATAAACCAGACAATTCCCGACCTAAAGCTGACTTCAAGCATACGCAGCTTTGGTTTTGGCCCCTGCCTTTCATGGAGATACAGCAAACTTAACCTAGCACCAACCACCTACACAAGGTCATCTTTCGGTAGCGGTATAGATGCATTGACCTGTGCAGGCGGCGGCTCACCGATGGTTAGCGGCATTGAGGGAACAACTAAAGACTTAGCAGAAACAACAGGCAATATCGCCGTTTTAATTCTCAGCGATGGAGGCGTGGATTATTCCCCTGTTCCAGAAATTCAAGCCTTAAAACAGCGCTACGGTGACAAATTATGCGTTTACACTGTCTGGGTAGGCAATAAAAATGATGAACAGGGGCAAATCGGATTACATAGTCTCTCTGATATTGCCGGTTGCGGCTTTAGCACCACTGCTGACCGGATTGCAAGCAGCAGCGACATGGCCAATTTTGTGCAACGCGTTTTCTTGAAGCCCGGCACACCGGTTGCCGACTGCTCTAAGCAGGATGATGATGCCGACGGTATCAACAATTGCATTGATAAATGCCCAACCACTTTAAAAGGCGCTCATGTTAACCGATTAGGCTGCTGGATTGTTGATATAAAATTCGACAACAATAAAAGCAACATCAAGCCCCAATATTTTCATGAACTCGATAATGCAGTTACTGTTATCAAACACAATCCCGGCGCACACATTGAAGTCCAAGGCCATACCAGCAACACCGGCTCAGCGGCACATAACCTGAAATTATCAGAGCGCCGCGCTCAGGCTGTTAAGGACTATTTAATCCGCAACACCCAAGGAAGCGGAATGTTGACTGCGAGGGGGTACGGTTTAACCCAGCCTATCGACACCAATGAGACAGAAGAAGGGCGCGCTAACAACCGCCGAGTGCAACTGGAAGTCCTTAAGTAACTTTATCTGATACGGCAAGACCAGAACCCCTTGCATTAATAAAGGCTCCCATTTGCAAATAAGGGCGGGGTAAAACCCCGCCCTTTTCATTGCTTAACTTATTCAGCTATTTTTTAGTTTATTGCGTTCAAATCTACAAGCCTGACGCCAGCGATTTTCTTATCCGTCACTAATGCACTGCAAACGCCCTGCCCCAAATCTATATTCAGCGCATGCCACGTCGAAGCCTGCCCGTAATCAGCAGGCACCCTTAAAAACTCGGACTGATTTTCAGGATTAATAACGCAGCGATTCAACCCCAGGCCAATACCGCGTCCCGTAGCCTTAACGAAGGCCTCCTTACGCGTCCAGAAGCGGTAAAATTCGCTGACTTTTTGATCTTCCGGCAGATTGTTCCAATATGCGATTTCTTCGTCGGCAAAGCATTTATCGACCAGCCCAGCCAGACTGGTTCTCGACTTGCAATATTCTATGTCCACCCCCAACTGACAGTTCCATGCCAAAGCAATGACCATAGTGCTTTCAGAATGCGACAGATTGAATACCAGTTCGGGCCTATCGACAAGATAGGGTTTGCCATGATCGGTTTTTTTAATATTGATCAATTCCGGCGGCTCATTAAGCGTTTGGGCTAATACATTTCTTAACCGTCCATGCGACTCTACAAAACGTTTATGCAATAAATCGTTTTTTATTCTTTCGGCATGCGCCTGTTCGCCTGCGTCGAGAACCCGCCAGTAGCTTTGGTAATGAATATTATCGGCGGTAATATTGCCGTGCCATATTTGGATAGTCTCAGTATTCATAATCTTGGAGCACATCTACAGTATTAATGCCCAACAACAGCCCATCCTTCACCGCGACGATCGCTAGCAGCCATTAATTGATGAGTCGCCCTGCTCCACTGCACAGCCTGCATATCGCCATAATTGTAACGCGCCTCTTTCAGCTGATGCCCCATTGCAGCCAGACCGAGAAGCTCATTTGCCGTTAGCGCGCCTTTTTCATATTCAACTGTGTCAGGCATAAATTGATGATGAAAACGAGGCACTTGCACCCACGAGTCCGGCTCATGGCCTTTGGCAAAATCCAGCGCAGCCAGCAGCAGCATCGAAATAATACGGCTGCCGCCGGGCGTTCCCAACGCCGCAACATGTTGCCCATCATCAAGAAAAGTGGGTGCCATGCTGGACAACATGCGCTTGCCCGGCGCGATCGCATTGGCGGTGCCACCTATCAATCCGTAACCATTCATCGTGCCCGGCAGGCCGGCAAAATCATCCATTTCATCATTCAGCAGCACGCCGGTTCCAGGCGCCACTAAACCTGCACCAAACGGAAAGTTAATGCTTAACGTTGCCGCAACCCGATTGCCGTCTTCATCAATAATCGAAAAATGAGTGGTATTAATGCCTTCAGGTTGCGGTTGGATTTCGCCAGACAACAGAGCGCTGGGCAAGGCTTTATCAGGCCGCAAACTGCTACGCAGTCCGGCCGCATAATCATCGTTCAACAAACGCCTGACCGGCATATCGACAAAATCCGAATCACCCAGATATAAAGTCCGGTCATGGTAAGCGCGGCGCATGGCCTCGACAATAAGATGCTTTCGGGTCAGTTCATCGGCTTGTTTTAAATCGTAGCCCGACAGAATGTTTAGGGCCTCTATCAGCACAATTCCACCGGCAGATGACGGTGCCGCACTGGTGATTTTTATGCCGTTATAACTGCCCTTTACCGGCTCCCGCTCGACAACCTGGTACGATGCAAGATCCTGCTTTGTCCAGATGCCCCCAGCCCTGTTGACACCCTCCACCAGTTTATCGGCGATCTCGCCGTCATAAAACCCGTCCCGGCCCGAGTCGGCCAGTCGCTTTAAGGTATGGGCCAAATCCGGTTGCCGGAGTATTGAATAAGCTTTCGGTATAGTGCCGTTGACCAAGAATATCTTCGCCGTCTGCGGATGTTTTTTTATCACCTCGGACCTGAATTTGAGCAGTTTTCTATGCTTTTCGCCGATTGCAAAACCGGTCTCTGCCGCCCTGATCGCAGGCTTCAGGCTTTCCGCCAGCGGCAGGCGCCCATATTTTTCCGACAGGAGCACCAGGGCCGCAGGCATGCCGGGAATAGCGGCGGCCAGCGCGCCATCGAGCGATAACCGTGGAATCACCTTGCCTGACTTATCCAGGAACATCGCCTGATGAGCCGCGAACGGCGCTTTCTCCCGGCCATCGATCATGGTTTCAAAACCGTCCTGTTCCCTGTGCAACAACCAGTAACCGCCGCCGCCCAGTCCTGAACCGGAAGGTTCGACAACCGCTAATGTTGCGCTGACAGCCACCGCCGCATCGAAAACATTGCCGCCTTTGTCCAGAATTTCAAAACCGGCTGCGGTTGCCAAAGGATGAGCGCTGGCAATTGCAGCCTTAGTTCCATCCGCATAAACCTGCGCAACCCCGAAAACAATCGTCAAAAACAGCGCCGCACAATATTTCATTACCCTCTTATCCTCTGATCAAATTTAAACTGCAAATGGTTAATGCAATTAAACCACATTTATAAAAACGCACCAGCTTGATGCTCAACTGGTTGTTCAGTTTATCAATAAAATTATATTGTTGAATAAATCGCTAAGTATTTTCACCAATATTCTTTCTCATTTTTCTATTTAGAATGATAGTGAGATTGTTTGCTTCATACACAACTCAAAAAACAATCCCTTAAATCTAATAACAGAGGTGCAAAATGGCTAGAGCTGCTAAAAAAACTGCTAAAGAAGATGTTTCAAATCACGAAGAAGAAAGCCCAACAATATTCCTTCCTGACCGTGACGCCAAGATTGCTGAACTTGCCTATTACAAGGCTGAAAGCAGAGGTTTTGCACCAGGCTACGAGCTTGAAGACTGGCTTCAAGCCGAACAGGAATTTTTGCCGTAAGGAAACAGGCGGTATAAGTCGCAAGTCCCGTCAGGCTTATATTTTTAATTCATTTAAACATGTTGCCGGAGAAATTTATGCCAACTCAAAAAACTGATAAATCACAGCAAGGTTCTGAATTAATGCCAAAATCATCGTCTGGCGGCTTGCTGTCATTTGACGAGCTTGATAATTTTTTTGATGATTTTCTCTCGCGCAGATGGCCGCGTTTGCTGGATTGGAATATGTCTGCTCAATCAGAAACCAACTTTCCAAAAGTTGATATTCTCGATCACGACAATAACATAGAGGTTCATGCTGCAATGCCGGGAGTTAAAAAAGAAGATCTGGATGTAACCGTTACCAACCAGGCCATCACCATCAGGAGTTGCACCAAGGAAGAAAAAAAGGAAGAGGAAAAAGGCAAATATTTTCGTCGAGAAATAAGATGTGGTGAATTTCAGCGCACCCTGGCCTTACCCGAAAATGTCGATGGCAACCAGGCAAAAGCATCGTTCAAAGATGGCATACTGACAGTAACGATTCCCAAAACCGAAAAAAGCAAACGCAAGAGTATTGAAATTCATTGACCGCCCAAGCCGAAATAGCCTGTTTGAGCCTAAAAAATCAGGTTATTTCGGCATCGGGCACAAGTGTCGGTGCTTGCCGCGTCGTGGGTTTGCTCCGGGAGAAATAAATGAAAAATGAAACCATTGCCGCTATAGCGGCCGTATTAGTGATTATCCTTGGGATACAGGCTTATACGATGTTTCGACTGAATGATCGGCTCAATCAGTTAAGTGGGTTTTATAGCCAGAGCGGAGAACCTCAAACCAAAACATCAAACCCACCCAAATCAATCACATCGAATGGCGACGAATTCTTTAAAGGCCGTACCTGGAATCCTTATGCAGAAATGCAGCACATGCAAAATGAAATGGAACGCATGTTCGAAGATGCATTTTCGCGTTTTCACATGAAAACGCCTTCAGGCAGATTAAGCAAAATGCCTGACGTGGATTTACAGGAGAAACCCGACCTCTACATTGTGACTATGGATGCACCCGGCGCCGATGAATCGACCATGGACGTAAAGCTGGAAAATCAGGTTTTGCATATTTCGATTACAACGGAACAGGCAAAGGATGAAACTGAGGATAAAAGTAATCAATACAAGTATCGGGAACGCTTCGTCGGTCAGTTTCAACGCTCATTAACCCTACCGGGACCTGTCAACGCGGCAAAAATGACAACCGACTACCACAACGGCGTGCTGACCATTACTATTCCCAAGGCATAGTTACAAGCTACTTTATTTTAGTTATTCGATAACTTCACTTGATATAGCAGGCTTAACCATGATGCGAATATTTCTTTTTTTGGCGACCAATGTCGCAATAATGGTGGTGATCAGTATTGTCTTTAGTCTTTTGGGCTTATCCGGGACTTTAGATGCGCAAGGCATAAACCTTGACCTTAATGCCCTGCTGATCGTATCGGCGGTCATCGGCATGACCGGCTCGTTCATTTCGCTGGCTATGTCAAAGTGGACTGCGAAACAAGCCATGGGCGTTCAGGTTATCGAACAACCGCAAAACCAGACCGAACAATGGTTGAGCTCGATTGTAGCCAGCCATGCACAAAAGGCCGGCATCGGCATGCCGGAAGTCGGTATTTTTCAGGCCCCCGAGGCCAACGCCTTCGCTACCGGCATGAACAGAAACAACGCCTTGGTAGCGGTCAGTACCGGTCTGCTGCAACGCATGAACAAGGATGAAATTGAAGCCGTTGTCGGGCATGAAGTGACTCATGTCGCGAATGGAGACATGGTAACGATGGCCTTGATGCAGGGCGTGTTAAACACCTTCGTGTACTTTTTTGCTTCCATCATCGGCCATGTGGTTGACCGCGTTATTCTTCAAAACGAACGGGGGCATGGCGCCGGGTATTTTCTCGTGCAGATGGTTGCACAAATTGCCTTAGGGTTTCTGGCCACCATGCTGGTCATGTGGTTCTCCCGTTACCGGGAATTCAAAGCCGATGCCGGGGGCGCCAACTTGGCCGGCCGGGGAAAAATGATCAGCGCTCTGCGAGCCTTGCAACGCGATTACGAACAGCGAGACCTGCCCGGCCAACTGGCGGTTTTCGGCATCAACGGCAATAGCGCCAACAAGCTGTTTATGAGCCATCCGCCGTTGGAAGAGCGCATTGAAGCGCTACAAAATATGCGCTGAACTATTTCATATCGATGCTAAGCCACGCCGCTGTAACCTGTTAATCCACATCAATGGGTTTAGGGATCTGTCTGGTAAAAATCAGCCAAAATGGGGGCTGGTTAAGATGATTGAAGACACTAATCGGCCATAGTCCTTGCTTGGGAAAGTCTGGAATCAAGTTCAAGCCCCGATGCTGCGGGCTTCCTATCGACGAACTCGCCCTGCGGCAACGTCGCCGATAAACGTCCAATCACAACAAATTCATGCCGGTTAAGCACTGAATCGGTAGCTTTTCCATAATATTGCCCATAACCATTAAGTCGAGATTAAGCTACGCCATTTATATTACGCGAACCTCACCGTTATTTTTCATTCCTCATTTCAACTTTTATCCAAGGAGAAATGACAATTTAACCAGGAACCTCTATGAAAACCCAACCAAACTGGATAAGCGCCATTGATCGGATAGTCGATATGGGCTTGAACCATGGATTGGCGCAACGTACAACTGAAGATCAAGCTTTCAATGGGCGGACCATTTGTTTAAACGGCAAGCATGTGCTGAATTTTGCTCTTTGCAGTTATTTGGGATTAGAGCAGGATTCCCGCCTCAAGCAAGGAACTATCGATGCGGTGACCCGCTACGGCACCCAGTTCGCCATATCAAGAACCTATATGTCGGCAACGCCCTACACGGAATTGGAAGCGCAGCTTGAAAAATTATTCGGAAGCCATGCTCTGGCAACCCCGACAACGACATTAGGCCATATCGCCGCCTTGCCTGTGCTTATTCAAAAAGGCGATGCCATTATCATCGACCAGATGGCCCATAACAGCATGCAAACAGCCGCAAAGTTGGTGCAGGCGGAAGGGGTGCCTGTTGAAACTTTACTGCATAGTAACCTTGAGCTGCTTGAAGAACGGATTAATGTGCTTAGCCAGCAATATCGCCACGTCTGGTACCTGACGGACGGCGTTTTCAGCATGTTTGGCGATCTGGCTCCGGCGAAGGAATTAGGCGAGCTATTAAACCGCCATGAGCAACTGCATCTGTATTTTGACGATGCCCACGGCATGAGTTGGATCGGCGAACATGGCAGGGGTTATGTTCTCGATTGCCTGCCCATTCGAGAGCGGATGGTTGTTGCCACATCCTTGTGCAAGGCTTATGGGGCCGGCGGCGGGGCGCTCGTTTTTCCGAATGCAAGCATGCATAGACGGGTTAAAAACTGCGGAGGCCCGATGATTTTTTCAGGCCCTATCCAACCGCCAATGCTGGGCGCAGCGATTGCCTCGGCCCGCATCCATCTTTCATCGGAAATTGATCGTCTGCAAGCCGAACTGCAAGATCGCATTGCGCTCTGCAACCGGCTGCTTAAAGTTTACGAAATACCTGTAGCATGCAGCTCGCAGTCACCCATTTTTTACATCAAGGTAGGACATCCCCATCTTGCCGGCGACATGGCAAAATGCCTGCTTGATGAGGGCTTTTATACTAATCACGCTGTTTATCCGGCTGTGTCCCGGCGGAAATCGGGTATCCGCTTCACTTTAACGCGACACCTGAGTTTTGAGGATATTCACGGCCTGATTTCGACAATCGCCCGTATTCTTCCGAATTTCCGGGGAACCAGTTCCAGGAAGAAAACGGAAAAATGCGTGCCGCTGTAAACCTGCCGGATAGGCTCGGCAATTGACGCTGCCTGCCCTGATCTACTCGCCACCTAACGCTGATAAGTGCCAATCAGCTCTGTCTGCCCAATAATATGCCCTTGCATTGCCGCTTCCAGCTTGGCTTTATTGGGCTTATGCAAATCAGGCAACTCAACATCCAAGGCATAGAGCTTATGAAAGTACCGGTGCCGGCCAACTGGCGGGCACGGCCCTCCATAACCCGTTTTTTTCCAATCGTTTACACCTTCTTGAGTCCCGGCAGGCAAATTACTGGCAGTTGCAGAGCGCGGTAGCTCCGCAGCAACCGGTGGAATGTTGTACAGCACCCAATGCACCCAGGTCATTTTGGGTTTGGCCGGATCCGGCGCATCGGGATCATCAACGATCAAAACCAGACTCTTGGCATTTTCCGGAACCCCTGACCAGATTAAGGACGGCGAAGTATCGTCGCCGTCACAGGTAAAAAGCTTGGGAATTTCTCCCTGATGGACAAAGTCCGGCGACTTGAGGGTCAAAGTCATGTTTTGCTCTCCTTCAGCCCAAACGGCTGTAGCGACAAGGGTGCTAAAAACGAAACAAATTAAGCCAATAAACGTGGGTTTCCCGGTTAAACTCATTGATGACCACCTCGCGAACAGGAAGCTTATAGCTTCTGAAAATAAATTCCAAACTGGCGAACTATTCTTCTACTCATGTCCTCTTCTAAACCATAAACCTATCCTGACCGGCTGGCAATTGTAGAAAAGACCTACAGACAAACGACTTTTCATTGGTTTAAACTCCGGGCACTACAACCGATTCTTGCTCTATAAAATCAGGAGGTTGTGAGCATGAGAAGAATAAAACACCTAATTTTATGGCTTACGGTCGCCGGCATTATTTTGCTGCTGTTTTCCAGCCACGT
>NZ_JALOCF010000025.1 GCF_023227905.1 Methylobacter sp. | reverse complement strand
TGAAGATGATTTTTTCCGACAACGGCAAGCGCTGGTAACCGTTATCAAGTCCCAGGTAAAAAGGACCAGCGACTTTCTGAGCCGGGAAGCGCTTGATGAGCGGGTGGTAGAAGCCCTGCTCAAGGTACCGAGACATGAATTTGTCCGTGATTCCGATCGCCCGTATGCCTACGATAACCGGCCGCTCTCTATCGGTTACGGTCAGACCATTTCTCAGCCTTATATCGTCGCAGTCATGACCGACCTGCTTAAACTGAAAAAAACCGACCGGGTTCTGGAAGTCGGCACCGGCTCGGGCTATCAAGCCGCCATTCTCGCCGAACTTGCCGATAGCGTGTACACCATAGAAATTATTGAACCGCTGGCCAGGCAGGCCGAGAAAAACCTTAAACAAGCCGGTTACGATGCCGTCCATACCCGAACCGGGGACGGTTATTACGGCTGGGAAGAGGCCGCGCCTTTTGATGGCATCGTCGTAACCGCCGTTGCGAGCCATATACCGCCGCCGCTGATCAAACAGCTAAAACCCGGCGGACGCATGGTCATCCCGGTCGGCGCTCAGTTTATGACGCAGTACCTGGTTTTGGTGACTAAAGGCGCTGACGGGAAAATCACCACGCAACAAATTCTGCCGGTCAGTTTTGTCCCGCTCACCGGCAAGCATTAATAATTTGCCCGCGAAAGCCAAAAGCAGGCGAGACGAAACAGCCAGCTTGTTGCATTGAATTATCCACTCGCACTTGGGAAGGATTTATTGCCTTGAAAATTTTCGTGCTTTTCGTGCTTTTCGTGGACGAAATGATTTTTCTATCATTATAAGGAGAAGTGATAATGAATCCGCGTTTATCACTGCTGGCCGCTGTCGCACTTATCTCGGCCTCTGCCTTGGCCTATGAAGTGTTATTGATGCGCCTGTTTTCGATTATCCAGTGGCATCATTTTGCTTACATGATGATCAGCCTGGCACTGTTGGGCTATGGCATTAGCGGCGTATTTCTGGCGCTGAACCGCGACCGACTGACGCAGCTGTTCCCGGCAGCGATAATGACCAATATGCTGCTGTTCAGCGTTTTTGCGCCGGCCTGCTTTCTACTGGCTCAGCAGGTTCCTTTCAACCCGGCAGAAATGTCATGGTCGCCGATGCAGTTACTGTATTTGTGCATTATTTACCTGATGCTGGCGTTGCCTTTCTTTTTTGCGGCCAATGTTATCGGTTTATCTCTTTACCACCATAAGGACCAAGTGTCCTCCATTTACGCGGCCGATCTGTTTGGCGCAGGCCTGGGCAGTGTCGGTGTTATTTTGCTGCTGTCCTTCATATTCCCGGAACAGATATTAACCGTGCTGATGCTGTCGGGAATACTTGCCACCCTGCTGGTGTCGATCCATACCTTTCACGCCCCCAAACACTGGACTATTGCATCCGCTGTCCTCGGGCTGGCAGTTATTTTTGCCCCGGCCCATTGGGTGACACTGAAGGTTTCTCCGTATAAGAGCCTGAACCAATTGCTGCAAGTGCCCGGCACAAAAATCGTAGGCCGATACTCCAGCCCGCTGGGCTTGATCAGTGTGGTCAAGAGTGAAATCACGCCGCTACGCCATGCCCCCGGCTTAAGCCTTAACGCCACGACAGAACCGCCGGAACAGCTTGCCGTGTTTACCGACGCCGACAACATGACCGCAATCACCCGTTATAACGGCAACCCGGAAACGCTCGGCTATCTGGATCAAACCACGTCGGCCCTGCCCTATCATCTCAAGCAATTATCCGACATCCTGATTCTCGGCTCGGGTACCGGCAGCGATATTTTGCAGGCCAACTTTCATGCCGTTAAGGACATTGACGCTGTCGAGCTGAACCCGCAAATCATCGATCTGGTTCAGCGAAAATATGCCGATTTTGCCGGTAATCTTTATTCCAGCGCTCATCATGTGAGTGTTCATATTGACGAAGCCCGCGGCTATCTTGCAGCGACGAATAAGACCTATGACCTGGTTAATATCTCATTACTGGATGCGTTTGGCGCATCGGCGGCGGGCCTTTATTCAATGGCTGAAAACTACCTTTATACCGAACAGGCCGTGCAGGAGTATCTGCGCCATGTCAGCCCGGACGGTTATCTCAGCATTACCCGCTGGATTAAGGTTCCGCCGCGCGACGAACCCAAACTGCTGGCAACAGTCATTAACGCGCTTAAAGACGCCCATGTCAGGCAGCCCGGCCAACAAATCATCATGATACGCGGCTGGCAAACCAGCACTTTAATCGTGAAAAACGGCCTTATTTCCGCAGAAGAAATCAGCCGCTTAAAGCAGTTCTGCAACGACCGCAGCTTCGATCCGGTTTACTATCCGGGCATATCGGAATCGGAAACCAATCGCTTTAATATCCAGCAGCAGCCTTATCTGTACGAGGCGGCAATCGCTTTATTGAGCGATAACAGCCAGTCGTTTATCGATGCCTATAAATTCAATATCGAAGCTGCGACCGACAATAAGCCCTACCTGTTCCATTTTTTTAAGTGGCAAACCTTGCCCGAAATAATGTCGCTATTGAATACCGGCGGGAGCTTTCTGCTGGAAAGCGGCTATTTGCTGTTAATCGCGGCGTTAGCGCAAGCGATACTCGCCAGCCTATTGTTGATCGCGTTGCCGTTGTGGCTATGGAAAGGAAAGCTCGGCATCGAACCGGGGACGGGAAATCACCTGAACATGCTGGCGTATTTCTTCTGCCTGGGTCTGGCATTCTTGTTCATTGAAATCGGGTTCATCCAAAAGTTCATCCTGATCCTGCATCATCCGCTTTACGCGATTACCGTCGTACTGAGTACGTTTTTGCTGTCTGCCGGGATAGGGAGTTTTTACTCGACCAACCTGTCACACAGCACTGAAAAGTCCGCGTTTATGCTGCCGATGGCGGCTATCGCGTTGCTGAGCATCGTTTACAGCCTGGGTTTTGAGTCCATCAGCGAATTTTTGCTGAAAACAGGCAGCCTGAGCCGCTACCTGTTTTCAATAATTTTGATAGCGCCGCTGGGTTTTTGCATGGGCATGCCGTTTCCGATGGGCTTGGCTAAAATCAGCCAAACCGCGCCGGCATTGATACCGTGGGCCTGGGGTATTAACGGCTGTGCCTCGGTTATCAGCGCGATATTGGCAACCCTAATTGCGATGCAGTTCGGCTTTACCGTATTGATCTTACTGGCGGTTATTTTGTACGGCGTAGCGGCGTGGTGTTTTCCCAAATTGGCCTAGTATCCGGTCAATATTAATATCTGATGTTACGCATTCAGTCGAATTTAAATTTAAGGCGTCGCTAACGCGACAGTTTATTAGAATCGGGTTCTCGCACCCGAAGGCGAGATACTTTTCACTACGAAAACCCTCCCTGGTTTTCGCCCTGCGGGCCAGCCTCATGGCTGTTCAAATTCGCTCCAGGCGAATTTGTGCTCCGCCAAAGAAAAGTATCCAAAAGAAAGGCGGCCCGGTTGCCGCTTGTGTCCTGCGCTCCTCGCTTTTGCCGAGGGTCGGCAGAAGGGGCTCCTGCCCCTCTACCAACGTGCGGCCTCCCTGCCGCACCCCTTACGGGCCATTCTCGGCAAAAGCTCCGGTGCTCGGCGCGGCAAACGGGAGAAGCACATCCTGTGCGTAAAAACCATTTAGCTTGGCGTAAATCCGCTCATCCCATTCGACAAGCCCATAACAGGCTTAGACAGGATCTGGATTTAGGCAGTAGCCCTTGATTCTCGCCGATACGAAAGCAGAGGTGCGGCATGAAGAAAATTTCCGAAATTTACAGTCAATGGCTCGCCCGCTTGGAAAATGGCGTGTTGCGCTATCCGAAAACGTTGCTTCTGCTGATCTGTCTGCTTTGCGGGCTCAGCTTGTTTTATACCATCCGGCACCTGAGTATCGATACCGACACGACCAAGATATTGTCGGAGGATTTGCCTTTTCAACAGGACAGGAAACGCTTCATCGAAGCTTTTCCGCAAGACGACCAGGCCATATTGGTCGTTGTCGATGCCAAAACGCCGGAACAGACCACACAGGCGCTTAATTACCTTGGAACACGATTCAGGAATGAAAAACAGCAGATACAATCGGTCTATATTCCCGGTGCCGGGGAGTTTTTCGACCGGCATGGCCTGCTTTATCTCGACCTGAACGAAGTTGAGGAATTGGCTGCCGGATTGACCAAAGCCCAGCCCTTTATCGGTACGTTGTCCAAAGACAACAGCCTGAAGAGTTTGCTCGATGTTATCGCCTTGGCTATTACCGAGCAAGAGCAGGAGCTGCCGGTCGACCTGAATCCCTTGCTCGATAAAATACGCCTGGCGATCCGCGCGGCGCTGGATGGCAAATCTTACCCAGTGTCCTGGCAGCAAATGATGATTGGGGAAGACCAGGATTTATTGAGCACCCAGCGCTTTATCCTGGTCAAGCCGATACTGGACTTCGACAAAATGACGCCTGCCGAGGAACCGCTGGCGGCGGTGCGGGCTATTGTGGAAAAGGCCGAACAAGAACTGCCGGGCGTCAGCATACGCTTGACCGGCGAAGTCGTGCTGGAACACGACGAGTTGGCCACCGTGACCTACAGCGCCGAAATGGCTTCGATAGCCTCGCTGATCCTGGTCTGCCTGACGTTAATAACCGGTTATCGTTCGATAAGACTGATGCTGATCACCTTAACCGTCATCATAATGGGCTTGATATTGACCGCCGGTTTTGCCACGCTGGCCATCGGGCACCTTAATATTCTGTCAGTCTCTTTTGCGACTTTGTATATCGGTATCGGCGACGATTACGCGGTTCAAACATGCCTGCGCTATCGGGAATTATTGCGTCAGAATCTATCCCGGCCGCAGGCGCTGATCGGCGCGGTGCGCCATGTAGGCCCCTCCATTACCCTGTGCGCGCTTGCAGGGGCGACCGGATTTTTTGCCTTTGTCCCGACCGCCTACACCGGCGTTTCCGAACTGGGCATCATCTCCGGCGTGGGCATATTCATCTCGCTGTTGATTACGCTGATAGCGTTGCCAGCGTTGTTGAAGTTATTCCCGCTGGAGTTGCCGTCGGCCGAAAAGTCCGAGAGCCTGTTTCCGGATTGGGTTTACCGCTTTCCGATGCAACATGCGACTTTGGTCAAATGGGCGGCAGTCGCATTGGCAATCGCCGGACTGGCTTTGCTGACTCAGGCCCGCTTCGATTCCAACCCGATTAATTTGCGCGACCCCGATACCGAGTCTGTCACCACGTTCAAGGAATTGCTGAAAACCAAGGAGTCGTCGCCGATGACCTTAACCGTCTTAGCCAAAAACAGCAATGAGGCGCTAACCAAAGCCCGGAAGCTGAAACAACGGAAATCGGTCGAAAATGCGATCACGATTTTCGACTATATTCCCGACAATCAGGAAGCCAAGCTGGCCATTCTTGAGGATTTGTCCTTGGTCATGGGGATACAGTTAACCACCTTCCCTCCCGTTCAGGAAAGCAGCACCTCAGACAACATCGCGGCGCTGGAGAAACTTAATCAGGCCATCGACCAACATTTAACTCAAAAACCGGACGATGAGCTGTCGCTTACCTTGCATATGTTGCGCGAAGACCTGGAGAGCTTTGTCGCTACGCTGCAACCGGCATCCGAAGCGGAAAAAGCAGCGAAGCTGGGCAAGTTGCAGTTCAGTCTATTGGGCACGCTGCCCGACACCATGAACATGCTATTAAAAGGGCTGAAAGCGGACTTTGTTACGATCGATAACCTGCCTCGCGACCTGTCCGAACGCTGGCTCAGTAAAGACGGCATTTACCGGATCATGGTATTGCCCAGCAAGGATCTCAACGATCAGAAAAATCTGAACGACTTTGTTGCCGAAGTCCGGCAACTGGCGCCCGACGCCACGGATTTACCGGTCATTTACCTGGAATCCGGCAACGCGATTGTCGGAGCCTTTAGACAGGCGCTGGTCAGCGCACTGGGAGCCATCGTTGTGATTTTGCTGCTCTCCCGGCGCAGTATCAAGGATACGCTGCTGATTCTTCTACCCTTACTGATGACGGGCATCCTGACCGGCGCCTCAACGGTGGTCATGGACAATCCGTTCAACTTTGCCAATATCGTCGTCATACCGTTGCTGTTCGGGCTTGGCGTCGATGCCGGCATCTTTATTGTCGATCGTCTGCGCAATCCCGACCAGGAAGACAGCGTATTGGACACCAGCACGGCAAGAGGGGTGGTTTTCGGCGAAATGACCACGCTTTGTAGTTTGGTCAGTATGGCGTTCACGCCGCATCCGGGCTTGGCGAGCATGGGACAACTGCTGACCATCGGCTTGACCCTGATGGTTATTTGCACGCTGGTTATCCTGCCGGCATTTGCCGACAGCTATAAAGCTAAAAAATAGCTCACACCCGGCATTGTTAGCATTATGCATTTCTTAACCCGGTAGGGGGCGCATCGCGCCCCATTTCGGAGCCCAAGCGTACTGGGCATTTTGATTATTGAAATGAATGGTCCATTGGAATGCTTTGAAAGCAACTCGACCTTCTGGCGGTTATAAACGGGGCGCGATGCGCCCCCTACCTGGCTTGGAAAACGCTCTTCGAAGAAGTATCTTACAAGCCTGACATTTTATTGACCTTTCCGTGACTACTTTCAACTCCATCTGCGCGGATAATTCTTCAACAGACTTTAACTACATTCATCAACTTCTTTCATGACATTCGAACTGGACAAATACCTGAACAGGCTAAACATTACCAAACCCGAAACCACGGCAAAAGGTTTGGCGCAACTGCAACAGTCGCAGCTCATAACCATCGCTTTCGAAAATATCTTTCCGCTACGCAATATATTGCCCGATTTGGAACCGTCAGCGATAAGCAAGAAAATCCTTGATGAAGGACGGGGCGGTTACTGCCTGGAATTAAACGGCTTATTAGGGCTTGCATTGACGGCGCTAGGCTTTAGCTTCGAGCCTGTTTTAGCCAGGGTTCGGATGGGCCGGTCCGAAGGCGGACCGCGCGCTCATCTGGCTTTCCTGGTCGACATTGAAGACGATTTATGGCTGGTTGACGCCGGTTTCGGCGGCCCCTGCCCCAGGCGCCCGCTGTTGGTCTGCAACGATCAAATCCAGCTCCAGGACCAGGACATGTTCCGCATCAGGACTGATCGAGCCAGCAGCGAAATGGTCGTTGAAAAGCGCCAAGATGGCGATTGGTTTGCCTTGTACGGATTCGACCGGACGAAAGTTCAGCGTTGCGATCTGGAAGCCGCCAATGTGGTCTGTTCAACCTGGAGCCGATCCCGTCTGGCGCCATTTCCCGATAATCTGCTAATGTGCCGTAATACCGAACAAGGCCGCATTCATCTGTTTAACAGAACGTTAACTACGACCTGCGGAGACAAGCAAACAAGCCGATTCATCGAAACGGTTGATGATTTAGGAGCCGCCATTCAAAACGACTTCGGCATTGCCATCACAGTCGCTGAATTAAGCCATATCGCTTGCCGACTGGGGCTCAATACCTGCGAAGCAGACGCTGAGATGTCCGCAATTGACTTTATCAATTGATCGAAATGTCAGCTGAATTCGCTTTAATCATGTCAGTCAGTTGCAACCCAAGCCTTTAACATTGCGGCGGCTTGCTGGAGATCCGGCGTATCGAAGCCTTCCTCAAACCCGGCATGGATGCCGTGCAAAACCTGCCAGACATCGTCGGCCCTACCCTGACCGGTAAGCAACCGCACAGCAATACCGAGGTTTTGGCGAAAAAATTCAACATGGAATTCGATTTCATAACCGACGGGGGCAACGCCGCAGCCCGGTAAGGGCGCATCGCGCCCCTACCGGGCTGCAAATGTCATTGATGAGATTTCAATCGAAAGCAGTGAGCCTTTCACAATTTCTATGGAGTCTTGTTATGGGATGGGTGGTAACTTCAAATGCAACTCCATTCGGGTGGCAAACTTCCATGCCTAACCATGGCGTTCAACCGGAGCGCGGTTATAATGCGATTTTGTTTTTCAGCTTTCCGAGCCGCGCCCGGTTAGCTTTACATTATGTGTTGACTACAAAGATGGAGGTGACCCATGTACTACATTGTTGAGACCGGAAAATCATTCGAACAGGCGTCGGTGGACCTTGATTCAGCAGTTAAACGGCACGGTTTTGGGGTGCTGTACGTCCACGATTTAGGGACCGCCCTTCGCAGTAAAGGCATTTCATTTGATGAGCAGTGCAAGATTTTCGAGGTCTGCAATCCGGAGCAGGCCGCGAAGGTTCTGTCAACCGATATGCGTCTAAACATGGCGCTACCGTGTCGTATCTCGGTGTTCACGGAAAAAGGTAAAACGAAGATCGGCCTGATCGAGCCGGCTGAAATGCTTTCGGCGTTATCCCAAGATGCCGCATTGGCGCAAATTGCCAGAGAAGTTGAGGAAAAAACCAAGCGAATGGTTGACGAGGCGAAATGAGTTCGTAGTTGGGTTAGCACAAAAGCACGGGGTCAGGTCTTGCAACCACACATCCAGCCTCTCAAGCCCGGTAGGGGCGCATCGTGCCCATTTCGGAACCCAAGCGTACTGGGCATTTTGATTCTTGATATGAATTGTCCGTTGGAATGCTTTGAAAGCAACCCGACTTTTGGCGTTTGTAAACGGGGCGCGATGCGCCCCCTACCGGGCTATGCTTATAAATCCCCGCCCTAACGAATAAGGTTAGATTGTGTGAGCGATAGCGAACCACAATCTGAACATGGAGTTCAACCGGAGCGCGGTTATAATACGGTTTTATTTTTCGCTTTCTGGGCCGTGCCTGGTTAGCTTTACGTTAGGCGTTCACCAATAATTTCGCTAAATTTAATATTCAACATAAAGAGCATCGAATGGCAAAGTTTTTAAATACCAGCGCAACAAACTATTACCTCGAAGAGCTAATCAAAGATGCCAAAGATAGGCTTATCTTGATTAGCCCATTTTTGAAGCTCAACGATAGAATGAAGGAGCTTTTAGCTGACAAGAATCGCTTGAAAATTGATGTCCGTATAGTGTACGGAAAAAGCGAGCTTCAACCCGAAGAAATTAACTGGCTCAAAGAACTCACTTATATCCGCACCAGTTTTTGTAAGAATCTTCACGCGAAATGTTACCTCAATGAAGAACTATGCATCATTACCAGCCTTAATCTCTACGAATTTAGCCAAGTCAATAACAACGAAATGGGCGTTTTAATTCGTCGGCCTGATGATGTCGATCTCTACAAAGATGCCTACGAAGAAGCACAGCGTATTATCCGTATCAGTGATGAGGTTCGTATTTCACTCGAACGGGTAACAAGCGAACCTGAAAATGGGACGGAAACCGGGGAATCCTTAGATAAACTTACTTCATCCAAGTTAGCCCAAAAATTCGGAATCAAAACCAACGAGTTAATTGAAAAATTGGTTTTCACTGGCCACCTTGAGCTAAAAGAAGGAAAGCATTACCTCACAACTAAAGGCAAGGAAGTTGGCGGCGAATTTCGTAAAAGCCCAAAGTTTGGTTTTTACTTTCTCTGGCCGGAAAACCTCAAGTTATAATTCAGCCCGGTAGGGCGCACGATACGCTCTACCGGGCTTCAAACCCACATGGGGTTATCTCATGCCGTGAGCTGGTCGGCGACTAGCCATACCAGAGATATTTGATCGCTACCGGACTTTTTTGAAACCTTAAAAAGTCCGGAAACCACGTTTATTTTTTCCAGACAGGTTGTTCAACAGTCTTTAGTAAGTGGCTCGCTTGGACTTATCCGCTTCTTTCTTTGCCTCTCTGGCTTCTTTCGCCAATGCTATGTAATGTTGGCGCAACAATATGAGTTCTTCCTCTTCTATTTCTTCTAAATCAAGCAGTGCATTATTGGCGCCTCCAAAAGCCCGAATCAATTCATCCAATTTTACTTGCATAGCTTCCGTATCCCGGTTTTGGGTGTGCTGAATCAGGAACACCATCAGAAAGGTAATGATGGTCGTTGCGGTATTGATGATCAGCTGCCAAGTATCGCTAAAACCAAAAAGGGGGCCGCTGATAAACCAGATCAGAATAACGCCTATGGCAACATTGAAAGCAAAAGGCCTTCCGGACAAATGACTGAATAATCGGGCGAAATGGTCGAACTTGGTATTCCAGTAGGCGGCTTTCTCCATGTTATTTGGAAAATCAAGGACCTGCTTTTTAAAAAACTCCACGAGTGAATGGCTATTCATGTGATGCGCTCCATTGGTTCTAATTACGGGTTGATGGGTGTAGGCTCGGAAAACTCAGTCATGCTGTTTTTCAAAACTAAGTGCCTGAATATAAGTTTCCAGCTAAGGCTCAATACTGGAGTGCAGGCTCTGCCTGCTTTGCAAGCGGAGCTTGCACTCCAAGGCGACGCCGGTTAAATCAAGGGCATGAAGATTTACATCTTCGGCAAGCGCCAGCAGCGGTTGGGTATCGTGCATGTATTAATCCTGGGAAAACCAAATATCGCCATAAAAGGCGAAAACTTGCCCGCCGCCATTATCAGTATCGGTCATCAGCGCCACTGCATCGATAAACCGAAAATCTTCGCCGAGCAGCTTTTGCAGATCGTCACGGACATTACGCTTTTCGCTGTACCAGACATTTGTCGATGCTTCCGGGTCGCGCAGAGCTATCATCATCGCATGGTCGCCGGCAAAGGCATTAGGCCAGACTTTACCCTTTGATGTATTGCTCGCCCAGACATAATTAATTGCCTTGGTTTGCCAAAACGCCAGGCCACCCTTGACCACGACATAAATACGGGCGGCATAATCGTCACCGGCCTTGCTTTGCTCATTCAGTCCGCTCAAGCGATTGGCAATGCGCCACGACCAATTCAGGAACGGCGTTTTCTCGAGATCGATGCGTTGTTCCTTGAATAATCCTGAAGCTGCGGCTTGACTGTCGGCTTTTAGCGCCACGACGCCATCCAGGGTTTGCAACTGGTAACGGGTTTCGTCTTTAAAACGCTTGTGCTCCCAACCATCCAGACGGTTGCGGCTGAATTCGCCAAGCGGCAGTTGGGGTTCGGCAGCAAGATGCTGCACCGGTAAAGCCATCAAAAATACGATAAACACTCTTTTCATGTTGACTCTCAAATCCCTTCGCAATTGAACCGCGTCAATTGTAGGAACTCGGCTCATCACTCGCAGCAGCCCGAATGTTTATCCTGATTCTGAACCGGAGGACAAGGGACGCTGCCATAAGAGCAAAATACGCAACAATCGCCGGATTTTGGTTTTAGTAAGTTATGGCAGCTTTCGCATTCGTAAAACCATTGACAGGCATCTGTGGGCATTTGCTCGGTTTTGCTGTGGCCGCACACCGGGCAGACCAGCGTGGATTCCAAAATGATGTTATTCATTGATTTCTACCTTGCAGAAAAAAACCTGATATTCATTGTTGCTTACCGGTAGCAAGCATAGATTGCAGCCGAGCATAAGGCAGCGCAAGGCAGCGTCAGCAACCAGGATAAGGCAATGGATGTTATCACCTCTGTGTTGGCCTTGCCGCCGGTCAGTCCTATGCCGAACAAGGCGCCGACCGAAACATGGGTCGTGGATACCGGCATGCCGAATTCACTGGCAAAAATCACCAGCAAGGCGGTGGTCAAATTGGCTGACAAGCCTTGGACCGGTGTAATAGGAACGATTTTATGGCTCATGGTTTCCGCTACCCGGCGGGCGTTGAACACGCCACCCAACAGCATCGCCACGGCAACCACGACGATAGTCCATTGCAAACTAAAGCCGGGCGCCAGCAACAATAATGCGGCTATTTTAGGCGTATCGTTGAGGCCGCGGGCAAAACACACGGCCCCGGCACTGCAAAAATGCAAGCTGTTTAGCATGCGCCCGGCATCAAAGCCTAACATGACGCCTGCATCGCGTTCAGCACAAGCGGCCTGTGTGTCCACACTGAGCTGAGAAAGATCGGCTGTCATTGTTGCATGGGGAGAATCTGCAAATTGAAGGCTTTCAGGTTGTTCAACGCATAAGCACAAAGGTTGATTAAACATGAACAGTTTATGTTGAAGCCGGTGCAACAACGCCGCCAGCAACAGCGCGGCAATCGGGCTTAACAGCAGCGGCAACACAAAATTGTTTAACAAGGGTGCCGGATTCAAGTCGCCCGCCGTTGCCAACAGCGTACTGCCCGCCATCGCCCCCAGCAAGGCATGCGTGGTGGAAATCGGAAAACCGAAGCGGGTCGCCAAAACCACTGTCATCCCTGCGCCACCGGCTACCGCAATCATGAACGGCAGTGATTGAATCAGTTCGTCAGGCGCCAGGCCTTTGCCGGAGAATTTGACTATTAAAGTTTGCGCCAGAAACAATGCGCAAATCGATCCGGCCAGCGTCGTCAGCGTTGCCCAGCTTAAAGCCAGTCGGTAATTTGCCGTGCCGCTGCCGAATAAGGTCGCCACACCTTTAAAATTGTCGTTGGCGCCGTTGGCATAAGCCAGAAAACAGACAGCAATGAATAAGGCGCTGGTAATCATTGAAATTCTCCTTTGCCGGCCAGGATAGGGAATCGAGCTAAAATTTTTCCGGTATTTTGGAGTGCAAGCTCCACTTGCAAAGCAGGCAGAGCCTGCACTCCGGCTTTGAACCCTAGCTGAAAACTTATATTCAGGTACTTATTACCGTAAGCCTTTAGGAGAACGATAAATCTTACAAAAATATTCAGGCTGTGGGTCTGATATAAATGTAACGCTTATGATGAGGGTAACGTTGGCGGCAGAAACGGTTCAACACCTTCAAAATCCACATCGGGATGATGTTTTTTTACCAGTTGCTTGATTTCTTCTATACGTTCTTTGGGAATGTCTACCAGAACCAGAAGCTCGCCGTTTTCGATGGCTTCTTCAAACTTCTGTAACCGGGTATTGCCCGAGTTCATTCCCATTAAACCGCTCATCATCGATCCGATGGTTGCACCGGCAATGACGATCCCCAAAAGCGGTCCTCCCGCAACCGCAAACCCGGCAAGACGCAAACCGATTAAGCCGGCCAATAATCCGGTGGTGCCGCCTAATGCCATGCCGCGCTCAACCGCAGGAAGAAAATCCGTTTTTATGCTTATTCCGGCTTCAGGCATATCTTCAAGCGGCGTATCCCTTTTCGCAAGAATATGAATATGTTGATCGTCTAGACCTTCAGCCCGGAGCTCGTCGACGATTTTATGGGTAGTGGCGAGATCGGGGGATAAAAAATAGATTCTTCTCATGGCGTTCTCCTTTGTTAATGAGATTCACATTGACGATGAAGTCCAATGAGAGGTTATACCGATTTTAAAATGCAATAACCGGACAGAGAAATCATTACCGATATCATAAATTTATTTCATTATGTTTCAATAAGTTGAACTACGTATTTCATCGGGGCTCATTGAGAGTATATTCTCGATATCCCACTGCAACTCAGGTATAAGAAATATTGCTGGGCAGAGAAATCGGTATCCGCAAAATGTTGTTTTGCCCCATGCCGCATAAAATCGGACGTTAACGAGGGGGTATCTTGAAATCGATAGCTGGATTGCTTGTCAGCCGATGGCTTTTGGTTTTCGTATGGCTATCGACTTTCGGCTTGAGTGCCACGGCATTCACGGAGACAACACCCGCTTTACCTGCAAAAGCCGAATCGGCCGATATTGAGGTTTTCGTGCGGCAGGGCTGCCCGCACTGTGCTGATGCGAAAGCGTTTTTGCAGTCCCTTAAACAGGAACAGCCGGCGCTTAGCATCATAATTCATGACGTCATTCAGGAACCCTCCGCGCTGGAGCGCTTGCAGCTTCTATCCAGCAATCAAGGCATAAAGACCGCAAGAGTGCCCGCTTTCAGGATAGGCGAGCAATTGATCATTGGTTATTCAAAAGAGACCCGCACTGAGCAGCTTATCCGTAACGCGCTCGCTAAAGCCCAAACACCCAAAACTCAGGATGATGCGGGCAGTTGCGATATCAAGGCAACCTTGCCTTGCGAAGCTGATCAACACATCTATTTCCTCGGCTACAGACTGTCGCTGGACGAGCTTGGATTAACGCTGTTCACGCTGGCGATGGGCCTACTGGACGGTTTCAATCCCTGCTCGCTGTGGGTTTTGATGCTAATGATCTCGCTGCTTGCGTCCATGAAGGACCGGATGCGGATGTTCACCATCGCCGGCACCTTCGTGGCCGTGGAAGGACTGGTTTATTTCATTTTCATGGCGGCATGGCTCAACCTGTTCCTGTTGATCGGCCTGTCGCGTTTCTCGGAAATCGTCATCGCATCCATTGCCTTGCTGGCCGGGCTAATTAATCTCAAGGATTTCTGGTTTCCCGGCCAAGGCGTGTCGCTATCGATTCCTGACTCTGCCAAACCGGGCATTTATGCCAAAATCCGGCAAGTTCTTCAGGCGCAGAACCTGACAGGAGCATTGCTCGGGACGGTGCTGCTGGCTCTTTTGGTGCAGGTTGTCGAATTCATGTGCACCTCGGGATTTCCGGCCCTGTACACACGGATTCTGACCATGAAACAGCTAAGCGCCACGAGCTATTACGGCTATTTGCTGCTGTACAACCTGGCTTATATGTTCGATGACATGATCATTCTAGCCATCGGCATCATCACGCTGAGCCAGCGACGGCTACAGGAAAAAGAAGGCCGTTGGCTCAAATTAATCAGCGGCCTGGTGATGGTGGGAATAGGCGCGTATTTACTCTTAAAATCGTCTGACATAATCCGTAAAGCGGGGTCGACCAATGAACAGCAAATTAGCCACACCCTACTGGGAACATTTTGAACACGGCGCGGACATCGGCATCCGCGGCATTGCGCCCACGCTTGAGCAGGCATTCGAACAGGCTGCGGTTGCGATGACTGGCGTAGTCACCCATCTTGATCTGGTGTCGGCATCGAAAGTCGTCTGCATCCATTGCGAAGCGCCCGACAATGAACTGCTGCTGGTCAGCTGGATCAATGAGCTGATTTACGAAATGTCCGCACACCGTCTACTGTTCAATCGCTATGAGGTAGTGATTGATGATGGCAAATTATCGGCGTCAGCCTTTGGTGAAGCCGTTGACCAGCAAAAACATCAACCTGCGGTAGAAATTAAAGGCGCTACTTTTACCGCTTTACATGTCTATCAACAAGCCGATGACTGGTGGGTTGCCCAATGTATTGTCGATGTTTAGAGGAGCTATACAATGGATATCAGCCAATTTGTACAACGCAACGCAACCTGCTGGGAAATCCAACCCAAAGGGGCCATGCGTGTTCCTGCGATTATTTATGCCGACGAACAATTGTTGGAGGCGATGGACCAGAAAGTTTACGAGCAGCTCGCCAATGTCGCGACCTTGCCGGGCATCGTTGAGGCCGCCTATGCGATGCCGGATGCACACTGGGGTTACGGCTTTCCTATCGGCGGTGTCGCCGCTTTCGATCCCGATCAGGGCGGCATCGTCTCGGCCGGAGGCGTAGGCTTCGATATTTCCTGCGGTGTGCGCACCTTGCACACCGGCCTTACGGTAGACCAGCTACAGCCGCATAAACAAGCGCTGGCGGATGTGCTATATCGCTCGGTCCCTGCCGGCGTCGGCAGCCGGGGACGAATACATTTGAATCATGACAGCATGCACGGCATGTTGACAGGCGGCGCGCGTTGGGCGCTTGAACAGGGTTTTGGCGAAGAGCAGGATCTGGAGCGCATCGAAGAACACGGTTGCATGGCCGGTGCCGAAGCGCACTACGTTTCCCCTAAAGCCCGCGAACGGCAGAAAGATGAAATGGGCACGCTCGGCTCGGGCAACCATTATCTGGAAGTACAGCGCGTCGCGGAGATTTACGACCCGGAAATCGCCAAGGCTTTCGGTCTGCGCAAGGATAGCGTGGTCATCACCATTCACTGCGGCTCCCGAGGGCTGGGGCATCAAATCGGCACCGAGTTTCTGAAAGACATGGCGATAGCGGCGCCCCAATACCAAATTACGCTGCCGGACCGCGAACTGGCCTGCGCACCGTTAAATTCGCCACTAGGCAAGAAATATCTGGGCGCGATGCGGGCGGGCATCAACTGTGCGTTAGCGAACCGCCAGATCATCACCCATCTAACCCGACAGGCTGTTGAGAAAGTATTCCCGGGCATCCATCTCAGCCTGCTGTACGACGTCTCGCATAATACCTGCAAGCTGGAACACCACACGGTTGACGGCAAAAAAAAGCCGCTGTATGTGCATCGCAAAGGCGCAACCCGCGCGTTCGGTCCCGGCCATCCCGATTTGCCGCCCGTTTTCAAAGATGTCGGCCAGCCGGTGCTGATCGGCGGCTCCATGGGCACCAGCTCTTACGTGCTGTGCGGTACTAAGGAAAGCGAAAAAAACTCGTTCAGCTCGGCCTGTCATGGTGCCGGGCGGGCAATGAGCCGCAGCCAGGCAAGCAAGCACTGGCAAGGCCGATTAGTGGTCGACGAACTGGCTGCGCGAGGCATTATTATCCGCAGCCCGTCGATGCGCGGCGTGGCCGAAGAAGCGCCTCTGGCCTATAAAGATGTCAGTGCAGTAGTGGATGTAGCGGACCGGGCAGGCCTGGCCCGGAAAGTCGCCAAACTGGAGCCGGTGATTTGTATTAAAGGTTGATGTTACGCATATGCATGATAAAAAAAGCGTAGTCCACGAAAGGCACGAAAAGCACGAAGAAAACAGAGCACATGGAAATAAGGAGGCCATCAGCAATGCAGGAGCAGGAGCAGTTGCCGAGGAGCGGAAGCTTTTCCGGCGCTTCGATTGCTGCCGATTAGACCTTCCAGGTTTTCAAAACCTGGAAGGTCTGCCGATCGGACTATTTCCCGCATAACGCCAGTTCCGGTTGCTGACGACTGCCGGGATGCAGAGAAATGACTGGATCATTTCCTGTCCTTGCAGTCGTAGAGGCGCCTACTTTGGGTTTTCGTGGACAGCATGTAACATCAGTTAAGGAACGATTTATGTTGAAGACAAGCCGACTTAAAAACCCTGCACTTATCGGCAAGGCTTGCTGGAGAATGCCATGAACACTGCCGGAACAGCATCGGGCCAAGTCAGCTTCATACCGGTCGACGAATCGACTGTGGCTATGAAGCTGAGCGGCAGTTGGAGCAATGACGCATCAATCAGGCCGGTCGAGCAGGTGCTCGCGGAACTGAGCGCCTTTAAAAATCTAAAGCTTGTTTTATTGCAAGCCCATGATCTTGCAGGATGGGATAGCCGATTGCCGGCTTATGTTCTCAAGATCATCGATTATTGCCAAACCCAGCATATCGAGGTCGATGCGTCCGGGCTGCCCGAAGGCATCCAGGCATTGCTCAAATTGGCGCGCGCCGTGCCGGAACGGGCTGGTGCACGACGCGCAACACAACAAAAATCGACGCTGGCTGAAATTGGCAAGACGGTCATGAACGGACTTAAGGATGCAAAAGGGCTGCTCGCTTTTATCGGCGAGACCCTACTGGCTTTCGCAACCCTGATCCGGGGCAAGGCGCGCTTCCGTAGTGTTGATTTATTTTTATGCATACAGGACGCAGGCCCTTCTGCCCTGCCGATCGTAACGCTAATCAGCTTGCTGGTGGGACTGATTCTGGCTTTTGTCGGTGCCGTACAGCTGGCTATGTTCGGGGCGCAGATTTATATCGCCGATCTGGTCGGTTTGGGCACGGTCCGGGAGATGGGCGCGCTGATGACGGCCGTGATCATGTCCGGTCGCACCGGCGCCGCCTATGCCGCGCAGCTCGGCACCATGAACGTCAACAGCGAGATCGACGCGCTCAAGACCATGGGCATATCGCCGATGGAGTTTTTGGTGTTGCCTCGCATGCTGGCGTTAATCCTGATGATGCCGCTGCTTTGCCTTTATGCCGACCTGATGGGCATGCTGGGCGGGGCGCTGGTCACGGTCAGCGCGTTCGATGTGTCCCTGATCCAGTACTACAATGAAACCCAAAA
The DNA here is from genome assembly GCF_023227905.1 of Methylobacter sp. Classification (GTDB taxonomy): domain Bacteria; phylum Pseudomonadota; class Gammaproteobacteria; order Methylococcales; family Methylomonadaceae; genus Methylobacter_A. The sequence goes on along the minus strand of NZ_JALOCF010000025.1, from coordinate 37,666 downwards.
AGCCGTGGACCTGACCGATTTCAGCATCGGCCTGTTCAAAAGCCTGGTGTTTGCGGCGCTGATCGCGACAGCCGGCTGCATGCGCGGCATGCAGTGCGGACGCAGCGCTTCGGCTGTCGGCGATGCCGCAACGGCGGCCGTGGTGAACAGCATTGTCTACATCGTGGTCGCCGATTCGGTGATTACCTTAATTTGCGACCGGCTCGGCATATGACTACGCCGCATATCACCGTCACAAACCTGACCATGGCTTACGGGGATTTTGTGCTTCAGCGGGATTTGAACTTTACTATCGAGCATGGCGATATTTTCATCATCATGGGCGGCAGCGGTTGCGGCAAAAGCACGCTGCTCAAGCATCTGATCGGCTTGCAGCGCCCTGCCCAAGGCGATGTGTTTTACGAACGGCAGGACTTCTGGCGCGCCAACGACGAGGAACGCATCCGCATCATGCGGCGCATCGGGGTTTTGTACCAGACTGGGGCCTTGTTCAGTTCCCTGACGCTGGCCGAAAACATCGCCCTGCCGCTGGGCGAGTTCACCGGTTTGAGCCGCTATGAAATCGCCGACATCGTCTCCTACAAGCTCGCCTTGGTCGGTCTGGCAGGTTTCGAGGATTATTACCCGTCCGAGCTCAGCGGCGGCATGCAAAAACGCGCCGGTCTGGCCCGAGCCATGGCGCTCGATCCCGAGATTCTGTTCTTCGATGAGCCGTCGGCCGGGCTTGATCCGGTCAGCGCCAGGCTGCTTGATGACCTGATTGTCAGCCTGCGCGATACGCTGGGCACAACCATTGTTGTCGTCACCCACGAACTGGCAAGCATTTTCGCTATCGGCAGCAATTCGGTTTTCCTCGATCCCGACACCAAGACCATGCTGGCGACCGGTTCGCCCAAAAAACTGTTGGCCGAATCCAGCGATGCCAAGATCATTCAATTTCTGACCCGAGGCGAAAGCGATGCCAACAAGTCTGTTTAGAAGGGAGCACTATTGCTATGAGTAAACCTGTCAGTCCTACCGCTATCGGCGGTTTCACGGTCGGCGGTATTGCGCTTTTGCTGGTTGCGCTTTTCGTCTTCGGCGGCGGACGGTTTTTACAGGCCGATAAAGTCCGTTTCGTGATCTTCTTTGATTCATCGCTCAACGGGCTCGAAATCGGCGCGCCGGTAAAAATGCAGGGCGTCAAAGTCGGCCAGGTCACGGAGATCGCTCTGCAGATTGATCCGAAAGCCACCAAGGTATATAAGCCGGTAGCAATCGAGATCGATCGCAATGTTTTAACCAGTTCGGAAGGCACAGCTTTCCCCAGAGCCATGAACCGTAAAGAGCGGGAGGCAAACCGGGACAGGCTCGTTGCCGCAGGCTTTCGCGCCCGTCTCGAGATGCAAAGCCTGTTGACGGGTTTGCTTTACATCGACTTCGATGTGCATCCTGATAAGCCGCCTGTGTTTACCGGCCTTGAATATCATGGCCTGCTGGAGTTGCCCGCCATTCCGACCACCGTCGACGAAATCCGCAATACGGCCGAAGAAGTGGCAAAGAAAATAAACGAGCTGCCGCTGGAAGACATGGTCCAGGATTTATCAGCCAGTTTGCGCGAAATCAAAACCTTTCTGACTTCCGAAGATATCAAAAAGTCCAAAGTTGCCTTGGCCAATACCCTCAATGAAATGGAGAAAACGGTAAAGACGCTTAATCATAATCTGGAACCCTTGCTGACCAATACCAACAAAACAATGGTTAACACCAACGCATTGATCAATGATTTCAAACCCATCGTCGCCAACACCGACAAGACCTTGACAGCCGCAACCGCCGCTCTTGACAGATCGCAGGATTCGATGGCGAAACTGGACGGCGCAGTCGGGCCTGAATCGGATTTAACCGAGACCCTGGAAGCGCTCAAAGATACGGCTCGCTCGATCAGAAATCTGGCCGATTATCTGGAACGCCATCCGGAAGCGGTGCTTACCGGAAAAGATGACTAGAGGAGATTGACCATGCTTGTAAACCGACTCGTTTTTATTCCGCTGCTGTCTGTTTTAATCCTGTCTTTGGCGGCCTGCGTAGGCGGGAAAACGTCTCCGTCACAATTTTATATGCTGGAGCCGATTAGTGGCTTCGAGCACAAAGGCCCAGCCGGAACCTTCAAAAAAACCGCTATTGTTCTTTCGCCGGTTCACGTACCGCATTATGTGGACAGACCCCAGATCGTAACAGCCACCGGCAAAAACGCCTATCAACTGAGCGAACTCAACCGTTGGGCCGAGCCATTGGACCATAATATCGGCCGCGTATTGGCTCAAAATCTTACGGTTCTGGTACCGGCGGAAGTGTTTTTTTCCAACACCTCAACTACGGCAGAGCGGACGAATTTCCGGGTATCCGTCAATATTCTCGAGTTTCATGCAGACCCGCAAGGACAGGCCGGTTTGACTGCGCAATGGCAGATAACCCGCGGCGACGGAGCATTAGTGAATCGACAAGTTTCGTACCGTGCGCCGGCTTCGAGCTCCGACTACCGTATTATCGTGGAAGCGCTCAACGACTGCCTCAATCGCCTGAGCCGCGACTTGGCGGCTGAGCTACAGGGCTTGGCTAACCGCAAATCATGATGAACAAAGCGAGCCCTAATAAACACCGTAGGGTACGCATCGCGTACCATTTTCTGGATCAAATCCCCAAAAGGTACGCGATGCGTACCCTACCATTTTGTTTGAAGCCGGAGTGCAAGCTTTGCTTGCAAAGCAGGCGAAGCCTGCACTCCAAAATACCGGAAAAACTTTAGCTCGATTAGTTATGCATTCACTTCATATAGGCACCAGCGGCTGGAGCTATCCTGAATGGCAACAGCTGTTTTATGCCGGAATCGCCCGGAAAGACTGGCTGAAATTCTACGCTGAACGCTTTTCGGCGGTAGAAATTAACGGCACTTTTTATCATTTGCAGACTCCCGACACGTTTAAGAAATGGTCTGATGCAACCCCGGCAACATTCAGGTTCGCATTAAAAGCCAATCGCTACTTAACGCATAACAAAAAACTGCTTGATCCTGCGGCATCGATACTGATCGAAAAAAATCATGCAAACGCGCTCGGGAACAAACTGGCCGTGGTGTTATGGCAACTGCCCGGCCTGTTGAAAAAGGATTTGGCCCGTTTAAAAGGTTTTATTGACGCCTTGCAGCTATGGCCGGAGGTGCGCCACAGCATAGAGTTCCGGCACGAATCCTGGTTTGATGATGAAACGGCGGCTTGCCTGGCTCGAGCCAATATCGCGGTTTGCCTGTCGGATGCCGAGGCTTGGCCGATGTGGGATCGTATCACCTCAAGCCTGGTTTACATTCGCTTGCATGGGCATACACAAACCTATGTCTCGTCCTACAGCGACGCTGAACTGGCCTATTGGGCCGAGCGCATTGTCCAATGGGTTAGACAGGGCAAGGACGTACATGTTTACTTCGACAATACCGCCGAATGCGCCGCGCCTGTTAATGCCGGTATGTTGCGGAGGCTGGTGGGAGACTCTATTTTTCAGGAGCGCAGCCCTTGAAAGATGGAGCCGCGAAAAGCTGTTGCCTACCCCGATTACGCGTTCGGTCCGGGGCCATAATATCGCTTTAGCCAGCGTGAAAGACCGTCAAGCCCTGGAAAAAGCATGCGTTCGGTAACGTTATCTTGATCGAGCTTGTCCCGAATCTCCCACTTCAGTTCTTTGGGGATAATTATCCGGTCATACAGCGTAGAGTGCTCTTTTAAAAATTCGCTTAATATCAATTTGGCATCTGACATTACCGACAGAATCGCCCCTTGGTTAATGATGCGGGCATCCAATGACGGCGGTTCGAAAAATAATATAAAGGGTTCGTCAGGCCGCCATGTATCAAGTTTGTTCAGGGTTCTAATATTATCTTCCAGCATTTCTACAGAAAACAAATCTGCGCACGAATTATCTAGCACTTCCTTAAGTTTATCCGGAAGAAGCTTTTTAACTTCGAGTATATTGATTCTCCATATAGCGGCATCCTTATCGTAGAAATTTTCTTCAGCGGTAGCAAAATGCAGCGCAACCTTCGGAGCCAAGGTCCAATCCAATAATCGGGTAGGAAGCCCGTGATGTTGCGCTACCGAGAGCCGTATCCATAGAGACTCTCCTGGAATGGACCCCGTTTCCGCATATTTCTTGAAACTTCTGAGCAAGGGGCCTTCTACACTTTCAAACGCGCTCCCCATTCGGTAAAGGCTGGTTTCAAGCCCCCAGCTGCTGTCCGCCATGCCTCGATAAACATAATTCGATCGATACCGCCTATGCGTATCTTCATTAGGGGGAAGGTCATAAAGCACTTTATGAAGGTCCATCCAGTTTTCCGCACAAATATCTGACATAAAATCCTCAAAGTACCGCTATCGCTTCATGGACCGACCGTGGCGGATTTATGCTGCCGCCCCGGCCTGCGAGCTATAAAGAAAATACCTCGTCAAAGCATCTTGATCAAGCCCTGTAGGTCAGGCATGCTTTTTATGTCCGACATCACGGTTTCCATATAGAATGAATTCCCGGCCTGCCTTTCCACCACCCGATGCCGAACTGATGCCGGATTATTTTGATGACTGACTAATTTAGGACTTTTTCTTAAGGTTTACGCTATGAAAAATAACATTATAGGGGTCATAGTTTTAAGTTTATGTTGCTTGAATAGCGCCTATGCGATGAGGTGCGGACGCAATCTGGTTGTTGAGGGCGATTATATAGAAGAGGTCATTGCCCAATGCGGGGAACCGGACTCAATTCAAACTCACACCGAAGTAGTCAGCAGGACGTTACGTTTCCCTTTTAGAACCCTTGATACGACAGAATATATAGAGATCCGGGTAGAAGAGTGGATTTACAATCTCGGCCCTTCCCGTTTCCAGCAATACCTTCGTTTTGAAAATGGCGTATTAGTGGAAGTTAAAAGCTTAGGACGGGGATATTAAAGCAGTTCCCTGTCGTTATCCATGAAAAGCGGGAAGCATTGGGCTGTAAATTAAACCCGTATCGTTATTGCCCGCCTTTCCAAATAGAATGCAATAACCATATGCCAGCTACAGTGGCAAAAGCGTATCCCAGAAAGCCGAATGCCGGTAAGCCGAATAATTCCGGCCCGCCCTCTACCGTCATAATAATGGAAGAGCCGATAATAAGTGCGGCTGTCACTATACCCATGGTTAACCGGCTAATCGCGTTATCGATATGATTAACATACACGCCTAGACGCTTGACGTTAATATCAATCTGAAAGGCCCCCTTCCTTGATGCGCGCAACAGTTTACGCAGGTCTTTAGGCAAGCTGGATAAAAGGTCGCTAACGGTGATCAGGTTGCGCCATCCGCGCCGGGCGATAGCTTCCGGCCTGTAGCGCTCCTCCATGACTTTTTGGATATAAGGGGCGGTAAAAACCAGGGTATTGAATTCCGGGTTAAGATGCCTGCCCAGGCCATCCATAGTGATATAAGTTTTAATTAACAAGGTCAGATCGGCAGGCAGTATCAATTTATGATCTCTTAATATTGTCATCAGATCGCTCATCATGGCGGTAAGGCTTAAGTCCTTTAATGCCAGTGAGCTATATTGGTCAACGAAAGTCTCAAGGTCGATAGTCAGCATTTGCTCATCGGTATAAATATTTTCCGACCAATCTTCAAGTATCTCCGCCACTTTGTTTGGCAGATGGTTGGTCATGCCGTACAGCAAGCTGACCACCTGCTCCCTGCGATCTTCAGTTAAACGGCCAACCATACCGAAATCGATAAAGGCCAGTTTATTATCCTGCAAATAAAACACGTTGCCGGCATGCGGGTCGGCATGAAAAAAACCGTCTTCCATAATCATCTTCATGACCGCCCCGGTGCCGCGTTCGGCTAACAGATTTCTGTCCAGACCGGCTTGTTCCACGGCCGCAAGATCCCTGCCCTGAATGCCCTGAATATACTCCTGCACGTTGAGCCTTTCGCAGGTCCATTGCCAATAAACGTGGGGAATCCTGATATTAAGGTCATAGGCTAAATTGACGGCTATCCGCTCCGCATTCCTGCACTCGGCGGCCAGATCAAGCTCCCGGCGTAAGGACTGGTTAAACTGGCGCAGGACTTCTTTAGGGTGAAATCTTCGAATTTCCGTCGATTCAGATTCGGCAATATCGACAATGCGCTGTATAAGGCGCAAATCGGCTTCAATGAGTTTACGCAATCCGGGCCTGCGAATTTTTAAAATAACCGGCGTTCCATCCTTGAGTACGGCTTTATGAACCTGGGCAATAGAAGCGGCGGCGAGTGGGGAGCTTTCGACTTCCGTAAAAAATTCATCAATAGTGCCGCCAAGATCTTCTTCCAACTGGGGGAGCAGTTCCTCAAAGGCCATCGGCGGCACCTGATCCTGAAGCTTTTCAAACTCGGCTATATATTGCGGAGAAAATAAATCAACGCGTGTCGCAAGGATTTGTCCCAATTTGATGAAAGTGGGCCCCAACTCTTCCAGAACATGGCGTATGCGTTGCGGCGTATCAAGTTTCACATACTCTTCAACATGTTCCCAGCGCAACGCCTTACCGGCGCGTTCTATCGCCTTGCCCATTCCCAAACCGCGAACAAAGCTGCCGAAGCCATAGCGGATTAATACCGATGCAATATCATGAGCCCTGCCCAGGTCCTTGACTGCATTTAACATTTCCCACAGCATGTTGCGCTGCTGAGCTTATTTTTTGGAATGAGACGGCTGTAGGCTTTCTGCAATGCCCATGAGAATACCGCTGCCTATTTCCGCTAAAGCGGACGCTGTGGCAGCCGTACTCGAAATAATGAGATCCGCACTGATCTTCGGCAAGTCCGCAAGCGCATTCAGGGCTTTAAAGGATTGCTTGCCGACTGCCGTGCCGCTTTTCTGGGCGTGGGCAACAAAGTCGTTAACAATGTCGGCAACAGCCTGAGTACTGCCTTTGGCGAGTTTCTCCAGCGTATCGATAAACAAGCCTTCCATGTTCCGTATGTCTTTGATGGCTTCATTAAAATCATGCTGGGAAGACGCCTTGTATGCCGCCTCCTGAATAGCCAGCGTCGAGGCTTCCGTCGCAACCGCCAACGCATCATCCAATGCATTGGCCGCATGCACGAAAGCCTCGGCAGCATGCTCATCCCGGCCGGCTATACCCTCATCAATGCCTTGAACGACCGCTTTAGTCACATTTCGGATATTTTCCATATCCAATCGCCCTCTGGTCAGTGCTTGCAGGGTTATGTCCTTAACTTGCTGACGAATATCTGTTCCCGAGCTAACCACTTCCCGAACGGCATCGGTAACATCTTGTTGTTGGTTTGTTTCAGTCATTGTCGTTCTCCGGATCAATGTAATAAATTCAATGGCAATGAGCCATCATGCTGCGTTCTTGGATAAGCTCAATTGTTTGCTACAGGCCGGTAGGGTACGCATCGCGTACCGTTTTCAACCGAATCAAATCCCCAAAAGGTACGCGATGCGTACCCTACGGTGCTTTTTCCTATCGGCTCAGAAAGGACGATAAATGTTTCATGTACCCTCTTTCCATGATGACAGATAAGCTTGCTGTTCCGGGGTTAAACTGTCGATACTGAGCCCCATCGCCGCCAGCTTCATTGCGGCAATCTGCTGATCGATATCGGTCGGCACCGGATGCACGGTGTTGTCCAGATCGCCCCCCTGCTCCCATAAATAGGCAATGCTCAAAGCCTGGTTGGCAAAACTCATGTCCATGACGGTTGCCGGATGGCCTTCCGCTGCGGCCAGGTTGACCAGCCGCCCTTCGGCCAATAGCCGGATGGTGCGCCCGTCTTTAAGCTGATAGGCTTCGACGCTGGGGCGCGGCCGGTGTTTTTTTATCGCCAGACTTTCCAGTTCCGGAATATCGATTTCAACATTGAAATGCCCGGCATTGGCGATAACGCAGCCGTCTTTCATAATCGCAAAATGCGTTTGCCCCAACACATGCTTGTCGCCGGTTGCGGTAACGATAAAATCCGAACAGGCGGCGGCCTTGTGCATCGGCATGACGCGAAAACCGTCCATGGCGGCTTCCAGCGCCCGCAACGGATCGACTTCCGTGATGATGACTTGCGCGCCGTGGCCCTTGGCGCGCATCGCAATACCGCGGCCGCACCAACCGTAACCGGCAACCGTGAAGGTTTTGCCGGCCAGCAATATATTGGTGGCGCGAATAATACCGTCCAACGTGCTTTGGCCGGTACCGTAGCGGTTATCGAACAGGTGTTTGGTCATCGCGTCGTTGACCGCAATCACCGGAAATTTGAGCGCATGATCCGCCGCCATGGCGCGCAAGCGAATCACGCCGGTGGTGGTTTCTTCGGTGCCGCCGATAACATCGCGCAACACATCGCTGCGATTCTTGTGCAATTCGCTGACCAGGTCGGCGCCGTCATCCATGGTCAGTTGCGGCCGATGATCCAGCGCCTTGGCGATATGCCGGTAATAAGTGCCCCCGTCTTCACCGCGGACGGCAAACGTGGGAATCCGGTAATGCTGCACTAGCGCGGCCGCCACATCATCCTGAGTGCTGAGCGGGTTGCTGGCGCATAAAACCAGCTCCGCGCCGCCCGCTTTCAGAGTGCGGGCCAAGTTGGCGGTTTCCGTGGTGATATGCAAGCAGCCGCTGATCCGCGCTCCTGCCAAGGGCTGCTGTTCGGCAAAACGGCCATGAATGGCGCTCAGCACCGGCATTTCAGTCAGCGCCCAGTCAATGCGCTCGCGCCCTTGATCGGCCAGGGACAAATCTTTTACATCATGATTACTCATAGTGCCTGTCGCCTAAGTCCGAGTCTTTGCAGGTTGTTTCCGTATAAGAGCTGCTGGTCAGTGGTACAAAACTGACACCCAGAACACTACGGGCGTCAATTTTTCCGTTGGCCTTTTTTTCTACAACCATCAATTCCTGATAGTTGTACGGCAAACCGACCGGAATGACCAAGCGAGCGCCCGCGCGCAATTGATCAATAAGGGGCTGGGGAATATGAGGTGCGGCGGCGGTGACTATGATGCCGTCAAAGGGCGCATGTTCCGGCCAACCCAAACTGCCGTCGCCGGTTTTAATCTCCACATTGTTATAGCCCATTTTTTTGAGTTGGCGGTGCGCCTCGATAGCCAGCTCTTCTATTATTTCAAGCGAGTAAACCTGCTGAACCAGTTTTGAAAGAATAGCGGCCTGATAGCCGGAACCGGTGCCGACTTCCAAAATGGTATCGGTAGGTTTAGTGTTCAATAAGTCGGTCATCAAGGCAACGATATACGGCTGGGAAATGGTCTGTCCCGCGCCGATGGGGGCCGGGCCGTTATCGTAGGCAAGAAAGCGAACATTCGGAGGCAAAAACTTATGTCGAGGCACTTGTTTCATGGCAGCCATGACCCTGTCGTCCAAGGCGTTCTTTCCGATCAAATGCCGGGTCAGGTTAACTTCCGTTTTAATATCGTCCAACATGCGTTGCAGATCGCTCATTAGTTGTGCTCCCGGGGGTTATCGTTCTCGCGGCTATCCGTGACAACGCTCTATAACAATTCACGGCATGGACAGTTATTTCCAGCAACACTGCTCATGATTCGAACATGGCTCCGAGGAAGTTTCAATCGGTGCTATTACTTATAGCTTTGCGCAAGAAGCCGTAGCAGAATCAAACGACGCAAGGCACCGGCCGGTCGCTTGCGAGTGAATGGATGAAATGAAAACCGACAGCCATAAAGCCGCGGAACAAGATCCGTATAAATCGTCCTGTTTCCGGCAACTGGGCCATATAATTCCGGATAACAGCTCAATCTGTTTACACCTGAATTTCCCGCTTAAGTGGCTGCTTATGGAGTGATGCTCATGAAAGCTATGGTATTGAAAGCGCTCTGTAACTTGCAAGAATACTCCATGCCGCTGAAATTGATGGATCTGCCGGCTCCGGTTCCCGGTGAGCGGGAAGTCCTGCTGAAAGTTTTAGCCTGCGGGATTTGTCATACCGAATTGGACGAAATTGAAGGGCGCGCTTCGCCTCACTTACCGATAATCCCCGGACATCAAGTGGTAGGATGCGTCGAAGCCGTCGGCAGCAAGGTCGGCACTGTTAAATTAGGTGACAGAGTGGGCGTTGCGTGGATTTTTTCTGCTTGCGGCGTCTGTAAGTTTTGCCTGGCAGGTTTTGAAAACCTGTGCCCGCGTTTCGCGGCGACAGGCCGAGACGCCAATGGCGGCTATGCCCAATACATGACTGTTACGGAAACGTTCACTTACCCGATTCCGGAAACTTTCTCCGACCTGCAAGCCGCCCCTTTACTTTGCGCCGGTGCCATCGGCTATCGCTCGCTGCGCTTGACAGGCCTAAAGGATGGACAACGACTGGGACTGACCGGCTTTGGCGCATCGGCGCATCTGGTGTTAAAAATGGTTCAGTACCGATATCCGAGTTGCGAGGTTTATGTTTTTGCCCGAAGCGCAAAGGAAAGATCGTTTGCCGAAGAACTGGGCGCGGTATGGACAGGAGATACCATTGAACGAGCGCCTTATAAACTGGACAGCATCATCGATACCTCTCCGGCCTGGGAACCTGTTGTTGAAGCACTGGCAAACCTGGAATCCGGCGGCAGGCTGGTGATCAACGCGATTCGCAAGGAAGGCGACAAACGCAGCCTGCTGAACCTGGATTATCCTTTTCATCTTTGGCAGGAAAAAGAGCTAAAGAGCGTCGCCAATATTACCCGAAACGATGTAAAGGAATTTTTGAGCTTGGCGGCTGAAATGAATCTCCAGCCTGAAATTCAGGTATTTGCATTGGAACAGGCAAACGAAGCGTTGATGGAAATGAAGACGGGCAAAATTCGCGGCGCCAAAGTGTTGAAAATCGATTAACCGATAGACTTTCAGGTTACCCATTCTCCGTACATACTGCCGGGCGCTTCATGTAACAGCCAGTGGTCATACTAATAGTTATTTGTTGATAATGAACGAAGTGAATTTATCAGGTTGGTCTATTGCGGATAAAAATAAAAACGCTCTGTTATTCAAAGCCTGATACTTAAACCGGGCGCGACCGGTGTAGTCACCTTGGATGGACAAGGAGCCCGTTAAGCAACGGCGGCGGTATCATTACCCTGCTTGATCCAAGGCCTTAAACACCACGGCGTGTGCTATACCAAAGAACAAGCGCTTAGCGGCTGGACCGTTTTGTTTTAAAACTTTCACAGGATGTGCTGAATACAGTGAAGCGAGTCAATATGTCAGCCCATCTTCTTGGCACATTCTTAGCCCTCGCCTCTGTCAATATCGGAACAACTATAGAAAACATCTCCTACATTCCCGCCGGATAAACCTTGTTTGCCTGACAGGGCATGCTCCCAAATTCGGCAACATTATGCGCTGAATATCTCAATTAACCGCTCATACACCAGACTTAATCTTCTGCAAATACTGCAATTTAAAAGCCCGGCGAATATGTAATCGTACTTATTGACCCCGAAATCCCGGCTCACTATCCTAACGTCAACCATATATTGCCAACTGTTATGGTTGACTGTTTTTATTTGAGCTTTCTAATTTTGTCTTGAGAGCGCGAGATTAAAACATTCGATTCTGTTAAGGTTTGTTGCATCTATTTTGTCGATTTGCTGGAGTTTAATAATTATGTTTTGGAATCTTTTCAGGAAAAAACCCGCTCAAGCATTTGACAATAATATAGAAAAAAAGTTTAAACCGGAGATTAGCAATAAACCCTTACCCATAAGAAAAGTCGTTAATATTCCTGTTTCGTTTTTAAATAAATTGATCCCTGTTTCACAATTATTAGATGGAAAGGATATCCAGAAATTACAGATTACCGCTGCTAACTTCTTGCCCGGTTCGATCATATTTAATAGAGGGACAGAATCAGACTCCTTAATATATATTGTTAAAGGTTACGTCTACATGGAGTCTAATAATGGTTCAATACAAGAAATAGTTGCCGGTTCCTTTAAAGCCTTATATCCCTTGTCTGCTGGTAAACAGCATTGCATGACAGCAATAGCAAAAACCGATGTAACGGTAATTTATATTTCTCTGTCGGCCCTGCTGATGGAGCGCCCTGTTACTTCATTTGAAAATAAGCTGAATATTCCTAAGCATCTTGGAAACAATTCATTTTTTAACAGCTTTTATGAAAACTTAATACAGGGCGATCTTAAGACGCCTAACCTTCCCAATACTACAATAAAGTTTAACCAAGCCGTTCAGCAAGGCTGTGATATTAAGGCAATCACCAAAATCATTAATCTGGACCCTGTAATTGCGGCAAAACTGATACAAGTCGTTAACAGCCCGATTTATCGTTTGCCTGATCCGATCACCAGTAGTTTTGATGCCATTAACCGGCTGGGGTTACAAACCACTCGCAACCTGGTGACCGCTTTCAGCATGAAAAACCTGATAAAGTGTGAAACCCCCCTTATAAAAAAGCATATCCAGGATACCTGGATGCAAAGCATAAAAGTTTCCAGCATCAGCTGTATTCTGGCTCAACTGACTAAAAAAGTGGACCCTAATGAAGCCTTGCTCGCAGGGCTGTTGCATAATATCGGCGCGCTACCCATACTGGTTTTTGCCGATAGTTTGCCGGAACATACTTATCAATCAATTGACATCGATATTTGCATCAATGAAATGCAAGGCCAAATTGGCACGATTATTCTGGAAAAATGGGGAGTTCCGGATAAGTTAAAACAGATTCCTTTACAAGCCACAAACTGGTTTGCAGATAACGGCAAAGGCCTCGATCTTAATGATATTGTACTGTTAGCTAAATACCATCACCTTTTAAATAGTTTCAGCGACACTAAACTGCCCTTGATCAGCACCTTACCCGTCTTTCAGAAACTGGATAATCAACAGTTAACGCCGGAAATGTCTTTGCAGGTAATACAAGATGCCCAGCAACAAATCTCGGAAACAATGAAAGTTTTTATGGCTTAAATTCATTTTATTTCGCATTAGCGCTTTAGGACGATTTCCATACGCAATCGGCCATTCCCACGCACAATATCCAAAACATCCGACAATAATCCGCGCGAACATCGGGCTGGATTCAAGGCTCCGTTATAGCTTTGGCCGCCTCGTGCCATCACCGGATATTGGATCGTTGGGTAACGAAAGGCTGTTGCCTGATGCGCATCAACTTAAATATGGAGTGCAGGCTTTGCCTGCAAATTATGCAAGGCATTGAACCAGCAAGCAGAGCTTGCACTCCTCGGCCATTGCATCCTTGCAGTCGTAAAGCGCCTACTATTGATACCTGACCTATATACCATTCATCAGTAATATTGCTTGCCCCAGTCAGTGCTTAACGACCTTCAACCAACTGCTCCAACTCCTTAGCCAACACAATATAAGGAAACAGGTTCGCCGGTAACGCGCTGTTAATGTCCTGATAAATACGCAGGTATCGATTGATTTTATGTTTTTTGTCCGGCTGTCCAAAGTAGTCGGTACAAGTTTCAGCTTTGCTTGCATGGATGTCTTTAACCACCTGGCCGATCACTTGTTTCATGTTTTCTTGCAATTCATTCAGTACTTTTCGTTCCCAATAGTCGTGCATAGATATTTTCGCCAACTGTTCGTTGACCTCGTACAAGCCCAGATAACGAGTGGTTTCATTGAACAGTTTCAGGGTGACGACAAAATCCTGCCCGGTTTCTGCGGTTAATGAAACGATCAGTGGAAAGTCATTGAGGCTGGCTAAAAACACCATGCTCAATGCCAGTTGCTTGGGAATGCCGTCTTGCCGATACTGTTCCAGTTGTTCGCTAAACTCGGCATAGTCGCTTTTAAAATAGCGCTCATAGTCCTTTAAATGATCGCTATAACACGCAACGGTCTGTTGGGTCGGCCGAATTTTCCTTCCCTGCATTAAGGACCAACGGCAAAAACCGGTCAAAGTATTTTCCAGTTGCAGCATTAACTGATATTGCTTGTCGGCCGCTATTTTATTGTCCAGTGCATTAATTGCCTGCCGCAACGCATCGCCATTTAAAACCTGGTCGAAAGTCAGGTAACAGGTGACATGATCCAAAGTATAAGCGCTGTCGGCGTCCAGGCTTAAAAAACTGCAACCGGCCTGATTGATGATTTTATTGCTAATCAGGGTAGCTTTAATTTCATGGGCCAAGGGGTGGCCGGACAGATAATTCGGGTATTGTTTGCTGATCTGCTCGGGGAAATAAGCGTGCAGATAACGGCTGCAACATTCTTCCTGCAGCAGGGCGGATTGATCCTGTATCAATTGGGTCAGGTACATTTTGCTTGCGGCCATTAATACCGCAAGCTCAGGCCGGGTTATGACCTGCCCCGGCCGGGACATGATCTCCTTGGTATGCGGGAAGCATTCGATGGCTCTATCGAAATAACCGGCGGCTTCCAAACGCTCGGCCAGCTGCAAAAAATCTGCCGGATGTTCCGCGCTACGCAGTTGATCCAAAGACAAACATAAACTTTGGGCAATGTTATCGACCAGCACCAAGCGGCAAACATCCTGGGTCATACTGATAAATAGCGGTTGGTAGTCGGCGATCAGGTTTTTCTTTTGCAATCCGACCAGGAAGATTTTTAAATTCACTTCATGATCGGAAGTATCGACGCCTGCCGAGTTATCAACGGCATCGGTGTTAATGCGCCCTCCCCTCAGGCTGTATTCGATACGCGCTTTTTGGGTAAAGCCCAGGTTAGCGCCTTCGCCGACCACGCTGGCGACAAGATCGGCCGCATCCACGCGTACGTTGTCATTAGCCCGGTCGCCGACATCTTCGTGTTTTTCGGTGCTTGCCTTTACGTAGGTGCCGATGCCGCCCAGCCATAATAATTCCACGGGCGCTTTCAGCAAAAAACGGATCAGGGATTCGCCGTCCAGCGATTTGTAACGTACGCCCAGCCATTTTCTCAACTCGGCGGAAACCGGGATATCTTTGGCCGATCTTGGATAAACGCCGCCGCCAGCTGAAATCAGCGTCCGGTCATAATCGTCCCAACTGGAGCCCGGCAATTTGAACAAACGCTTGCGTTCGTTAAATGCCGCATCGTTGTCGGGCGGATTCGGGTCGATGAAAATATGCGATCCGCTAAAGGCCGCCATCAGCCGGATATAGGGCGACAATAACATGCCGTTGCCGAACACATCGCCGTCCATGCTGCCGATGCCAACGACGGTAAAGGGCGTGCTTTGTATGTCTTTGCCGATTTCCCGAAAATGGCGCTTTATGCATTCCCAGGCGCCGCGAGCGGTAATGCCCAACGCTTTGTGATCGTAGCCGTGGGAGCCGCCGCTGGCAAAAGCATCGCCTAGCCAGAATTGGTATTCTGTCGAAACGGCGTTGGCAATATCCGAGAACTGGGCCGTGCCTTTATCGGCGGCCACCACCAGATAGGGATCGGGATCATCGTAGCATACGATATTCTTAGGTTTGGCGATCTTGTCGTCGACATAGTTGTCGGTTAAATCAAGCAAACCGCGTATCAAGGTCAGGTAGGCTTTTTTCCCTGCTTCTTTCGTTGCTGCGCCGGACGCGGATTTTGAGCCGTTCTTTTTAACGACAAACCCGCCTTTGGCGCCTGTCGGGATGATCAAGGCGTTTTTGCTGATCTGTGTCCGCATCAGCCCCAGGACTTCGGCTCTGAAATCATCGGGACGGTCCGACCAGCGAATGCCGCCGCGAGAAATCTTGCCGCTACGTAAATGAATGCCCTCCATACCCACCGCATGAACATAAATTTCGTTTTGCGGCCTGGGCGCAGGCATATCAATAATGCCCAGGCTGTTAACCTTAAAGGCGATGAAATAATCCGCCAAGTCGCGGCGCAGATGAAAATTACAGCGCATCGTTGAATCAATCAGGTTAAACAGGGTGCGCAAAATCCGGTCGTCATTAATTTCGGCGACCGTGGCGATGCTCTCCAGCAATTGCAAACGCAACCTGAAGGAAGCCTGCTCTTCCCGGGTTGCAGGGTCATCCCAATCGGGATCCGGTCTAAAGCGTGCTTCAAAATAATCAAACAGCCCTTGCGCAACTTGCGGGTTGTTAATCAAGGCGCGGTGAATGCTGGCTCGGGTGATTTGATGGCCGAGCTGCAAATAATAGTTCCGGTAAGCCCGGAGCACGTCGATTTCCTGCCAGTCCATTCCAGTCAGAATACACAACTTGTTGAGTGCATCATTCTCAGCCGCACCATCCATGACCAATTGAATGGTTTCCAGCATCCGGCTTCTCAGCTTATCGAACGAAGCTCCCTGGCTTTTTGCCTTGATGGTAAAGCTTTTAATAAACAGGGTGACACCATCGACATTAACCGAAAACTGCACCTGATCCATCACCCTTAAATGCATGTTTTCCAGAACCGGGATATATTCGTCCAGATAGCGCTGCTGACGGCTATAAAAATGCAGCCGGTATTGGCCGACTCTCTTGCTGGGGTTAAGCAGGCTGATACGCTGCCAATAGGATGTAGGTAGGGAGAGGAAATTTTGGTTGTCAGCGGCCAAAATGCACTCAAGATGCAATATATCTTTTAACGCATAACGCGGCGAAACCAGCGCCCGATATTCATCCGAAAACGCCTTATGATATCTTTGCCACAATTGATGGCCGGCTTGTTTGCCTAAAGCTCTTTCAGCTATATGCTTCAAGGCAATCGGCCAGGTTTTGGTGAGTCTGTTCAATTGCTTGTCCTTATTCAAGGTTTACAACATGCCTATGACTTCTCATTACTAACAGCTACACCTCCAATAAAGAATCGATTAAAACCTGCAAACCCTTGCCTTGAAGACCTTAAATCGCTTATTTACTGAATTCCATGCTTAATCGGTTTAATTCCGATAATGGTTATTATCGGCTCAAATATTTTACGATTTCCAAAACATTGCAATCACCCTGCCGGGTATAGGTAACGGAATCCATCAACGTGCGGATAAAAAATATACCCAAGCCACCTTCTTTGGGATTATCAAGATCCGGTAACGGCACAGATTCCAGATCGAATCCCTGCCCATGATCGTACACTTTGATATTCAGTTCGTTTTCCTGAATAGTGATGGTTATTCTGACGGTATCATCAGGGTCCGTCAGCGTGCCGTGCTTGATGGCATTAATGGTCGCTTCCGTTAACACCAAATTTAAATTATAAGCCAGCGCTTCCCGATCACCGGAAAAGTCGTCCAGTTCTTTCGCTATATGCTCACCGATACTTCCGATCAAATTCAGATATTTAGTCTGTGTCGGAATGGTTACCTCTACCTGAATAATCGAGTCACACATACAAAAACCTCTAAGCTTCGCTGTCAAAAGCCTCATTTAAATCAGCATAAATATCAAAAACCCTGTTTAAGCGGGTTAGCTCAAACATGGATAACACCTGTTGCTGCATGTTGGCTAAGGCCAGTTTACCTGACCTGGCCGCTGCATTTTTATAGCCTGACAACAAAGCGCCTAAACCGGAGCTGTCAATAAACCGCACACGCTCGAGCTGGACAATAATATTGATTTCACCCTGTTCTATCAGATGCAAAACAGCTTCCTTTAATTCTCCTGAATTATGCGCGTCTATCCTTTCTTCGTTGATAAAAAGGACAGTACAGCCGTTTGTTTTTTCCAGATTCAAATTCATAGTTTTTTCATTGAGTATATTCAATAGTTAAAACAATCCTGTGACCGAATCATAGCACCATAAACAACATTACAAATTAAAAAACCGGTAGGCGGCCCTGTTTATTACGCTTCCCGATTGATTTTGTCGTGCCCACCCGAAACAGCAAGAACATTAATGTCCCGCTCAGGAGAAGGGATTTTTATATTATGCTCACGCAAGGCTTTTTCAAGCCGAATATGTAAAGCATTGGTAACCGGCATTCGATTTGACAATTCACTGACATAGACGCGTATCGAAAAATTCAGCGAGCTCTCGCCAAAACCGACCAACAATACACTAGGCCCGGGCTCTGCAAGCACCAGAGGCGTAGCTTTTACCGTATCCATTATGACTTTATGGGCCAGTTCAATATCGGAACCGTAAGCGATACCCACAGGAATCACTACACGGGTTATGGGGTCGCTTAAAGTCCAGTTGATCAGCTGGCTGGTGATAAAGGTTTTGTTAGGTACAATCAGGTCTTTCTGGTCCATGTCTATCAGCGTGGTGGCGCGCATCTGGATACGGCTGACCTTGCCGGTGACAAGGCCGATGGTGACGGTATCGCCGACCCGTATCGGGCGTTCAAACAACAGGATAATGCCCGATACCATATTGGCGAAGATTTCCTGCAAACCGAAACCCAAGCCGACACTGAGCGCTGCAACCAGCCACTGCACCTGCGACCAGCTGCCGCCCAGCTCGTTTGCGACGCTGATAAAGCCTATCGAAAACAAAATATACTTAGCCAGCTGATTGACGGCGTAACGGCCGCCGGCCTCTATCGGCAAGCGCCTGAAAACCAGCAATTCCATCACGCCGGAAAAATTTCTTATCGCGACTACCGCAATAAAAGCATAAAGCCCGGCCAGCAAGAGATTAGTCATGGTGATCGGTTGATAACTGTCCTGATTGTCAACTTTAACCAGATGCTGCCAGAGCTCGATACGATCCAGAAATGAAAAAGCCGGCAAAATGTTTTTCCAGATCATCCAGAAACCGATCGCTAAGGTAAAGCCGATGACGACATTCAGCAACTTTATGGTTTGGGCATTAATTTTAGGAATATCGATTTGCTGCTCATCAATCGGCAACACCGGGTCTTCCGATCCTGCCAATTGCTTTTCGGGAACCGCCGCAGCTTTGCGCTTTTGTCTGGCATTGGTGATAGCCAGTTGCCGGTTAACCAGTGTTAACCAGCGGAATACCAGCGCATGAAGGATAACCGCCGCGAATATCAGACGTAGCGTCAGAATGAGCTTTTGCTGCAGTTCCAATGCGCTCAAATAATAGCCTGCGACAGCGAAGCCGATAATCACCAACGGTATGGAAATGGCTGCCGCATACCAGACATAGCGCAGCCTGGTTATCCAGCCGTCAGAATTTTTGTTGATATAGTCATATAACAAGCCGGTAGAAGGTTTTAACACCCGGGCCGCGAACACAGCCATCACAATCATGATGATGATCAACGCAAGGCGGCCGATGCTATCGCTATGCGCCGAGAATTTTGATGCACTGGTGCTGCTGATAATAAACACGCCCGGCACTACAATAAAACGTATCCAGGCAACCTGCGCACGCAAAAGACTGACCGTACTTTTTTGCCATTGAAAATGTTTGCGCGCTATACCATCGGCCGCAAACAAGCGGTAAAAAAATTGCAGGACAAACAAAGGCAGTGCTGCGCCTTTCAAGCCTTCGCCAACGGCTTTAGTGAAATCGATGGCATGAATGCTGCTGCTCAAAAACCAGCCTAAGAAATGCAGAATTAACGGCAGCGGCAACACCAATATCAAGTTGTAGGCCAACGATTTTAAGGTGTAATAAAAGCTATCTGTTTTGTCCAAGATAGCCGCTAACTGCAACTTTGCCCATTTTCTGCTCCAATGCAGGCCGACCAAACACAGTATCCCGGTAAAACTCAAAAACAGATGGCGAAAGATCAGCTTAACCGTATCCTTAACCAGCGCCATCCAGTTAAATGGCGACAACAGCCATTGCGCGGAATGGTACAAGTCGGTTATATAACCCAAGTTAATCGGCTCGGAACTGGGCACCCATAACAAACGCTCGTCCAGATAGGTCGCAAATTTATCGGCCTGAGTGCTCATCTGTTGTCTGGCAAAATCAAAATCGCCCAATGTGCGCAGATACGTTGTATATGCGACGGACAACTTGTTGATCAGCTCTTTTTGGTTATTCAGCAGCACCCGTAGCTCAGCCTGTATCATCATGCGCTGGTCCGCAGGCAAGCCTTGGTCGACCTGTTGATTCATCATGTCGGTTAATACCGCATCGATGTCCACAAGCCGTTTCAGTTTGTCTTCATCCTTGAATTGCGCAAGGCTTGTTAGCGCGGTTTCATTCTGAATGTTCTGGGACTGCTGCGTAAACTCATCCTGTGTCGATAAATTACGCCGCTGCTCACGCAATATTTTGCCTAGCGCCGGGCTTAAACCGGCCAGACTGATTTTCTTTTCGGCGCTTTTAAAGTCGGATTCAATTTCAGCGGATTGTGCATCAACCTTGGTTTTTTGCTCGGTGTATTGATCAATTTTGGCCGTGATGTCCTGCAAGTCGCGGCTGTATTGGATATTTTCCCGCGTACTTTCCTGAATAAGAGGATGCTTGCCGGAAACCGCTTTTTCCGCCTGACTGAGCGCATCCTGCATTTGCTTCGCTTCCTGCTGGCGCAGGTCTAAAGTAAGATTTTCGATGGCAGTGACAATGGGATTCAACGCCGATTTTTGTATATCCAGCAACTGAAACTGGGACTTAAGCAATTCCACTCTGGCCGGGTTGCTGATGGCTTCAGCATCCAGCATTTTTAGTTCGGCATTACGCGAGTCAATCAGCGTTTTCAGTTGCGCTTGCCTGGCTTCGAATTCCAATTTCGCATCCGCTTTGCCGATCGGGGCTTGCAGTTTTTTCTGCGCCGTTTCCATATCTTGCTGGGCCGCTAACGTTTCCTCGCGGATCAGTTGTGGACGGCTATTTTGCACAGCCAATTCGCTTTCAAGCTTCTTTATCTGCTCATCGAGATTACTGACCTTGCCTTTTTCAAGAATAAGCCGCTGCTCAAGCTCCTCAACCGGTATTCGGTTAAAATCCTCCAGTTTTTGCTTGGATACTTTCAACAAGCTCAGTTCAATTTCCTTTTGCAGCTTTTTGGTTTGCTCAGGCGCCTGCTTGACAGCTTCCTTAAAGTCGGCCGCCTGCGCCTTAAACTTCTCGACATTGGCTAAATTGTCTACCGCAGCCTGATAAATAGATAACAACTTGGATTTCGTCGCCTCTTCAATCCCTTCCCGAGTATTAATAGCCCCGATTTTGGCTTTTAGCGTGTCTTTATTGATTTCAAATGCTGTGCTTTTTTGCCCGGCATCATCCGGCGCGGCATCTTTAGCCCATGTTCCGGTTGAGCCCAGGGAGATGACAAGAAATAAAAACAACAAGGAACAAATCTTCGATTGAACGGCAGGAAAATTAGTGATTTTCATAGATTAATTAGTACAGCGAGGAATGAGTATATAGCGATATTGTAAACTGTTTTTACAGGTTCCGAAGCGGGAAGCCTGGGATGAGCGTGATTAAAAGCGTGGTTTTTTAGCCACCCGCTAAGTTCAAAATCGTTTATTTAAACTCAACCGCATTAACTAAGCCTTAACCATTCGTTCCGACTCTTCGGCCTGCATATTCCGGCTTAAGGCGCTACTCTCTGAAGTGATTGTAAATACGCTTCGCTACCGTCACACCGACCAACACAAGCGCACCTGAAATTACACCTGCCAGCGCATTGAGCAGAGAAGAAGCCAGCACTTCCAACGTGTCGCCGAAGGCAGGTACGGCGCTGGCGCTTTGCGCAAGCTGTTCGATGAAATGATGTGCCACTGGAATGCCGTGCATGATAATCCCGCCGCCTACCATAAACATCGCCGCAGTGCCGATAATGGTCAGCAACCTCATCAGATACGGCGCGCCATGCAAGCAGACTCGCCCGAGTTTATGCTGTATTTTCGCCGATAGGCCGGCGCCCGGCCTTTGACTCAGGTAAAGTCCCGCATCATCCAGCTTTACAATAATTGCCACCAGGCCGTATACGCCTATCGTCATAATCAGCGCGATGGCGGAAACCACCGCTACTTTGGTCGCAAACGCCGCAGCGGTTACTGCGCCTAGCGTGATGACGATAATTTCCGCCGACAGCACAAAGTCGGTACGAACGGCGCCCTTGATCTTGTCCCGCTCAAACGCCACCAGGTCAATCTCGGGGTTGGCGACTGCCATGACCCGTTCGGCATGATGGACTTCATCCTCTGCATGAGAATGCAGTAACGGGTGCGCCACTTTTTCAAAGCCTTCAAAACACAAATAAGCGCCGCCCAGCATCAGCAACGGCATAATCAACCACGGTGCAATCCAACTGATCGCCAGTGCCGTCGGCACTAAAATCATTTTGTTTTTCAGAGAGCCTTTTGCTACCGCCCACACCACCGGCAGTTCCCTGTCCGCTCGAATACCGGACACCTGCTCGGCGTTCAGCGCCAAATCATCACCTAAAACGCCGGTGGTTTTCTTCGCTGCAATCTTGGTCATCAGTGCCACGTCGTCCAGGACTGAGGCGATATCATCAAGTAAAACTAAAAGGCTTGCTCCGGCCATATTGGGTTCTTTTGGGTAGAAATTGATTGAAGAGATGCCCGACTTCTTATGTTCGGGCTATCTCGATTTAGAATGTCAGTTTGTTTATATCTACGTATTTTAGCGTACGCCGGACAGTCATGCCTCTTCTTGGTATTTAAAGAGTAATCTTCTCCCCTACCTGAGGAATATCCGCTGCCCACCCGGTGCGCTTGAAGCAGGTCCGCAATGATAACAAGGCCGACTTTTCGCCATGGATCAGGTAAAGTTTCGGCTTGGGTTCTTTAAAGTGACCAGCCCACTGCAACAACTGGCTTTGGTCTGCATGAGCGCTTAATGCGCCTAATGTATGCACTTTGGCAGCCACATTGACTTCAGCGCCCAGGATTTTTAAATACGGCTTTTTACCGTCAACGATAGCCCGGCCCAAAGTACCTTCAGCCTGAAAGCCTGCGATGATGATATGCGCATTGCGTCGCCATAGATTGTATTTAAGGTGGTGACGGATGCGCCCGCCGTTACACATGCCGCTGCCGGCAATAATAATGACGCCGCCGGCAATGCGGTTAACGGCCATCGACTCTTCCGCTGTCTGTGAATAAATCAACTCAGGCAGCCAAGCTTGCCAGCCGAGCGGCGCGATTTCGGCAAATTCGGGATCGTCAACATTGAATAAATGGGTGTTTTCAGCGTAAATATTGCTGGCTTTGATCGCCATCGGGCTATCCAGGTAAACCTGCTGTTGCGGCAATCCCCCCTGACGCTGAATTTTACCCAGCCAGTAAATCAGGTCCTGAGTTCTGCCCACGGCAAAAGCCGGAATAATCACATTGCCTCCGCTTTCCGCGGCTTGCGCCAAGGTTTCGCGCAATTCATCCAAGGTATTTTCCATCGGTTTATGATCGCGGTCGCCGTAAGTGGATTCAAGCAACAAGACATCCGCCTCGGTTAAAACAGCTGGATCACGCATTAACGGCGAGTGCGGGTTACCCAAATCGCCGGAAAAAACCAGTGTTTTTATTTTGTCTTTATCGTCGATACGCAAGCGTACGATCGCTGAGCCGAGTATATGCCCCGCTTCGTGAAAAGAAACGCTCAGATCGGGAAGTATTTTGGTTTCCACGCCATAGTCTATCGGTCTGCGTAGCGATAGTAATGCTTTGACATCCGCCTCTGTATATAAAGGTTCGAGCGGCGGCTTGCCGGCACGTTCCCGGCGCTTGTTTTCCCATTCCGTGTCTCTTAATTGCAGGTGGACGGCGTCCATCAACATCAGCTCCAGTAGCGGAAAACTGGCTCCGGTCAAAAATACCGATCCCTTAAAGCCGTCTTTAACCAGCTTGGGCAGTCGTCCGCAGTGATCAAGATGGGCGTGGGACAGAACCACGGCATCAATGCTGTTCGGGTCGAACGGAAAATCGGCTTCATTTTGTTTTTCTATTGTTTTCGACCCCTGAAACATTCCGCAATCAAGCAATATGCGGCTGGAGTCGGTTTCCAGCAAATAACAGGAACCGGTAACCTGACCTGTTGCGCCTAAAAAAGTAAGATTTGCCATAGACTTGCCTTATAGTGAGTAAAACACAATAAATGGTGACCATCTCGGCACACCGCCCTGTTGCTCTTGCGTGATCTACGTTCTATATTCATGCAGGAGCAAGGATTTGTCCATGCTGCCGTCAAATTTCCTCGAATGAGGTAGTTGGTGTTAAAATTATATATTATGAGATATGCATCAAAAGAACAGATTATCCTATTAGTAAGGTTTGTAGCGACTCACCTGCCGAGCTTAAAACCAAGCACTTTCCGCGAAGAAATACATTGAAAAAGATCATAAGACATTACATGCCCCGACTATTGATATTTCTTTTCGTGGGTTTGTCCACGCAGGCTCTGTTTGCCGAAGAAATCGTCAGTCAGAAACCCGGTATAGCTCAGGAAATTACCGCTATCATTACGGCCA
Source organism: Methylobacter sp. (assembly GCF_023227905.1). Classification (GTDB taxonomy): domain Bacteria; phylum Pseudomonadota; class Gammaproteobacteria; order Methylococcales; family Methylomonadaceae; genus Methylobacter_A. The sequence continues at coordinate 13,361 of NZ_JALOCF010000025.1, read as the reverse complement.
AACAGCATCCTTATTTGATGCTGTCCAATTTCCCTAATCGCACCGAAGACCTTGAGTCACTGTATACGATGTCAAACCATCAGTTATTGTGGCTTGGCACTGCTAATGCGGAAAAAAGCATCACCGATGCACTTAATCTGTTGGCGCATGCGCCTGACCACGGCTTGAAATCTAAAAATTACGATACTGAAACGCTACGGCAAAAACTACCGTCTGCCTTAACGCTTAAGCCGGATGACTACAAAGAATTAGCACTCTACGATACGGCGCTCAGTATTTCGTTGCTACGCTTCCTGCATGACTTACATTATGGCCGGGTTAATCCGCAAGGCATAAATTTCAACTTAAAGTTAAGAGAAAAAAAGCTGATCGATCTGCCGTTATTGATTAAAAACAGTCTGACACAAAACACTCTGGCTGAATTACCGCAGTCCGTTGAACCTAAGTTTAAACAATATCAAAAATTAAAACAGGCATTAGCTCATTACCGTGAGCTTGCCGTAACTACGCCGCCTTTTAAACTGAGCATAGAAAAAACCTTGCGCCCCGGAGAATCCCATCCGCAAATTGCCGAACTACGCCGGTTTTTAGTCGCAATAGGCGATTTGCCTGATGACAAAGCGGATGTCAGCGCAGAAAAATCCTCGCTATACACTGACGCTATCGCTTCCGGAGTCAAGAGGTTTCAAAAACGGCATGGGCTTACCGCTGACGGTCAAATCGGAAAGGGCTCTGCGGCCGTACTCAGCGTGCATTTAAGCCAACGCGTAACTCAAATCGAATTGGCTATGGAAAGGCTACGCTGGTTACCTGAGTTCAATGGCAGCGCATCCGTTATTGTTAATATTCCGGCCTTCCAGTTATGGGCACTTGACGCGATTGATCAGCCGGATGCCAATATCATTAATATGAAGGTCGTGGTCGGCAATGCGCTGAAAACCCAAACCCCGGTGTTGATGGCGGAAATGCACTTTATCGATTTCATGCCTTACTGGAATGTGCCTTATAGCATCATCAAAAATGAAATATTACCCAAGTTAATTCAAAACGGAAATTACCTTGAAAAGGAAAATATGGAGATGGTTTCTGTGCTTCGAGACGGCGCAAAACCTGCCGGTCTTAACATAGAAACCATGAATCTGCTGAAAGAGGGCAAATTAAGAATCAGGCAACGTCCTGGGAGAAAAAACGCCTTGGGCAGGGTGAAATTTATTTTCCCTAATAAAGAGGACGTATATTTGCATGACACACCCGCAAACGCCTTGTTTAGCAAATCAAGAAGAGATTTCAGCCATGGCTGTGTGCGGGTTGAAAACCCTCAAAAACTGGCCGAGTTTGCGCTTAAGAATCAGGATAACTGGAATCCTGAAACCATACAATTGGCCATGAGCGCCCCAAAAACGCAACGGGTCATCTTGAAAAAACCGATACCGGTGCTGTTTTTTTATACTACGGCTTTTTTCGACCAGTTTGATAATTTAGAGTTTTATCTGGATATTTACGGACATGATGCGGTATTGCTGGAAGCTCTAAGCAAACCGGATGACCTGTCTGACCAATCGCTTTTTATCAGCACCAATTCGACCGCACCGGAAGCCGCGGCCAAGGCAATCAAATAGGCGCGTATTTGTTACAAAGACGTGTTGATTGCTGCCGGCGCAACTAGCATTTCCATGAATAACGCGCAATAAGCAACCCGGGAACAAGAGTGAGTCTTTATGTTGGCTGTTTGACTCAACAGTATGGAGAGGTTCCGCCTTAAGAACTAAGGCGGTCCAGGAGAAACTAACGAGGGAACGAAATTATTGAACGTCTTGTTTTACGGCTTTAGTTAACGCGGATATATTGCGCTGTTAACATCTCCTTGCCAGGGTCTATCCGATCCAGTTTCTGACGTCACCGGTATCCAAATGCACAAAATCGGACCTTTGGTAATAACCGACGCCGCCGCGGTTCATGACCAGCGCTGCATTTCTAATTCTTCTGGTATCTACGCCTTCAATGCGGATATCGATTGCCCTGCCCTCCATGTGCAGGCTGTTTTTGGCGACGCCGTCGCTGTGTCTACGTAAATCGGCATTGGTAGCCGGTGATCGATAACCGGAAACGATATGGAAGGGTTTTCTGACTTCGAGAGTATGTTTTAAATCATACAACTGATCCAGTAAGGCCGGATCAATAGGATGGACGGAACCGTCATGGTAATCACGAAACAGGTGATTGATTTCCTGAAGCGCGTCGGTGACATAGCGGCCTTCCTCAAAATAAGTCAGGTTTAACTGGTCACCGGTATGGGTGTTGTGGAAAGCCAGCATCTTGTGTGAAGGCGAGTTCCGGTTAAATAGGCTGGAGGTACGTATCGTAGAAGAATGCCTGTAGGAGGCCATGTGCGGGTGCAACGTATCATGGATACGCGATTTATGATTAGCCGAGTGAGAGGTTAGTACTGCATGTTTAGCTATGTGTTTGACTTTAGCGTTTGCGACTCCAACGCCTCCAGCCATCAGCAAAGTTCCATAAGCCATATTTTTCAGAAATTTTCGTCTTGATGAAATAATGTCGCTTTCATTCATGGTCGGTTACGCTCTTGTTCATGCTTTAAATACGTGTTTATACAGATTGCTTTATTCTCGTTTTTCAATCTTAACTCAACCTTAAATTACGTCGAATATCCGGCACAAAAAACAACTCTACAGCGCCCTTCATGTAAGATAATGAATATAAAAGATAATCTATAAGACCATTCATTACCAGGAGCAAAATGAACATATCGGCACTGGCACTAGCTGCGGTATTTGTATTGATCGCTGTGCGCAAAATCGGCCATTTTAATATCAAAATCTGGCAATCGATGAGCATCGGCGCACTGGTGGTATTGGCCACCGGCCAGATTAGCGGACCGGACGCATTAAAGGCGATCGATCTTAACGTCATGCTGTTTCTGTTCGGCATGTTTGTCGTCGGTCAGGCCTTGGTCGCAAGCGGCTATTTGTATGCAATCGCCTACCATTTATTTAACAGGCTGACATCAGTGCCGCAACTGGTTTGCGGCATATTGTTCGGCGCAGCCTTGAGCTCTGCGCTGCTGATGAACGATACGCTCGCCATCATCGGCACGCCGCTGGTGCTGCGCCTGGCCCGTGAGCACAACATTAACAGCCGGATGCTGCTATTAGCTCTGGCTTACGCCATTACCATCGGCAGCGTGATGAGTCCTATCGGCAATCCGCAGAATTTCCTGATTGCCAGCCAAGGCGGATTGTCCGCGCCTTTTTTGACGTTTTTTAAGGCGCTTGCCATCCCGACGCTGATTAATTTGATTGTCACTTATCTGGCTTTGCGCCTGGTTTATCGGCAACAATTCATCACCGCTATGCCGCTGACCCATAACCCGGTCAAACTACTGGATGAAAAACTGGCTAAGCTGGCTCGCATGTCCCTATTTTTGTTGCTCGGGTTAATAACATTCAACATCATTCTGTCCGCCACACACAGCCCGGTGCAGCTTAAATTAAGTCACATCGCCCTTATCGCCGCCCTGCCGCCGATTTTGTTCAGCCCTGCCCGGCTAAACTTGTTAAAAAGTCTGGACTGGTCAACCTTGCTGTTTTTTGCGGCCATGTTTGTGTTAACGTCCAGTGTCTGGCAAACCGGCATCATGCAGCGGCTGGTTAGTGAACTGCGCATAGACCTGACCACCATTCCGGCTATCATGTTGCTCAGCGCCTCGCTCAGCCAATTGATTTCCAATGTGCCGCTGGTCGCGTTGTATTTGCCGATGTTGGCTAATCCCAGCCCCGAAGCACTCATGGCACTGGCGGCCGGCAGCACTATCGCCGGCAACCTGCTGATTCTGGGCGCAGCCAGTAATGTAATTATTATTCAGCATGCCGAAAAGCATGACGCTAGCCTCGGCTTTTTTGAGTTTGCCCGAATTGGAATTCCGTTGGGCTTAGTCAATCTGTTGATATACTGGGCATGGTTTCGGTATGGGTACGGCTGATTCGGATTTCTTATTTACCGCAAAAGACGTGAACAACAACATCAATCTTCGTGTTTTTCGTGTCCTTCGTGGTGAATGATTTTTTCTTACCTTATAACACTGCACTGCTAATGGACGACACACATGCGTAAAAAAGCCGTTAAACCTTCCGCGTATCTGACCGAAGTCAAAACGCTATCGGATCGGATCGTTAAGGCTCAACAACCGATCCGCATACTCGACGCAATCAAATGGGATGATCATATCAAACAGGCTTTTTTTGATGGCAACTGCAAAAAATCGCCGATAGTTACGCCGGATTATTACCAAAAACGCTCGCTGGGTTTCGATCCGAACGAGAAGAAACACGAGTTTTACCAGATTGAGCGTGATTTAATGCGCAAGCTCGGCCAACTCAATCCGCTCAGCGTCATCATGCGTCGAATCTGCCGTGAATACCTGGACGTCGTGCGCATGCTGGAGGCCAGAGGAAAACCGACCTTCTCCAATATTTCCCAGGAATTATACGGCTCGTCCCAGGACGTTTTTCATGTCGGCGATCCGACTATTGCCGACCTGGGCAGCATGATGGAAGCCACCCTGTCTCAGCTGCTGCAACTGGATTTCCTAAATGAGGAGCCCAAAACCATCAATGCCAAGGATGCGGTCGCCATTCTTAACGAAAAAATAGAGGCCGTGTTTCCGGGCGATGGCCTGCGCGCGATGCTGAGCGACGGTATTGTCGCCGATGCCGCGGCCGGTACCGATTACATTAAGCTTCGCGCCGATGCCTTGTTCAATATGCGCGATCTGCGCGTGCTTGAGGTTCACGAGATATGGGTGCATTTGGGCACTACGTTAAACGGCTTGGCTCAGCCCTACTGTACTTTTCTCGGCAAAGGGCCGCCGTCAGCGACCATCACCCAGGAAGGTCTGGCGGTATTGATGGAAATTTTAACCTTCAGCTCAACGCCCAACCGTCTGATGCGCCTGATCAACCGGGTACGCGCCATTACGCTGGCCGAAGAAGGCGCGGACTTTATCGATATATTCAACTTCTTTAGGGATAAGGGCTTGGACAAGGAAGAAAGCTATACGCTCAGCAGCCGGGTGTTCAGGGGCAGCAGTTCCGACGGCATGCCGTTTACCAAAGACCTGACTTATATCAAAGGCTTTGTGCTGACCTATAACTTCATGCGCCTGGCCGTCAACAAGGGCAAACCGGACCGTATCCCCTTGCTGTTTTGCGGCAAAACCATGATCGAAGATATGAAAGTACTGGTCGATCTGGTTGAAGAAGGCACGGTAATAGCGCCACGCTTTCTGCCGCCGCAGTTCAAAGACCTGATGGGACTTTCATCCTGGATGAGTTTCAGCCGCTTCATGTCGTCAATGAATTTCCGGCAGCTGGAACAAGACTATTCCAATGTTTTATGATGAAACATTATTTATGAATATAATTAGCCGCATGTGGGAGCGTTTTAGCCTACAGCATACGCGGCCATTGTTGTTGTGATAATTCGTCTTATATAGCCCGCAACGACAAGAATAACAATTACAGGTAATCCTATGAAAACATCCAGACTACTCACCCTCTTTTTTATAATTTGCAGTTTTAATATCAGCATGGGCCATGCCTCAGAGCATCATAGCGGACACGGTGGAGGTAGCGGTGGTGGCGGCGGCGAGAGCGCCTGCTTAAAACCACAGCTGACTAAATTTTTGCCCGCTAATTTAGCAACCGTTGCGCCGGGGTCAGCGTTCTCTTTCTACGCCTTTAATGTTGAAAAACCTGAGCAAATTAAAGTCACCGTAAAAACGATTCCTGTTGAAGTGACTACGGAAGATAAAGAGGCCTTCTTTGTGGTCAAAGGCAACTTGCCCGCCGATTTAGTGAACACAACAGCAAGAATCAATATCAAGGTTAACGCCAAAGTTTCCAGATGTAATGGCGAAAACGGTTGGCTGGTAAAAATTGCAGAGCAATAAAGGCTAATTTCGATTGTATCGACAGGCACCTATTCCAGCAGCGTGCTGCTGATACATCAATTGAAAGAAAGCTCTTCAATCCCAGCGCCACACTAAGCATTAACTTTTGAGAGCAATTTATGTCTGAAAATCAGTCCACCAAAAATTGCGTAGCTTATTGCCTGGCACAGAGTTTTGATATTAACGCGTTGGCAAAACTGCTATCAGACTCAACCCTGATAAGGATCATTAAAGGCGCGTTACTGACTGAAGATGGTCAATCCTGGTCGATTGTCTTTGCTTATGGCGCTGTTGTGCACTGGAATGTCGGCCTGGAACAACAGACCAAGCTGCATCAGTTGCTACTGGAGCACGCAGAGAATCCGTTGCCTTCCCCGGAAGAAGACAACTTCACTTTTGCTCTCGATTGCCCAAGCACACGGATTATTGAAGATCATATTGAAATCGAATCGTCCGATCCCATTTTGATCTTTGCATTATCGCAAGGCATGGCGCAATCAATTAAACTGGCCTCTTTTGAAACCAACGCCATCACCACCATCAACAACACTAGTTATATCCCAAAATCATTAGCCGAAAACGGAACAATCAAGTTAAGCCGCCATAAAATCGCAAAAATTCGCGGACAATTGTTTTTAACCAAAAGCGACATTATTTTGAATTATGACTTACTGGACACACCTGAATTCTTTTGGGAATATCCGGAATATGAAGCTTTTTACGGGGTCACAGCAAAATACCTTGAAATAGCCCAACGGACCAGCGTCTTATCAAAAAAGCTGGAAACCATTCATGAATTATTCGAAATGCTGGCAGACGAGCAAAAACACAGACATTCATCAATATTGGAATGGATCATTATCTGGCTGATTGCTTTTGAAATCGGCATGATGATACTCGACAAAACACTTTAAAAACCAACACCTAATGCTCAGCTACCGACACTCTTTTCATGCCGGCAATTTTGCCGATGTTTTAAAACATATCATCCTTATACAAAGCCTTGAATACTTAAGAAAAAAAGACAAGCCTTTCTGTTGCATCGATACCCATGCAGGACCGGGCAAATACGAACTCGACGGTGAGTATGCATTAAAAAACCGGGAATTTGATAACGGCATCGCCAAGTTATGGCAGCGCAATGACCTGCCTGACTGCGTTGCTCACTATGTCGGACTTATCAAGCGCTTTAACAGTTCGGGTAAATTGACCCGCTATCCCGGATCGCCATTAATTACCAAACAGTTGTTGCGTGACAAAGACCGCCTGTGTTTGTTTGAACTGCATAACACCGAAATAAAGCTACTAAATGCAGTAGCCGACAAAGACAAGCGCATCACCGTCTTTCATGCCGACGGCTTAAAAAGCTGTTTAAAGTTATTGCCGCCGTTTGAGCGCCGTGGACTGGTGCTGATTGATCCTTCTTACGAAATAAAAAGCGACTACCGGCAGGTTGTTGAAACGCTGATCGCTATGCACAAACGCTTCGCCACCGGCACTTATGCGCTTTGGTATCCGGTAGTTGACCGCAAGCGTAACCAGGACCTGGAGCGCGCTATACAAGCCAGCGGCATCAAAAATGTGCAGTTGTTTGAGCTGGGCATCCACGCGGACAGCAATGAACACGGCATGACTGCCAGCGGCATGATCGTGATTAATCCACCGTGGACTTTAGCGGCTGAAATGAAACAGGTTTTGCCTTGGCTGGCCGATGTTTTTGGCAATCACGGCGACGGATTTTACCGGATAGAAACGTTGGCAGAAGACGACTGAATGAACTCAGGAGGTAAAGCGGCGCAGGAGCAGTTGCCGGATAGCTCCGCAGCATTCATTCAATGTATAATTACAACTTTTTGACCCGAATTCCCTTCAATAACGCATACAACATAGACAATGTCCACAAACGATAACCAACCTGCGTCAAACTTTATCCGCCAGATCATTGCCAATGATCTTAAAGACAACAAAAACAATGGTAAAGTTGTCACTCGCTTTCCCCCGGAACCTAACGGCTATCTGCATATCGGTCATGCGAAATCGATCTGCCTGAATTTTGGCATCGCCGCCGAAAACAACGGCAAATGCAATCTACGTTTTGACGACACCAATCCAGAAAAAGAAAGCGACGAGTATGTGGAAGCGATCAAGCGCGACGTACAGTGGCTGGGCTTTGAATGGTCCGAGTTACGCCACGCATCGGATTATTTTGAACAACTTTATAACTATGCCGTACAACTGATCGAACAAGGCCAAGCCTATGTCGACAGCCTGTCCGCCGAACAAATCCGCGAATACCGCGGCACCCTAACCCAGCCCGGCCGGGAGAGCCCAGACCGTAGCCGTTCGATTGCAGAAAACCTGGATTTGTTTAAACGCATGCGCGCCGGTGAATTTGCCGACGGCCAATACGTATTGCGCGCCAAAATCGACATGGCCTCGCCCAACATCAACATGCGCGATCCGGCGCTGTACCGGATTCGCCGCGTGCATCATCAACGCACCGGCGACGAGTGGTGCATCTATCCGATGTACGATTACACCCATTGTATTTCCGATGCGCTGGAAGGCATCACTCATTCGCTGTGTACGCTGGAATTTGAAGATCACCGTCCGCTTTACGACTGGGTACTGGATCAAGTCAAAACACCGGCCCATCCACAACAAATCGAGTTCGCCCGCTTGCAGCTCGAATACACCATCGTCAGCAAACGCAAACTCAACCAGTTGGTCACCGAAAAACACGTCAGCGGCTGGGACGACCCGCGCATGCCGACCATCGCTGGCCTGCGAAGAGCGGGCTTTACGCCCAAATCGATACGTGATTTTTGCGAGCGCATCGGCCTGACCAAGCAAAACTCATGGATCGAAATGGGCGTGCTGGAATACTGCATCCGCGAAGACTTAAACGAAAACGCACTCAGGGCTATGGCCGTTCTGCAACCGCTGCGCGTGGTTATCGACAATTATCCTGAAGGCCAAACCGAACAATTGGAAGTCAGCAATCATCCGCAAAAGCCCGAGCTGGGCAAACGCATCGTGCCGTTCTCCAAAGTCATTTTGATTGAACAGGATGACTTTGCCGAAGTACCGCCGCCGAAATTCAAGCGTTTGGTCGAGGGCGGCGAAGTCCGTTTGCGCGGTTCCTACGTTATCCGGTGCAACGAAGTCATCAAAGATGGCGACGGCAACATTACCGAACTGCGTTGCAGCTACGACCCCGACACACTGGGTAAAAATCCGGAAGGCCGCAAAGTTAAAGGCGTGATTCACTGGGTTTCCGATCAGCATTCGCAACCTGCGGAACTGCGTTTGTACAACCGCTTATTTAGCGTGCCTACCCCGGACAATGAACCTAACTTCCTGGACGTGATCAACCCCGACTCATTGGAAATCCTGACCGGCTGCCGAGTGGAAGCCAGCCTGGCTAATCCGCAACCGGAAAGCCGTTACCAATTTGAACGAACCGGCTATTTCTGCTTTGATGCCATAGACAGCGTTAACGGCAAACTGGTATTTAACCGCACCGTGACCTTGCGGGATAGTTGGGAAAAAGATTAATCAATCAGCAAATATTTAACTTAAATTAACCACGGAATCACTATGAACCAACAAGACAGTATCAAACTTGTAGAACAATACTATGCCGCGTTTAACGGCGGCGACATGGAAACTTTTCTTAACCTGCTGACCGACGATGTCATCCACGACATTAACCAAGGCAAACGCGAAGTCGGCAAAGAAGAGTTCAGAAAATTTATGGGCGGCATGAACGACAGTTATAAAGAACAGCTGGTCGATATGGTCATCATGGCGACGCCGGATGGCAAACGTGCCGCTGCCGAATTTGTCGTATTGGGCGAATACCTGACAACCGACGAAGGCCTACCCGAAGCAAAAGGACAAAAATACCGCCTGCCTGCCGGCGCCTTTTTTGAAATCCGCGATAACAAAGTGGCCCGCATCACCAACTATTACAACCTGCAAGACTGGATTGACCAGGTTAGCGCATAGTTAGTTCTTATTATTAACTGATGTTACGCAGTTAGCTAAGGAGTCGCTAGTGCGACAGTTATTTGAATTGGGGTCTCGCCCCCGAAGGCGAGTTACTTTCTTTTGCGCCGCCTCGGCAACTGCTCCTGCGTCGCCTAAAGCGCCTACTGTTGGTGCTCTACCTCCTGCATCCTTGCAGTCGAAAAGAAAGTAACCAAAGACCAATCCGCTGGGACCGGATTGGGACGCCAAAGGCGCACGAAGTGCGAGAGCCAGGAAGGCGCGAGTCAGCAGGCGACCCGGTTGCCGCTTGAATCACTCGGCACATCCCTATGCCTCGCCCTACGGGTGCTATGCATGCAAATCGGCTGTCCTGCCGATTTGTCCTGTGCGCCTCGCTTTCACCGAGGGTTGCCAGAAGGGCCATCCCTGGCCCTCTGGCAACGCGCTACCTCCATGCAGCGCCCCTAACGGGCTGTTCCCGATGAAAGCTCCGGTACTCGGCGCGGCATACGGGATTCAATCCGTGCTATCGTCACTAACCTTCTGCTCGTTCCCACGCGCTGCGTGGGAACGCAGTTAAAGGCGCGCTGCGCCGAGAATTGAGCTCATCCATGCAGAACAAAAGCTATCTGTCCAAGCCTGCTTCATCATAGTTGTCTTTTTTTCGGAAATAATTAAAAAATGTCCGGTAAAAAACAGCAAACAGCCCTTTGTTTGCTTTTGCCTACCAAATTAAAAGTAGCCCATAAAAAACAATAACCTAAACACCGACCAAATAAATAATCCTACCCTTTTGCTTGGGAATATATTCTTTAATTCAAAATTGGCTATATAAGGGGTCGGTTATTCGTATATCATAGCGACTGGAAAGCGATTGCATTCCAATCCTTATATTTTCAGGCAATGTCTGAAAATCACAGCAAAACACTTCTTAGGTTTATGATGAATTTAATCAAAAAAGCAGTACTTACTTTAATTATGGCTATCTCTTTTGGCGCAAGTAACATGGCTTTCGCTGAAGATGCAAAAGCCACTGAAGTTATTGGACATATCGAAGCAGCTATAGCTGAAATCGGCAAACACGATTTCAATGCCGCTTATATTCATGAAAAAGCAGCACGTGGCGCTGCTGAAGGAATCTCTGGCAACGAAGCGACTGTAAAGCAAGGCGTTGATAGCCTGATTAAAGCGCAAATCATTGGTAAAAGCGCAGACGAAGAAAAAGCTGTTGCTGAATTAAACAAAGCATTAAGCATCTTCAAGTCACTCTAATCATTAGATCAGACTTTTAATTGAGACAGGATTAACTTAAGTTAATCCTGTCTTTCTTTAAACCACCGATCAACCCCTCTAAAATTCTTACGCGGCCTGGCCGAGTAAAGCCCTGTCTGCATGCATCAACCTCAACAGCCACTTTCGTGTTATCTATGTCCGCTGTGCACGGCCTCGCTACAGTTAAACCAAAAAAGCTACGTTTGCGAGAATAACCATCGCTTTGATCTTGCCAAAGAAGGTTATCTGAATCTGTTGCCGGTGCAGTTCAAACATTCCGCTGAACCGGGCGATAACAAGCAAATGATGCAGGCCCGACGCGAGTTTTTGGAAGCCGGGTATTATGAGCCGATGGCCAAAGCGGTGGCGATGATGGTCAATGCCAACCCACCTACGCATCTGCTTGACCTGGGCTGCGGCGAAGGTTATTACAGCCGGAAAATTGAAGCCTATTGCTCAACCACGATGCTGCTGCACGGCGTCGACATTGCCAAATTTGCGATAGCCGCTGCCGCTAAAAAACAAGCCAATGCCCGATTTATCGTCGCAAGCGCCAACCGGCTGCCTTATGCAGACCGGTATTTCGATTTTGTGTTGAGAGTGTTCGCCCCGTCCAACGAGCACGAACTCAGGCGGATACTGAAGCCGTCGGGACTTTTGCTTACCGTCACTCCAGGCCCAAGACATCTATGGCAATTAAAAGAGTTTATCTATGCCGAGGTGAAGGAACATGCTTTGGAGAACGCTCTGCCGCAGGGCTTCGAGCGCATGGATACGCAACGCATCAGCTACAAAATCGCCCCGAATCCCCAACAAAGGATCGACCTATTGCAAATGACTCCTTTTGCATGGCGAGCCAATGAAGGCGTTCGGCAAGCCATTAAAGACGCAGCAGAGCTCGAGATAGAAACCGATTTTATTTTAACATTGGCAATAAAAACAGCGGGCTAGAGTCTGGCCTAAGCACTGCCCCGCCCTTCCTGCATTGCGTCCAATGCCATGACGTAATAACATCAGCAGCACCACTTGCGCCGGGAGGAATAAACATGGGCAATATAACAACGCGGGATTCAAGCCTCACCCTCATCAAGGCGTTATCTGAAGCTAATGCCTGCCAAATGATTGAAACCCATATTTCCTGGGTGCTGCTGACCGGCCAGTACGTCTACAAAATCAAGAAACCGGTTAATTTCGGTTTCCTGGATTTTTCCACATTGGAAAAACGCCACTTTTGCTGTGTTGAAGAATTAAGGCTCAACAGGCGCCTGGCCGCCGACCTGTATCTGGAGGTCGTACCGATAACCGGAACACCGGAGCATCCCCAAATAGGCGGTACGTCCACAGCAATCGAATATGCCGTCAAGATGCTTCAATTTCCTTCCGGGCAGCTGCTAAGCGATCATGCCCGGAACGGCCGGCTGGACGCAGACCAAATCAATCAACTTGCCGATATTGTTGCCGACTTTCATGAAACCATTGAGCAGACGGATGAAAATTCTCCGTATGGCGATAGCGCAAACATCAACCATTGGTTTATCGAGAACTTTGACCATATCAGGCCTTTGTTAGGTAATGACGCGCAAAAACAGCAGCTACAGCGGATTCAGCAATGGGGAGACAGCGAATGGCGCAGGCTGGCCGAGGTAATGCAGCTGCGAAAGCACCAAGGCTATGTGCGCGAGTGTCACGGCGACCTGCATCTGGGCAACATGACACTCATCAACAGCAAGGTGACCCTGTTTGACTGCATCGAATTCAACCCGCTACTACGCTGGATTGACGTGATCAGCGAAGTGGCTTTTTTGTTTATCGACCTGCTGCATTTTGGCTATGACCGCTTTGCTTACCGCTTTCTTAATCGCTATTTACACTATATAGGCGACTATCAAGGACTTACGTTACTGCGCTATTACCTGGTTTATCGTGCGCTGGTCCGGGCTAAAGTGTCGCTATTGCGCATGGCGCAGCAACAGGATAACCAGGCCGCTGCCAAGCAAGCGCTTTCCGAATACACAGTTTTTGCCGATCTGGCCGAGCGTTTTACCCTGCGCCGCCAAACCGTCCTGATCATTACTCATGGCTACTCCGGTTCCGGCAAGTCGACTTTCGCCGCCCAACTCGCCGA
>NZ_JALOCF010000074.1 GCF_023227905.1 Methylobacter sp. | reverse complement strand
CGAACGCAAGGCCGTCTGGTAGTTGGCCTTGCTGGCCGTGCCGGACAAGGTCAGTACGCCGGTGCCGCTATTGTAGCTGCCGGTGATGCCGTTCTGGTTGGTGAAGCCCAGCGCGTCGCCGCTGGTAAAACCGGACGAAAGGGTGACCGTGGCTCCGGTAATCTGGGTGTCGTCCACGTCCGTCACAGTGATCGTGGCATCGATGGCCGCCGCCGAGCCGTTTTCGGTGTAGCTCAGCGAAGCGCCTGCGGTCAATACCGGCGCGTCATTGACGGCGGTGAGGTTGACGGTCGAAGTGACGCCGGTGCTGGTCTGGGCGCCGTTGCTACCGGTAGCCGCCGCATCGGTCACAGCCCAGGTCACGGTGCGGCTGGCCGAGGATGAGGTCGGCGTGTCGGACGAACTGGAATAGGTGACCGAACGCAAGGCCGTCTGGTAGTTGGCCTTGCTGGCCGTGCCGGACAAGGTCAGTACGCCGGTGCCGCTATTGTAGCTGCCGGTGATGCCGTTCTGGTTGGTGAAACCCAGCGTATCGCCGCTGGTGAAGCCGGACGAGAGGGTGACCGTGGCTCCGGTAATTTGGGTATCGTCCACGTCCGTCACAGTGATCGTGGCATCGATGGCTGCCGCCGAACCGTTTTCGGTGTAGCTCAGCGAAGCGCCTGCGGTCAATACCGGCGCGTCGTTGACGGCGGTAATGCTGGTGCCGATGGTGTTGGTATTGGTCGAAATTGCCGTGGCGCCGCCATTGACCGAAGAATTCAGCGTAACCCGGCTTTCCGAACCTGCCGCCGTGCTGTAGCCGCTGGCGTTGGTATTATCCAATGCCCGCACGGTCAGAGCGGTCGGCGTGCCGTTGTAATTTGCCACCGGTACAAAGCGTACCAGCGTGGACGCAGACAAGGCCAGCGCGGTATTGTCATCGGCCACCGCGCCTATCGCGTACCAGTTGGTACCGGCGTTGGTGCTGTATTGCCAAACGCCTTCGGTGCTGCTGTTAGCGGTATTGCCTACTACCGCCACGCCACCCAAACTGGAGCCTGAATCCACGTCGGCAAAACTCAGCCCGGTTAAGGTGTTGATCGCCGCACCGGATGGCGAGGCGATATCTTCATTGACCGCCGTCAGGGTCAGGCTACCCAGGCCGGTCGGCGCGTCGTTGACGGCGGTGACACTGACTGTGACTTGACGGGCCGTGATTGATTCGGCACCCCTGTTATCTTTGGCGACTGCCGTGAACGCATTCAAGGTGCCATTGGCGTTCTGTGCGCCCGTCCAATAGGCTTGGTGGGTGCCATCCACTGTGTCGTTGCTGCCTGCCGCCCAGGCCGTGGCGGTACCCGCACTGGTGCCGATCTTGAGGGTGCCGGTGCTGACCGCTTTGATGACAAACGCGTCGACCGTGCCATCCGAGTCCGCTTCATCGCCTTGCGCCTTGAGTTCGGCCAGCGTGATTTCGACTTCGGTGTCTTCGTTGACGGTGTCGACTGTCGATACAAATGACGTCAAGGTGGGGACGACATTGGCCGGTGCGAAAATAAAAGTGTCATACCACCCAGCGCTCCAGGTTCCGCCACCGCTTTGGGCTACTGTAAAGCCGGTTATACCTGTCCAGTTGGTTGTAATGGTCGCTCCAGCGGCGGCGGCGGATGGATCACTAAATGTTGTATTAACAACCGAGTTGCTACCGCCAATGGGGGTGAATATTAGATCGTAGTTGAAAGCTGAGTTAGCCAGTCGGAATGAAGTCAGATCAACCGCACTGCTAAAAGTAAAGGTTTCCGCTGTGTGATCTCCTTGATCGACGATCGTAGACCCGGAAGTTCCCCCTACGTTGCCGGCATCTCCGAGCCACCAAGTAGCAGCATCGTTGAGGGTTGCCGTTAACGTAATGCTACCTACTGTTTGAGTAACCGTGTCTGTTCCATCTCCGGAAGCCCCTGTAAAATCGAAAGTCGCTAGAGCGTAATGGTAGCTTTCGATGCCGGCAGCCGAGAAAAAAATGTTCGCATCAACATAGCCGCTGCTGGTTTCAAGGCTCCAGTCTCCCCCCAATGCGGCAGCGCCTGTGGTATCGTTGGAAGCGGCAACATCCGCCTGGCTGGCTTGCGCCAACGCCGACACAAACGCCGCTCCATCCGAACCTTCGCCCACATCGCAGCCGTAAAGCAATATATCGGCATTCTGGCTTAAGGCATTGCCGATGGCGGTCAGCTCGGTAGCATGCTCATCCAGATTTTGCGCCGTTAACGTAACTGAACCCAGTAGCAGCGCCCCTTCGGAGCCGTGGGAAACGATATGGATGGCGTCGATGCCGCTACGTCCATCCAGAATCTGCGCCATTTGCGCCAGGCCGTCCTGCCCTGCATCCAGAACATGCACTTCCGTGCCGGACTTGGCGCCGTCGATCAGGGTCTGGTAATCGGCAACGTTGTTTTCGATAAAGAGGATTTCAGTGCGTTGCGGCGCCGGCTCGGTTTGAACGGCGGGCGGCGCAACATCAGCCGCAGCTTCGGCAAGGTGGGCTGCCTCTATAGCGGCGGCATCCTGTACAGTAGGGGCGGGCTCGGCCGCAGCATCGGCAACCGTCTCTACCGCCGCGCCGTCGAACATGATGCGTGGCTCCAGCGCTATCATGGTTCGGCGGGGTTTATATAGGAAATCATTATCGGTTGCAGGAGCCGACAGGTTTGAATTTATTTCGCCTGATTTTTCTTTAAGCATGGTTTTGATAAATTTCATGTTGGCACTCTCTGCATTAGCGATAATGGGTTATCGAAAGTCTGGTTTAAGCGCTGCATTGTGCAGCTTAAGTAAGTAAAGGTTGCTCAGAATATGCTTTTTAGTTTGCATTCACTGCAAAGCCTATATAGCCATTGGGGTTTCAATTTAGACACAAGCGTTTCCTGCTCCGGCGGTTTGGTCGTAATGACCTAGACTTGGCTGCGCAAAGAGCCGCCCAAAAAGACAACGGGAGCACTTCATGAACAAATCGAGAGGACAATCGTATACGCCGACGGGGATTACACCTTGGGTTAAATCCGGTGCGGGCCATGCTCTCCAGCTGGAGGTTAAAATAATCTGCATTATCTGGGTATCTCTTATAAAACGAAGTAAACAAACCGCTCAGCAGAACCGCCCTCCACCGCTCAATGCCGTCTACTGGTCCGAATTTACTGCCGGCACTCATTTGCGCCAACGCTGCGTTAAAAAGAGAGCTTATTAATCTGGTCATGCCCGCATAAAAACGCGAATTCTGGCTCAGAATGGCCGCCAGCAAGGTGGAACCGGAACGTCGCAAGCCGGAAATAAAATGATAGCGGGGCATCGTTTAAACGGATGGCAAAGCCTTAAAGTTAAAGAATACGCTTATTGGTTATATATAAGTACTAGTACTTAGTTTCAGTGTAACAACACAACATCTTAAACACAACTTCTTCCATCCCACAACGTTATCCATAGAAGTAGACCCCATATTCTTACGCCGTCGATCAAGCCGACTTGCGAGAAAATTCGATAAAAAGCGAATCCCGTTATAATTAAGAAACACGATAACTATTTTGGAGAAACGACATGTTAGCCGCAAAAGATACTGGACTTATTAGCCCGGAAGACTATTTGAAAGGCGAACCGCTTAGTGAAGTCAAGCATGAATTGATCGACGGTCATATTTATGCCATGGCCGGGGCCAGTGCCAATCATGAAAGAATATCGGGAAACATATACAGAAAATTCGGCAATCATTTAGAAAACACTCCCTGCGAACCTTTCGGCTCGGATATGAAGGTGAGGGTCGGTTCCAATTTCTATTATCCCGACGTTACTGTCGATTGCCATTTCGACGATTCGGAGCCCTATTTCACCGAAACCCCTATCATTATTGTCGAGGTTTTATCGAGATCAACGCGCAGAACGGACGAAACCATCAAATTGATGTCCTACATTAATATCCCCAGCCTGCAAGAATATGTGCTGATTCAGCAAGATTTCGTGGACATTCAAGTCATAAGAAGAAGCGAAGGCTGGCTGCCGAAACATTATTTTCTAGGCGACGAGATTACTTTCGAAGCCATTGGTTTAACCTTATCAGTCGAGAATATCTATCATCGGGTACAAAACGATGATATGGCCGAATTCCTAAGCAATAAAGCTGAAGCCGGGGAATAAGGATTTGGTTAAAAATAACTCCCGAAATCGCTATTTTCGGTCGTCAAGCCGTTCGCGCTAGCCTGTCGAAACATGAGCGGCTTGACGCGGTAGGCCCGAAACTTTTCCGCTCACCTCATTCGACAGGCTTCGACAAGGCTCTCCCGAGTTTATCGAAGGACTCAGGGCGAACGGAAAAATTTCATCGTTCCATATCGGAAAATTATTACTGACCATATCCTTAGCTCCTAAGGCGCGCTTTTACGATTCGCAGGACGCCCCATTCCGTGTGCGGGCACGGCCCGCTCCTACGGATTCATTGACTACGGCTACGACGTTGTTCGAGCTCTGTATACAACGGTGCGACCCGTTGTTGCAGTATCGGATGCGATGAAATCGGCGGCGTATCGGTACTGAAATGAACACGTTGATCTTTGGCGTGAAAACCGGCCCGCTGTCTCATGCGCTCCAACTGCTCCGAAGTGCAATCGAGTCCTTGCCGGGGCAGTAAGTCTTGCCACAGGATATCCGGCAATTGCCGGTAACTGATTAATTGCAAGCTCTCCACATTGGCAAGCGCCGCTTCGAAAAATCCGGCCAAAACCTTGGCGCAGTAGCCATCCAAATCACCCACCTCCAATGTTTCTGCCGCCAGCGTGGTGACCATGCCGGGCACCATCTGCGGCCCACGCTGGCGTTGATGGGATGCAAGTATGGCTTCCGGTTCTCGATAAAGAAACCAGCACGGCGTATCCGGGAAAGCGGCACGAAATATCGGCAAAAATTGAATATGCCAGCTATCGAGCTTGATGAAAAAATGCGACTCTTCGGGACTGCGTTGTTGCCCGAGTGCCAGGATCAATTGCCTCAGGTTGGCGCTGCCGCCACTGGATTCGGGCTCTGTTTGATGCAGACGCAAGAAGGCATCGATGACCGGCGGCTCCGACATCACAATACAGCAAGACAGGGTTGACAATAATTGGGTCAGCAAGGTGGAGCCGCAACGCGAGGTATGAAAAATAAACGCGCTCGGCATCAACCCCGGTTCCAGACGCTTCAGCCAATCGAATTCTGTGCGGCAGATATAACGTTGCGCCGGATTTTGCTGTTGCAATGTATCGGTAAAAAACGAAGCGGTAAAGCGGTCTGGGACATGCCGCCAAACGATTTCCCGGCCCTGCAGGGTTATCGGAAACCAATTGCGCAACGATACCAATACATCGGCGGCAACGGGCCGGCCGCGTAATAACTGGCGTTCATTTAACATGGGATAGGATAGAAAATAGGAAGGCGCGGCCAAGCCGCGCCTAACAGTTTAATTTCTGGAAGGGAAAATGCCTTCCATGGCAATTATGTAGTTAAGCCCAAGATAGGGCTGCATGTTGGAAATGGTGCTAGTGGTTGTGACCGGAACCGTCAGGGGTGTGCCGCTGCCGGTATTGGCGTTTGACACTGTGCCACTACCCGTCACTGTGGTGGTAACGCCACCCAGGGAGACCGGATTCGTTTGCGCAGTACCGGAAGGCAAATAAATGGCGGCGCTAATTGAGCTTGGCGGACTATTCGGAGTGCTGGTTAAGGTACTGTTGGCTGTAGCAACGGCGGCGCCACCGCTAGTGGCAGTGCCGACCTTAATGTCAGTGGTGGCAGACAACCCCGTTAAACTTAACGTCGCCGCATGGGTATGTGCCGGTAAATTAGACTGAGTGAGGGATATTGTTGCTGTACCGTTAGAGATAACCGTCGTATTGTTTGTACCTGCTTTTTCACCTTGCTGAACATTTGACAAGCCTGGCCCTTGGGCCTGTGATCCGACGACGACTCGGCCGCGCAGGTCCGGTATGCCGAAAGTTGTCTGCCCATCACCGCCATACATGGTGCCTAATAACGCAAACATTGCCGAATTCTGAGAAATCGGCACTGTTTGACCATTGCAAAACAGCCAACCTCTTGGCGGATAATTAAATCCCACTGCCAGAATGGTTCCCATAAATGCATCCATAATAAATTCCTATTTTTATTTTTATATAATTAAAACGCAACGATAATAGACCGCTGCACGATAAAGTTACCTAGCATTTAATTACGCAAAATGGTTATGTTTTTTAGTAAAAATCCTTAAAAAGCAGCTTACATAAAACAATAAATACCTGATTCTTGAAATTAAGCACTAGTTACCGGTAATACGATTTTACTCAAACTCCAATCGGCAAGATAAAACCAAGGTTTGAATTTAATTCACAGCGGCAATTTATTTTTACTTAATTGGAACAGTCAGTGCTGCGGCTCAATTTCTCTGATTCTAGCCAAACAGTCAGCTGACCGGCGCAAAGATAGCAGATCATACCGTTAAATAAAACAAAAAAGATCATGGGCTAATCGGCTCAGCAAGCAGTTTCCGTGACGTCGACAGATAGATAACTGAATGTATTCGCTAAAACACATACGCCGGTTTTTCTTTCCCGGAGCCGCGCACTGCTCTTACAGCGTTTTCAAATTCAGTTAGTTACTAAAGGCGTGGCGGGAGTGCATGCTTTGCCTACAGGGATGTAGGTAAGGGGCGTGAGCAGGATGAGCAGGAGCGGAAGCTTCGCTTGCCAGCGCAGGCTAAGCCTGCACTCCAGTGACAGTGACAGTGACATAGCCATTTAACCGTGTAGTTCATTTAAATTGAAATCACTATAATATTGTTTTTATTGGGAGTGAAACTGCATACTGCCGATTAATTACAGCATCGAGGGGTTATTCAGCGCATCGCACAGCATCCAATCGATGAGCCAAACTCAATGCTGCCGCAGAGCCGCATTGCCGCAATTCAGCAATGATTTCCAATACATTTGTATCGGTGATATTGGGATCGCCATATTTCGGTTCGGGATTGGCAATAAACCCGGCCGCATTAAAGATATCGGTCAGCCATTGGTTCGGGATGCAATCGAGCACTAAATGAATGCGATGCATTGCGCTATGATTTTCAACCCGGTGCCTGCAATTGGCATTCATGTACCAAGTGCCGCCCGCGGCAAAATGTATCGGCTCGCCATCCAGCCAGAACAATACCTCCGGGTCGGTGATAATAGGAATATGCAAACGTGCCAGGCCATCTTCAAAATTGGTTCCCGGATCGGTATGTTCGTGGATGACGCCACCGGGCGCCAATGCCATCAAGCGCACGGCGCAGGTTTCGCATTTGAAGTGTTGCAGGATTTGCCGAAAATAAGGGCAGCGCGCCAAGAGCGGCGTATCCAGGAATTGATCGTTCGAAAATGCCAGAATATCGTCGCTACGGCCGTGTGGGGAACGCAATGCCTGACAGTGCCAATATCCGGCAGCGGCAGCTTGGTCATTGTAATGAGGCACCCATTGATCCGGCATTAAGCGCTGCAAATCGATTTGCAATGCGGCCAGGTCGAATTCGAACGGCAAACGCAAATAGTGGGTAGCCTGTTTCATACCGCAATTCCAGCTCGCCAGCGCATCTGTTCGCTCAGTTCGTCTTCGTCAACAATTTGGAAGCCGGCAGAAAGATAGAGTCTGCGCGCTTTAAGGTTATTTTTGACTACGCGCAAACTCAAGCTTGCCTGATGGGTTCCGGCCATTTGTTGAAGGCACTGCAACATATACCGCGCCAAACCCTGTCTTTGAGCGCTAGGCAGGACGGCAATGTCGATCAGGCGAATATCGCCGGTCGTGTGTTCGAATACCATGCGCCCCAGCGCTTGACTTTGAGACTCGAGAATTTTGGTTTGAGCATTTGGATAGTTCCGCTGCACGCCAAGTGCATGAATCTGCTGCTGAGATCGAACCAAGCTGTCGACAAAGACCGTATCCATCGGCAACATGAGCAAATCTTCGCGGGTTGAACGATAAAGTGTGTCGATAAATTCTTGATCGCGCTCATGAACGGAACGTAAATGAAAGTCGGGCGGCGACATATCTATAAGTTTTTTTTACGAAGTTTAAAATATTTTTTCTGCTATCATGCACGCCGTCGACTTTTGACGCAACTCTATCTAAAGGTTAGCCATGAATCTTAGTCTTGAACAAGCCTCTCCGTTAGTGGGCACAAACTTCACAATACACACACAAGCAGGTCTAATCGACTTGCAATTAATCGATGTGGCGGAATTACCGCGCCGCAATATACCGGAACAATTTCGCACTCCGTTATCATTGGTTTTTACCGGACCGCCTGACATGCTGTTGCTGCAAGATATTTATCTTGTTGAGCATGCTGAATTGGGACAGCATCAATGGCTCATGGGGCCTATATTATCAATCAACCCGGGCTCTAATGATAACAAACTCTACTATGAGATCATGTTTGCTTAAGAATAACAGGTTCGCCACACGTTAACCCAAGCAGAACCCATAATTAAAAACTGTGTAATCGAGTAAGGCTGTTTTATGGACCTGAGGTGACGGACGCTCGCCACCTCTCTACCCCTTCCCAAATATCGTGTATGAGGCTGAGAACTCATCTGGGTTTGCCTATCCAAGTGCTCCGCCCAACTGAAAGCCGGGTGTAAACTCTGTTATTTGGATCAGTTGGGTTCTGTTGAAACTTTCAAGGATTGGCGATTCCTAAAATTCATCTTTTAGGTGGGTTATACTCGAAACAGCTAGCTAATGCAGAATTATTCTCTTAACCAACGTTGCATTTGTGGAAACGCCTTCCAGCCTAATTTCTCGGCTTTGCTTGGCTCAGCAGTTAACCCCATCCACTGCAACAGTGGCACTCCCAGATTGCTACCGTTGCTAAAAATATCTATCAGCCAGTCCGACTCGCCTTTATAGCCATCGGGATGAAATACAACTTCCGGCGGCAGGCTTAAATGCACCAAGGCCGCCCATGACCATGCCAACACGGCTATTTCATCGCCGGCATTTTTACTGACATCGTTATATAAAATATTACGCTGCACGCCTTCCATCACCGCTAAATGCCCAGCCTCGTGCAATAAATCTCCAGGATATTTCAACTTGGTTTCGTCCACCACCAATACGCCCTTATCAATCAAAATACCGGGCAAAATAACATTATCAGGAACATCTCCTGCCTGTACAGGGATGCCTATGCCGGAAATAAAGTCGGTGATTTGTTGCGTTAGTGGATTTGCAAATGCAACCATGTTTTTTCTCTTCACTGATTATCGTTATGGAGACATTATCATGCAAACTGATAGCGCTAATTTTTAATGGTTTAGCAAGAGGCTGGAATGATATCGTTTATCCGGGATAATTGGAGCATCATTTGTCAAGCCGGACGGATGAATATCCCTGTGCATAATAAACGCGCTAAACTATTTAAGATGCTGATTTATTTTCGAATAAACCGACAAATCAATAAGTTGTGGCGGACGCAAAATCAACATTTCAGCTGGCACAAGGCAAAGACGAATTATTTTTCAATGCCGATAAGCTTGAAATAAATGTAACGGCAAGAATTGGTCGATTCGCTTAATGACAGGCATAAAAAAACCGCAGCCCCGAAAGAGCTACGGTTTTTTTGCACGCAATTTAGAGGACTGTTACTTCTTCTGCTTGCGGGCCTTTTTGTCCTTGAGTGACAGTAAATTGTACTTTCTGTCCTTCATCAAGAGATTTAAAGCCTGAGCTGTTAATGTTACGAAAGTGAACAAAAACATCTGGGCCGTTTTCTTGCTGAATGAAACCGAAGCCTTTTTCAGCGTTAAACCATTTAACTATACCTGTAGTCATTTAGTGTAATCCTAATTTGTAGTAATTGAAGTCTCATAAAGACCGATGGAGCTGGGAAATTAAAGAATTACTTAATGATAACAGGACGAACAATTACATGAAGAACTTCGTAAAGATAAGCATAACGGTAAAACTATTTCAAGCTGAGTGTATTTTATAGCCGCACTCTGGCAATGTCAACCCTGTTCTTTGAGTTTCCCAATATGTTGACACTAATCATTACAACTTAAAGAGCTCAATTTACGAGCACTTAGTTAAAGCACTGCGATGATTATTTTATTCAGGATTAACGTCAAAAATTAATATTGAAAACACTTCGGTATTAATTTTTTTTAACCTTTTACATGAGTTATATGAACGTTTTATGAATTTAATGCATCAAATGAGGAAACAATCCATCTACTCATGATGTTATTGTTAATAATAGCGACCTTTACTATAGTTGAGTCGTAATTTTAAAAACCTTTTCAACTTTATACAGGAATCTACTCATGAACGACTTTTACAAAGACATTTTAACCGGAACGGTATTTATAACGGGCCTGTTGGGCTTTATTTCAGGCGAATTCATCATCTCATCTGCGTTGTTTGCTACTTCAGCTATTGCCAGCAACATTAGCATGACTCGTAAAAGAGGTAAATCCGGACAATTATCATGCGAATGAGCCATCTGAACCGCTCAATCTCTAAGACGCTTAAGGCTATACAGCCTTGAGCGTCTTTTAGACCCTTTAACTATACAATTCGAAAAATCCCAGCTGTTACTTATTATTGCTTTCACTTCTGCCGGAATTCACTCCGACATCACCACCCTCGGCTTCATCTAGAGCCAAAATCAGCTCTTATCCAGAATAGTAAACACATACTGGAATAAATGCCTGGGAAAACCGCTTAATCGCTTACTAACAGTTAATTTGCTACTAATACTAACCAGTAGCGTGCTATTTCAATGTTGAATCTTGTCGTCAAGCGCCGAGTACCCGCCAGAATCATTGATCTTCAACTGCGCAGTGAAATACATTTAAAAGGATTGATGAGATAACGGAACTGCTATGGGTAAGACAGGAAACTGAAATGGCAGATATTGGGGACTGATATGGTGATCAAACCGCCCATCAACCGCCAATTGTTTATTTAAAAATATTAATTTTTTAAATAAATCAGCGCGTTATATGGCGGAGAGAAAGAGATTCCGCAATGAAATAAGTAACCTATTGATTCATATCTTATTTTGTTAATACCAAAGAGAATTTTGTAGCAAGTCTCCATTACAGCTTCATTCTATCGCCAATTCGATCGAACCGCGACTCGAACAAACAGTCTGGCTTGCTCAAAGAGCTGTTTCTAGTAGAAACAAAAAAACCCTCTTTTAGAGGGTTCTTTATATTCTATTTCTGCATCTCTTAATGTGCGCGACTGACACGCTCACTAATTATTGCAGACTCATACCAAGATGCGCTGTATATTTCACGTTCAAAATAGTCATCAATATTTGGATAAAACCTTGATGCTATAACAATTTCAGGCACTTTAACTTTTTGTGCGATTTCTCTAGGCAATAACATCTCGGTATATGTCAGTTGCCTTAGTTGATTTGGAAACAATAATTCAACAGCTATGAACATAGCTTCATGTTCAGTATTTTTATGTTGAGCATTGGAGCCAAACAAATTCTTTGTGAAAAAATTCTGAATCACTTCTTTTACATCATCAGAACTTCCAGCTCTACAGTCAGAATCGCCATGATTCATCAATAAATGGGTTAACTCTTTTGCAACAAAAAAGCGACGCCAGCAAAAATTCAACCCTTTATTTACAAAAATAATAGCCTTATCAGCCTGCTCAACGAGCATTCCATCAACATTTGGAGCATCATTGGCATCGAATTCTTGAATTAACACGCTCTTCCCAACAATTGACTGAACAGCGTCTGCTAATCCTTTAGATGGTTTACTTTGGCTAAAACTCCAGCCACCCGTTTTTTTACAAGTAATTGGTATAGGGGCAAGAAATGGCGTCTTTATACCACTAGTTTGAAAATATAATTGTGATGCCGCAATGATTGACTTAAATCTGTTACTTGACATTAATAATCAACGAATTCTGTTGTTTGACCTTGACCGTATGCTTCGATGATATTTTTCATTTGTTTGATAATATCATCCTGCGAAGGCTTATTTACATCATTAATTGCAAGCTTAATATCTATAATTTCGCCGTCAAAACCATTGAAAATCGTATTAAGACTGTTATCAGACATTTTTTCCACCTGGATTAATTTTTGTAGTTATTTTTGTGAGACGCAAAAAAAGAACCCCCAACCCATCATCTATATGAATATGGGTTTAGGACTTCTTTATATAAAATTATACGCTTATGCAAAATGCTAGACAAGGCGAACGAAATCAAAAAATAATAAAAAAGAAAACAAAAATTGACCGAAAAATCAAATGAAGTTTAATTAAACATAGTTAAACAAAGACTTCCCCTACTGTAAGGATTGCCGAAAAATTCCATTCTGTTTCAAAATGTCTAAACATTTTTATTTGCTCATTGCATTTCTGTAACCTCAGAGGCAAGCCCTAAAGCCAATGGAACAGCCTCAGTTCTCCTTTCGGTTTTTAAACTTTGAATCACCTCTCGGCATTTGAATTTTTCGCGCAATTCGGCGGGAACAGCTATTCGAAAATAGAATGTGTTACCACGACGAAGCAAGTAGGGAATTTTAGACATAATCGCAGCCGTTTTGTAGCAAGCGTTTGTAGCAAACGCTGCTTTTGAGCTACGACAGGAAAAATCATTTTCCTTTTCAATCAGTTACTTGTGTTGGCGGAGAGAAAGGGATTCGAACCCTTGATACGTTGCCGTATACACACTTTCCAGGCGTGCGCCTTCGACCGCTCGGCCATCTCTCCTATATTTGGCTTCCCGTAGACCACGAGAAGCCATGTAGAATAATCGATATTGCGCTAAAGCGCAATGTCCTTCGCTTAGGCTGTGTGGATGCAAGAGATACCGCAATGCACGGAGCGCACCCATTGTTGTTAGCCGCCACTCTCTTCGGTCAACGCTTCCAGCTCATCCCAACGCTTATAAACTTGCTCCAGTTTTTCATCGATCTGTTTCAGTTCTTCCAGAGTCCTGGCAACGACAACCTGATCTTTTTTGTAAAACTCAGGCTCGCTGATCTGCTGATTTAACTCCGTTTGCCGAGTTTCCAGTTCATCGATCAGTCCCGGCAGTTTATCCAGTTCCTGCTGCTCCTTAAAACTGAGTTTCTTTTTGGTTCCAGTGCGCGCGGCAGCCTGCGCTGCCGGTTTTTCTTGCTTGGATGCCTTGGCCTTTTCCGCCTGTTTAGCGAGCTTGGCATGATTCAACCAATCGCTGTAACCGCCGACAAACTCATCGACTTCGCCTGAACCGTCCAACACAAAAACGCTGGTCACGACATTATCCAGAAAAGCCCGATCATGACTGACCAGCAGCAAGGTGCCGTCAAAGTCGACCAGCTTTTCTTCGAGCAGCTCCAGGGTTTCCAAATCCAGGTCATTGGTCGGTTCGTCCATGACGATCAGGTTGGCCGGTTTGGTAAATAGCCGCGCCAACAGCAAGCGGTTTTTCTCTCCGCCCGACAGACTTTTTACCGGCGAGCGCGCTCTGGCCGGGGCAAACAGGAAGTCGCCCAAGTACGACATGACATGCCGTTGGTTACCGGCGATTTCGACAAAATCATTGCCGTCGGCAACGGTATCGGCGACCGTCATTTCCGGATCGAGTTGATCGCGCAACTGGTCGAAGTAGGCGATTTCGAGTCGAGTACCCTGCTCTACCGTACCGGTATCGGGTTCCAATTGTTTTAACAGCAGTTTCAACAACGTCGATTTACCGGCACCGTTAGCGCCGATCAGGCCGATTTTGTCGCCGCGCTGAATCAGTGTGGAAAAATGCTTGATAATCTGCCGGTCTTCGTAAGCAAAGCTGATGTTGTTGACTTCGATGACTTTTTTACCGGAGGCATCGCCCCGGTCCAGGGATATTTTGCTGGTGCCTTGAGTATTGCGGCGCTGTGCGCGTTCATTGCGCAATTTCTCCAGCGCCCTGACCCGGCCTTCATTACGGGTGCGCCGGGCTTTTACGCCCTGCCTGATCCAGACTTCTTCATCGGCCAGCTTCTTATCGAACTCGGCGTTTTGGTTGGCCTCATCTTCAAGGGCTGCGGCTTTGCGGGCCAGATAATCGTCATAAGTGCCCTGCCAGGACACCAGATTGCCGCGGTCCAGGTCGATAATCCGGGTCGCCAGCTTTTGCAGGAACGACCGGTCATGGGTCACGAATAATACTGCGCCTTGAAAGTTCAGGATTTGCTCTTCCAGCCAGGTAATGCTTTCAAAGTCCAGGTGGTTGGTCGGCTCATCCAGCAGCAGCACTTCCGGCTCGATTACCAAAGCTCTTGCCAAGGCTACGCGCCGTTTCCAACCGCCTGACAGGCCGTTGATCTTCAATTCGCCGGGCAAATCCAGTTTGCTTAAGGTGGTTTCAACCCGCTGCTGAAAATGCCAGCCGTTATGGGCTTCAAGTTTATGCTGCAAATCGCCCAATTCATTCAGGGCCTTGTCGTCATCGTAGTCCATGGTTAACGACATCACGTGATAACGAGTAATCCACTCGCCCAGTTCGCCCAAGCCGCCGGCCACTGCATCGTAAATGGTTGCGTCATCCGGCAAGTCAGGCGTTTGCTCCAGCCAGGCCAGCCTTAAGCCCGGTTGTTGCCAAATATCGCCGTGATCGGGCTGGACATTACCGGCAATAATCTTCATCAAGGTTGATTTACCCTCGCCGTTGCGGCCTAACAAGCCTACTCGCTCTCCAGCATCCAGCTGGAATTCGGCATTGTTTAATAAAGCATGAGTTCCATAAGCGATGGAAACGTTGGACAATCGTAATAAGGGCATCTTAAAGTTCTTTATGTTGTAAATAGCGTCGTAATAAATCCAGTGCCAGTAACGCCGCCTGATTTTGCTTGCGTTTGATAGGGCCGGCCACTGAATGGGTGGTTTGATGAAATCCGTCTCCAGTCAGCAGCGTATTATATAGAATAATGGCCTGGTCTTTGTCGTGAAATGTTTTGCTATCCCCGGCGTAGAGCTGAACCAGCGCAAAATCGGCGGTGCTTGTTTTTTGTATTTCGCTGGCGATGGCCTGCGCGGTTGCGCTCAAATCGTCGGCATTTACCGCAATCCCCAGTTTTTGCGCCAGCTTGTCCAGAGATTGCTCATACCGTGTTTCCAGCAGCCAGTCTGCGCCTATGCACTTGGCCGCCAACAAGCCCTGGCTGGCGGTTTCAACTACGGCCAGCGTGTGTTTTCCGATAGCCATCAGTTGGTCGACCACAAAAGCCAGATCACCGCCCTCCTGACTCAAACCATCAATGGCAAAAACATTGTCGCCCAACTGCCCGGCAACTTCCGCTACCAATACGGCCATGGCGATTTCAGGATAATCATGCGGAAACAGCAATTTGGTTTGCACATCGTCGGTAGTTGCCCGAAAACCCAACTCAACTTGGGGCGGGATTTCAATCGCACTGATGCGTTCCTGAATAGCCGATTCGCCGATACCCAAGGTTTTAATAGTGATTAACTTCCCAGGTTGCAATATGAACCGGCTTGACAGCGTTGGCTGTATGGATTCCAGAAATAAATGGCGCATTTCCATAGGCACGCCGGGCATAAAGGCAAACCAGCAGCGCCCGGCTTGCAGGGAAAACCCCGGCGCGGTGCCCCAGGTATTGTCAATGCGCTCGGAGCCTTTTGGAAGCATGGCCTGCTTATGATTCGATTCGGGCATGATCCGGTTTCTGAGCGTAAAAAACCGTTTGATCTGCTCAAAGGCAACCTCATCGAATTCCAACAACAGGCCGAACGCTTTGGCGGCAGCCTCGGCGGTCAAATCATCACTGGTCGGCCCGAGTCCCCCGGTGCAAATGCAGCAATCCGCGCGTACTGAAATTTCCTGCAGCAAGGCTATCTGATCATCAAGCTTGTCGCCTACGGCAGTGTGCCGGGTTACCGTAAAGCCCATGGCGACAACTTGCTCCGATAACCAAGCCGCATTGGTATCGATGATTTGCCCGGTAATAACTTCTTCGCCTTGGGAGAATATTTCTAGGGTTGGGTTCATGGTGAATAACTCTTTGCTTAAGTGATCGATTTAACTGTTGATTGAATTCATCAGCACGCTATGCCAGAACGGCAGCGTAACCAGGCTGATTACCGTCGTTATCGTTACCGCCATCGCATACAACGAGCTATCCAGGCGGTAGCGGTCGCAAAAAACAATACCCAACAACATGCTCGGCATCGACAGATCGAGTACTGCCGCCGCCCGGTATTCGAACGCCATAGGCAAATGCCGGGCCAAAAGCATTGCAAACAGCGGCATCAGCACCATCTTAATGACTATCACAGGGATAACATACGGGACATTACGAACGCTTACCGCTTTCCAACTTAAGGCCAACCCCAGGGAGAACAGCATCAACGGCACTACGCTGGCGGATAATTTTTGCAACACCCCGGAAAACCAAACTGGAGCAATTAAACCGTTAACATTCAGTATTACCGCAACAGCCGCCGCCCAGAATGGCGGCGCATTAAAAAACAGCCACAGCGATTTTGGCTTTTCCGCGGTATCTTCGCCATAG
>NZ_JALOCF010000115.1 GCF_023227905.1 Methylobacter sp. | reverse complement strand
AAATCATGGTGGCGGCCTTCCTGCCATCTACCTATCGGGATTTGATCGCTTTTGCCCTGCTGTTTCTGCTCTTGATCTGGAAGCCTTATGGACTCCTTGGCCAGCCGCGTCCTCAGAAGGTATAAGAAACAGGAAAGGTGTTCAGTGTTCAGTGTTCGGTGTTCAGAGGAATATGACCAATGAACCAGGAGACAACGGGCAAGGTCCATTGAATTTCTGATTAAAAAAGATGGTTCCTTACCACAATCTGTGGGTACCGCATCTGCTATTAATGATTTTAATTGTTGTCGCCAAGCTGGTTATGTTGACAAACATGCCGCAATCATTCGGTGTGCGAACGAAGGTGCCGACAGATTAACCACTGAGAACGTGTGAAAGAATTAATTTACAATCAGACCGATGATCGGGAAACAGGATAAAACCCGCCGGCTGTAAAAATGGTTATAAAAGCTATAAGAAAGCACATCATAGCAAGTTTATTTCCGGTATTGCCGATATGAAAAGGGCTGATCATATACCTTTAAGCGGTTGCGGCCAGCGGTTGAACTCGCCAGCGCAGTCTAATCCACTGCTGGATGTTATAGGTCAAGCAAGCCCACATGGATTCCATGAGGACTTTCAGACGGCCACGCAGTCGAAACTGACGCAACCCGATCTTAGTTTTGATCCAGGCATTCGGAAACTCGGCCACCCCTCCGCGCTGTCGGTAGATGGCTTTTGCCTCGGGAGTCTGCATCTTCTGCACAAAAGCTGCGACCACCGGATGCTCGACAGCCCGCGTAATCGTGCGCCCCTTAACGGCATTCTGCGGGCAGCACTGGGCTTTGACCGGACAAGCGGCGCAGTCTTTCGGATTTGCCCGATACCTATGATGAACTACCCCGATACGATTCTCTTGACCATCATGACGCAGAAAATGGCCGGTGGGACAGCGATAAAGATCTTGCTGGGCATCATATATAAAAGCCTGCGGGTAAAAAGCCTCTTCAACACCGCGGCGTCGCAACTGACCGCCGGATTGTGCGGCATGTTCATCGAGCGAACCAACAAAATCGACCTTCTTGTCCGCCATTGCCAAAATGTTCTCGCGACTTGTAAACCCTCCGTCTGCAACCATCTGCTGAGGGACTTGCCCCATATTCTTTTCAACCCGTTCGACGCCACCGACCAATTCGCCATAGTCACTGGCCGCTTGGCTCACGCCCACCCCTACGATAATCCCGTGCGCCGCATCCGTCGAGAGTTGCACGTTGTAGCTGGGTGCAAACCCACCATCGGACTGCTTCATAATTCTGGCTTGCGGATCAGTCTGACTTACTCGCGCCTGCTGCTTGGCCTCTGTGCCCGTCTTGTTATCGCGTATCTTTGCCAACTCTTCCAGCGCCCCTTCCAACCGCTGTTGTCGTTCCCGCGCCGCCCGTTCCCGCGCTGCCTGCCGTCGAACCGGATCCTCTGCCCGCGGGTCGCCCATCGCCGCGACTTGTTGCCGGGCCTGTTCCAAGTGCATCCGAATCCGCTCCTCGCGCCGAAAGCTATCAGCCCCGGCGCACGCCTTGATTTTCGTGCCGTCGTGCATTACCCGCTCCAGCGTAATCAATCCCTCCGCACTCAGCAGCCCCAGAGCCTGTGCGAACAACTCATCGAGCGGCGCTTGGTAGCTAACCCTAAAATCCGACAGGCTGTGATAGTTGATCACTTCCAACCCCGTCAGCCACTGAAACGTTGGATCGTATTCACAACGTCGCGCCAACTCGCGCGCCGAACTGATCCCTTGACTGTACGCCCAAATCCACAGGCTGATCAGCAGCCGCGGATCCCATGCGGCACGCCCCGCAACCCCGGTCACCGCCGCAATCGGTTCGTAAAATCGCCCCAAATCCAATCGCCCGACAAACTCCCATATCGCCCGTACAGGGTGATCTTCGGCCACCAACTGTTCTATGTCCACCGCCCGAAATACCAACTGACAACGGTCCCCTGTCTTCACACGCGCTTGACCGCGCATGGCCACAGGCAGCGGCGCCTGTCGCCTGGGGGCTTCTTCCTCCAGTTTCAACAATTCCAAAGCCTCGGTAGTCTTATGCATTCTTTGCCCCCTTGCGCTTCGCCGCAGCCTGAACACGCCGTACAATCAGGGTATACCGATCCTTCACGACCCATTCAATCCGCTCGCTCTTCTCCAATTCCAGCGCCCCCGCCAATGGCGCTGGACAAATCAGGTAAAATTGCCGATTCTTGTCCCCACTCTGGATCACTTGTAATTTCGATTCGTAGCCCATTCTGCACCTCCGGTGTTTATGAATTGGGCTAATAATAGCTATATCGCTATTTTATGCAATAATTATTTCACAGCTTCTGAGGCCTTACAAAATAACATATTTTTATGTTGACATCATATTTAAAGTGTACTATATTTTAGGCGTTCGCTATAAAAGGAAACGGAATAAGTATGAACCCAAATGAATATTCATTACGCGAAGTAAAGCATGCCCGGACCAAAATCGCCCTGATGAAAGCTTTTATAGAGCGCCTGCGACATTCCCGTTTTGAGGACATTTCCATCAAGGACGTGTGCCGAAGCGCCGAAATCTCGGAAGGCACGTTTTTTAATTACTTCCCGGGCAAAATAGACGTCATTACCTACTATGTCAACCTTATGACCATGAAGTTCATCTGGAAGGCGCGGCAAAAAGCTCCCAACGGCAATTCCATTGCTTTGATTGGCGCTTTTTTCGAAGAAATGGCGGGCGAAATCACCAAGCTCGACATTACGTACGAACTTATTTCCATCATGGTTGTCCAACATGAAAGGCCTAAAAAAGCTGCCATTTCCGATATTGAAAAACATCTCGTTTTCCCGGATTTAGCCGGCATTGAGGATATTTCCCCTATTTTAATCGATGAATTTTTCAGGAGATGCATGGAAGGGGCGTTGAAAAACGGCGAACTTCCTGGGAGCGTCAACATTGATGATGCCGTGGTGTCTTTGATAACGATCATAGTCGGCACGATGATCGCGATAAAATTTAATAGTGTTAAGA
>NZ_JALOCF010000114.1 GCF_023227905.1 Methylobacter sp. | reverse complement strand
GAATTTCCAGGCCCTCAATGCCTCCTGACGCGAGATAAACCAGGTAGTTTTCGTGATGGAAAAGACGGCGCAATGCCTTGAGTACATTGGGATCATCATCAACAAACAACAAAGTCGCCTGCCGGTTGTTGCCTATTGGCGATTGCACGGAACTCATGCAACGACCGTCTCGTTTTTTATCGGCAATACAATTCGAAATGTGCTGCCTTCACCGACACGACTGTCCAGGCGGATTTCGCCATTGTGTTTTTTAATAATGTTATAGGAAACGGAAAGCCCCAGGCCGGTTCCTTTTCCCACCGGCTTGGTGGTGAAGAAAGGATCGAAGATTTTATTGACGTGTTCAGGCGCAATACCTTTGCCGGTATCGCCGACCTCTACCCAAATGTGATCGTTTTCTGATCCCGTGCGCACTGTGATCGTGCCTTTGTTTTCGATAGCATGTGTCGCATTAACCAGCAAATTCATAAATACTTGATTCAACTGATGCGGTAAACACCATACTTGCGGTATATCCCCGAATTCCTTGGTAACGCTCGCCTTGTATTTGATCTCGTTATTGACAATATTCAGTGTACTTTCCAGACAGGTATGCAAATTAGCCCATTGCCAGTCATCGTCGCCACCGGCATAGGAAAAATCCTTAAGATCCTGAACGATCTTTTTGACCCGGGATGCGCCTTCATGAGACTCATCCAGTAAATCGAGCACATCGGTTTTAAGAAATTCCAGATCGATTTTATTTTTGAATTCCTCGATTTGGCGGAGTTGTCCGGCATCAGCGCATACCGACTCGATTTTTTCATAAATCGCCACCAGCGCCAGCAATTCTTCC
Organism: Methylobacter sp.; assembly: GCF_023227905.1. Lineage (GTDB taxonomy): Bacteria > Pseudomonadota > Gammaproteobacteria > Methylococcales > Methylomonadaceae > Methylobacter_A. The sequence continues at coordinate 2,253 of NZ_JALOCF010000114.1, read as the reverse complement.
ACATAGTTTTTCAATGAGGTCAGGTTAGAATTGATATAACCAATGGGATTATTGATTTCGTGCGCGACGCCCGCTGCTAGTTGGCCGATGGAGGACAATTTTTCCGATTGCACCAATTGCCGCTGGACTTCCTGAATTTTATCGAGGGCTGTTTGCAATTCTTCATTACGCTGTTTCAGTAAATCCTCGGCATTTTTATGTTGGGTAATATCGACACTGATACCGTCGATTCGTAACGGCGCACCGGCATCGGCGCAAACGATGCGCATATGATGAAGAAGCCAGCGCAGATCGCCGTCCGGGCGGTGAATACGATAGGTTATTTTTTGCACGCCGGTCTTCATTAAATCGGCCAGACTGTTTTCCACCCGCGTTCGATCAACGGCATCGATAATATTCAGCCATAGATGCTGATCATTAAAAAAATCCTCGACCGGATGACCGGATATCTCATGGACGGCCTTGTTGAGATACAGTATTTTCAGCGTATCGGGCTCCATCGACCAGACCACGCTATCCAGCGAATTAAGAATATCGTTGAGGCGTTTTTCTGAGCGTTCCAGGTGTTTATGGGCTTCTTGTAATTGCCGATTCGAATCCATATAGCGCTCATTAGTTGCGGCAAGCTGTTGAATGCGCTTTTGCCGGTCATCAAGCAACCTGATATTGTCAATCACCAGCGTAATCAGGTTGACTAACATTTTTCCGTGGTTCAAATCCGCTTCCGTGTAATTCGCCTTATCGTCAAGGCTGTTGACGCATAATGCGCCGATCAACCGCTGGCCCATCAGCAAAGGCCAACAAAGTGCCGTAAGCGGTGTTTGTATGCCCGGTTCAGGAAGTAGTTCATGAAATCCCGGATCATTGTTTTTGAGCAATAAAGCCTGTTTGTTTTCCAATACCCAACCGATAACGCCGGCGCCGCTGGGTATAACACTGCCGATACCTCCGTCCGGCAAACCGATACCCGCAACAATGCTGAAGCGACAGCTGTCTTCGCCTTGGCACAATACCAGTGAACCGGTATTAGCTCTGAATCCTTCCACAATATGGCGCAGAATCTGCTCAAACACCTCGTTTGAACTGTCTCGGAACGCATCCGATTGCCCCAATTGGTAAAGATCATAATCCAGTTTAATTGTCGCGATTCACTTAACGGCATAATGCTCCCTGAATTTAAAGAATGGCAACTATCTGATCGGCGAATTGCCGGCCGGTATTGGCCCAGTGTGTCGCCTGGTCAATTGAAATATCCAGAAATTCAAGCACATTAGCGATGGCTTCCTGTCGCTCCAAACCGGAGTCATCGCCCTGCTCCGCTTCAATGATCAGCAAATTAGCCGTATAAATTAACAAGCCCAGTGATATGGCATCTCCTTGCTCCGGCGGCGTTTCATGTTGTTCAATCGCCTCCTGAATAGCCACAGGCAAATTCCAGTGCCTCGCCGCTTTGCCGCCTATTTCCATGTGATCGGACCCTATTATCCGCCGTTCCGTCTCGACCCGGTCCGGATGGGGTTCATTAATAATGCGGCTAAAATCGTCGGGAAACAGAAAGACAATAATCAGCCGTCCGATATCGTGTAATAATCCTGCCGTAAACGCAATGTCCTGGCCAATGCCGGTATAGGTTGCAAGCTGCCTGGCACAATCGGCTACAGCCATGCTGTGATGCCAAAACAGCGGGTAATCGAAGTCTTTATGCCGCACCGGTAACATTTTTGAAAAACAAACGCCAAGCAGCATATTTCTCACCCGGTTAAGTCCCAACAATACAATCGCTTGCCGCAACGAGCTTATTTCCCTGGACATACCGAAAAAAGGCGAATTGGTGATGCGTAAAATTCGAATCACCATGGGTGGATCCTGGCCGATTTTGTCCGCAAGATTAGTTAAACTTTGGTCACCGACTGTGTCTGTGTATTGCAATGCTTCCATAAGCAACGCCGGTAAAGAAGGCAAATCAACCAGGCGCAAACTCGCCACTTTATCCTTCTGGCTCAGGTCGGCAAATTCTTTATCAGTGCGTGTTAAGGTAGACATCCGCTCTCCTTGAACTGTGAAAGAACAATAATAGTACCTTTAGATCGGCTTAAATCGCCCATGGGGCTTACCCATACCTGCATAACATTGCCATTCTCCAGATGCAGTACACCACCGGTGAATTCTGTGGCGCTTGCCGAAGGCATTTGTTGCAGCGCCCGCCATAGCATTTCCGGCAGGCAGTCACTGGCTTGCAAGCCGAGTAAACAG
>NZ_JALOCF010000012.1 GCF_023227905.1 Methylobacter sp. | reverse complement strand
CGATCTCGGTAGAAACGCCTGAGCCGGTTTTTGCCGAGCCGGGCAAGGATATTTTGCTGGATGGCAGCGCGTCATCGTTTTACCGCAGCAACGGCGATGCCTTTGGCGGCAGTATCTCCGCAGGTGTGGCCAACCAGAACGTGCGATTGGAGTATACCGGTTCGCATACCGAAAGCATGAACTATAACGATGCTAACGGCCAAAATGTGCAATCCAGCGCTTACGAGAATCAAAACCACTCGGCCGCCCTGTCGTTCAAAACTGACAACCACTTAGTGGTGATTCGAGGCGGCCAGCAGCACCAGCCTTTTCAGGGCTTTCCGAATCAACGGATGGACTTGACCAACAACGACAGCATATTTGGCAATATCATGCACAAAGGTGATTTCGACTGGGGTACGCTGGAGAGCAGGTTCTACTACGAGAGCACCCAGCACAGCATGGATATCGGCCAGGACAAGCATAACCAATTCCTGGATGGGTCAGCGAGCGGAGGCGGTTTCGCGCCGCCTAACGATCAGATGCCGATGGAGACCCGTGGCCGTAACCTGGGTTACAAGATCATGGCGGAGATCCCTTTCTCCGACCGTGATACATTCCGTATCGGCAACGAATATCATAGCAACCGGATCAGGGACTTTTGGCCGGCTGTACATACCGATACAACGATAGCAGCCAATAATAACGATCCTCGCACTGCGTTCTGGATGATGGCGCCGGAGAGCTACATCAATATCAACAACGGCGAGCGGGACCGGGTCGGTTTTTTTGGCGAATGGGAAGCCAACTGGAATGCGCAATGGAAAAGCTTGCTGGGTCTACGCTACGATCATACCAATACCGATACCGGCGATGTGCAGCCGTATAACCCGGATTTGATCAATACGGGGCCGGCCAGGACGATGGACAGGGCAGGGGCGATTACCGCATTAAACGCGGCCAATGCGTTCAATGCACGCGATCACGAGCGTAATAACGATACCTTCGATGTGACCGCGTTGATGCAGTACACCCCTAACGATATGAGCCAGTACGAATTCGGCTATGCGCGCAAAAATCGTGCCCCCAACCTTTATGAACGCTATACTTGGGGAGCGCGCAGAATGGACATGGCGATGATCGGCTGGCATGGCGACGGCAACGGCTATGTCGGCAATATGGATTTGACCGAAGAAACCGCGCATACCGTCAGTTTCACCGCAGCGTTTCACGAACCGAAAAGCAGTCTTTGGGAAGTCAGCGCCACGCCTTATTTCACTTATGTGAATAACTTCATTGATGCGGATCGCTGCCAGAGCGCATCGACGTCAACTGCCAGCGGTTGCGGCGCGACCCCTCAAACAGCTACCAACAGCTTCGTCTATTTGCAATATGCCAATCACGACGCCCGGCTGTGGGGCGCCGATGTCTCAGGTCGCGCCCAGCTGTATAAGGACAATAAGCTCGGAGAATTCGCCACTCATACCACGATGAGTTACGTGCGGGGAGAGCGCATGGATGGCGGTAATCTTTATCATATGATGCCGTTCAACATGAAACTTAGTCTGGATCATCGCTTGAGTAACTGGCAAAGCGCGCTGGAAATGCAATTCGTCGATAGCAAGAGCGATGTGCAGGCGATTCGCAACGAAACCCAAACGCCGTCGTATATTCTGCTGAATGCCAGAACCGGCTACGAATGGGGCAAAGTGCGCTTGGATGTCGGCTTGGATAACGTGTTGGACAAACAATATTACCAGCCGTTGGCCGGTGCTTATCTTGGCGACCGTTACGGCATGAACCCAACAGCGGCATCCAATGTTACCGTGCCTTGGGGGCGAAACATCGCCGGCATGGGGCGCTCTGCTTTTGTTGGTATCACTGTCAAATATTGATACCGTTTACACGGGCAACGCCAGGGATGCAGCGCACTTGTTGTGTTGCGTCCTTTTTTATCCGCAAATGACGTCGCTATATCGCAGTGGAAAGCAGGTCTTCTTGCCATAAAACAGACTGGGGCGATATTGCGACTTGGGCTCGTATTTTTCATTTACCATTAAAGTGAGTCTATGGAAATGGAATGCGAGCCTAAACGGCGCAAAATGGGTTTCAAATGCAAACCGCTGCAATAACTAGGCTCTGCGATAATCCGCCAAATTAACCCCATGCTTTTTCAGCTTGCTGTAGACGGCGCGCGATGTAATGCCCATGTCTTCCGCTACTTTTTTTACGTCGCCCTGATGCTGTTTCAGGGCGCTTTCAAGAAACGCTTGCTCTGCTTTGGCAAGCGCTTGTTCCTTGATGTCTTTCCATTCCTCAAGGTTGAGTGTTTTGGCCGGAAGCGGTAAATCCAGCTCGGTCATTTCTTTACCGGTCGCAAATAAAATGCTGCGCTCAAGGATGTTTTCCAGTTCGCGGACGTTGCCCGGCCAGGGATAGGCGCGGATTTTCTGCATCACTTCACGGCTGACCGATTCGACCGCTTTGTTATATTTCTTACTCAGGCGCTGCACAATCAATTGCACCAGGTAAGGCAAGTCTTCCGGGCGTTCGGCCAGCGGCGGGATGCTTAACCGGACCACGTTGATGCGGTAATACAGGTCGTTGCGGAACAGGCCTTGTTGGACCAGTTCTTCCAGGTTGTTGTTGGTTGCGGAGATTATTCTCAAATCGACCGACAGGGTCTGCTTGCCGCCGACTCTTTCCAGCTCGCCCTCCTGTAGCACGCGAAGCAGCCGGGTTTGTGCGGCCGGGGAGAGCGCGTCGACTTCATCCAGAAACAAGGTTCCTCCTTCGGCCCGTTCAAAGTAACCTTGATGCACTTCGATGGCGCCGGTGAACGCGCCTTTTTCATGCCCGAACAGCGCGCTTTCGATCAGGCTCTCAGGAATGGCGCCGCAGTTGATCGGGATAAAGGGTTTGTTGCAGCGGTCGCTCATCGCATGGATGGCGCGCGCGATCAATTCCTTGCCGACGCCGGTTTGACCGTGAATCAGCACGGTTGCCAGCGTTGGTGCAATCACTTCGATGGATTGCAGGATTTTCTGCATGGCCGGCGATTTGGCAATAATCGCCGGGGGCTGGTGTTTTTTTGCCGGCTGTTTGCTTTGTTTGCGCCAAATCTGCTGCATGCTCTGTTCGATGCGCGAGTGCAACTCGTTAATATCCTGCATTTCCTTAACGGGCGTGGTGTCGGTGTATTCCATGCCCGGACGGTTTTTTGCCGCGTTCGGGTTGGTGTACACGCACACTTCGCATTTGCCGTCGTGGCGGGCAATGCTTTTTTTGATTTCAACTTTAGCGTAACCGAAATTCCTGGCGGCAATGCCGCCAAAGACGCTGGATGTCATTCTACATAATTCGGGGAAATTGGTGACCCGGTCGCCAAAAGGGCAACTGGTATTCACAACGGTAATGCAGTCCTGGTTGCTCGAAACCAGTGAAAATTTACCGCCAATATTGTTCTTGAGGCCGAGGATCAGCTCGATATAGCTTTCTTTGTCAAGTAATTCGGTGTTATGCGCTTCTTCCCGGTAAGTTTCTTCAAAAAAGCACCCGGCAGTCTTGGCGATATGCTCGATCAATTGCTCGCAGTGCTTTTGTCCCTGTTGTTCGCTGGCATGCATTAACTCAAGGATAAAAGTTTGCAGGAAAAAAGTAGGCGTTAAATCGGAAAGCGAGTTGTTGGTCATGATGTTTTGTGAAGTAAATTTTCTCTCATTGAAGCATAGCTTCATTAATGAGGTAAAGTAAAAAATCAAGTTGTTGTAATTTAAAGAAAAAATTATTGATAATTACTGGCACGGCGCTTGCTGCTGTTGAAGAGGAACTAACAATGAGGAGTTAATAATGAGTCAAGATAAACCAACTTTAGATCCACATCCCTTAAGCGAATATGTAGCCTGGGCCGGAAACCGCAACCGCGAACCGCTTTTAGGCGTTTTAAAAGAAAAGCTGCCCAAAGACCCTGCAAATGTTTTGGAGCTCGCCAGCGGCAGCGGCATGCATATCAATTTTTTTGCACCGCATTTCGAGCATCTGCATTTTCATCCTTCCGATAAGGATGAAGAGGTTTTTGAGAATATCAAAAAACTGTCGACCGATCACAAAAACGACAATATAGCCGACCCTGTTCATCTGGATTTAACCGATCCAGACACTTGGTTTAATGCCGGTAAGCCCTTTTCATTTTCGGCAATTTTTTGCATCAATATTTTTCAGGTAGCGCCCATTTCTATTGCTGACGGCATGATGAAATGCGCTGAGCGATTACTGGATGATAACGGCATTTTGCTGATTTACGGACCGTTTCAAGTGGAAGGCACGTTTACCACCGATTCCAATAAAGAGTTCCATGAAACATTAAGTTCAGCTGGCGTTTCAGAGTGGGGTTTAAAAGATGTCGCCGATCTGAAAAAGGCGGCGGAAAATCACGGCTTAGAGTTAAAAGAGCAGATCAATATGCCTGCTAATAACTTTTCGCTGATATTTGGTAGAAAGGGTTAAAAAAGACGAAAGACGAAAGATGAAAGATGAAGGGCGAAGGGCGAAAAAAGCTTGCATTGATGGTTAAGAACTTTTTCAATTTTTAGCCTTTAGCCTTTAGCCTTTAGCCTTTAGCCTTTAGCCTTTAGCCTTTAGCCTTTAGCCTTTAGCCTTTAGCCTTTAGCCCTTCTTCAATGATACTCAATTCAGGAAATTAACGATGGAGAAAAAATGTTCAGCCATTATTATCGGGGTTGGTCCAGGGCAGGGACTGGGCGCTATACTCGCCAAATATTTTGCAGCAAAAGGTTTGCACGTTTATATAGCCGGGCGAAGTGAAGACAAGCTTCAACAGGTTGCCGAAGACATTCGGCAAAAAGGCGGTTCAGTCAGCATAGTGCTTGCCGATGCCACTGTTGAGTGCGATGTAGCGCATTTATTTAAAGTGGCGCGATTGGAGGGTCATAGCATTGATATTGCCGTTTATAACGTTGACAGCAACATCCCCTCGCCTTTGTTGGAAACGGATGCGGAAACCTTTACCGCACTGTGGCGGCAAAACTGCCTGGGTGCCTTTTTTTTCGGCAAGGAAGCGATTAACGCTATGAAAGACAAGCATAAAGGAACGCTGATTTTTACCGGGGCGACAGCGTCGTTAAGAGCAAAGCCGCCGTTCACCGGGTTTGCCGCCGCCAAAGCCGGATTAAGGGCGTTAGCGCAAGGCATGGCAAGAGAATTCTCGCCGCAGGGCATCCATGTGGTGCATACCGTTATTGACGGGGTAATTGACGGAGACCGGGCAAAAAACCAATTCCCGGACTATGTTAAAGCTAAAGGCAAAGAGGGCTTGCTACAGTTGGACGCTATCGCCGAAACCTATTGGGCCATTCACCAACAACATCCCAGCGCATGGACTCATGAGCTGGATTTGAGACCGTTCAAAGAACCGTTTTAGGAGGTGTGATATGTCGGAAACCAAAAACTGGATCTTGCAAGGTAGCTATTTTGAAACCTGTAACTGCGAAACTTCCTGTCCTTGCGTATGGCTGCAACCGCCGAGCCAAGGCGACTGCAAATTGCTGGTCGCATGGCATATTGACCAGGGACACCTGGGTGATCAAGCACTGGATGGGTTGAATGTTGCGTTGGCGTGTTATTCGCCGGGACTCATGATAGACGGCAACTGGCAAGCGGCCTTGTATGTCGATGAGCGCGCAGATGACCATCAATTGGATGCGATTGTGCAAATTTTTAGCGGCCAACAAGGCGGGCACCCTGCCATTTTAATGAGCTTTGTCAGCGAAGTGTTGGGTGTGAAAAAAGTAAAAATCGACTATCAGGAACAGGGTAACAGCCGGCGCTTGATTATTCCCGGCATAGCCCAAGCCGATATTGAAAGTGTCCAGGGCATAACCGGCGGGCAGGCAACGATTAACAATCCGCCTTTGTGCGTGGTAACCAGTCATCCTGCAATCGTCGCCAAATCAAAAGACTACCAGTACCAGGACTACGATAAGGACTGGCAGTTTTCCGGACGTAACGGTTATTTCTCCGCATTTGTTTATCAACCTCAATGAATTGGCTTAAAACGCAGACTGCAATTTTAGCGATGGTGCTGGCATGGGTTTTTGCTGCCTGGAGCTATCTGATTTATCAACATACCCAAATGACATCTCAGCCGATGTCGAGTATGTGGATGCCGCCTTCAGAGCCATTGGCATGGCGCTTTATCGACTTTGCTCTGGTTTATTTTATGTGGGCCGTGATGATGGCGGCAATGATGCTGCCTTCCGCTATGCCGATGATTTTGGCGTTTGCCCGTGTGTGCCGGCAGCAAAACAAGGCGGTCTATAAGTTGACCGGCCTGTTTACTTCGGCCTATGTGGGAATATGGATGTTATTCAGCACCGCGTTGGCATTGCTGCAATGGCAAATGCATGGCCTGACCTGGCTGTCGCCGATGATGGAGAGCCAAAATTCAATATCGGCAGCCGGTATTTTGTTCGTGGCTGGCTTTTACCAGTTTATGCCGATTAAAAACGCCTGTCTGGTGCACTGCAAAACCCCAATGGGCTTTTTGTTGAATGAATGGCAGGATGGGTCAGCCGGTGCATTCAAGATGGGATTAAAACATGGTGCATACTGTATAGGCTGTTGCTGGGCGCAAATGCTGATCATGTTCGTCGTGGGCGTAATGAACCTGCTGGGAATGGCGTTGATGACCCTGTTGGTCGTATTGGAGAAAACCTTGCCGCTGCAAGCAAAGCTCATTTGCAATGTGGTAGGCGTCGCATTTATTGCGTGGGGAATCGTCCTGTTAATTGCTTAAAAAAATTTCCGTTAATAAACCTGAGAAAATTACCTTCATGAAAATCCGTTCGCTATTTGCTTGTTCGTTCTTATTGTCTGTGTTCGGCGGTACGGCTAATGCCACGACCTATACGTTGCCCGAAAATAGCAATGACAGCGTTATCACCCAGTTTCAAGACGATGTGCCTTTAACGCGTGCGGAGCAAAACGAGACTTTGCCGGATGTGGCAAGACGTTTTCTTTTGGGACAAACGGAAATCGTCAGGTTGAATCCGAACCTTGATCGCTGGCAAGTCAAAAAAGACGAGATTGTTCGTTTATCCAACAGACGCATTTTGCCGGATACGCCGCACGAGGGCATTACCCTGAATATCGCCGAATACCGGATGTATTATTATCCGCCGGCTCAAAAAGGCGTTGCGCCGCAGGTTATGTCCTTTGCTCATGGCATCGGTCGGCAAGACTGGAAAACGCCTCTGGGCAAAACCAAAATTGTACGCAAGGTCAAAGATCCGGCATGGCATCCGCCGGAATCGATCAGGCGCGAACATGCCGCAAATGGCGATCCGTTGCCGGGCGTGGTTCCGCCGGGTCCGCATAACCCTCTGGGAGCCTACATGCTGCATCTGGCCGTACCCGGAGGCTACCTGATACACGGCACCGATATAGATAAGATTTACGGCATCGGTATGCAGATAACGCATGGTTGCGTGCGCATGTATCCTGAAGATATTGAGGCTTTGTATAACTCGGTTCCGGTAGGAACGCCGGTTTACATGGTCAAACAACCGATCAAGGTTGGCTGGCTGGACAATACGTTATACATCGAAGCGCATCCCGATCTTGAAGGAGAAGAAACGACGCTGGAGCAGAGATTGGATACGGCGTTGAAGCTCATCCAGAAAGCCAATATCGCCAGGGACGGTGTGTATGCCGCAAGCCTGCCGGGAGCAGGCGCGGCGATCTCCAGGGATGGAGTGTATGCCGCTGGCCAGTCAGGAACTGGCGCGGCGCGGGTCTTGCCTGAATTTGATCGAACAGCGTTAAATCAGGCCCTTACCGTGCTGGATGGCAATCCGGTGGCGATTTATCAAAAAGTAGCGCCACAACCGGTGTTGCCGGTAGCGTTACCAGTAGGGCATGGTTCTAAGGGCGGGTACTTTCATGGCGTTTAAGGAAAGCATTTAACGGCTGAATAAAGTCTGATAAGCCCGAGCCGATTGTTCCGGCTGATCGTCGAATATCCCGCCGATGACCGCCAGCAAATCGGCTCCCGCTGCAAGCAGCTGTCCGCCATTGTCCGGCAGAATGCCGCCTATCGCGACAATGGGGATGGTCAAGGCAAGTTTCGCCTGCCTTAATGTTTCAATCTGGGCGGGCGCCGCCAGCGGTTTTGACGAGGACGGGAAAAACCGTCCGAACGCCGCATAAGTTGCGCCTTGTTCCTGGGCGGCTACGGCCAGTTCGACAAAGTTGTAACAGGACACGCCGATAATCGCATCGCCGCCCAACTGCTTTCTGGCCTGGATAACAGCCCCGTCTTCTCTGCCGAGGTGAACGCCGTCGGCGCCGACCAGTGCCGCAAGTTCGATGTCGTCATTGATCAATAAAGGCACGTTATGGCTATGGCAGATTTTAACCAGCTCGCGGGCAAGGAATGGCGCATCAACCGGGTTTTTGTCCCGGTATTGCACAACGGCTGCACCGCCTTTAATGGCCGCGGCAACTTCGCTGATAATGGTATCGCCGGATTTGTTCGCGGTCTGAGTGATCGCGTACAGTCCGTTGGTTGGAAACTTAATCACTCTCGTCCATCCAGAAAAATCGATTGGGAATATGCTGGCCTTGGCCCGGTTGGTAGGCAGCATGTAATGAATTCCAGGTGTATTCCTGGGCCTCTATGACCGCCTGCAACGGCTCCAGGCCATGCGCGATTAATGCCGCAATGCTGGAGGCCAGTGTGCAGCCAGAGCCATGATAGCTGAACGGCAATCTGTCCCAAGTGTAGGTTTCCCAGCTGTGCCGGTCATGGAACAGCTGATTGCTGACCGAAGGCGTGTCTTCATGGCTGCCGGTGATCAGCACATAGTCGCAGCCTTTTTCCAGTAATGCCAGGCCACAGTCGTTAAGATCGGGCAATCCGGCCAGCTTTCGCGCTTCTTCACTGTTCGGCGTTAACACGGTAGTGCAGGGCAACAGCAAGTCAATAATAGTGACAATCAGCCGGTCGTTTGACAGCTCAGCGCCGCCACCCGCCGCCAGCACCGGGTCCAACACCACCGGAATATGCGGGTGTTGTTTCAGTATCTCATGAATGGCGGCAGCGGTTTCATGGTGGCCGATTAAACCGATTTTAAAAGCTTTGACCGGCAGATCGTCCAACAAGGTGGTGGCTTGACTAATAATGGCTTCCGGGTTTTGTGGGATGAGTTTTTTTACATTCCGGGTGTCCTGCTCGGTCAAGGCGGTGATAACGCTGGCGGCATGGCAACGATGACTGACCAAAGCTTCAATGTCGGCCTGAACCCCAGCGCCTCCGCTGGGGTCATGACCGGAAAATGAAAGCACAACGGGGCGGTTTAAGCTCATGGTGTTATTGTTGGTAATAGTACGGCTGCTGCGGATAGTTCTGCTGCTGAGGATAACCTTGTTGCGGGTAGCCCTGCTGTTGCGGATAGCCTTGTTGTTGGGGGTAACCTTGCTGCTGCGGATAACCCTGCTGTTGCGGGTAACCTTGTTGCTGAGGATAGCTTTGTTGTTGAGGATAACCCTGCTGTTGTGGGTAACCTTGTTGTTGTTGTTGTTGTTGTTGTGGGTTACCTTGCTGCGCCCCCGCATTATTGTTGGCGACAATAGCCAACTCTACCCGGCGATTCTGTCCGCGATTGTCCTCACTCACATTAGGCACTTTCGGCATCTTCTCGCCCATGCCCTTTTGGGTCAAGCGGGAAAAATTTACGCCATGTTGCGATAAATAGCTTGCAACGCTGGCTGCACGTCGCTCGGATAACACCTGATTATAACTGTCTGTGCCTTTATCGTCGGTATGACCGGTGACGTTGATCGTCGAATCCGGGTATTGATTTAGTACCCTCGCAACTGAATCCAAGGCGCCTTGTGCTTGCGGCGTTAAATCCGCCGAATCAAATGCAAAAGTAACGTTGCTCGGCATGGTTAGGTTCAGCGTGTTTTCCGCGGTTCTCTGCACTTCAATGCCGGTGCCTTGTAAAGATTTCTGCATGTCTTCTTGCTGTTTATCCATATACACGCCCACAGCCGCACCAAGGGCGCCGCCGGCTAAAGCGCCCCATCCGGCATTCTGAAGATCGTTGCCGCCAAACAGCGTTCCCGCGCCTGCGCCGACCGCTGCGCCCAGTCCGCCGCCCATGGCTGTCTTGCTGAGGCTGGATTGTCCGGTGTAAGGGTCAGTGACACAAGCTGTCAAAAGAACTGAGCTTATACCTATCGTCAATAATTTAATTTTCATAGGAATCTCTTTAGATTGATTTGGATGGGACTTCTAACGAAGTCAGGTCAAGCGCTCTTTGTTAAAGAGACGTTGTTAACATTATATATCGCACTTACTAAATTAAAGCTGAACATTGTCGACAATTTTGGCAACAAGCTATCGACGCGGCAAAGGCTTCCGGCAAAGCCGGTGTGATATGCTTGGCTTCAATAAAACGAACGGCAAAAAACAGTGAAGTTAAAAGAAACAGATAACCAAGCCTATTTCGATAAAAGCAAGGCCAGAGAAAAAAACTGTGCCGACTGGTTAAAAACGCAACGCAAAGCGGTTCGCAAACCCATTTTATTTGCCGCTATGGCTGGCATTGCCAACGGCTTGGGCGTAATTGCCCAATCGGCATTGCTTGCCTTTATCCTGCAAACGCTCATTATCGACAAGCTGCCATGGACATCCTTGATTACGCAGTTCATAGCGCTGGCTGCTGTTTTCATACTGCGTAGCGCGTGCGTTTATTTGCACCAAAGCTGGGGATTTGAGGCCGGGGCGCAGGTCAGGGCGTCGGTAAGACAGCAGTTGTTCGACAAGTTTTTAGCGTTGGGCCCCGCTGCAATCAAACAACGCCAAAGCGGTGAACTGGCGGCCGTTACCTTGGAACAGGTCGATGCGCTGGAAAATTATTTTTCGCGTTATTTGCCCCAGCAAATGATCGTCGGCGTACTGCCGATCATCATGATTATCGTGGTCATGCCGGTTAACTGGGTGGTCGGCTTGATCTTTTTGGTGACCGGGCCGCTGGTGCCGATTTTCATGGCTTTAGTCGGCATGGGCGCCGCCTCGGCAAATCGCAGCCAGTTTTTGGCGATGACGAGAATGAGCGGCTATTTTCTGGATCGATTGCAAGGGCTGGCGACACTCAAGCTGTTCGGCCAAGCGAGCCAGGAGCTAGCCAATATCAACCAAATTGCCGAGGGTTTTCGGGAAAAAACCATGGCAGTTTTGCGTATTGCGTTTTTATCGTCGGCAGTCCTGGAATTTTTTAGCGCGGTTGCGGTTGCCCTGGTGGCCGTGTATGTCGGGCTGGGCTTGTTAGGGTTGGTTCATTTCGGCCCGGCTATGCATATCAGCTTAGGTGAAGCGCTGTTCGTATTACTGCTGGCGCCCGAGTTTTTTATGCCGCTCAGGCAGTTGGCGATCAATTATCATGACCGGGCCGCGGCATTGGGCGCGACTGACGCCATCCTTGAAATACTGGAGCAAGACGCCGAGGTGGTAAGTGATTTAAATAATGATATAGGTGCAAGACAATCGAACCTAGTTCCCACGCGCCGCGTGGAAGCTCATGCCGCCCGCGCTGCGGGCTGTTCCTCAACGCAACGCGTTGATACAGCGTTCCCACGCAGCGCGTGGGAACGAGAAGAGGGTAACACCTGCCTAATAGAATTTAACAATGTTAGTAAAACATATGGCAAGCGGCAGGTCTTAAGCGATATCAATCTGCACATTGCCGCCGATGAAAAAATTGCCTTGGTCGGCGAGTCGGGCGCCGGAAAAACGACGCTGTTAAATCTGTTATTGGGTTTTGAAGCGGCAACCGAAGGCCAAGTGTTGCTTAACGGTCAAATGATTAACCGGGACTATGCTGTTCAAACCATCGCCTGGGGCGGCCAAAACGCCTACATCTTCCACGGCAGCATCAAAGACAATATCGCGCTGGCCGATCCCGATGCGTCCGAGCAACGCATTGCCGAAGCGGCACAAGCGGCCGGCGTGACTGAATTCAGCGCGCAGTTGCCGGACGGTTTGTTGACCCGGATTGGCGAGCGAGGCTATGGCTTGTCGGGCGGACAAGTACAACGAATCGCGCTGGCCCGGGCCTTTTTAAAAAATGCCGACATCGTGTTGCTGGATGAGCCTACCGCCAATCTCGATGCCGCCAACAAAACGCTGCTGTTGGATGTGATCGATAAGCTGTTTGCAGATAAAACCCTGATTATCGCTAGCCATGACCCCGAAGTGATTAATAGAATGGGCAGACGGATCGAACTGCTGCAAGGACGGGTGGTATCGTGAAAGATTTATGGTTTTTCCTGAAATTATTCAAGCCGCATAGCGCCTGGTTAGCGGGCGGAATAGCGCTGTCACTGCTGACGGCATTCGCGTCTATCGCCTTGTTGACGCTGTCAGGCTGGTTTATCAGCGCTTCGGCTATAGCGGGCTTAATCGCTCTCGACGGCAATACGCTGATCTTCAATTATATGTTGCCGGCGGCACAAATCCGCACGTTGGCGATCACCCGCACGTTAGGCCGTTATGGCGAGCGGATAGTCACGCATGAAGCGACTTTCCGGGTATTGGCGGGAATACGCAGCTGGTTTTTCCGGCAGCTTGTTCCGTTGGCTCCGGGGCGTTTGTCGACTATGCGCAGTGGCGATTTGCTGTCACGCATGACAGCGGACATTGATGCCTTGGACGCATTGTATTTGCGATTGCTGGCTCCTGCCGTTGTCGCGGCGGTCGGCATAACCGCTGTTACCGTCTTTTTGGCTTTTTACGCGCCGGTCATCAGTTTAACGACCGGCCTGATGCTGGTGATTGCCTCGGTTTGGGTGCCGTGGATTTTTAACCGCCTGGGTAGCGCCGGGGCCGAAGAGATCGTCGTATTGGCGGCCAATTTCAGGATTCGGCAACTCGATATGATCCAAGGCTTGGCGGATTTAATCGCCAACCAGGCTTACGGACGGTTTAGCGATAAGCTGGTGCAGTTTTCCGACTTGATGATCAGTATCCAACGCCGGAACAACCGCTTGTCGGCGATTTCTTCAGCCTTCACCTTGTTGCTGTCGCAGATAACCTTGTTGATGGCATTGATGCTTGCGGCGGTGGCATTTAAAGACGGCCTGTTATCGGGAACGGATTCCGCCGTGGTCGTTTTTTGCGTGATTGCGGCTTTTGAATTAGTGACGCCGTTGCCGCAAGCCCTGCAAATGTTAGGAAAAACCCAAAAAGCCGCCCGGCGCATCAGGCAGGTTACCGAAATGCCGCCGACCATTACCCCGGCGGCTCAGCCACTAGCCTTGCCGGGCTGTTATGATTTGCAGTTAAACGAGGTGAGCTTTCGCTATCCGGACCAGCAGGAGCGGGTGCTGAAAAATATCAGCCTGGTTATTCCGCAGGGCGGAAAAATCGCCATCGTCGGCCCCAGCGGTTCGGGCAAGACCACCTTGTTGCAGCTGTTGATGCGTTATTACGATCCAGAGCAGGGCAGCGTGTTATTGGCAGGACAGGATATCAGGCAATTCGATGCCGATGAACTGATGAGCTGTTTTGGCGTATTGTCCCAGCGCAGCCAATTGTTTGCGGCTACGATCAGAGAAAACTTGTTAATTGCCAGACCGGACGCATCGCTAGCGGAACTGAATGCCGCGGTTAAAGCCGCAGGGCTGGAGAATTTTATCGGTTATTTGCCGGAAGGTCTTGAAACCTGGGTCGGCGAGAGCGGCGTGAAAGTGTCGGGAGGCGAAGCGCGGCGTATCGCCCTGGCGCGGCTTTATCTTAAAAATGCGCCGGTATTGATTCTGGACGAGCCAACGGAGGGTTTGGATCGCGATACGGAGCGGGATGTATTCACAGCGTTGGCGAATTTTTCCAAGGATAAAACCGTGGTGATGGTGACGCATCGTGAGGCCGGGTTGGGCTTGGTCGATGTCGTCTATAGCATGGAGCAAGGCGTTTTACGTGAGCTGTAGTTTATTCAAAAAATTAACGGATACAAGCCGGACACTCTCATTATCCGAGCGAAGCAATTTAAGTTGTTTATGCTCTTCGACAGGCTCATGGCAGGCTGCACTGCGTTCCCAAGCTGGAGAGACTGTGAAAGTATTATCAAAATTAATTTAAAAAACTATTCACCACGAAGGCACGAAGGTCACGAAGAAAAATAATTGTTTAAACTCAATGTATTGAAAACTTCGTGTCCTTCGTGCCTTCGTGGTGAATGCTTTTGCTTTTGTTCTAAAACGCATACTTTCACAGTCTCTGGAGCTTGGGAACCAGCACGCACTATTAGCACTCACTTTCGAACCAAGCCGGACGGGGCCTATCGGCCTGTTTCTCGCCTGACGCCAGGTAAGGGATTGTTGGAGTGACGATCCCGCAGATACCTGTATAACGATGAGCGCAGTGCGTGGGAACGAGGGCGAAACAACCAACTCCCGTATCTTCGGCCCATATAAATACCTCGCTAACCAAGAAAATACAGAGGCTGTCATCCAGCATCAACTGCATCTCCTTGTGGATATGAATACCGTTTTCGGTAATGATTAGTCGATCTGCTGGAATATCGGCTCAAACCCAAGGTGGTTTCCCGGATTCGGATTGTAAGGCGGCTTGGCTGCAATTTTGAAAACGAACAATTGAACAAAACTCTAGCTCTACAAAATGGAGTCAAGCTGATTCCCCGGTCACTGCTGCATCCATAACCACAAAATTTGCAATAAAAGGTAATAAGGGATAAGTTTCATGCAGGTGTTCGAAAAAATCCTTGCACTGATTTGGCATGACGTTAAAAACGATAAACTGAAATGGTGGCTATCACTATGAGTGGTAAGTTTTTTAGCTCAAACGAAGATCAGCAACATTGGTCGATAATCCGCCAGTTCATTCTCATATGGGCGCTGCTGACCCTGGCCTTGGCCATCGCGTTGTGGAGCGTTTATAAAACTCAAGAAAAATCAATGCTCGCCTACATAAGCGATGAAGAGCGAAAGACTATAAGAGTGGGCAGTCATTTTATCGTCCAAGAATTGCAGGAGCTGCACGACGACCTGTTTTATCTAAGAGATAAGCCGGCGTTGCACGACTGGCTCGATAATGAATCTCCCCTGAATACGACGAGCTTGAGCACTGATTGGGTTACTTTTGTCAAATACCGGGAGCGTTATGAGGGTATCGTGTTTCTGGATGAAAAAAAACAGGAAAGAATGCGCGTTAACCGGGACCACGGGCTGCCGGTGATTGTGCCCGAGAAAGAGTTGCAGGACAGGACCAATCTCTATTTTGTCGGGCAAACGCTGGCCCTGGATAAGGATAATGTTTATATATCCTCATTCGATCTTATCATTGAACACGATAAGATCGATCAGCCGGTCAAGCCTGTGGTCCGGTTCGGTACGCCGGTGTTCGATCGACGGGGGCAAAAACGCGGCATCATCCTGCTTAGCTATGGGGCGCAACAACTGATAGACCGGATTCGGACAATTGCCCGGCAAAGCGTCGGCGACTTATGGCTGCTGAACGCCGAGGGTTATTGGCTGATCGGCGCTCGCCCTGAAGACGAATGGGGCTTTATGTATCCTGACCGTAAGGATAAGCGCTTCACCAACGACTATAGCGAGGCCTGGGCCTCTATTATCGAGCATCCCGAGCGGCAGCAGTTCATGGCTAATGGCGATTTATTCACTTATGACGAAATCCTGCCGAAAACCCTGTTCGGAGACATCCTCGAAGACGTTGTTAGCGGCGATGAGCGCTGGCTATTAGTGGCCCGCGTGCCGGCCGAAAAACTGCTTACCAAACATGTGCTGCAAGCCAGGTTGCTTGCCTTCACCGCGTTATCCCTGCTATCAGGCGTAGTCAGCTGGTTCATTGCCCACTACCGTACACGGCGGCAACAGATAGAGCAAGAAGTGATCGCCAGCGAAGCGCGGTTTCGCAGTTTGGTTGAGTCGGCGCCCGACGCCATTATCATCGTCAATGGAGAAGGGCATATCGTATTGGTCAATACGCAGGCCGAACTTTGGTTCGGCTATAGCCGCGACGAGTTGCTTAATCAGCCGGTCGAATTGTTGATACCCGAGTATTTGCGTATAGCCCATCAGGGCTATCGGCAAGCTTATACGCAGAACCCGGTAGTTCGTCCGATGGGAGTAGCCTGCGATTTGCATGGCCGACGCAAGGATGGTAGCGAGTTACCGATAGAGGTCACCTTAAGCCCCTTGAAGATAGGCCTGGATCTATTCATCATCGGCATTATCCGGGACATTACGGCCCGTAAACGATCTGAACAGCTACAACGCGAGGTGCAAGCCAAGTATCAGGACCTGGTCAATAATCTGCGGATTGGCGTCTATCGCCACACTTCGGAGAGCGGATGCTTTCTTGAAGTCAATCCGGCCATCGTCACGATGTTCGAAGCAGAGTCTGCCGAGCAATTGCAGAAGCACTCTATAGTTGATTTGTGCCGTGATGCGGGCTGCTGGGAAGTATTTATGGATAAAATCAAACAACAGGGCTTTGTCGATAACGAAGAGATACCGCTGGTTACGCTAAAGCATCGCGAGTTTTCCGCATCCGTTACCGCCGCTATGAAAACGGACAGCTCCGGCAATACTTATTATGATGGCATCATCGAAGACATCAGCGAGCGTAAAGAAACAGATCGCCGCATCCAGCAACTGAATACGGCGTTGCGCGAACGAGCCATGGTTCTTGAATCGGTCAACCACGAGCTCGAAGCCTTCAGCTACTCGGTCTCCCATGACTTGCGCGCGCCGTTGCGCGCCGTGGACGGTTTCAGCCGCATTCTGCTTGATGAGTACGCCGACCGGCTGGACGACACGGGCCGGGACCGATTAAGACGGGTACGAACCGCCGCCCAGCGCATGGCGACGCTGATTGACGATTTGCTTAAATTGTCACGCATTACCCGGTCCGAATTGAAACGCGAAGACATCGATTTGAGTGCGCTTGCCGCTGAGGTGATCGATGAATTGCGCAATCAGGAACCGAATCGCGTTGTGCAATGCACAATTCAACCGGGCTTGATTGTCTGGGGCGACGCCCGGTTATTGCGCATCGTGCTGGATAACCTGCTGGGTAATGCCTGGAAATTCACCAACAAGCAGCCTGAGGCGCAGATCGAATTCGGCATGCAAATGCAGGACGATGAACCGGTCTATTTCGTGCGGGACAATGGCGCCGGGTTTGACATGGCCTATGCCGAAAAGCTGTTCGGCGCTTTCCAGCGCCTGCATGATACCAACGAGTTTCCGGGCACCGGCATCGGGCTGGCGACCGCGCAGCGGATTATCCATAAGCACGGCGGACGGATTTGGGCCGAAAGTAAGGTCGAACAGGGAGCGATCTTTTATTTTACGCTGGAAGCTAGAGAGGTTTTATGAAAAATAAGGTCATTCTTTTGGTAGAGGACAATCCTGATGATGAGGAGCTTACCCTGCATGCTTTCGAGAAAAACAACATCAATAACACCATAGTGGTGGCGCGCAACGGCGCCGAGGCGCTGGATTATCTGTTTGCCATGGGTATTTATGCCGGGCGCGATCCCAATGATTTGCCATTGGTTGTGCTGCTGGATCTGAAGCTGCCTAAAATCGACGGCTTGGAAGTGCTGCGCCGAATCCGCGACAATGACTTAACCCAGTTGCTGCCGGTCGTACTGCTGACTTCATCGAATGAAGAGGAGGACCGGCTCAAAGGTTACATGCTGGGCGCCAACAGCTATGTCCGCAAACCGGTCGACTTCGACGAATTCGTTCGGGTAGCCGGCCAGCTCGGGCTTTACTGGATACTGCTCAATGAGCCGCCGCCTCGTTGTCCGGATTGCACAAAAGGGTGATGTCATGGATGAGCCGATAAATATAAAACAGCCATTGCGCATACTGATTGTTGAAGACTCCGAGGATGATACCTTATTGCTAGTGGATCAATTGGAGCAGGAAGCAGGGCGGCTTGTCGATTGGCAGCGGGTTGAGACGGAACAGGCTTTAACCGAAGCACTGCAACAGCACTGGGATATCGTGCTGTCCGATTATACGATGCCGCATTTGAGCGGTATGCGGGCGCTTGAAGTGGTCAGGCTGAACGATCTCGACCTTCCTTTCATCTTTGTGTCAGGTACGATCGGCGAAAATACCGCCGTGAAAGCGATGAAATCCGGCGCCCAGGATTACGTCATGAAAGGTAATTTATCCCGCCTGATGCCGGCTGTGGAGCGCGAGCTTCAGGAAGCACAGCTGCGCCGGGAACGCCGTCAGACCGAACAGAGACTGCGCAAGCTGTCCCTGGTTGTGGAGCAGGCGGCCGACAGCGTACTCATTACCGATCCCAACGGCTTTATTGAATATGTCAATCCGGCTTTCGAGCGAATGACCGGCTATAGCCGGGCTGAAGCCGTAGACGGTAAACCTTCATTGATAAAATCCGGCCGGCATGATCAGGCTTTTTATCAGGATATCTGGGAAACGGTGACCAAGGGCGAGATATTCAGGGGAACTTTGATTAATCGCAAAAAGAATGGCGAGCTGTTTTATGAGGAGAAAGTCATCACGCCCTTGAAGGACGAGCAGGGGCATGTGACCCATCTGGTTTCTACGGGACGGGATATCACAGAACGCGTTAAGGCCGACGAAGCGCGCGCTCAGCTGGTAACTATTCTGGAAGCCACGACTGACTTGGTCGCGATTCTCGATCCCGGCGGCTGCCTTCAGTATCTCAATAATGCCGGTTATCGTTTGCTTGGTCTCGATCCGAAAGTGGACCTGAGCAAATATTGCCTGACTGAGCTGTTTCCCGAACGCATAAAGCAGAAATTGCAGAGCGAAGCCTTGCCTGTCGCCTACCGTACCGGCAGTTGGTCCGGGGAAACCGCGTTGCGGCGCATCGACGAAATAGAAGTCCCGGTGTCGCAAGTCCTGCTGGTACATCGCGATGCAGCCGGCGAGGTTGAATACCTGTCCACAATTGCCCGCGATATTTCCGAACGCAAACGTTTTGAAGCCGAATTGCAGCATCAGGCTACTCACGACATTCTGACCGGCCTGCCAAACCGGATTTTGCTGATGGACCGGTTAAATGCAGAAATGGAGCGCGCCCGGCATGCCAATAATTTCGTGGCGGTATTGTTTCTGGATATTGATAACTTTAAGCGGATCAATGACAGCATGGGGCATGCAGTCGGCGATTCCTTACTCAAGCAGATTGCCGATAGGCTACAGGCGGCTTTACGCCCTAACGATACCATTGCCCGTTACGGCGGTGATGAATTCGCGATAATAGCGGGCGATCTGATCCGCTCTGAAAGTATATTAGCCGTATTGCGCAAGATTTATGCCGCTTTTGAGCGGTCGATGTCGCTCGGTGCGCAGGACGCCTACATCACCTTCTGTACCGGCATCGCGATTTATCCGCATGACGGTACCGGCGTCGAAGAGTTGCTGCGCAATGCCGGCACCGCCATGTACCGGGCCGCCGGAGCGGGCCATAACCAGTACCGTTTCTATGCCCCGGACATGAACGCCCGCAGCCACGAATTGCTGACGCTGGAGACCGATCTGCGCCTGGCCTTTAAACATAATGAGTTTATTGTCTATTACCAGCCTAAGGCGGAGCTTAGTTCCGGCCGCATTGTCGCAATGGAAGGGCTGATCCGTTGGCAGCATCCGCAACGCGGTTTGGTGCCGCCGGCTGGTTTTGTGTCAATGCTGGAGGAATCCGGATTGATTATACAGGTGGGGGAATGGATGCTGAATCAGACTTGTGCCGAGTTTAAGGAAATGGAGCTTCAGGGGATGCGCATTTCTGTCAATGTCTCGGCCTCCCAGTTTAGCGACCCGGAACTGTTACGCAAAGTAGGCCATATCATGAAACAGCAAAACATGCCTGCGGATGCGCTGGAGCTGGAAGTGACCGAGAATATCGTTATGCAGGATCCGGTCGCTGCTGCCGATACCTTGAAGAAATTACGATCTTTGGGCGTTCGCATTGCCATCGACGACTTTGGTACCGGCTATTCATCGCTGTCCTATCTCAAACGCTTTCCGCTGGACGCGCTTAAGATCGACCAGAGCTTTGTGCACGACCTGACCCACGATGCCAACGATGCGGCTATTGTTGAAGCGAGCATCACGGTTGGCAAAAAGCTCGGTCTCGAAGTCGTCGCGGAAGGCGTAGAAACTAAGGAGCAATTCGAGTTCTTGCGCAACCATGGCTGCGATCTGGCTCAGGGCTATTATGTCGGGCGTCCCTTGCGCAAGGCCGAATTTATCAAACTGTTACGCGAGAACGGGGTGGTCAACGGGACGTAGATTAAGCCGTTTCCGGGCAACTTCACGGTCGAGTCAATAATCCGAAATATCAACGCCCGCTGTTGTCATCGAATTAGGTGGAGACACATCGCTATTTTTGTTCTTTGCGTTCACTGTCCTCCGGGCATCCGTAATGTTTGGCCGTGTAAGACGATATCAATATGGAAACGCTGAGAATGGTTTTAGTGATCATGAACGATTTAACCATCAGAGTTGTACTCAGACGCTGCCGCAGCTAAGGGTTTTGTTAAGCGGTTTTTACCAGGAAGGATAAGCGCCTGAATATAAGTTTACAGCTAAGGTTCAGAGCTGGAGTGCAGGCTCTGCCTGCTTTGCAAGCACCAAAAGTAGGCGCTTTAGGCGGAGCTTGCACTCCAAAATACCGGAAAATTTTAGCTCGATTACTTACGAGGTTTTATATTTTTCCGCGTCCTTCGGTGGCATTAAAAATTCTGAACACACG
This sequence comes from Methylobacter sp., assembly GCF_023227905.1. Classification (GTDB taxonomy): domain Bacteria; phylum Pseudomonadota; class Gammaproteobacteria; order Methylococcales; family Methylomonadaceae; genus Methylobacter_A. The sequence goes on along the minus strand of NZ_JALOCF010000012.1, from coordinate 80,455 downwards.
AGCATTCAAGATATAACTTGAAGCCGGACGGATTTTTGTAAATCCGTCCGGGAAGTGTGAGTTCGGTTTAAGCGTTGCTCTTTTCTGCTGCAATTCTGATCAATTCGTCCACTTCATTCGCTGTAGCGGAAAGTTCATCAGGAGCGGTGGGCGAGGAGTATTCCGCAACCCCTGTGCCCACATCAACAACCAGATGGGGCGCTTTAACACATGCTGTAATTTCATGTTTAATCTGCGCCGCGACCTGCTCGGCTTTTTTTAATGGAGAACCGGGCAGTGCAATAAGAAAATCCTGGTCACCCATTCTCGCGGCAATATCAACGCCCGGTCTGATGTCTTCCTGAAAACAGTCGGCTACGTTGCGTAACACGGCGTCCATTTCAAAGTCGGATAAATTATTCTTGGCTTTAAAATTATTTAAGCTGATAAAAAGAACGGAAAATGGAAAACCGTTGCGTTTGGAGTTCTCGATTTTTTCTTTTAAACGGACCCGCATTGTCTCTTTTGTTATCAACTGGGTTAACGGGTCCAGGGGAATATGTTCCTTATCCCATGTTTCCTGCGCCTCCAGCCGAAGCACATTGATAATGCCTAATGAGCAGGCCAGCAATACTCCCAGTATCCAAGTGAAATACCACATAGTTATCTCCTAAATAGCCGTACGATCGGTTTGATGATTCTGTTCCGGCGTTATATCAACCTCATGAATTTGCTCCGCCGTTATCTTGCCGCGCAATACACGAAATACCCAGGTGGTGTAAGCGCCAATGATGGGTAAAAAAATCACCGCCGCCCAGAACATGATTTTTAAAGTGCTAAGGCTGGAACTGGCATCCCACACGGTCAATGAGCTATTCGAAGCTGAGCTTGACGGCAGCAGGAAAGGAAACATCGCTACACCCGCGGTTAAAATGATGGAAGTGACTGCTAATGAGCTGGTTATAAACGCCAGCCCCGGGCGTTCAATTTTTGATAGCAGAATAGTCACAGCACCGGCGACAAAAGCCAGTGCAGGAATAGTCCACAACACTGGATAACTTTCGTAGTTATCTAGCCATAACCCCGGTGCTTTCTGGACAATTTTTGTCAATGGGTTGGACTGTGCGTTAGGGAAAACTTCGGAAGTGATCTGGTAACCGTCAATATTGGAAACCCAGATACCCGCCGCAGCAAAAATTGCGAGTGCGATGACTGTGGAAACAGTAACCACTTTTTTACAACGCCGATTAATATTGCCCTCAGTTTTAAGCTGTAGATAGACGGCTCCGTGCATAATCAGCATCGATAAACTAATCAGTCCCGACGCTAATGCAAAAGGGTTTAATAGTGCCCAGAATGATCCGGTATAAAAAATGCGCATATCGTTATCCAAGTGGAACGGTACGCCTTGCAGTAAATTGCCGAAAGCAACGCCGAAGATTAATGCCGGTACAAAGCCGCCGATAAATAACGCAATATCCCAGTTGTTGCGCCATTTCTGGCTGGGCAATTTGTTGCGGTAATCGAAACCTATCGGTCGCATAAACAGCGCAAACAAGGTCAGCAGCAGCGCAAAATAAAACCCTGAAAAGGCTACGGCATAAGCGGCAGGCCAGGCGGCAAATAACGCGCCGCCCGCAGTGATAAACCAGACCTGGTGGCCTTCCCAGGTCGTGCCTATTGAATCAATAATGATGCGGCGTTCGGTATCGTTTTTGCCTAAAAAGGGTAATAAGATGCCTACGCCCATATCATAGCCGTCGGTAATGGCGAAGCCGATCAACAAAACGCCTAACAGGGCCCACCAGATCAAGCGCATGGATTCATAGTCGAAAGTCATAGTTATGCTCCTGTGGCGATTTCAAAGTGGTAACGGCCTGTATGCAGGCTGCTGGGACCTAACTTGATGAATTTGAGCATCAAGAACATTTCGATGATCAAAAATACCGTATATAAACCGATATAGCCTGACAGACTCAGGTAGATATCCAGTTCGGTAAGGGAGGATGTGCTTAAAAAGGTTGGTAAAATCTCCGCAATAGTCCACGGTTGACGACCAAATTCGGCCACAAACCAGCCCAGTTCAGAGGCAATCCAGGGTAAAGGAATCATATAAAGGCTGGCACGTAATAACCAGTCTTGTCGGCACTTACGAATTGAGCTGGCGACAACCGCTAAAACAAAGATCACCAACATGATAAATCCGCAAGCCACCATGACCCGAAAAGTCCAGAATAAAGGCACGACTCGAGGTATTGAATACTGCACTGCCAGTTCTATTTGCTGATCGGTCGCATCGACTACTTTTTCTGTATAACGTTTAAGCAACAGACCGAAACCCAGATCTTGTTTATAGTGTTCAAACTCGGCCCGGACAATGGGATCTTTGTTGCCTTCTCTTAAGTTTTGCAGCAGTCCGTAAGCCTTCATGCCGTTATGGATACGTAAACGGTTCCTTTCCATAATCTCCGATATACCGATAACCGGCTCGTCAATGGAACGCGTACCGATCAGACCTAATAACCAGGGGATTTTTATGGCGTAGCGCGTTTCCATGGCTTCCTGGTCTGGAATACCGATAGCCGTAAATGCCGCGGGTGCCTCTTCAGTATGCCATTCTGCTTCAATAGCGGCCAGTTTGGTTTCTTGTACCTCGCCGTCGGTATAACCGCTTTCGTCGCCCAACACGATAACCGACAGGATGGCGGCCAGACCAAAGCCCGCCGCTATGGTGTAAGAGCGTTGCGCAAAGGCGGCATCGCGACCTTTGAGCATGTAGTAAGCGCTGATGCCCAGCACGAAAGCAGAAGCGGTGGTGTAACCTGCGGCAACGGTATGGACAAATTTGACCTGAGCAGCCGGATTAAGTAACAGATCGGCAAAGCTGGAGAGTTCCATACGCATGGTTTCATAATTAAAGTACGCTCCAGTCGGGAATTGCATCCAACCGTTAGCGATCAGAATCCACAATGCAGATAAGTTGCTGCCTAAAGCGACCAGCCAAGTCACCATTAAATGCTGTCCTTTGCTTAATTTATCCCAGCCAAAGAAAAACAGGCCGACAAAGGTAGATTCCAGGAAAAACGCCATCAAACCCTCGATGGCAAGCGGCGCGCCGAAAATATCGCCGACATAATGCGAGAAATACGACCAGTTCATGCCGAACTGGAACTCCATGGTCAGGCCGGTCGTCACGCCCAGCGCAAAATTGATGCCGAATAATTTTCCCCAGAACTGGGTCATATCCTTGTAAATTTGTTTGCCGGTCATGACATAGGTCGATTCCATAATCGCCAATAAAAACGATAAACCTAATGTCAACGGAACAAACAAAAAATGGTAAAGAGAAGTTGCCGCAAACTGCCAGCGAGATAGATCAACCACAGCCTCTGAAATCATAAATTCCCCTTGATTTGGAATCTTGTAGATCGGAACTTGAGAAAAGTGACGCTGACTATGTATGCCAATGTCTCTTGTGTTTTAAAGCAATATATTTAAAAAGGCAACTCTGCCTGAGTTTTAGCTTACACTAACATTTGCACTTGGATGCAAAGAGAGTATTGTGTTATTGTCTATCAGCACTTGCTAATATACAAACTTATTTTTAAGCTTTCGGTACTTCTGTCTGATCGGTTACGGGAACTCTAATTACTGCTCAGTGTTGGTATCGCTTCACTTTAATGATATTTTCAATTAACCGGGATTAATTGAAAATACAAGAAACATAGTAGTAACTATTATGAGGAGATTATCATGGCTCGTATTGTAGTTTTAGGCGCAGGTATCGGCGGCGTACCGATGGCTTATGAAATGAAGGAAACGGTAGGGAAAAGTCATGATGTCATTGTGATTTCCGATACGCCCACTTTTCATTTCGTTCCGTCGAATCCCTGGATTCCACCTAAATGGCGCAAACCTGAAGATTTAAAGATCGAGCTGGCGCCGGTGATGAAAAAGAAAGGTATCGAATTCATCCAAAAGGCCGCTGCAAAGGTCGACCCCGCAAATAATCAGGTGCTGCTGGATGACGGCTCGGCCGTTGCTTACGACTTCCTGGTTATTGCGACAGGGCCGCGCTTGGCCTTCGATGAAGTCCCCGGCTTAGGGCCTGACGGCTATACCTCATCAGTCTGTCACGTCGATCACGCCGAGGCGGCTATCGGGGATTGGGACAAGTTCATGGCAGATCCCGGTCCGATTGTTATCGGCGCGGTTCAGGGAGCATCCTGCTATGGCCCAGCCTATGAATATTTAATGATTATTGAAACCGAATTACGCAAAAGAAATATTCGCGACAAAGTGCCGATGACTTTTGTTACCGCGGAACCTTATATCGGGCATTTGGGCTTAGGCGGCGTCGGCGATACCAAAGGCCTGCTAGAAAGCGCTTTGCGTGACAAGACCGTCAAATGGATTACCAATGCCAAGGTCGACAAAATCGAGTCCGGCATGATGTACGTGACTGAAGTCGATGATGAAGGCAAGGAAAAGAAAAAACATGAGTTGCCGTTTAAGCATTCGATGATGCTGCCGGCCTTTACCGGCGTTGACGCAGTGCGTAATGTGGACGTTGAGGGGCTGGTTAACCCACGAGGCTTTGTTATAGTGGACGAGTATCAGCGCAATAAAACTTTCAAAAATATTTATTCTGTCGGCGTTTGTATCGCCATTCCGCCTGTTGAACCGACGCCGGTACCGGTTGGAGCGCCAAAAACCGGCTATATGATCGAGTCGATGGTGACGGCCGCCGCGCATAATATTGCCGATGAATTGGCGGGCAAGGAGCCGACCCATAAAGCAACATTGAATGCTTTATGCTTGGCCGACTTTGGCGATTCCGGCGTAGCATTTTTGGCTAAGCCGCAAATTCCACCGCGTAATGTTACCTGGTCTGCGCAAGGTAAATGGGTGCATCTAGCCAAAATTATCTTCGAAAAATATTTCATGCGTAAAATTAGGAAAGGCATCAGTGAACCGTTTTATGAAAGGTTCATGCTCAAATTAATAGGCATAGTCCGGTTAAAAGGAAAATAAGATGAATATTGATCGCGCAATCTTTGCCGTGGCCGGCGGTTTTATTTTGATTAGCTTGTTACTGGCGCATTATCATTCTGAATTATGGCTATGGTTTACCGCTTTTGTCGGCGCTAACTTGTTGCAGTCGGCATTTACAGGATTTTGTCCGATGGCAATCATACTTAAAAAATTAGGATTTAAACCGGGCACTGCATTTTGATTGCATGAGTCAAGTCATAGAATAGCCTCGGATAACGCCGATTTAAACGGACTTTTCGCGCGTTCCCAAGCTTGGAGCTTGGGAACGCTGTTCGGGAAGCTCTACCTTTCTGAGATACTGAAGGCTGGCGCTTTCGAACCAGCGCAAGACTGTTTCACATTCTTAACAGGTACGTGAAGATGATGCTTAAAACAATAAAAAACAAACTGGCATTGAGTCTGTTACCGATACTCATGCTGTCGAGTGTTACAGCAACAGCGGAACAAAGCCCCCAGAACCCTGCCGATAAAGCTACACCGCAAAAATCCAGCACTCAATCATTTACACTGGACCAGGCGATTGAGCACGCATTAATCAATAACCCCGACATGCAAATCGCCGCGGAACGCATCGGCCAAGCTGAGGCTCAGTTAGGTGTTGCACTGTCTGCGTTTTATCCGCAAGTAACTGCCAAAGTCGGCTATGACCATTCCAATAATCCAGCTCAAGTCTTTTCGATGATTGTGTCGCAAAGGGAATTTACTTCCGACTCGATCAATAACATCAATAATCCCGGTTACCGGCAAAACTTTCGTCCTGAAATCATAGGCAAATTATCCTTGTTCCGTGGCGGGCAGGATTATCAAAACAGCAAGGCCGCGGAGCTGGGAATCGATGCGGCGGAGTTTGAGCGCTCAACCGTGCGCAATGCCTTGATTGAAGCCGTCACCGCTTCGTATTACGCCTATTTGGCTGCGCAGGAAGCGCATAAAGTCGCTCAGGATTCCATTTCGGCAATTGCCAGCGAGTTAAAGCAAACCAAACTCAGGTACGAAGCCGGAACCGTACTTAAATCCGATGTTTTATCGCTGGAAGTTAAACTGGCTGAAGCGCAGGAAGCCCAGATCAGGGCCGCCAACGGCATCGAGCTTTCCAAAACCGGCCTCGCGACGTTGTTGGGCCTGTCAGCGGATCAAGCATTTACTGTCGCGTCGTCTTCGATGCTGCCCGAAGCCAAGTTGAGCGCTTCGTTTAACGACTTGCTTGAGCTTGCCATGACGCAACGCCCGGAAGTTAAAGCGGCCGCCAATCAGGTGGAAATCAGCCAGCGTCGGGTTAAAAGCGCGCAGGGCGCTTATTTGCCCAAGGCGGATGCTTATGTCAGTTACGGTCAGAACAGCGAATCTCCCGGATTTTACAGCAGCAAGGATAATGTCACTGCCGGAGTCAGCGTCGAAATGGATCTGTTTTCCGGGCTGGAAACCAAAAATCGAGTCAGCGCTGCGGAACGAAAAGCCGCCGAAGCCCGTGAAACGGAACGCAAAACAAAACTGGCTATCGAACAAGAAGTTAAAACCGCTTTTCTGAAGCTCCAAGAAGCCCTGGCGCGCATGCGTGTTGCCGAAGCATCGGTGGCCGCTGCCGAGGAAGCGTTAAGACTGGTTAACGAACAGCGGCGTGCCGAAACCGTGGTGGTCACGCGTTATATCGAAGCTGAAGTAGCCAAAAACAGGGCCCATTCCAATACGATTGCAGCGTATTACGACGCACTGAGCGCCGAAGCGGCATTGAAAAAAGCAGTCGGTGATTGGAAATAAATAATAATTAGCACGGCGTTCATCGTGCAATGTAGACCTGCCAGGTTTTTACTGGAGCCGCTCCCGGCGGCTCCAGTACTTCCGCCATCCATGGCAGTCGTAAAACCTGGAAGGTCTAATGCGCAACGTTCACGACAGATGCAGGCCGGACGGAATACCCATAGGGTACAAGTAAGACCGCCCGACGTCAGCCAAGGTGGGCATTCCGGCAATCGGGGCGCCGGAGCGTGGAAACGAGAGTTTTCGTGTCTTTCGTGCTTTTGGTGGACCCAATGATTTATCTAAGATAAAGAGAATCTTATGTCAGTGACCGAATCTAAAAATACTAATAAAATCCTTGCTATTTCCGCAGCTGTTTTAGCCTTGATTTTATTACTGCTTTATATGCAGGGCAGTTTTGTCAGCAAAGTGCCGCCCGGACAAAGCCCGCAGGCTGGCGATTCAAACCCGCCCAGCAACACAGCGGTTGTTGAAAAGAGGCAGATTGACGATATTCTGGCCTGGCCCGGCACGGTAAAGTCGAGAACCGTTGCCAATATTGCACCAAAAATGACCGCACGGATTCTTGAGATCAAGGTCAATGCGGGCGATAAAGTCAAAAAAGGCGATGCAATCGCCCTGCTCGACGAACGCGACGTTAAGGCTCAGGAGAATGCAGCCCTAGCGGCACTTGCCAGTGCCAAGGCCCAGGCAAGCCGCGCCCAGGCGGACGAACAGCGCACCCGCAGCTTGTACGGTAAAGAGGCGGCAACCCGGGAAAGTTTTGATGCCGCAGTCGCCAGGGCAAAAGAGGCTCAAGCCGCTGTGAGTCAGGCAAACAGCGTGATCACTGAAATCAGGACTCATCTATCTGATACGCATTTAGTCGCCCCTTTTGACGGCATCGTTGTTAAGCGCCTTAAGGAACCCGGCGACATGGCGCTGCCCGGCGTCCCTGTAGTGACCTTGCAAACACCCCAAGGACTAAGGCTTGAAGCCGACGTGCCGAACACTTGCGCCGGACGTTACAGCATCGGCATGGATGTTAAGGTGCGCATCGATACGCTGGACGTAACCACCCAAGCGCAGATTGACGAGATCAGCCCCGAAGTTGACCCGCAAACACGCACCCAGCTGATCAAGGTCGCGCTGCCTGCCATCGAAGGCCTGCAACCGGGCTATTTCGGCTGGCTGGAACAAGCTTGCGGCCAGCACGAAGCGTTATTGATTCCTGCCAGCGCTGTGCAACATATCGGCCAACTGGAGATCGTCAAGGTCTTGTCGGATGGGAGACAACTGACGCGCCATATCAGGACCGGCAAGAGCTTTGGCGACCAAGTTGAAGTCATTTCCGGCTTGCACGCCGGTGAAACCGTTATAACCCATCCGCAGCAGGCCCAATAATGGACAGCCTGCACAATGAAAGCCCCAAGCGTGGATTGACAACCCGAATTGTCGAGGTTTTTACCACTTCCCAGTTGTCGATACTGTTCCTGATCATCTCGCTGTTGGCAGGAGCGGCGGCGCTGATCCTGACGCCCCGTGAAGAAGATCCGCAAATAGTCGTGCCGGTTATGGATGTGCTGGTTGAATATCCGGGCGCTTCCAGTGAAGAAGTTGAAAAGCTGGTTGCCACGCCGCTGGAGGTCCTGCTCAAACAGATTGAAGGCGTGGAATATGTGTATTCCATTTCCAGGCCGGGCGCTGCGGTGGTGACTGTGCGTTATTTTGTCGGTCAGGATTCTGAAGACAGTCTGGTCAAGACCTGGGACAGGATGATGTCCAACCAGAACCTGATTCCGCCGGGCGTAACGCACTGGAAAGTGTCGCCGGTTGAAATCGATGACGTCCCCATTGTGTTGCTGACGCTTTCGGCGCAGAACGATAGTTACGATTCGATGGCCTTGCGCCGTATCGCCGATGAGCTGATTATTTCCTTGAGAAGCGTCGGCGATGTCGGTAAAAGCTGGGTTGTCGGCGGCGAGCCGCGGCGTGTATCGATTTATGCCAACCCTGCCGCGCTGGCCGCGCATGGCGTAACTTTGCTTGAAATTACCCAAGCGCTGTCCAGTGCCAATGTCAATCTGCAAGTCGGCAGCATTGAGCGCGGCAACCGTGAAATCCTGCTGGAAGCCGGGCCGCATTTTGAGTCGTCGGCAGAAGTGGGAGCGACCGTCATTAAAAGCGTTGCCGGGCGGCCTGTTTACCTGCGCGATGTCGCGCGGATTGAAGACGGCCCGGCCGATGTTGATCATTACACCCGTATCGGCTTTGGCCCTGCTGTCGATGAGATGCCGACTATCGGCAAAGCCGCCGGCAACCAGCCGCAAGTTGGGCAAGAGCGTCAGATGGTTACTCTTGCCGTCGCCAAACGTAAAGGCAGTAATGCCGTGGATGTCGCCGAAGCCGTTATCGCGACCGCAGAAAAATTGCACGGCACGTTGATTCCCGATGATATCTTGATGAGCGTCAGCCGCGATTACGGTGAAACAGCCAACCACAAGGTTAACGAACTGGTTAAGCATTTGAGTTTTGCTGTCGTGATTATCGTGGTATTGCTGGCTTTTTCGCTGGGGCTGAAAGAGTCGTTCATCGTGTCGATTGCCGTACCGATGACCTTGGCGCTGACTTTGTTGCTGGATTATATCTCCGGTTACACGATCAACCGCGTTACCTTGTTTGCGTTAATCCTGGCATTGGGCCTGCTGGTCGACGACCCGATTGTCGATGTCGAAAATATTCACAGGCATTATAAATTACGCAAAGAATCGCCGCTGCAAGCACTGTTGACGGCAGTTGATGAAGTCAGGCCGCCGACTATTCTGGCGACGTTCACGGTAATCGTGTCGTTCCTGCCGATGTTTTTTATCACCGGCATGATGGGGCCGTACATGGCGCCGATGGCGTTTAACGTGCCGATCGCGATGATCGTTTCGTTGATCGTTGCGTTTACCGTAACGCCCTGGGCCAGTTTCAAACTGCTGCAAAGCGAATATCATAATCACAGCGAAGAAGCGCCGCTAGAGCTCAAACAGACGTACATCTATCGAGCTTATCGCGCGGCACTCGGGCCTTTACTTGAAACTACCGGGCGCGCCAAATTATTCTTGCTGATTGTATTGATAGCCTTTGTGGCTTCGACCTTGCTGGCTGTGACCCGCGCCGTGCCGCTGAAATTATTGCCGTTCGACAATAAAAACGAGCTGCAAATCATCATCGATATGCCGCGCGGTTCGACGCTGGAACAAACCGATGAAGTCGCTCGGGCGCTGGGTAGCTATTTGGCTACCGTCAATGAAGTCACCGATTATCAAACTTATACGGGTCTAGCCGCACCGATGGATTTTAACGGCATGGTTCGGCATTATTATTTGCGTAGCGGCGGTCATGTCGGTGAAGTCAGGATTAATTTATTAGCTAAAGACCGGCGCGAGCAGCAATCGCACGAAATCGCGTTGCGCATTCGGCCCGAAATAGAACGGATAGGCAAGCAATACGGCGTAAATCTTAAGATTACGGAAATCCCGCCGGGACCGCCGGTGCTTTCCGATCTGGTCGCCGAAATCTACGGTCCGCCGGAAGCGAGCATCGGCGATTTGGTCGCGGTCTCCAAGCGCGTCAGGGCCGATATGGAAAAAACCGAAGGCGTGGTCGATGTCGATGATTATTCCGAAGCGCAACATGAAAAAGTGCATTTTCACCTGAACCGGGAGAAAGCTGCGCTATCCGGCGTCAGTGTCGAGCAAGTCGCCCAAACCCTGCGTATTGCGGCCGCAGGCCAGACGGTCGGCATTGTGCATATAGACAGCGAACGCCAACCGCTGGAAATTACTTTGCAACTGCCTCGTGCGCTTCGCTCGTCTGTTGCCGATTTATTGGCCTTGCGCGTTAAAACCGGACAGGGCGATTTGATGCCGTTAAGCGAACTGGGCAGCGCCAATATAGAAACCGAAGACCAGCCTATCTTTCACAAGAACCTGCAACGGGTGAACTATGTGATTGCCGGAATGGCCGGACGCAGCCCGGTGGAAGCGGTTTTCGATTTAAATGACGTGTTTGACGAACGTCCATTGCCGCAAGGCTATACCGCCGAACTGGCAGGCGAGGGCGAATGGAAAATCACTGTCGATGTATTTCGCGATCTTGGCTTGGCCTTTGCCGCCGCTTTGGTAATGATCTATATCTTGCTGGTTGGGCAAACCGGATCGTTGAGCGTGCCGTTGGTGATGATGATCGCCATCCCGCTGACTGTTATCGGCATCATGCCGGGCTTCTGGGTGCTCAATCTGTTTGCTGCGCCTGTCGCCGGTTATCCGAACCCGATCTATTTCACCGCCACGGCAATGATCGGCATGATTGCATTGGCCGGTATCGTGGTGCGCAACTCAATTATTTTGATCGATTTTATCGAACGCATCCGCGCCCGTGCCGATGTGACGCTGGCAGACGCTTTGATTGAAGCCGGTGCGATTCGCCTGCGGCCGATATTCCTGACAGCCGGAGCGGCGATGTTCGGCGCGTTTGTGATTATCCTGGACCCAATCTTTTCGGGGCTGGCCTGGAGTTTTATTTTCGGAATTTTTGCCTCGACTTTGTTTTCTCTGCTGGTGATACCGGTGGTTTATTTTTTGATTAACAAGGAAGAGTGATTCTTACCGCAGCTACTTCAATATCTATTTGAAGAAAGCGGCGGTATTTTTAGGTCTATGATTTTCAATTCGCCGGTTATAAATTACGGTTTTTTACCTTAGCGGGCATTTGCAATATGTGGTAAAACTAATTCAGCTGATGCTCGTGGTGATGTTGCTTAAGAGTCAGAGTTTGCCGCAACGGGCAAAAAAGGTTAAAAAAACCGGAGCCTTCTTCCTGCTGCGGTTATTGCATCGAATTTTGATTTGGAAGCCTATTGGCTAAACATAATAACGGGATAACATTATGGCGATAAACACTAACAGACCTACGTCCCCGCACCTGCAAGTCTACAGATTGCCTTTAACAGGCATTATTTCCATCACTCACCGCATGACCGGCGTTATGCTCTCAGCCGGTTTGGTCTTATTTGTTTATGTTATTTCAGCGCTGGCGGGCGGCGGCGAGTCATACGACACAATGCAGACAGTTATGAACCAATGGCTGTTCAAGCTGGTAGTTTGGGGCTTCATCTACGCGCTGTTTTTCCACCTGTGCCACGGTATCCGCCATTTGATTTGGGATACCGGCAACAGCTTTGAACTTGAAACGCTAAACCGATACGCCATGATTGAGCTGGCGGCTTCGTTGGTGCTGACGTTGATGACTTTCATATGGGGGCATTATGGATTATAGAACGCCTTTATCCAGGGCTAAGGGCTTGGGTTCTGCCAAAAGCGGAACGGGCCACTGGTGGATGCAGCGCATTACCGCCGCGGCTCTGGTTCCGTTGACCTTTTGGCTGATCAAATTTCTGGGCTTGAGCATGACGGCTCCCTATCAGCAAACCTTAGATTGGTTAGTGTCGCCTGTTAATACCATTTGCATCATAGCCTGGATCATCGCCGCTTTTTACCACGCTGCGTTGGGCTTGCAGGTGGTGATTGAAGATTACATAGCCGCCGAAGGCCCCAAGATCATCTCAATCTGGGCCGTCAACCTGGCTTTCTTGTTTTTGGCGCTTACGGCTTTATTGGCCGTGTTTCGCGTTGTATCGATAGGGTGATTCATGGCAGCAGCTTACAAAATTATTGAACATGCTTACGATGTAGTGGTGGTGGGCGCGGGCGGCGCCGGTCTTCGCGCTACCTTGGGCATGGCGGAAAAAGGCCTGAAAACCGCCTGCATCACTAAAGTCTTTCCAACCCGCAGTCATACCGTCGCCGCGCAGGGCGGCATCAGCGCGGCGCTGGGCAATATGGGCGAAGACGACTGGCGTTTTCATATGTACGACACCGTCAAAGGCTCCGATTGGCTGGGCGATCAGGACGCGATTGAATACATGTGCCGCGAAGCCATTCCCGCCGTGATCGAGTTGGAGCATTACGGCGTGCCGTTCTCCCGCACCAGCGATGGCAAAATCTACCAGCGAGCATTCGGCGGCATGACCACGCATTACGGCACAGGCTTGGCGCAACGCACCTGCGCGGCGGCCGACAAAACCGGCCATGCGATATTGCATACCCTGTACCAGCAGTCGTTAAAGCATAAAGCCGAGTTTTTCGTCGAATACATCGCGCTGGACTTGATTATGGAAGACGGCGAATGCCGCGGCGTATTGGCCTGGTGCCTGGATGACGGCTCGCTGCATTTATTCAAGTCCCAAATGACCGTACTGGCGACCGGCGGTTACGGGCGCACGTTTTTTTCCTGCACTTCGGCGCATACCGTGACCGGCGACGGCAACGCGATGGTATTGCGCGCCGGATTGCCGTTGCAGGATATGGAGTTCATCCAGTTTCATCCGACCGGCATTTACGGCGCGGGCTGTTTGATTACCGAAGGCGTAAGAGGCGAGGGCGGCTACCTGACCAACTCCGAAGGCGAGCGTTTCATGGAACGTTATGCTCCGTCAGCGAAGGATTTGGCGTCGCGCGACGTGGTTAGCCGCGCGATGACCATTGAAATCCATGAAGGCCGCGGCGTAGGACCGCTTAAAGATCATATTTATCTGCACATCGAACATCTTGATCCGGCGATTATCCACGAGCGTTTGCCGGGTATTTCCGAAACGTCGAAGATTTTTGCCAATGTCGACATCACCAAACAGCCGATTCCGGTGTTGCCGACCGTGCATTACAACATGGGCGGCATTCCAACCAATTACAAAGCCGAAGTCGTGACTTTGAAAGACGGCGACCCCGATGCGGTTGTGCCGGGCCTGATGGCGATCGGCGAAGCGGCCTGCGTTTCCGTGCATGGCGCGAATCGCCTGGGGTCAAACTCGCTGCTCGATCTGGTGGTGTTCGGCCGCTCCGCCGCGATACGTTGCGCCGAACTGATCAAGCCCGGATCAAGGCAAAAACCGTTGGCGAGCAATGCCTGCGATAAAGCCATCGCCCGCTTCGATAAAATCCGTAATGCCAAGGGCAACCGCAGCACCGCCGACATTCGCCTGGATATGCAAAAAGTCATGCAAGCCAAAGCGGCGGTGTTCAGAACCGGCTCGACGCTGACCGAAGGTATCAACATGATGGCCGAAGTCAGGAAAACCTTTGCCGACGTCAACGTGACGGATAAATCCTTAATCTGGAATACCGATCTGGTTGAAACGCTGGAGTTGGACAACCTTTTAAGCCAAGCTACCGTAGCGATCAACGCGGCAGGCAACCGCACCGAAAGCCGGGGCGGCCATGCACGGGAAGATTACCCGAACCGCGATGACGAAAACTGGTTGAAGCATACCCTGACCTGGCTAAGCGATGATCAAGTTAAAATCGATTACAGGCCGGTACACATGTACACATTAACCGATGACGTCGACGTAATTCCACCGAAAGAGAGGGTGTACTGATGGCTGAATTTACCCTGCCTAAAAACTCGGTTTTAATCGAAGGCAAAACCTTTAAAGCGCCTGTCGGAGCAACCAACATCCGCCGCTTTGAAGTGTATCGCTGGGACCCCGAGTCCGGCGAGAACCCGCGTATCGATGCCTTCGAGCTGGATATGGACAGCTGCGGCCCGATGGTGCTGGACGCGATCCTGAAAATCAAGAACGAAGTCGACAGCACCTTAACCTTTAGACGTTCCTGCCGCGAAGGCGTGTGCGGCTCCTGTGCTATGAACATCAACGGGAAAAACTCTCTAGCCTGCACCAAAGCCATCGATTCCTATTCCGGCACCATCAAAATTTATCCGCTGCCGCATTTGCAAGTCATTAAAGACCTGGTGCCCGATACGACCCATTTCTTTGCCCAATACGCCTCGATTAAACCGTGGATAGAAACCCAAACCCCGCCCCCGGCCGATGCCGAGCGTCTGCAAAGCAAAGAAGACCGGGAAAAACTGGATGGCTTATACGACTGCATCTTGTGCGCCTGTTGCTCGACCAGTTGCCCCAGTTACTGGTGGAACAGCGAGCGTTACCTGGGCCCTGCAGTGCTGCTGCAAGCCTACCGCTGGCTGGTCGACAGCCGAGACGAAAACACCGGCGAACGGCTGGACGAACTGGAAGACCCGTTTAAATTATACCGTTGCCATACCATTATGAATTGCACCGACACCTGTCCCAAGGGCTTGAATCCGGCCAAGGCGATTGCCGAAACCAAGAAACTGTTGGTGCAGAGAAAATTGGGCTGATGGACGAGCTGGCAAGGTTAAGGTGGCAATGTCGGCGCGGGACTAAGGAGCTGGATAAGCTGTTGAACCGGTATTTGGAAACGGGGTATTTGGTAGCGGATCAGGGGGAGAGGGCTTTGTTTGTTGAGTTGTTGGGATTTGAGGATGATGAGCTGTCCGCAGTTTTAATGGTTGATGTAGAAGTGCCGGAAGAGATGAAGATTTTGGTTGGGAAAATACATAATTTTTATGTAGACTGAGATTATTGCTCGTTCCCAAGCTCCAGCTTGGGAACGTAGTGTAGGAAGCTCCAGCTTCCCGAAACATAGAAAGCTACGACTGTATGGACAGATATTTGCTCCTGCAATATCTGCATTTCCCACATCCCTGTGGGTTATGCAGGAGGTAGAGCACCAAAAGTAGGCGCTTTAAGCGACGCAGGAGCGGTTGCCGAGAGCTTTCTGGACTGGGGTTCCCAAGCTGGAGCTTGGGAACCAGCGCAATAGATAGAGTTTCTACAATGAATCTTTCACAACTTGAATCTGAAATTTTTTCCCTCCCCATTCAGGATAGAGCCTTGTTGGCGAAGCGGCTTTTATTAAGCCTTGAAGAAATATCCGAGTCCGAATTTGACAGCTTATGGGGTGATGCATCCGCGCACCGTGCTGCCGAATTTGATGCCGGCAGGGTGCAGGCCATTCCCGGCGAGGAAGTGGCAAAAAAAGTACGCGCGTTGATCCGGTGAACTATAGTTTCCTGCCCGAGGCGGAAGCCGAATACATAGAGGCGGTTCGTTTTTATGAAGAGCAGCAAGCCAAACTCGGGGAATCGCTTATTCATGAGTTTGAACGAATTATCGCCTTAATTATTGAGCGGCCGGAAGCTTGGCGGTTAGTTCATCCGTCAGGGATTCGCTGTACCGGACTATTGCGTTTTCCTTATTCAGTGTTTTATCGGGTAATTCCTGATGGATTACAAATTACGGCGTTTGCCCATCATCGACGGCGTCCGGGATATTGGCTCACGAGGGTTAGTTAAGTTGGGTTTGTATTGTCATGCACGGTGCAAGACTTGACCCCGTTTTTTGTGATTTGTATGTTATCCAGGTTCAGATAATAACTTGTTAGGTTGACGCTTCGCGCCGAGGAGAATGAAGAAGAGTATGGAAATCAAAGATCAATTTCTGAATCACTCAAACGGCGGAAATAACTATGTTCTCAAAGCAGATTCAAAGAATCGTTGGACGGGATTCAATAAGAGAACAATTGACCAGCTGAAGGAGAAATTTGGTTCCGGCTTCAATATCGTTCTCTGGGGATCGAAGTCTGATGAGGACTTTTATTGCATTCCGTATTAGGCACTCCAACACTTGTTCACCGAAGAACACATGACAAAAGCCGGGTAGGGGGCGCATTGCGCCCCATTTCGGAGCCCAAACATACTGAGAATTTTGACCATCAAAAATAGCTTGTCCGTTGGAATGTTTAAAATAATCGGGGCATTTTGGTATTTGTAAATGGGGCGCGATGCGCCCCCTACATCTCGGTTATGCTGTATTTGGATTTGTTCTAATAAATTTGCATTGGGTGGACTGAATCATGTCGAATTACCGGCGGTGTTTTGTTCCTGGCGGCTCTTATTTTTTCACCGTGGTGGCTGAACGGTGAACGAAAATTTTAGGTAACGATCTTGCCAGGGATTTATTACGCGCGGCTTTTCAGGACTGCTTTCAACGTTGGCCGCCGTTTCAGGTGGATGCGATGGTGATGCTGCATGACCACATGCACGCTATCTGGACGCTGCCGCCCGGTGATGCCGCTTATCCAAAACGCTGGGGCGCGATTAAAAAACATTTCACTCAATCCTGGCTTGCACTGGGCGGCGCGGAAAAATCCCGCTCGCCATCCCGCATCGCCCATCGTCGGCGAGGTGTCTGGCAACGTTACTATGCGGAACATACCTTGCGCGATGAAAGAGATTACCAACGGCATTTTGACTACATCCATTACAATCCGGTAAAACATGGCTTGGTGGAAAGCCCCGGCGATTGGCCCTATTCGACTTTCCACCGCTGGGTAAAACGTGGCGCATATAAAATCCCGATTGGGGCTGTTCACTAGAAGGACCGCTGGATTTTTCGAATATACATTCGACCGCAAGCGAATAATAAGCAAGCTACGTAGCTCGGGTTAGCTTATTGAGCCTAACGAGATAACGTAATCCAATATACCCCTAATGATCATTCAAGAATCGAGGACGTCATTTTGAGTTTGAGAGTTTTTGCACCAACCAAATTATTGGCACCCTACGTTACGGCCATTTGGGATTATGAAGACTTAACGGGCAGCGATAACTCGGCGCTTTCAATTCTGCCGGACACCGCAACCTATTTATGTTTTTTGTATGCGGATTTGCTTCAGACCACCCACAAAGACACTATTTATACCACTCGTAGCGGACTCGCCGGCTTCCAAAGCTACCGAAGTGATCTGGGAGGTATTGGAACGGTATCAGGCGTTTCTGCACGCCTTACTCCTTGGGGATTAAATGTATTTCGTCGCGGTATAGTCAGGGAATGTGCTGAAAGGCGAGTGGATTGCAGAGATATTTTTCCTTGGTATGCGATTGAAAAAATAGAAGATAGCTTGGCGCATAAAAGAACAGCTAGTGAGCGTGTTCAATGCGTAGAGAATTTTTTACTTGCGATATTGAACCGGGACAATGGGGATCTGCTGATTCAAAAAGCTTGCAGGGATTTAAGTAGTTCTAACGGAAATTACCCTATTGGGATGCTCGCCCGGAATCTCGGTTTAACTGAGCGTACCCTGGAACGGCGTTTTCTGGCTCATGTTGGCGCTACGCCTAAAAAATATGCGCGTGTAGTACGTTTGCGGAACGCTATTTTCCAACGTAAAACGCTGTCGACTTGGGCAGATGTAGCGCATGCAGTAGGTTACTATGATCAAAGCCACATGATTCGCGACTTTCAAGAACTTTATGGAATTTCACCGGAATCTCTTTACCCTCAAATTGATACTTCCCAAACGATACAGTTTTCGGGGTTGTTAAATTTATATCCAACAGTATAAGTCCATCATTTGGTGGGGGTTTTAAATTAGATCGTAGCGTATCCCAATTTTTTATAGTCTGTCCAAAATTGCCAGTAGTACCTCTAAAATCATATCAACTTAAATTGTCGGTTTTTTCCAATACGACGCATAGTTCGTATTGTTAAAGTGAGCTTAACCGTTCATTTGTGACTAAACCTTTTGTTAAACCGATTCAATTTTATTAATCAAGCTTCTATAAAAGCTTAAATTTTATGAGTTAGGAGATACTGATGTTTACTAAGCAAGCTATTACAAAAAAATTAAATGTACCCTCAGAGCAGGTATGGGAAGCGATCAGCAAAATAGGAAGGCTCGATGTATGGTTTCCATTCATTGAGACTTGTAAGGTAGAGGGCGATGTCCCAGGTGCATTACGCTATATGACCATAGCCGATAATGGTGGCGATATAAAAGATACCATTGAAGAAGTTGATTCAAAAAACATGAAGCTGATATATCTTCGGCCAATATCGCCATTTCCTGTGAGCTATTACAAAGGAACAGTCGAAGTGTTCACATCTTATGATGGCTTGGGCATTGTTGTCTGGACCATTGATTTCGAGTCAAAGCCGGAAGATAGTGCTTCAGTTGCGGAAATAGTACAAAGCGCTATCAGTGCCGGCATTGATGGAATGGAAAAAGATTTAATGAAAGAGGGCGCTATTAGCCACCTGGCCTGAATGAGGCTTATAAAACTAAAGTAACGATGCCTCTGGGGAAACGGTAGGCCAGGTTAAATTTACAGGCTAAATTTAACCTGGCCGCTATTTTAAAAATCCGGTAGCTATCAGGTTAGGTTTTAACCAATACCGGTATTTAAACTAATAACTCCAAATCAACCCAGTCGACTTGTTTTTCTACGATCGTACTTAACTCCAACGGTCCAAGTGAAGAGGTCATGTTCAGTTCTGATTCGACCGCTTTCAGCTTCTCCATCTGTTCCAGCCAATCAAACAAATCCGTCTGGTTGATGTTCTTCTTTTTCCTAGCTCTCGTAATTTTCTTCATTTTCAGATCAAAGATAGCCGATATAAGCCATCATTTTTAAAGATTGGATGTGTCAATGTATAACTGTTTAAGTTTACCACTTGGCTAACTTGCTATCGTCCTTTTTTTGGCCGTCAAACACTGTGCTGTAATGAACGGAACCTTTTTCAATGTATTGGCTTTTATGTGTTCAAGCGTCATCACTACCCTGTTAGCCCGTTCGGAATCCGGATGCCATAATGCTGTGTGCGGAAACGTACAGACTACCTGAAACGGGAGGGCTTATATAGACGACGCCAGGTCGTACTAAGCAACCGTTTTCCTTAAAACCCGTTTTTATAGGAGTTCTGCCATGCGCAAATTAGTTGCGGGATTTATTCTGATTATGGCGTTACCGATGGTGAGCCATGCCCAAGAGCCCGGGGACGTGCCACGTCCATCTTCTGAAGCTATGCCGTCCGGTTCCAGCCCAGGGCAGAGCACTGGCACTGCCGACGAGCAAAATGAAGCTTATAATATCTGCTTACGCGCCACTCAGCTCTTCGAACAGCAGGAAAAGGCTAAAGGGCAGAAGCAACCTGCGGAAGCCCCTATATCGGCATCGTGCAAAGAGGAATTGAAACCGGCATCGTACTGGAGTTGCATGGAAAAAGAAGCCATGCAAAAAACTGATTTTAATACTGCCCATTGGCGATGTGCGAAACAAACCAATATATTGAAATAACTTTTAGCCCTGCCGAAAAACGGAGTTAGTTTTAATAGGATTTGAACCTGTTTTTGCGCTTGATGGGCATGCCTAACCTGACATTGCACTCAATCGGGGCGGGGTTATAATGGCCTTTTTCAACATCCAGCGCTGCGCTTGATTAGCTTTCTGTTCAGGTGCGTAGCGGCATGGCAACCGCTGTTGTGGAATAAAGGCCAATTCATTTCTTGGGTGCGTGGCGGTTTTATGATGGAATGGCAGAAGTTTTGACAACCTAGCAAAAAGGTCGGGTTCTTGCCTTGCGCATTTTCATGACCGTTCAGGTTATTCGGCAACGTTGAACGTGAATTACAAATTAAAGAGATAGTGATATGCAAACATTAAAAAACCAATTAAAACAAAATCTGGCTTTGATTTTTTTCGGCACTCTGCTTTCTGCCAATACTCCTGTAATGGCAAAAACAGACTTCGAAGCTCAAGAAAAGTACCTCAGGGCGCGTGTAAATAGCAGCCAGCAAAACACAGATCACTCAGCCCATGCGAACCCTATTGATAAGAGCCTGGATTTTCATGGTGTTTTTTACGGTTATTTTCCTTGCAACGATTGCAATGGGGTTAAAACAACGCTGTCGTTAAAGCAAAATAACAATTATCTGCTGGTGACTCAGCCCGCCAGGGAATCCTCAAGGGAGTTTTATGAAAAAGGAAAATACAGCTGGAATGATGAAAATCGTACCGTTGTTTTAACGCCGCGTAATGAATCGCCTATAAAGCAATATCGTATTGAAGATGAAGGAACGCTCATTCAGCTTAATAGTGGGGGAGGGAAGATGGTGGGCGATGAAGAACGCTATACTTTGCGCAGAAGCGATACGGTAAAGTCACGTGAGGTGCACATTCACTAGAAGAATGTTCCCAAGGCTGTAAGGCTGGTATTTGCAAGCTGGATTCGCCATTAGGCAATCCACCGCAATTACTGATCGATCATATTGGTTTACTGTGCGCCTCGGTATCGCTCGCATCTATATTCCACATTGATGGCTGAGTGGCGTACTGCACTGCATCCGGGCATTGCCCTCATATACGGAATATACGGATGATTTTCCGGGAAGTCGGCGTTAATAAATTATTTTTCTCCAAAAACTTATCGTATTTCGATCGGGGTTTTAACAGCCGCCTTTCATGACGGCTGTCCTGCAGATGTTGGGGGGGGCGATTGGCCGTATTCAACTTTTTATCGCTATGTTGCTGATGGTGTTTTATCGTTCAATTTGGAGCGATATAGTGCTTGATAAGCCAAGCCATTTAGTGGACGCGATGCAATTTCCAGACGGCCGAGCTTAGAAATTGTTAAAGGTCTTCAAATAAATATTATCGAGATGAATCGATAATGTCAGTTCTACAAAGAATCCAAAAAGAAATTCAATCATATCTTCTCAATGGCAAGAAAAAAATTAGCAACAAAAAGAGTTTCATCTGTGCAGATTATCAGTATGCGCACAAATATGATGCATTTATTGACAATAATTAAATAGGCTTAATTTAGTATTGTTTTTTGTAAGTGTTTGTATTTAATAAACAATAAGTAAATTTAATTTATGTGTTAATTTTGGCTCAGCATTTGCTTTCTATGTTATAGGGAGCCCTAAATGATGAGTGGTGCCACTATCAAATTCTAAAGCTTATCAATATAAGCCAGCTCGAATTGGGTATTTCTTAGACGCTTCCTGTAATTGTCATGAAATCTTAAACAAACCGTCATCAGTTTGTTATAGATAAGTTTTAATCTGTATCTGAAAAGCAAAACCGTTTAAACGGAAAATTTGCGGTTTTATACGATTTCTTCAGGAGAATAAAAATGAATCTGCTCAATTTCATCCAAAAAGAGTTTTATGCAGCATTGCAGGAGGCTAACCGCCCATTATTTCCGGAAGGCTCCGAGAATGATGAGCATTATATGGAACTGTTTAACTTCTATCATTCGCTTAAAGGCAAGACCATCGATACAAGGAACGGTGAGTCGTTATTTCCAATAACAATTGATAACGTCTATTTTATTAATAAGGAAATAACTAAAGCGCGGGACCAAAAGTTACCTGAGGC
Organism: Methylobacter sp.; assembly: GCF_023227905.1. Taxonomy (GTDB): domain Bacteria; phylum Pseudomonadota; class Gammaproteobacteria; order Methylococcales; family Methylomonadaceae; genus Methylobacter_A. The sequence goes on along the minus strand of NZ_JALOCF010000012.1, from coordinate 58,531 downwards.
ATCGGCCCTGGCTGATTTTGAGGTAAAAAACTGGATGCCCGCTTAAATTCATGAAAATCCGGATGCTAAATCAGTATCCGGATTCCTCCTGTCAAGCGGCAAACTTTGAGTTTAAGTAAACTAGTCAGCCGTGCCCGCCATTGAGCTATAACCTCCCTTTAATGCGATTCGTACGACCCTGTTGTGCAGTCTGGGTTCGCCTTGAGGGACACATCACTGCAATTACTACAAAGCCTAATTAAGCAACGGAAATATGGCCCAATAGGGGTTCCCGTCCTGAGTGAAAGTGTCCTAGAGCATTTCTTTGTTAGTCAGAAACATAGCCCGAATTTTTAAAAACACTTGTCTCGTTCCCACGTGCTACCAAGGAATGCCGTCTGGGATGCGTGACCTTGTAGTTTAAGGGGTCGCTGCCGCGACGCTCCACCCATCCACTCTGCCTATTGGTAGCCCCGGTGCTCGGCGCGGCAAACGGGACCCAGTCCGTGCCACTGCAAGGGCCTACCGCTCAATAGAGTGAGTTTAACAATGGGAGTAATCTTAAATAATCGAGAATTGCTAGTAAATGATGAATGAAGAGAATGTTATTTATGTAAACGGACATTCTCGTTTATCGGCTTGAATCTTAATGCTATTAGGCGGATATTTGTAAGGTGGCTTCGGTTTTACAATCTGCCGCAACTGCTACAGTTCCGGCCATGGGTGAGTTGTGCATGAACATCATGCCGGCACTGCGAAGTCACCCCATGTTACATTGGGCCCCAATTGTTATCTAAAATAGGAGATTCTCATGTTCAAGATTATTTTGGCTCTAGTCACTGCCCTGTCGATGCAAGGCTGCGCATCGACCCGCCCGGTTCTTTATCCAAATCACCAATACAATACCGTCGGATCAAAAGCCGCAGAACGTGATATCGAGGCTTGCATGGATCTTGCTGAGGCTGCCGGTGCCGATTCCGGCGGCAGCGAGGCGGGGCGGGCGGCAACTGATACCGTTGGAGGTGCCGCCATCGGCGCTGCATCGGGCGCTGTGGGAGGTGCGGTGGTCGGCGCGGCGGGTTCAGGGTCGGCGATCGGAGCGGCTAGCGGCGCGACTGTAGGACTGCTGCGCTGGATATTCAGCGAACCGGAACGCAGCCCGGCCTATGAGAACTTTGTAAACAGATGTCTTCAGGAGCGCGGCTATCAGCCTGTTGGCTGGGATTAAACGGTCATCACTCGCGATGACTATTGTGATCGTGTTTCTGCGAATAATCAGGATCGAAAAACTATGCAAAAAGACAGCTACACAATAAGAACCATGACCCGGCAAGAAGTTAATATCGCGGTCGATTGGGCTGCCGAAGAGGGATGGAATCCCGGCTTACATGATGCCGATTGTTTTTACGCTGCCGATCCAAGCGGTTTTCTGGTCGGATTGCTTGGCGATGAGCCCATTGCAACGATTTCAGCCGTGAAATACGGCGATTCATTCGGGTTTATCGGGTTTTATATCGTCAAGCCGGAGTATCGCGGCCAGGGCTACGGCATTCGCATATGGAACGCCGGGTTGGCGTTACTTGGCGGCCGCACCATTGGTCTTGACGGGGTAGTCGCCCAGCAGGATAACTACAACAGGTCGGGGTTTACCTTAGCCTATAGCAATGTCCGGTATCAAGGAAATTGCGGCGGGAATTATCCGGCTGATGCCGGCATTGTGCCGTTATCTACGCTGGCTTTTGATGATGTTTGCGCATACGACCAGGCTTTTTTTCCCGACAATCGCAGGGAGTTTCTGAGATGCTGGATTAATCAGCCGCAAAGTACGGCGTTAGGTATTCTGCGCGGCAACAAGCTGGCCGGTTATGGGCTTATGCGCATCTGCCGCACAGGATTCAAGGTGGGGCCATTGTTCGCAGACGGCCCTGAGTGTGCCGAGCAGCTTTTTGCGGCTTTAAAATCGCATGCCCCGGAAAGCGCTTCGGTTTTTCTGGATATACCGGCCGTGAATGCGGCGGCAGTCGATTTGGTGAATCGGCACAATATGACGGTTTCGTTCGAGACGGTCCGCATGTATGCAGGACAATGCCCTGACTTGCCGATAAACCAGCTGTTCGGCGTGACGACTTTTGAGCTTGGATAAGCGCAATTTTCAGAAACCCTCTGTTAGAGGATAGGGGTGTCAAGACTTTACTCGTGGCTGTCGTATGATTTTTAATGCTGGGACTGGGATGCCCAAACGTTCTATAAAATAGCGACTCTGTTACACCGGTGCAACCTGTGACTCGTCGTTGATCTTAGGATGTTCAAAGATTCTAACCTCTGTTCAATGTTTGCAAGAATTGTAAAGATTCGCATCGCAGTACGCCGGACCTGTCTCTGCCCGGATTTTTGCAAATGAAGACTCGCTATCTATCTGTTCAACCTCGCTTAAAACTTCAGCTTTTAAGTCATCGCCGATTTACTCTGTAAATTGCTATTATTCAGCTCCACCTCTTCTACATGTTAGTGTAAAAATTTGCTTCGCACGCACTCTTATTACCGATACGACAACGATAGGTCGAGTGTGAGATACCTAATCAGGATTATTTTTTCTTGCGTTCCTTAGCGTACATATTTCTGATTTTGCTTGTTGTACTCTGACTTTGCTTTTTTAATGAGCAAATGCCCTAGGGTTAATTTCAGCAACGGTTTTCCCTCAAGTTAATTTAAAAAATTGAGGAAAATCACATGACTCAGCAAAGATAGGCAGCAACAATTACATACGTCCAGTTACAAATCATCGCCTTGATTCAATGAATAAGGAAGAATTGGGTGATATGTGTTGAATATTAGTCTCTTAACGATCTGTTAAAGCCCATGAACCCAAAAGATGAGTTAAATCAGGCAAAGCACGACGATGTAATCCCAGTGCTTAAGGAACAGCTTCATGTTGAAAAAAGACTGGAAGAAGCTGGTATTGTGCGAATCTCAAAACAGTTAACGGAACATGAACAAGCAGTAACCATACCTTTACTTGCGGAGGAGATACAGGTGGAAAGGATAGCTATTAATCAATTGATTGATTCACCGCCTCCAGCCCTCAGATATGAAGGGGAGACGATGATCATTTCGGTAATAAAGGAAGTGGCGGTGGTTGAAAAGCGCCTTATGCTCGTTGAAGAGTTACATATAGTTAAACGCCAAGATCAAAAGCAGGAAACCCAACAAGTAAAGTTAAAAGAAGAGGAAGTAACGGTTGAACGAATCAACACCGATAGTCCCGATCCTACAACGGATCGGACAGCGAGTAAGTGACGGTTGATCCATCACTCCTTAATCATTAAATTTTTAACTTGCGAGGTTAAAATTATGAAACAGACAGTAATAGGTATGTTCGATGACGTTGCCGATGCGCAAGACGCCGTACAGCAACTTTTAGATAACGGCTTCTCGCGCGCGAGTGTCGATGTTTCAACCCAAAAATCCAATCAAAGTAATGAAAGTTTCAGCAACTTTTTCAGCTCTTTATTTGGACAAGAGAAGTCAAGCTCTTACGCTGAAGCGGCTCGGCAATGTGACGCGATAGTCACCGTTCATGCTGAATCGGAAGATGAAGCGTGGCGCGCTGGAGAAATTCTTGATGAGGCTGGTGCTTTGGATGTGGACGAGCAGGCTGAGCAATATGGGGCTGATATGTCGGATAGGGAAAGAGCTGTAGCTGAATCCGGTAGGGAGGAGACCACCATTCCGATTATTGAAGAGCAATTAAACGTAGGGAAAAAAGAAGTTGAGCGAGGTAGAGCGAAGCTTCGCAGTAGGATAGTTGAACGCCCTGTGGAAGAAAGCCTCAGACTTCGTGAAGAGCATGTGCATGTTGAAAGAATGCCTGTAGACCGACCTGCAACCGAAGCAGACTTGGCAAGCTTTAAAGAGGGCGAGGTAGAACTTACCGAACACACTGAAATTCCGGTAGTATCTAAAGAATCTCGTGTTGTTGAGGAAGTTCGGGTTGGCAAAGAGGTAAAAGAACGCAAGGAAACTGTGAGAGATACCGTCAGAAAAACTGAAGTTGATGTGCAACAATCTGACGCTTCGCACAGGTAAACGGTTTTTAAAGCGGTGAATATTTATTTGCCGCTTTCTTTATTATTTTCAGATTAATAACTCCGTGAATTTTCATTTAGCCGGATCAGCTTTTAATCTGCTGATTTAGAGGTGGAGCCTACGGAATCCGAGGTTTTATTGCTGATTATCTCGTATTCCGACACGGCTTGTGTTTGAAGAGTTTCGTCTTTAGCAAAGATCACACTAATACCGCAAACCGTCAGATCATTGTCTAGGGGTAACGGTTTTTGTGACAATGATCTAATAGCTACTTTTATTTCTCAGGATCAGAATTTTCTAATTCTTCTTGTTTTTCCTGTTTCGGCGCTTCCAGTTCAGGAAATTTCTGTTCAGGAGCTTCCTGTACCACAATTTCGGGTTTGAACAATTCGGCAATTAGCTCAAGATGAGACGCTATCTGAGGGATTTCAGGGATTTTCCATGTTTTTCCTGCGATGCGGGACAGAATATTGCTCAACCAGAGCCTGTTCGATTCTGCTTTTTGAATGACTAAGTGATAGTCTCCGTCATTTTTAACGACAGCAAAATCTTCCATCCAAACGTCAATCGTTTCAACTTCACCGACGAGCTGGACTTGAACGTATGCTGTTCGTGGCTCGAGCTCAAAACTAAAATCCTTTAATTCTGCAATGCCTTTCAGGATTATATTCGCTACCCATATAACCATAAAATTAGGTGTGCATTTTATTGCCATTTTTATTAACCCGGATTTAAAACTCATATTGTCTCCTTATCAGTTTGGTGGTGAATTTATTTAAGCCAATTGTTCTTTGTTTCGAGCATTTAAGCATAACCCAAAAATGTTGCCAAACACTCCTTATCTGGAATATCGCATCTTCTAATTAAACTGTTTTTAAGCATTCGGCAGACTGATTCTGAATTTGTCGAAGATAACGGCTTGAATCTCTTTGCAATCTGGCTATATCCAATGATATAAGCAAACAACGGATATGGTTGAGCATAAGAAAAAGCAAGCCTTTTGTTGCCTCAGCGATAATGGATGGGGCGAACACAATCTGCCGTTGGTTATAGTTCAGCGGTTAGAAATGAATAGTCGGTACGGTCTTCAACTGGGCTGCCGTGCTTAACCGCACGGGACAATATGTGCATTCAGGAAGGAATTGATAAAGGGCATCATATAAACCATCTCAGGAGGTACGTTATGAATATCGATTGGAAAGCAATTTTTTTACCTGATATTCCATTAATCGAGATCGTGGTGCGCGGGTCGATAATGTATCTTGCGTTGTTCATTCTGTTACGCGTCATTCTTAAACGGCAATCCGGGACGCTTGGGATAACCGATTTACTTCTGATCACTCTTCTTGCCGATGCTTCGCAGAATGGTATGGCGGGTGAATACAAGTCTATTCCCAACGGCATACTGCTGGTTGCCACTATTATTTTCTGGAATTTTGCGCTCGATTGGCTGAGTTATAAATCACCGATCTTCCAACGTCTTATTGAACCGCCGCCGCTCCTTCTGGTAAAAAACGGTCAATTATTACGTAGAAACATGAGAAAGGAATTAGTAACTGACGAGGAATTGATGGTGCAGCTTCGCGAGCAAGGGGTTTCCGATATTTCAAATGTGAAGGAGGCCTATATGGAAAGCGATGGGCACATAAGCGTCGTTGAAAACAAATAAAGGCATCATTAAAACGAGGACAAAAAAAGAATAGTTGAAGAAAGACTGGGCTTTGAGTGAATTGCAGATGCTCAAGAATGTTGATGGCAGTTAGAGCCTGCGGCAGTATGGGGTCCACTTTACCTTCTTCTAATAGTTGAACCAAGGTTGGTATGTATTCTGTTAACTAAAAGCAAGATTATGTCCAAGCTGATTATCGTTTAGCGACCTCTGTTACCGATTAATACGGCCGCATTAATCTTGCTCACGCTGATACCACCGCCCTGTATACCCGGTTTCGGCCTTGTGCTTTGGCTTTGTATAGTGCTTGGTCAGCCTGATAAAAAATCGCCGAACCAATTTTTTCGCTAAGTTCAGCAGCATGATGACTACTCAAGATTTCTGATTTTATTTCTGCCGACAAATCATCAGGATAAGCGGCTAAACCGATACTGGTGCTAACAGGCACCACGGTACCCTGCTGATTCTCGATCTCTTGTTGCTCGATTCTTTGGCGAATCCGTTCCGCAATAGCGTGAGCCTCGTCAGCACGGGTATCCGGCAATAAGATGCAGAACTCTTCTCCGCCATGACGGGCCGCTTCATCATATTCCCGGATGCAGTCGGCAACCTGTAAGAGCACAACGTCGCCAAAATCGTGGCCGTTACGGTCGTTGACCTGCTTGAAGTGATCCAAATCGAGAATCAGCAAGGCAAAGGTCATCTGGTTATCGCGCAGGCAGCGTTGAATTTCCCGTTTCAAGCAGCGTTGAAATTCAATGGCAGTCAACAAATTGGTGCGGGTATCGAGCCTGGCTTGCTCCATTATTAATCGCATATTATTTGGTTTCAGTACTTGCGCCAGGCTGCCAAAACCTCTGATCCATTGCCGTAGCCGCTCGCCATCCGCAATACCGTAGGCTTCCAGTAAAAAATAGCCGTTATGATGATAATCCTCTGGTTTAATGATATGGATTCGCTCAGCGACCAATACATGATCACACACATAGCTGTAGAGTTCTTCAGCAAATTCTATTTGCAAACAAGCGATTTTTTCGGGAGCATGAGGGAAATTCAATTGCCTCTGCAAGAAGTCTTGCACATCAAAACCGGGTGCTGGCTGAATGGCCGGAGTCTCTGTCAACTCAATCGCCAAAATCTTGCGGGCCGCCAGCACCAACGGATCTCGACTTTGGCCATAGGAACCTAAAGCCAGCAAGCTCTCATCACGTTTAATTAAGCCAAACACATTGAACTGAAGAAGCTCCTTTTTTCCTTGATAACGTATCGTTACTTGCCTGTTTTTTAGCAATGCCGTGGACAGTGTTTCCGCCACCGCATCGAGTGCAACAGGACTGGATAACACGCCGTCCCAGTGTGGTAGCCACAATACGCGTTGGCTCCAGGCTAACGCCTCGGGATCATCCTTTATCTTCTGTTCGGCACAGATAAACCGGTCTTGCAATGCAGCCCGGTATTCCGCAGGCAATAAATGGCGGAGATAGCGGTTAGCAAAATGGTAGATAAGCGCTTCGCCTGGAGACAGCATTTCATTCATATAGTTATTATCAATTGAGCTAAATAGGAAACTCTAAGTTAGATTACAGCTTGAGTATTTGGGATGACATTGGGCAGCAATCCGACGAGCCATTTTCACTGGCTATCCTACGAGAGCGGCCTTGCCGTCATAGCTGATTAGCCTTCGTAAACGCTTACCAAGACTAGACCAGTTTCATCGGACTGAGGTTTTAGATTTACCCAGTTTTAAATAACTTAGAAAACATAACTTCGCTGACGACTAAAACTCTAGCATTAGTTATCAGTGACCCTGGGTATTATTGACCTTCGCTCTTATAAAATCCATGGTTATAAGAAATTTTCTTTTATGGGCAATCCTTGGCTATCCGTTTTAACGAGGCTTTGTAAACTGCTGAGCTATTCATTGTTACGGTTAATACAGCAAATTTCTTTGCATCCCAACGACTATCGGAATAAAGGAGAGATGCCCATATTTTGGATCATCAAATAAGCGGACTCGGCGTGATAGCTGGTATTTGGACCTGAAGATCCCTTATTTTGGCTCACCAAATGAACAGGCTTGGCATGTTGTTGGATTTTTCCTCCGTTTATCCGGAGTTTTCCATCATCTACAACTATTAAAAACACGATCAAATAGGCGATTAAAGTTCAGGGCTGGTATTCAAGCCATTGTGTGATAGCGCACCGACTAAAAATACTTGTGCATATATGATTAATCCAGCTTGAATCCGCCGTTTTTTTTGGGATTTGTGCTTAAACCGAACGCAGTTGAACATGGCTTCGATGTCATTTTCTATCTTATTGATAATGGCATGCCATTATTAACCCCTCACAAACGTTAATAGTTATTTTCACATGAGCAGGCAATCAACTAGATATTACCGTTGAAATCATTTTCACGATAAAGCTGATCTTTATAACTCTCCAAAGATAAGGAAACCATTATGAAAATCAAAAAAAGTGTTTATGAAATATCTGACGTCATAAATATGCGCCCGTTAGAGCAGACGAACTTGAATTTTTTTAAAATTTTCAGTTTACCGGTTTGGCTGGTCATTATAAGCATCAGCCTTAGTCTTGCATCCAATTCGGTAAACGCCGGCACTGAAGATACCGATTTATATTACCGATATGTCCCTTATCAAGGTCCGTCAAGTACCACGGAAACCGGCAGCCAAAAACCTGCGCAGCCTTCAGGGGCAAGTGAGACTGAAGCTAAAAAAGCTGAACAAGCCACAAGCACAGGCGAAAAGGGCGGGGAGGCGGGCCAAGCCGCTGCCGGCACACCGAGTCAGGAAACTACAAAGCCAAGCGAACCATCCGCTACAGCAGGAACTAGCGGCCAAGCCCCCGCTTCTGGTAGTCAAGGCGCCACTGGTCAAAGCACTCAGCAAGGTAGTCAAGATGCTAACCGCCAAAGCACTCAGCAGGGCAGTCAAGGCGCTACCGATCAAAGCACTCAGCAAGCCAATGCGCCGAAGACTGAATGTCCATTTGCAGGTGAACAAAAACCTCCTGTACAAAGGTCTGAAAGAAATACGGGGGAATTTCCTTTATACCCTACATTTTGTCAAGCCGATGTCAATGGCGATCACTACATTACCAAGGATGAATTGCAAAACTTTCCTGAACTGCTACGAGTCTTTGACAAGGTCGATGCCGGAAAAGATGGCAAACTGGAACAACATGAATTTGCTAACCTGGAAATGGAAACTTCTCGGGAAGGAGAAATCTAATGATCGGGGGTATCCGGAACAAATATTATAGTTAAATTAAAAAGCGCGGATGCCATGGGCTGTAAGTGAATTAGCGGCCCGCTCGCCCCGTCAACTAAAACCACGAAGGCACGAAGACACAAAGCTTTTACCCGGATTTTTCTTTATGTTTCGAGCTTTACTCCATTGTCGAAACTGTTCGTGCCTTCGTGGTTATGCCTTTAGACAGGCGATTAATTACCAGCGTGTTACCGGAATTAATCGTCAAACGATAGCGCAAAACAAGACCGCGTTTTTGATTGTCATAATGACATAACAAAGCTGTCACACTGCTGTAATAAACTTGTCATATTCTGATTTAAGTATTTATACCTATGCGCTTAATCGGAACTACATGTCAATCCTGCATACCGAACTCATAAAAATTCTTAACGGCAAGCAATTAACGCCTCATTTTCAGCCCATTGTTTCTTTAGCGCAAAAGAAAATCATAGGCTACGAAGCCTTGATCCGCGGGCCATCCGATAGCTCGCTGCACAGCCCGTTTAACTTGTTCGACACGGCCGAACGTTTCGATTTAAGCACCAAACTTGAATACATCTGCCGGGAAGTCACCATAAAGCGTTACGCCAGCCTGAATATCAAGGAAAAGCTGTTTATTAACGTAAGCCCATCTGTGCTGCTGCAACCGGACTTTAAAAAAGGGGAAACGCTTAAGCTGCTGGACCAGTTCGGCATTGATCCGCGATATGTGGTAATTGAATTGACCGAACATCAGCCGACGGATGATTTTCAATTAATGCGCGAAGCGGTCAGCCATTACCGGAAAATGGGCTTTGAAATCGCCATCGATGATTTGGGTGCCGGCTACTCAGGATTGAGGTTATGGTCGGAGTTACAGCCTGAGTACGTGAAAATCGACATGCATTTTATACAAGGCATCCATAACGACCCGGTCAAGCTTAATTTTGTACGCTCCATTCAAAACATTGCCAGTTCTCTCAATTGCAACGTTATCGCTGAAGGCATCGAAACGGAAGAGGAATTTAAAGCCGTAGAGCAAATGGGCATTACTCACGCGCAGGGCTATTATTTTGCCAGGCCAACGGCCGTTCCTTTAGAGAAAGTTGATAAATCCCTATTTATTATCAGCGCCCAGCCAAATCAATTTAACGCTATCAAAGCCGCTCATCTCGCTAAATATGTAATGCCGGTTTCGTCAGAAACCGCGATCAGTGACGTCATGAGCTTATTCCATCACGATAGTGACTTAACTATTTTGCCGCTGGTTGATGGCAATGCAGCGACCGGCCTTATTTTCCGCGACCACTTTTTGTCCAAACTGTTTTCCAGTCGCTACGGTATAGAACTGTATGGAAAAAAGCCCATAAAGTCGTTCATAGACAAAACGCCGTTAAGTTTTGATCAAGACACCCCCATTGAACTGGTCAGCAAACAACTGACGTCGATAATGCGTAATGATCAGGCTTTTATTATCACCCATAACGGGGAATATGCAGGGATAGGGACGATATTGAAACTGCTCGAAGAAATCACCCGTCAGCAAATCCATAACGCCAAACACGCCAATCCTCTTACGCTGTTGCCAGGTAGCGTTCCCGTCAATGACCAGATCGACCAATTGTTGGCAGCCAAAGTACCTTTTAGTTTCGGCTACTTTGATCTGGACAACTTCAAGCCGTTTAATGATGTGTACGGCTACAGCGCGGGCGACGATATTATTAAAGCCGTTGCCAACACGCTGACTCAACACATTCCTGCTGAGAGCGGCCTGGTAGGGCATGTCGGCGGAGATGATTTTATAGTCATTTTTACCGGTGATGATTGGGGAAAGTGCTGTAAAAATATTTTGAACGACTTTCAGGGAACCGTCCCCAGCTATTACAAAGATGAGGATGTCAAAACGGGCGGTATCTTTACTGAAAACAGAGCGGGAGAAAAATGCTTTTTTCCGTTGATCAGTTTGTCGATTGGCTTGGTGGATTCAGTTGCAACCAGTCAATGTCAGTCGCATGTGGATATAGCCGATTTAGCATCCGAAGCCAAAAAACAGGCCAAAAAAATTGAAGGGAATAGTTTGTTTATTAACCAACGGAAAGTGGAAAAAGGCAGAAAAAATCTTCAATTTTCTGCTTATGGGACAGTTACAAAACTGCATGTGGTTAATTAACCCTTAAGCGGATATCCCATTTTCCTTATACAACGTGAAAGCGTGGAACTAGTAAATAATATAAAAAGGTTCTTAAAATGTTTGGTTATATAAGTTTCAAAGTCCGTATATTACTCGGTTTTCTCGCCATCATCAGTTTGATGATAGGCATAGTTGGCGTGGGTTTGCTTAGTTTTTCGCAGACTCAGCGCGATGTCGCGAAAGTAGATGATACCTATTTGCCCAATGCGTTGTTGGCAGAGCGTATGGCGGTTTATACCGTCCAAGTACAACAACTGCTTACCCAGGCTTCAATCAGCCAGGACCCGGACAGTTTTCAGGATGCCCAAAGGGCTGTCGAAGACTTCAAGCAGGGCATTGCACAGTTTCGTGAGCGTCTGCAGGCGGATGCCTCAACGAATTCGGAATCCGCTCAGTCCAGCCAGGGTGCAACATTAAACAATTTCGCTTCATCCGAGATGAAGTTGAAAGAATTGGCGGCCCTCGATACCGCTTTTGACTGGTACTACAGCGAAGGCAAGCGCATGACCGCGGTCTACTCTGCCGAGGGCGTAGATGCCGGTAACCAGGTTCTGAACGATTTCAATAAACTGGCGAAAAACCTGCGCACGCAACTCAACAGAATTAAAAATCAGGGTGTGAACGACGCTAAAAATAACGCCCATGCCATTGTCGAATCAACCCAGCGTGCGTCCATGATCATGCTGGTCATATCTTTGACCGGCATCGGCCTGGGATTGGGTATTGCTGTTTACTTAACCCGCTACCTGAACAAGAGTTTGGGCATTGACCCTTACTTTGCAAAAGCGATTGCCATGGAAATTGCCGAAGGCAATTTAAATCGGGATATTCAGGTTGATCGGAACGACAAAAGCAGTTTGCTATATGCGATGAAACACATGCAGCAACAACTGCTGGAGCGCATCACAGCGGATCGGAAAGCCGCCGACGAAACCCTGCGCGTCAAGATCGCGTTGGACAACGTCAGCACCGGCGTGATGATCGCCGACAACGACCGCCGCATCATCTACGCCAACCGGGAAGTGATCAAGATTCTCGGCAAGACCGACAGGGAAGCTACCTCGCGCAACGGCGGGGCAAGCGTCTCGATCGACCGCCTGGTCGGCGCCCGCATCGATGATTTCCACGCCCATCCCTCGCACCAGGCCGACCTGCTGGCCGCCTTAACCGGCACCTATACCGCCGGCATGACGGTCGGCGGTCGGTCGATGGAAGTGATCGCCAACCCGGTCGTCAACGAGCAGGGCCAACGGCTGGGCACGGTCGCCGAATGGCACGACCGCACCGACGAGGTCATCGCCGAGAATGAAGTCGCCCGCATCGTCGAGGCCGCGGCCCGGGGCGACTTCAGCCTGCGCCTGGAGCTGGACGGCAAGGAAGGCTTTTTGCGCCATCTGGGGGCCGACATCAACCGGCTGATGCAGACTAGCGAGGCCGGACTCAATGACGTGGTGCGGGTGCTCAATGCCTTGTCCCGCGGCGACCTGACCGAGACCATTCGCAGCGACTATGCCGGCCTGTTCGGCCAGCTCAAAGAAGACGCCAACACCACGGTAGAAAAACTCAAGGAGGTCATCAGCCGGATCCAGGCCGCTGCCGACGGCATTAACACCGGCACCCGGGAAATCGCGTCCGGCAACAACGACCTGTCGCACCGTACCGAACAGCAGGCTGCCAGCCTGCAACAAACCGCCGCCAGCATGGAACAGCTGACCTCCACCGTGCAGCATAATTCCGCAAACGCCCAGCAGGCGAACCGGCTTGCCGCAGACGCCACCGGCATCGCCGGCCAGGGCGTTGCCGTGGTCGACCGGGTCGTACGGACGATGGCTGACATCAATGAATCGTCCCGGAAGATCGGCGATATCATTTCGGTGATCGACGACATCGCCTTCCAGACCAATATCCTGGCGCTGAATGCGGCCGTGGAAGCCGCCCGCGCCGGCGAACAAGGCCGGGGTTTTGCAGTGGTCGCCGTCGAGGTGCGCAATCTCGCGCAACGCGCCGCGACCGCGGCCGGGGAAATCAAGGACCTGATTACCGACTCGCTCAGCAAGGTCTCCGGCGGTAGCCGGCTGGTCGCCCAAGCCGGACAGACCATGGAGGAAATCGTCAGTTCCGTGCAGGGCGTGACCGACATGATGAGCGAGATTACCGCCGCGTCCGCCGAGCAAAGCGCCGGCATCGAGCAGGTGGGCCAGGCTATCACGCAAATGGATGACGTCACCCAGCAAAATGCCGCGCTGGTCGAGCAAGCCGCGGCGGCGGCCGAATCGCTGGAACAACAGGCGCAAGCGTTGGTGGCGACGGTGAGCGGGTTTAAGGTGGCGGACAGCTCGGCCGACGCTTACCGCCTTGTCCCGCCGACGGCCAGGCTTAAAGCGTCATTGACGACAGCCGGTTCGGGGGGGTGGGAAGAGTTTTAGGTTTTTTGTTTTTGCCGGGAATAGCTTGGGCACTATAATCCAATGTACTTTGCAGCAATAACGCTAGGCATTGGTAGGAGGAAAGATGAATCGCACAATTTTATTTACGGCAGTGCTGGCCTTGACTGGTTTTGGAATTATCGGTTGCGAGCAAGAGCAGAAAACGGCAAAAGTCAGTCAAGCCCCGGTAAAAAAATATGCACAAGCGACTGTTTTAGAGGGGATTGTCAGTAATGACAAAGGCGTGATTAAAACCGGCATCGTGGAAGTAACCGATGAAAACGATCGTTTAATTACCCAAACGACTGTAAATGACGGCCATTACAGCGTGGAAGTGCCAGCCAATACGGTTTTACCGATTCTGTTGGCGTTTTCTTCCGGGCCGGGCACGGAGAAGCTGGTTACAGCGGTCATTCACGACACGATTACGAAATACGATATTAATCCCTCGACGACGGCGGTAGCTAAAGCGGCAAAAGCGATGGGCGGCTATACGCATGCCAATATGACCCGTGCGGCATCGGGCATTGTACATACTCCCGATGCCAACAAGACCACAACGGGTTGGCGCGGTGATCCGACTAAACAATACGGCGGCTGGCATTGAGGGAGCAGGGTAATGGCTGCGCGATGCGCAGCCTGCTCAATTCTTCATTACTCCCAGAACCATCGCAATATGCGCCAGTTCGGCGACGCTTGAAACGTTAAGTTTACTTCTTATTCGCGTGCCGTAATTGGCGACGGTTTTATAGCCCAGGCATAGTTCATCGGCTATTTTATGGCCAGTAAAGCCTTTCGCCAGCAGCAGGAATACGTCGAATTCTCTGGCGGACAGGGAATCTACGATGGTTTGGTAATCGGTCTCGCTAGCTTGTGCAGGCATGTTTTTCATCAAAGCATGCTCTATATAAATCTCGCCTGCGGCTATTTTTTGTATCGCCGTTACCAAAATGTCGGGGGCGCTGTTTTTGGTGATATAGCCTTTGGCACCGGCATTCATGGCTCTATCTACATAAACCATTTCATCGTGAACGCTAAAGACCAGTATTTTGGCGCCACTGTCTCGGTTGCAGATGCGGCGTATGCTTTCCAGTCCGCCGATGCCGGGCATTGATAAGTCCAGCACCATTACATCGGGTTGTTGCTCCAGATACAGCTGGCAAGCCGCTTCGCCACGCTCGGCTTCGGCGATCACGTCAATATTGGCCTCGGCCGACAGCAACATCCGAAAACCTGCGCGCACTACAGCATGGTCGTCAACGAGGATCACTTTTATCTTGTCGCTCATGATAACGGAATGGTTGCGGTGATAGTCATGCCCAGCTGCGGCTGAGTCTGTATGGTGAAGTTGCCGCCCAGGCTGTTGATTCTTTCCCGCATGCCCAATAAGCCGAAACCGGTTTTAATCCTGTTGGCGGCGCAGCCTTGGCCGTTGTCGGTTACCTGTAGCCGCAGCTTTGGCCCTGTGTCGGTTTGATGCTCAATTTCCAGGCTAATTGCGGCTTGGCTTGCTTGGGCATGCCGTACGATATTGGTCAGGCATTCCTGCACGACTCTAAATATTTGAATGCTGATCTTTTGCTCCAGATCATCGACCTCGTCAGGGCAGGTAATGGTGAGTTTTAACTCCGGGTTTCTCATTGACCAGTGGTTTAACAGGTCTTCCATGGTCGCTTTGAGTCCCAGCTCCGTTAATACCAAAGGATGCAGTTGATGCATCATCGAACGCACTACGGTCATTAAATGATCGCAGATACTGATGATGGAGTCGGTAGCCTGTTTGATGTCGGTCCTTGCTTCGGTTGGGGAGCGCCCAGTGGTTACTGCCATGACTTTAATGGCAGTCAGCGATTGTCCCAGTTCATCATGCAATTCCTGAGAGAGCCGTTGCCGTTCGTCTTCCTGTATTGCCAGGGTGTGTTGGGTTAATGCACGGTTTTCCTGTTGGCTGGCACTCAGCTCACCGGTCATGTGATTGATGGCTTTGGCGATACTGTCATATTCCTGGATCGAAAAATCGGGTAGTTTTTGCTGGTACTGTCCGGTCTCAATGACTTTTAACGCCTCGACAATCACTGCAATGGATTTAAGGGCTTTGTTAAAAGCCAGGTTGACGGTCAAAAAGGTAAATAATGTTAGCAGGAAAAACGAACTAAAAGAGGCGATGCTTTCTTGCCACACTTCAGTAATTTCATCTAGCGGGTTGGCCTGAATAACCAAGGTGATTTGTTCGCCGTTAAAGCTAGTGATTTGATGCTCAACTTTGGGGTAATGAACTGCAACCAGATCGATAAACCATCGCGGGGGCAGTTCGACATTATTGGTTTGTCGATTTCCATGGGCAAAACTGATGATCTGTCCTGAAGGTTCTTTTAGTTGAATGCTTAAGTGCCGGGTCTGATTTAGGGAATTAAATTTCAGTAACCAATCGGTTTTATTAAGCGGAGTTTGTGAGGCTTGCGAAAAGCCGAATGTTATCAACTGGACAGCCAGATTGATGGACGAATCGATTTCCTTAGTCACAGCACCGCGCGCCTGCCAGATGGCTATCGATCCACCCAGTATCAGGATGCACAGGGAAGAGATCAAAATTCGTATATTAATTTGGTAGCGCAGACTCATAATTTTTCAAGGCTCGGGTTACTACAACATCGGGCTGATGGCATGCAAAAATAAGCTATTATTCATTTACACCGCGTTATTCGCCATAGGAAAAATTCTTTTTTTCATCAGTCCGAAAATTTATGACTACGAAGTCGCCTCTTATGTCAGCTTGCTACGATTGAGATAGTTGGCAAAATGCGCCAACGATTATAAAAGTAAGGTCATCCTATAAGAATGCAGAACCATCTCCCTGTATGCCATACAGATAAGGAAATTTTTACTGTTCAGCGGTGTCATGATTTATCACTAATACTCTGGTTTACTGTGGAGCACTAATCAGGGAATTAATAGCCCCAACGCTGATTCATCCAAATATTTGTAAATTGATTAAATTTACAGTTGACAGGGAAGTGCTGAAAACGCATAATAAGCGTCTCAGTAAGGCGCCCGTAGCTCAGCTGGATAGAGTACACGGCTACGAACCGTGCGGTCGGGAGTTCGAATCTCTCCGGGCGCGCCATACTGAAACAAATTATTCCCCTGTAGCTCAGTCGGTAGAGCGGATGACTGTTAATCATTAGGTCGGCGGTTCGAGCCCGTCCGGGGGAGCCAAAAAAATGAAGGGCTTGCAGCGTGCAAGCCCTTTTTTTTGTCCGTCTTCCGGTCAAGTTCCGGTCTTGGTAACGTTTTTCTCATTCAGGTCTAGCCAACTTGCCCCAAACGGCACCCGATATATGTTTTATTTTGGGTAATGCGAATAACTTTATGGCTCGCGTCAGGCTCTCGAAGAGTTGAAAAAAAGCGTTCAAAATTTGCCAGTTTTGCCAGAAATGAGCGTCATAACTTACCATAAGTATTTGTTATATTATGTTATTTTGCGTGCTCCAGATGTACGGTCATTCCAGCTTCCAGTGCCTGTTCCATCAATGCCTTGGTCAATTGCTTTAGCAGACCATTCTCGCCTAGCAGATCTTCGGCTTTTTGATAGCCCACCAACAGATTATCCAATAGTTTCTCTGAGATCGTTTTCTTATTCCTAGATAAAGTTGCAGCAGTTTCCTGCCTAAGAGCCGTTTACAAAAAATTTTTTACACCCTCTTGTGTTCCCAATATTGCCGCTCTGTTTTGATGCTTTGTTCCGACTCACTGCTGAATCGATGTCCATCAAACGGTCGTTTTCTGGACAGGTTTTGGAAACGACTTTGCAACTATTGAGTTTACCCAATTTCGCACGAATACTTGCCATCTCTTACCTTTCCGAGTATTTGCATAATGTGAGTCCTGAGCGATGTTTGTAGGTCGCCTGAGCAGTTCTGTCGACTTATTCTATAAGCCTATAGTAAGATAGGCGGCTGTTATGCCTCATCAAAATTTAACAGGCACAAATGGTCAATTTTCTATCGGCTTCAACAAAGAGATAGGCTTTACAATCATCACGGAACGAGCTATCCGCATTGGCTTTATCGAGAACCGCGCGATCTAGGACGACAAAATACATGGCACCTATCAACTTCCAGCAACTCGCCAACTTCATTTGGTCCGTAGCGGACCTTCTCCGCGGACCTTATCGACCACCGCAATATGAACGAGTGATGCTACCGCTTACTGTGCTACGCCGTTTCGATTGGGCGTTGGCACCCACTAAGGAAGCTGTACTAAAACGTCACGCGGAACTTAGCGCCAAAGGCATACAGAATATCGATGCTATCCTAAATAATGTGGCGAAGGATGATGATGGCAACGCGCTTGGCTTTCATAACCACAGTCAGCTCGATTTCTACAAACTTAAGGGCGACCCGGATAACATCGGCCGCCATCTGACCGACTACATTAATGGTTTCTCGGAAAATATCCGCAAGATTTTCGAGCGCTTCGATTTCGAGAAGGAGATCGAGAAGCTTGAAGAAGCCAATCGCCTCTATCAGGTGGTTGCCCAGTTCGCCGAGATTGACTTGCATCCGAAACGGGTCGACAACATCACCATGGGACTGGTATTCGAGGATTTGATCCGGCGCTTTAATGAGGCGGCGAACGAAACGGCCGGTGATCACTTCACCCCTCGCGAGGTGATCCGGCTGATGGTCAACCTGTTGTTGGAACCCGACACGCGTGTGCTTACGCAGGAAGGCGTTATCGCCACGATTTGTGACCCTGCTTGCGGCACTGGCGGAATGCTGGCGGAAGCGCAGAACTGGATTCGCGCCCATAACGAACAGGCCACGGTTAAGGTCTATGGGCAAGACTATAATCCGCGCTCTTATGCCGTCGCCGCATCCGACCTGTTGATCAAAGGCCATCGCGATAGCCGCATCGAGTACGGCAATACCCTTACCAACGATCAATTCCCGGATATGTGGTTCGATTACCTGCTGGCCAATCCACCTTTTGGCGTGGACTGGAAAGGCGAGAAAAAAGAGATTGACCGTTGGCCCGATTTCCGCGGTTACAAAGGCAAGCTGCCACGCATTAATGACGGCGCTTTGCTGTTTTTGATACACATGATCGATAAATTCGCTGATTATGAACTGGGGAATAAAGATTTACCAGGCTCCCGCGCTGCCATCGTCTTCAATGGCTCGCCGCTGTTCACCGGTGGAGCGAATAGCGGCGAAAGCGAAATACGTCGCTGGATTATCGAAAATGACTGGCTGGAAGCCATTTTCGCCCTACCTGAGCAAATGTTCTACAACACCGGCATCGGTACCTTCGTCTGGGTACTCAGCAACCGCAAGGAACAACATCGCAAAGGCAAGATACAACTGATCGACGCCCGTGAGCGCTGGACGCCCATGAAACGCAGCCTTGGCAACAAACGCCGCTATCTGGACGAAGCCGCCATTCATGAAATCACCCGCGAGCACGGCGCGCTGACCGAATCCAATACCAGCAAGGTGTTCGACAATGCCGATTTCGGCTACCGGCGTGTCACCATCCTGCGCCCATTGCGTTTGCGCTTCCAGATCACGCAGGAAGCCAAAGAACGCTACCTCGACACTTGCCCCGAACTGCTCGATGCCGTGCTGGCAGTGGAAGATAAATTAGGTGGTGAGCAGTATGACGACTGGAACCAAGCTTGGGAAGCTGTACAGAAAATCGTCAAAGCCCTACCGGAAGACGTGGAAGGTTGGGCCAAAGGAGCCAAAGGCACCGCTCAGAAAAAATTGTTCCGGGACGCATTCACTGAGGTCGACTCCGAGGCCAAGCCGGTCATCGCTAAACATCACAAAATCGACGAATTGGATATTGTCTCTCTGTTCCCCAACCAGACTCTGCCCGAGCTAAAGCAAGGCGAGTTGCAATCTCTGCTGGGACTCTATGCCGATAGTAAAGGCATACATATCGAATACGAGTCCGACCCCACGCTGAAAGATTTTGAAAATATCCCACTCAAGGAAGACATTGTTAGCTTTGTCCTACGCGAGGTATGGCCCTATATTAACGATGCCTGGATTGATCGCGAAACTTTGGATGAACTGGATGGTGGCATTGGTAAAGTGGGCTATGAGATTAATTTCAACCGCGAGTTTTTCGAATACAAGCCACCGCGCCCGTTACATGAGATTGACGAGGAACTGGAGGCGGTAGAAAAGCGGATCATGACGCTACTGCGGGAGGTTACGGAGTGATGGTTGGCTCACGCGAAGGCGAGAAGACGAGGAGTATTGAAGAAGTCGAAAAACGCCTGAAATTTATTGCGCCACTCCGAAACGAGCGGACAGATGCGACTTCGGACCATACCGATTACTTGGGCCTAGAAAATATTCAGTCATGGACAGGAAAGCTTTTGCTCAATACGTCTTCTGATAGCTCCGAGAGTGATGACTCTGCAAGCGGAACCGCCAATGTTTTCTATTCAGGTGATGTGCTTTTCGGGAAGCTGCGTCCATATTTAGCGAAAGCCATTCATACTGATAAAGATGGAGTATGCAGTACTGAATTGCTAGTTTTAAAGCCACAACCGGACATTCATCCGCGCTTTTTGCTTTACTCGATGCTGGCGCCGGATTTCGTCGGCCTGGTGGATGCCTCGACCTTCGGCGCAAAAATGCCTCGTGCAAACTGGGACTTCATTAGTTCAATTAAGCTCCCTGTTCCTGCTTATGAAACCCAACACCTGATCGCCGACTACCTCGATCGGGAAACCGCCCAGATCGATGCGCTACTGGCGGAAAAGAAAATCATGCTGGCCCTGCTGGAAGAAAAGCGCGCCGCCCTCATCAGTAGCACCGTCACCCGTGGCCTCAGTCCCAATGCCCTTCTCAAACACTCCGGCCTCGACTGGCTGGGGGATATTCCGATGCATTGGGAAATATGGAAGTTGAAGCACGTAGTTTTCAAGATTGGAAGTGGCATCACGCCAAGAGGTGGTGCAGAGTCGTATCAAACTGAAGGTGTACCACTGCTTAGAAGCCAGAACATTCATTTCGATGGCTTACGAATGGACGATATTGTTTTTATCGATGACGAGACGCACGAGTCCATGACCAATAGCAAGGTGTCCAACGGGGATGTTTTGATCAATATTACTGGGGCTTCAATTGGTCGCTGCTTCTACGTTGAAGATATGCAAGGGGAAGCAAACGTTAATCAGCATGTCTGTATCATAAGACCATTAGAGCAAATTCAAACCAAATTCTTATATTTCACGCTTCGGTCTGAAATAGGCCAGCATCAGATTAATCTATCTCAGTCGGGAAGTGGGCGCGAAGGCCTTAATTTTGAGTCACTCGGAAACTTCATTGTCTTAATTCCACCGCTAAATGAGCAAGTTGCTATTACCCAGTATTTAGAAATTTCAGGGCAGAGAAGCTCTGTATTGCTTGCGGAAATACGCAACTCTATCGATCTTCTCAAAGAACGTCGCGCCGCCCTGATTACCGCCGCTGTGGCCGGCCAGATTTCCATCGAGGAGATGCGTTCATGAAGCTGGAGCGTGTAACACTCGCCAATTTTCGAGGCTACGATCAAATTGATCTCCAATTCGAAGCCGATGTAACAGTAATTGCTGGAGTGAATGGTGTCGGAAAATCCGCGCTTTTAGGTGCAATAGTTAAAGCAATGTCTTTGGTACTTCCTCACATTACGCCATCACAAGAAAAAGTAATTGGATTGGCAGATACCGACGTCAAGTCTGGGAAGGATAACTTGGCCTTGTCAATTCTGTTGAACACCTCAAAAGCTAATATTTATGTCGATATAGCAAGGTCAGCTGCAATAAGTGCTGCAAGAGCAGAGGAACTTACAATTCGCCGGGATAAACTGAGATTTGCGACCAGAGAAACCAAGAAGAGGTCGAAGGAAGAACAGGAAATCAAGGATGAAATTAGTCGGATAGAAATTCAACTAGCCTCAGTCGAAGACGTGCCAACCGTGCGCATCCTGCCCAAGGAATCACATACCAGCCAGAGCCCGATTGTCGACACATTGGAGACCGAGGGGGCGCAGCCAATTGCTGTCTTTTATTCGACCTCCCGCTTTCTTTCTCGGTTACCGCCCAGCCTGAAAGCCAAAGCTATTAAAATTGCTACGGCGTACGACAAAGCGCTGGATCAGTTGGAAGTGTCGCTGAACGACTTTGCCAACTGGTACCGAGTGCTGGCAGAAGAAAATCAGTCAACACGTGTAGCAAGAATGTTCCAGCAACTTGAAGCTGCAATCGCTACATTTCTGCCTGATGTGAGCAGTCTTAGCCTGCACTCTGAACGTCCACCCAGGTTTAGCGTACAAAAAAACGGTTCAACTTTCTTTTTAGAGCAACTTTCCGACGGTGAATGCGGCCTGCTGGCACTGGTATTTGACCTCACCCGCCGTTTGGCTATTGCCAACCCGGTAAGCGACAATCCCATCGCTGATGGCGTGGCGCTGGTGATGATCGACGAGATTGAATTGCACCTGCACCCGAAATGGCAACGTCAAGTTGTCAGAAGGCTTCGGGATGTTTTCAAAAACTGCCAATTTGTCATCACAACTCACTCCCCTCAAGTGATTGGGCAAGTAAATGCAAAAAAGCTGCGTTTATTGAGTCACGATAACGCGGGAAAAGTCATTTTGACTGAAGTTTCACAGGCGTTTGGCATGGACAGCAGCTGGGTTTTGCAGAATATCATGGGGGTGCCTGCTCGGGATTACGAAACAGAGCAGGAACTCTCGAAAGTTTTTGACGCGATTGACAAAGGTCAGTACGAAGCCGCTCGCGCCCTTGCAGAAAGAATGAAGGTAGCGATCGGCGATTTTCCTGATTTGCAGGAAGCGTTTGCAATATTAGATCGGTTTGAATTGCTGGAGCTAAGATGAGAAGGGTTGTGAAGACACATGCGCCGAAAGAGTTAACCGAGTGGCGTGATGGCAATAAAGACCACAATCATTCTTACAAAGCCTTGTCGGGAACGGAGGCTCATCGTAAGCTCAAGGACAAGTTGCTTAATGAGCAAGGCAAAATATGTGCATACACTGGTCTAGCCATAACTAAAGAGTCTTCACACATTGAACACATTAAACCCCAAAACCAATGTGCGGATTGGGAGGATGTCGATTACAGGAATGTTGTTGCTTGCTTTCCGGCTGAAGGAGGGGATACATCATATGGATATGGAGCGCCATTAAAGAATGGATGGTGGGATGAGCAGTCCTTTATTTCACCGCTCTCAGAGGATTGTGAGCGACGTTTTACATTCGCATGGAGTGGCCGTATTCACCCAGATCCTGATGATCATGAAGGGGCTAAAGAAACAATCAAAATCCTCGGCCTTGATAATGATGGGCTGCGGCAGCTAAGAAAGTCCCGGATTGGCGGTTTTTTTGGCTTTGGCCTTCGAACCCGTTCAAAACCATTGTCAATTGCCGAAGCCAAAATAGCGCTTGCAAATATCGACCAATTTGATGGTAACGGGCGGCTGAAAGAGTTCTGCTTTGTATTGAAGCAGTTGTTGCCTAGATATATTGCGCAAGGCGATGGAAAATGAAACAAACCAGCGAAGCCGCCTTTGAAACCGCCATCGAGTCAGTATTATTGGCTGATGGCTATCAGACGTTTCTGTCCGGCGATTTCGACCGTGAACGAGCCATTTTTCCAACAGCGGCGCTGGATTTTATCCGCGCAACTCAAGCCAAGACCTGGGAGAAGCTGGAAGCCCTTCATGGCGATGAAACCGGCGAACGGGTTTTGCAAGCATTGTGCAAATGGCTGGATACCCATGGCGTTCTGTCCACCCTGCGCCATGGATTCAAGTGTTTTGGCAAGAAATTGCGTATTGCGTTTTTCCGCCCGGCCCATGGTCTCAATCCAGAGTTGGAGGTACGCTATCAAGCCAATCGCTTAGGCCTAACCCGGCAACTGCATTTCAGCCCAAAGAATGAAAAATCACTGGATGTGGTGCTGTCGATCAACGGCATTCCGGTGGTAACGCTGGAGTTGAAAAACCCACTTACCGGCCAAACGGCGGCCAACGCCATTCATCAATATCGCCACGACCGTGACCCGCGCGAACTGATCTTTCAGTTTACCAAACGCACACTAGTACATTTTTCGGTGGATACCGAAGAAGCACATATGACGACTCGCCTAGCGGGAACCAGCACACACTTTTTGCCCTTCAATCGTGGCAATCAGGGTGGTGCGGGTAACGAGCCTGACAAGGCTGGCCGTAACTACAAAACAGCGTATTTATGGGAAGAGGTTCTATCTCGTGACAGTTTGCTCGATCTCCTGGCGCGTTTTCTTCATCTGAATATTGAAGAAAAAATGTCAGAGGATGGCAAAAAAATCCGTAAGGAAAGCATGATCTTTCCCCGTTACCATCAGCTGCAAGCTGTGCGGCAAATGGTCATTACGGCAGTGAGTGAGGGGGTTGGTCATAACTATTTAGTCGAACACTCTGCCGGTAGCGGTAAGAGTAATACCATTGCTTGGCTGGCTCACCGGCTTTCCAGTTTGCATAGTGCAGCGGACGAACGCATTTTCGACAGTGTTATCGTCATTACCGATCGGGTGGTACTTGATCGGCAATTGCAAAACACCATCTATCAGTTCGATCATCGGCAAGGTGTAGTGCAAAAAATCGATGAAGATTCCCGGCAATTAGCTGAAGCACTCGAATCCGCTGTGCCGATTATCATCACCACCTTACAGAAATTTCCTTTTGTGTCTGGACAGCTGGCTAAATTGAACGAGGAGCGTGGCGAGACTGGTAGTCACTTACCCACCCGACACTATGCGGTGATTATCGACGAGGCACACAGTTCGCAATCCGGCGAAACTGCCACGGAACTTAAAGGCGTACTTGGCGGGGCTGAACTGCGCCGCAAGGCTCAGGAACTGGCAAAAGAGGAGGGTGAGGCTGAGTTGGAACGGCTGTATCGAGCAATGGCTAAACGTGGCCAACAAGCCAATATGAGCTTCTTCGCCTTTACCGCTACACCTAAGCATAAAACCCTGAAAATCTTTGGCCGTAATGGCGAGCCGTTTCATCGTTATACGATGCGCCAAGCGATTGAGGAAGGGTTCATTGAAGATGTGTTACGTAATTATGTGACCTACAAAACCTACTACAAGCTGATCAAAAAAGCGGAAGATGACCCCAACGTAGAGCGCAAAAAAGCAGCCAAAGCGCTGGCTCGTTTCATGCGGCTGCACCCACATAACATTGGCCAGAAGACGGAAGTCATCGTTGAGCACTTTCAGCACTTCACCCGACACAAGATTGGTGGACATGCCAAGGCCATGCTGGTAACCGGTTCGCGACTGGAGGCAGTGCGATATAAACAGGAGTTCGATCGTTATATTAAGGAAAAAGGCTACTCTATTAAAAGTTTGGTGGCATTTTCAGGTACTGTCGAAGATGAAAAGTGTCCGGAAAAGACTTATACCGAAGTCGAAATGAACAATGGACTAAAGGAAAAAGAGCTGCCGGATACCTTTGCAAAGCCCGATTTCCAAGTACTGTTGGTGGCTGAAAAATATCAGACGGGTTTCGATCAGCCACTGCTGCACACTATGTATGTGGATAAACGACTTGCCGGTATCCAGGCTGTGCAAACGCTCTCTCGCCTAAACCGCACACATCCGTTAAAGGACGATACATTTATTTTGGATTTCGTTAATGACCCTACCGAAATACAAGAGGCATTTCGCCAATATTACGAAGGGTCGGTGATGGGCGAAGAAGTCGATCCTGACCGGCTCTATGAGGTAAAGGCAGAGCTTGATGCTTCATCGATTTATCTTCAAGAAGAAGTCGATGCGTTTGCCAAGGTGTTTTTTGCACCTAAACGCCGCCAGAGCCCATCCGACCATAAAACGATGAATGTGATTTTGGATCAGGCTGTTGCCCGATTTGCCGATTTGCAAAAATCTGAAGAGGAAGCAGCTGAACTTTGGCGGGGCAAAATTCAGGCGTTTAGAAACCTGTATAGTTTTTTAAGTCAGGTCATTCCTTATCAGGACAGCGACCTTGAAAAACTATTTACCTATTTACGTCATCTGGCTTTAAAGCTGCCGAAGCGAAAAACTGGAGCCGGATATCAATTCGATGAAGAAATCGACTTGGAATACTATCGCTTACAAAAGATTAGTGAAGGATCTATTAGCCTCAATGATGGGTATGCCAAACCGCTCGATGGCCCTCGAGAAGTGGGCACCGGAATGGTCAGAGAGGAACAGGTTTCGCTTTCTCGACTCATCGATATTATTAACCAGCGTTTTGGCGGCGATTTGAACGAGGCCGATCAATTATTTTTCGACCAGATTACCGAATCGGCTACCCAAAATGAATCGTTGAGAAAAGCTGCAGAGGTCAATTCGCTGGACAAATTTCAGCTAGTATTCAGGCAAGTGCTAGAGTCTTTATTTATCGAGCGTATGGAACTGAACGAGGATTTATTTACGGATTACATGAGTAAACCCGATTTGCAGGAGCTTGTTTCCAAGTGGCTCGGCAGTCGAGTGTATGAGCACTTGTCGACGCAAAAGAAATGTTCATCACCATCCGTAATTTATCAGGGAACCGAAGATATCAACATTGAAAGGTTGCCACTCTAGTGGTGTTGTGTGAACATCCGTTATCTTTGTAGATGTTAAGCCTAAGCTCAATCGGAGCTTAGGCTTTGTTCTTTAGGCAATCGCGTTTTGAAAGCGTGTTGGAATCGATTTCCGCGACTTTTCTTAGAAAATTAGGGTCAGGATGAGAATAGTGGCAGGTGGCCTTGTCGTCGCACAATTGGGTATTGGCGAACGCTACTGCGTCACTGTAAGCAGGCGAACCTCCGTCAGAATACTCTCAATCAACCGCTGGGCTGTTTTCACCGAAGAAAGCTCAATACATCCCACACCGTATTTCTTCCGATAGTCCCATGCAGCAAGGTCAGTCACCGCAGTAGTTGTAGGGACGAGCAGGAGAGACCACGTGGGAGGTTCTTCATCTTTTTTTATCGAGTCCCGATAGATGTGGGCCGAGCTCATAGCCTCCAATATGCTTTGGCGGGAAGCCCTGTATTTCGCATCAAGGGAAATGAAATGCACATGTTCTCCATTCTTAATTTCCAGCAGCAGGTCTGGACGTCGTTCGCGACTGATACTGTAGTAACCGTGACTCTTAGACGGGGAAATAGAAGGGGAGGTGAGCTGGTAGTAGAGTCGAATGCGCGTTTCACCACTTATACCTTCGGCGAACATGTCGACATGGGCGGATGATTTATGTCTTCGCCATTGATATTCGGAGAAAGCCTCTTCAAGAGACTTCGCCAGCACACAAAAGCACCAAGCCTCATAGATTTGCCATGTCGGACCGACGTAGAGCTTCTCTTCATTATCGAGCCGTGAGACACCACGTTTAAGAAGCTTTGCTCCGAATTGGTGGGCATGGGCGTAATGGGGGTGGCCTGATACGGCATTCAATCCTGCCGCACTAGGCTCCCGAGGTGTCACGCTAGCGAAAGGATGATGGCGAGCAATGTTGGTCAACTCTCGCCGGATCTCTTTCAAATATCGAAGTCGACGCGGGATACGGGTTAGCACTTCAGTTTCTGTCTCCGATGCCCGTTTGCGATAATTCTCCAGTTCGATGGTTACCCACTCGATAAGGCGGATGATGTCGAGTAACTGCCGTAGCAACTGCTGGTTTGCCGGGTTATCCACTGTGGGTTCGTTAAAAGGGACGTCTACAGTTGTGTCGTCGAGAAGAAGGTCTGGTGCGGCATTTCCTTTGGCAAGTGTCGCCACAGTCGCCAGAAGATTGGCATTACTGGCAAGTCGTTGAACGGTAGTGACATCCACATGGCGAGCAAGGTGAATCAGCAGCTTTTCACGGTAATGGGAAAGACGCGTTATCGGATCGGCGACAACCGCTCGCATGGCACGGATGTACCTGGGCATGATAGCCCTTAGCCGTGCATAGGCAATCCAAATACTGGTCAGTGAGGACTGCCCCGAGAGGCCTTGGGTAGCCGGCTCCGTCCCAAGGAGGAGTTCCGGTGCATAATCGGCGACTTCCTCTATGTATTGAACAAAAAGCGCCTGCCCGGCCTTATTGGGATCTGGACTGACGTCGAGAAGGAATTGATGCATGCTGTGTTGTCCCGGGACTTGAAGTTCGGCTACTACTTGACCAGCGTAGAAACCGGGTGACCACTCCCAGAAGAGTTCATCCGCATCTGATGGCAATGGTGCATCATCAACGAACAGTGCCATACTTCGGCTCGGCTTTTGAAATAGGTAGTAGCCTCTTTCCTGAAAGCCGGAGCACACTTGGCCGGGCACCGCTTCCCCGACCTTGCGCAGCACCTCGCCGTCCCGGACAAATACGTCAAGCATGGGAGCTAGCGCCAGAACCGCATGATTCCGGAATCGATCAAGTCCATCTTGAGCTGATTGACCTTGTTGGCGCTCTTGTTCAATTCGTGCCTTTCGAGAGCCTTAATGAGCTTATCCAAAGCGCTTCGCAGCCGCGCCGTTTCAGTACCCCGCAATTTGGGAAGCACCCGGGCATAGATCACCTCATCAAGGGTGCTGCGGATGGCGAAGGCTGGTGACGACTTCTTCGCTAGCCCCACATAATCCAGAACATCGTCCACGGTGCGCCAACCGAAATGGAGGCGCACAGGAGACAGCGCGTCTAGAAGATCCTGAAGGCATTTGCGAATCAATTCGATGGTCGATTGATCCAGTCCTCGGGAATTCCAGTTGGGATAATGGTCCAGATTGATATCCCAGAATTCCAAGGTAAAAGCGCGATCAAGCACTTTGTCAGATATCCCATGAGTGGTCTCATCCATATTGACTGTGCCGATGAAGGCCACATTGGTTGGGTACGGTATGAGGTTCGGCACACCGTCAAACGAAGCCCCCTCGTTATGAAGCCTCAGGGCATCGCCTGACTCCATCGCTGACAACACGGGCGCGAAATATTGCTCCGGATGCGAGAGGTTCATCTCATCCAGGATGATGATGAAAGGTTGCTCTGGATGTTGGTTTGCGCGTAGCAGCATGTCCAGCATGGCGGGCCGCCGGTAGTTCCCGGTACTGAGCGGATTCACATAGCCAAAAAGAGGCGTCGGATCATACCAGCCGGGCTGCACTGCCTGTATGAAGAGATTGGTCTCTGGTTTAGCATCAAACTGCTCGATGAGGGCCTGCGCATAGCTTTTTGCCAGAAGCGTCTTCCCAGAGCCGGAGAGGCCGGCCATAATTGCAAAGTGTCGGCGAGGGTGCGACCAGAGGCCACAGTGGAGCTGATGGATCAGAGAATCAAAAAAGGCAGAGCCCTGTTGGACTGATGCAACCACATTCGAAAAATTTACCTTGTCGATGTCGATGTCGAAGCCGCTTGCCGCAACAACCGGTGCCAGCGCCTCAATTTCTTCTTCCTTTACAAGATGCTCCGGTTCCCAATAAATCTGCTCGGCCCAATACTGGCCGCGCTCTGTAAGAACATACTGGGTTTGGTCCTGTAAGGCAATCAGTCCAAAATCGCGTAGCCATTTCACCAAGGCACTGGGCGCAAATTTGCTGGTCCAGCCAGGGTTAACCGATTGCAGCAGGGCCATTAATTCAGCACCGGTGGCGGTTTGTTGCTGTTTGAGGAGCCACAGGGCGTTGTCGAATCCGAGAATGCGGGTAATCAGTACTGGCACCAGCTCTTCAGGATCGTTCGTCTCCAGTAACGCCGCGCCTCGGGTCGTGGGGCTGATCATGTCTCCATCCTGTTGGATGACGAAGAATTCGTTTTTGAGGATGCTGAACAGAGTACTGAGGGAACTTTCGCGGTAGTCTGGAAACTCGCTCCGTAGATGATCCATTAGCTCCTGCTTGGCAACGCCATTCTCGACGAAGCTGATAGCGCTGATGATGGATGCCATGCCGCCATTGATGCTGGTGAGTCCCTTGCGGCGCTGGAGAGCTGGCAAGGGCTTGAGCTTCACCTGTCCGGGGGACACCTCCTCCTCAATAGCAGCCGATTCAGACCCCTTTTGCAGCACGCTACTGAACAACCGCCAAGGTATCGTCATTCGTTCCGCTAAGGCTTTCGGTTCGTCGTCCACCTCGCCGAGCACTTCCGCGAGGCGTTGGG
Source organism: Methylobacter sp. (assembly GCF_023227905.1). Classification (GTDB taxonomy): domain Bacteria; phylum Pseudomonadota; class Gammaproteobacteria; order Methylococcales; family Methylomonadaceae; genus Methylobacter_A. The sequence continues at coordinate 28,760 of NZ_JALOCF010000012.1, read as the reverse complement.
TGATGTCTAACTGGTACTTCACCGGGCCCAGCTTAGGAGTGTGGTCCATCATCGCCCGGTGGCATTCAATAGCGCGGTTATTGGAGGCCAGGGTAGTGAAATGACGCGGGAAGAACGCAGCCATTACGCGCAGGATCTTCACGAGGGGGCGACGGTCGGAAAACTGCGCGATGCGCGCCGCCAATTGGTTGAAGAAGTCCTTGATGTGGGCTTCTTGTGCCTCATTGCCTTGGGGAAGTGGTTTTAGAGATTCCTCTGCAACCCAACGCCGAAAGGCTGCATCGTTGAGCGCCGCGCTGATGTTCACAGTTCCCATGCCCACATCACTGACCGCGTTCTCCTCCCAGATCATTTGGTGAAACTCACGTGAGGCGCGTGTGTCAAGATCGGCGGCTCGAATCTTTTCCAGGAAGTCGGCTAAGTTGTTGATCCATGCCGTTGAGCCCTGGTCAGCCAGCACTTGATTGATGGCTTTACGCAAGTCGTTATCATTTTTTAGGTCCATACCAATCTCTTTAATCTGTTGATGCGTTCACGTGGTGATCCGGCCACTTGTTAAAAGCGCGCTTTCTTCCTGCAGGAAGTCGTGCCTAGTTGATTGCACAAACTGTCTCGGGAATCATTGCTAACTCTTGTCCACCAACGCGACAAGACTGCCTTGCTTCTGAAATTAGTGTATCTAATTCCCCGTTTTGTTGATTCTGGAGCAGCAGTGGGGAGATACCTTCTTTCTTAAAAGGAACAGAAAATTCCTCAAGCCCAGATAGCAATCGACTTACCATGGCACGGTCAATTGCAAATAACACCTTCTCCATTGGGAGTGAGTTTATTTTCCAGTAAGTTTCGTCGCCATCTGGACCATGCTGGTTTTCAGTCTTTGTCATCAGTCCAGCTTTAAAAATCATGCTCATAACCTTTTTAACGTCGGCAGCAGTGAGATTTGTTGCGATGCTACTGGTAATTGCTAGCTCAGCCATTTCAGAACGAGTCATTGCGCCTAATTCACACAACCGGAAATAACAGTCTTCGATTATTGGTAATGGCAATGAGCGCCAGCCTTTTTTTCTTAAAATTGACCGGTATTGATCGACCAAATCCTGAGGAGCGAAGTCATTGGTAAGCCCTGGTTTTACATCGTGCGGTAAAACTCCGAAAGTTTTTTCATTGGAAAACGAGACAAGCCACGATTTACCGTTTTGATGTAGCTCGACAGTGTCCACTTGATTTACAAAGTCGTTGAATCCTTTAAAGCCCAATTTTTTTTCATCAAAAGCACTGTCAATATTCATCATGCGCGCTTTCAAAGCTGAGCAATTGGCCGGCTCATCAAAAGTTCCCAGTGCCTTTTCCAATAAGTCTGCTGCATCATCGAATGCGGAAGCGCGAATGGCTTCGTCAGTTTTTTCGGTACTATTTTCTCGCTCGAGATAGATAAATCGAGAACATGAGCTTTTAACTGACTCGCTAAGTGCTGAGCGTGGTCCTGCACCAATGACCTGTCGTCCCATTTCTCGAAGCCGTCTGAATAATGGACTGAAATCAGAATCACCCGTTGCCAGCGCAATCCATCGTAAATTTGGATCTCGCCAAGCATATTCCATCACGTCAACAACTATCTGAATGTCAGCTGCATTCTTGCCACTTATAGGGTGAAATGTATGTATTAATTCGAACCCAAGTCGGTTGAGTACGTTCTGATGTGGTGTCAGGCTAGGAAGTGTCCACTTCGCGTAAGCTCTTCTTACAATGATGGCGCCCATGGAAGTCAACTCTTCGATCAATTGCTCCAAGCCATCTTGCTTTATCCATTGGGTCAGGTTTTCTACGTCAACAAAAATCCCGACTTTGTCCATCGTCTGCATTTGCGATTCCTTGATGATTTTACGATTTAATATAGCCGCTAGTATAGGCTAGTTTAGGCAAATGGATTTATAGCTGCCAGTCTGATAACACTAGTGAAAGTTTTCATTTACCGCTTGTGAACAATTCAATCCATTTTTGTCGAAAGGCAACTAATGGTTGATAGGTGGACATTAGCTTTCTGCTTCGGAGCGGCAGGTTAGAGAAGATGAGGGACTGTAGCCGTATTGTATGATTGCAAAAAAAAGCCTAAGCTCAATCCGAGCTTAGGCTGCCTTGCTTTAGGCAATCGCGTTTGAGATCTTATTAGCGATACTATCCGAAACCCTTCTTGAGGTTTCATCGCCCAGATGCACATAGCGGCTGGAGCTCTTAAGCTTATAGAAATAGCCTGCAATTCTGTGGTGGCAATCTAGTCGAGCCGTCGGTTCTGCAGTAGTGGCGACAGGCGAATGCGCAGTTTACTTTCATCGCTGCAAGCTGAGCGCTTGCTCGCAATTTTGGGTCATCCGTTAAAGTCGAGCCTCCATATCAGACTTACAGGAGCATGTTCGTTCTGAGATGACAATCTACCTGCGTTCAAAGCAGGCCACTATCAACTAACCGCTTAGCTCCACAGCATCACTTCAAAAAACTATGGTACCGTCTGGACGTCGGGTTCAGTCTTTCGCGAAGGCCGCAGTTCGGCCATAACCGATCTATCAATAATGTCAGATTAACGGCAGGTGAATGTTCGATAACAGTCATTCAACGACAACATTGGGGTTAAGCAACGGCCACAGCAGGACATCCGCTTGAACGACTGGTAGGCCCGGCCAGCAGGCCCATTGTGACGAGCGCTACGGTTGACAGCAATCCTGGCCACGAGAATGGCTGGCAGCGCAATGATGGAGAACAGCCACATGCGCAAGGCCATAAATTACCAAGCTCTCCATTGCGCACCACCATAGCTAGAAATTGTGGCTCAAAAACAATCAGTGCCAGCATCATGGGATTTTGCGTATAGCGATACCCCAACATAGCCGAAGCCACTATTGCGAGGGGATAGATTGCTACCCAGTAGATAAATATTGCGCGCTGTTTTACAGCTCGGGAAAATTTTCAGCCAAAAACGGTGTCGAGTTTACACGCACGGATACTTTCAATTCTGGTTTAGCCATTCAGGTTTTATCGCTTGTCATGCATGGGTTTTGATTACTGCAATTCCGACAACCAATCAACTACAGCACAGAGGATACAGTTTCCTCTTTTGGTAGGTATTGCTGATTGCATTTTGAAAGCGACTCAGCAATTTGTATCCTCAATTCTTCAGGAGCAAGCACTTCAATACGATCACATTCTCCTAAAATCCACCACCGTAATTGCCAAGTATTGGAAACATCAGCGGTAATTTCTCGGAACCCAGAGTCATTGGCCGGGCTTATTATTTGATTTTTGCTTAAACGAGTTTCTTCTAATATTAATGCCAAATGATCACATACCCGTGCTTTAAAATGGATGGTAGCAGCTGTACCAAAGTGCCCCTGTTTCTCGGCATAATCAGCTAAATCAAAGGCCGGGTGTTGACGACAGTCTTGCTCCAATATTTCGGCAGCTTGCATTCTATGTAATGCATATAGATAGACATCTTCGTAATCATTAGTCATTGCCGCAAGATAAGTTACAGGGCCGCGCTGTATTAAACCTAGAGGATGCAGGCGATATTCCTTTTCTTTTGCGTCGGGTCGATTGGTAGCTCGATACGTCACCCTTAACTGTTTTTCGTTCAATAAAGCGTCATGAACGATCACCAAAATTTCATGGCTAAGTTTTGGCGGAATCAATGGTTGTGCGGGCTGAATAACACAAAATTTTTCTGGCCACAGGGTGACTTGGCTTTTTTTGTGTAACTCCAATGTCTGATGAGCCTTGTTGAATATGTCGTTCAGAGAGCGAGTAAGTAACACGGGTAACGATTGACTTAGATAGCGTTCAACCATGACCAATGATAATGCTTCTGGCAAGGTTATTCCGCTGTTGGTTTGATTGTCTTTGCCAGCCCAGCGATAGCCATAAGCCAAGCCATTTAAAGGCTCACCTGCGAGGTTGCTATTGTCATTACATTCAAGTTGTTGATATGTTTCCAGTAATGATTTTAAGTCTCTGCGGATGTTGTGTACTTCAGCGGCATAGCCTTGATCCTTTATATCTTTGACTATTTCTGAAACAGTAACCCAGCGTTCCGAGCGGCCACTTAACCGGCGAATGGACTCCAACACCAGTAGCCGGCGTTGAACAATTGCTTGCGATTTTTGATCAGCCAAAACACCTCTCCTTGATTTCTACTTTCGACATTATTGATGGCGAACAAACATCGAATTGCTGCCGATTCATTTTTAACAGTAATTCGACCCTTACATATTTTGTAAGGGGCAGTGAGTAAGCTATATCAAACCAGAAAAAGATGCCATAAACAAAAATAAGGCCCCTACCCACAATGATCACCTTCCATTTGACCTATTTGAAGGCTACCCAAATGAAAGCAGCAAAGATAACACCGCTAACAATACAGCAATACGCAAAAATTTCCGACGAGATTGATGATGAAATTGACAGGGTTGTCCACGCCGGAATGCTTGCAGCCAAGTGTATAAAACATCCAGAATTTGGCGACATCATCCTTATTTCATCTACCACTGATGCCGATGTTTTAATGATTCACTTGTAATTCTCTAGTATCTCGAACGCTGTGCTTTATAATCAAACTTTCCAATTTAAACAGACTGTTTTTGGTCGAAGAACAAACTGAAGCAAACACTATGACACATTTACACCAACCTGTTGTGATCGATAGCGTCACGGGACTCATTTTCGATGAAACGACCGAAGACAAATTGGCTGATCAAGCGGCAATCGATTTATTCGACAACCAAGATGACGCTCAGAAAACTAGCGGTGTTATTGCTGATTTTGTTCACTCTTACAGTCGTCACAAAAATACCTTGCCGTTAGAGGTGTGGCTCGATCAAGAGTTTGCGAAATATCCGGATATTTGGGTTGATGATGCTGAACGGCACGAAACGGCATTAAAGGTTATTGAAACAGTACAAAAAAACAATAAGACCAAAGCCGATTTATATGCGCATTTCGACAAAGGCAAAAGCCGCGAATCATGGCTGGCGAATAAAATTGAGCAGGGCGCGAGTAGTGCGGGGGTTGCCAATGTGGGCAAATATGCACAAGACATTGATGAAGCCTTAGAACAAGCGACTACCACCATGAAGGACATTATTTTTAACAAACCTCAGGATGCAGGTGGCGATCTAATCGCTAACGGTAATTCCAATTTACACGGTCTCATTGCCGAAGCCGATTTAGCCAATCAATTTAATCTCAATGCAACGACTTCAAATTCAACACTAAAAGCAGAAGTATTAAGTTCTAACAAACTGCATTCGCACGACATTCAGATTAAAGATGCAACCGGCTCTGTACTGGAAAATATTCAAGTCAAGTTATATAAACCCGACAAGGAGGGTTTGAATAGTTTGATACAAAACATTAAATCCCACGATTATGACAAAAACACCACACTAATCGTCACCAAAGAACACGTTGCACCACTACGCGAAAAATTTCCCGATTTAAAAATCGACAGCCAATACGAACGTGACGGCGTAAAAATGGAAATGGACGAGTACGACTACCACATAGAATCGAAGAATCAGGCACAACAACAGGCAGAAACCAAACAATACGAATGGAACGATGCCAATCGCATGAATATTGCCAAGGAAATCGGCAAAAAAGCCTTAATTGGTGCGGCTTTTAACGCTGGTTTTCAAGGCGCACGTATTTTAGGCCGACGGGTATGGAATTCGCTGACAGGCAAAGAAAACCGCTCCGCTAATGAAGACCTGCAAGAATTTTTTGAATCGTCTATTAAAAGCACGGCAAATGTGGGCGTACAAGTCGCAGTTTCAGGAGCGTTGGTGGTAGCGGTAAAAAATGGGTGGCTAACAGTCCTGCAAGACACACCAGCGGGAAAAATTGCCAATATCGCTTACGTTGCAATGGAAAACGCAAAATGTTTATACAAATGTGCCAAGGGTGAAATGACCACTACTGAAGCCCTCGATGCAATGGGTAACACCACCAGCACAGCGGTGGGCGGCATTATTGGCGCGGTTGAAGTCGCAGCCTTGGGCCTAGCTTTTTCCGGGCCACTGGGCGCATTTGTTGGAGCGGTAATCGGTGGGATTGCAGGCAATGCTATCGCCGAGCCACTCTATCATGCGGGTAAAGTGATTGTAAAAACGGCTGCAAAAGTTCTCCAATCAGCTTATGAAGGCACAACAACAATGGCAAAGGGCGTGTTTAACACGGTAACATTTGGCTTGTTTGCATAAATTATTATTTTTAAGAGAAAAACATGAGACCCATCAAATTTGATTTACCGCTTAACGGAACAAAAATCGCCTCATTAGAGCAACTGGAAGAAAATTTAACGCCTGAAATACTTGAGCCGTTTCGCTCAGGAAAATTAGCCAAATGGCTGCGAGCGCGTTCGTTGAATGAAAAAGCTGAGGCGGTTGAAGTATTGCTTGCCACTGATGTTCAAGATGAAGTGCCGTTATTCAAAAAGTTACGCGAAGTATTTGATCGTAAAGTTGATGAAGATGCTGCTCGTGAAATGATTAGAGACTATAAAACGTCTTCATCACAACATACAAGAGATGCAGAACCAGAAAAGGAAAAGCCTGAAGAGCAATCAATCAATACTACCCAAGATACAAGTGAGGCAGAACAACTTAAATTGTTTGAAGAAGGTGATGAAAACCAGCGTGCCGAACTTGCTGCTCGCCCAGATTTATTGGAAAAGCTGCAAAATAAATTTCTGCAAGATAAAGCAGAATCGGTATTAGTTGACCTCGCCAGCAATCCGTCTTTACTTGAAGAAGTGCAGGAAAAATTAGCCAGTACAGGCACGCCAGCAGTGCGGGAAGCATTAGCCGCTAATCCAAAACTTAGCGAAAAACAGCAAAACTACTTGGCAACAACAGGTAATAAGCAGGTGAAACATCAATTAGCAAGTAACTTCTCGCTCGTTGCTAAGCTTCAAGCTTTTTTGGTGGCTGATGAAGACTGGGAAATTAGAGCAGCTTTGGCAGATAATCCTTCGCTTGATGTTGCGTGCCAATCTCTTTTAATAAGGGATAGTGACATTGATGTAAGAATTTCTTTGGCACGCAATCTTTCATTAACAACGGATTTTCAAAAACAAATTGCAAACAGTGAGGAAGATAAAGTCATAGAGAGTTTAGCTGAGAATCCTTCTTTATCGGTAGAGCTGTTTGAGGAATTTGCACATAAAAATAGCTGGGAACTTATAAGGGCGTTGGTAAAAAATCCTTCATTACCTGAGTCTTTGCAAAGTTATTTAATTCAAGACAATAGCAATAGCGTTAGAGAAATCTTAGCAAAGAATCCTTCCCTGAAAGTTGCACAACAAGCGGAGTTGGCTAATATTGGCGATGTTAATGTTCGTCTAGCTCTATTGACGAACCTATCTCTTGATGAGTCAATGAAAACTCGAATAATGGACTCTTTCGACAAGGATGATTTAAGTTCTATGGAGAGAGAATTGGAGCGGGCTACCGAATATAGGGAACGTCGATTTTCAGAATGGTCTCAGGCAAATGATAAATATCAATCCTATGATCCCTTTAGCTTATTTGGCTCTGAGAAAAAATGGGAAGAATTAGGTAAAGAGGCTGATCGAACTCAAGATAGATATATTGAAGCGAGCGACGAGTGCACTGCCATTTATGAAAAGGTTCAACAGCTTAACGCTCTTCTGAAGTCTTAGGCCAATTAAGTCGAATTATCTCATTGAATGTAGCGAAATAACGTAACCCAACACACTGCTATTGCGGGGTTACGTTTTTTAAATGGCAAAGAAATCTAATCCAATCAATAAACCCCATTCAATCAAAATAGATCAATGGGTTAGAAAACACGCAAGTAAACAACCACATTGATGCCCCCGGCACTTTACCGCAAGAGCGATTAAAACAACCGTGAGAAAATTATGTCCAACACCGAAACCCTCTACACCAACATCCGCGCTCACATCGAATCCCACTACCCATTGTTGTATCTCGTCACCTTCGAAGAAAAACAAGCCGACCAACTTATTACCCAACTTGCCGTCGAAGACAAACGCAAAATCTGCGAGTGGAATCTGGCGCGAGGCGTGGTGAGTTTTGATCACAAACAACCGTTAGCCGATTATCGCGACTTAGCCAGTACGTTGGAAGATTGGCTAAACGAAGATTTAACAAATCACTTTTTAATCATCAAAGACGCGCATTTAGCCATGCGCGACAATCCGCTCGTCATTGCACGCTTAAAAGCCTTAGCCAATAAACTGCTGCACAACTCCGAAACCAAGGCCACAGTGCTGTTAATTTCTTCGCAAGCTTGTATTCCGCCCGAATTAGAAAAATTTATAACCCTGTTTGATTTACCCTTGCCTGATGAAGAAAAAATTCGCGCTGTGATTAATGATCTTATTGGCAGGCTAGGTGAAACCATTGATGCCAAATCTTTAACGGAATTAACGCTGGCGTTTCGGGGCTTGAGTGAGCATGAAATTACTCAATTACTGTATCGTGGCTTTCAGCAAGACGGTGAAATTAACAGTGACGATGTGGCGTTGGTGTTACATGAAAAAGAACAAATCATCAAAAAATCTGGCATTCTCGATATGGTTTCATCAGTTGAAAAACTGGAGAACATAGGCGGTTTAATGCAATTAAAAAAATGGCTGAAACAAAAAGCCAATATCTTACATAATTTAACCGATGCGCGAGCGTTTGGCGTGGAAGATCCGAAAGGCGTGATGATTGTCGGAATGCCAGGCTGTGGTAAATCATTAACTGCCAAAGCCACCGCCTCGTTATTTAAACTGCCGTTATTGCGCTTAGATGTCGGCTCCTTAATGGGAAAATATGTCGGCGAGAGTGAGTCTAATATGCGCCGCGCCTTACAACTTGCCGAAGCGGTTAGCCCTTGTGTGTTGTGGGTGGATGAATTGGAAAAGGCCTTTGTCGGTATCGGCAGCGGCAACGCGGGTTCAGAAGTCGCTACACGCTTATTCGGTTACTTTTTAACGTGGATGCAGGATAAAACCGGTGCGGTTTTTGTGTTAGCAACAGCAAACGACATTTCTGCGTTACCACCAGAATTATTACGCAAAGGACGTTTTGATGAAATATTTTATGTCGATTTTCCGACTCGTGACGAACGTGAAGGCATTTTTGCCATTCACTTAAAAAAACGGAACAAAAACAGCATCACAATTGATGTGAAAAAATTAGCCGAAAAAACCGATGGCTTTTCAGGTGCAGATATTGAAGCGGTGGTTAAAGAAGCCATTGAAGTGGCTTTTGTCGATAATCGCACCGCATTAACTACGGAACGGCTGATTACTGTTATCAATAATACTCATCCACTGAAAATAGTGATGAAAGATAAGGTGCAAGAATACGCCGACAAATTTAATAATCTAAAAATTAAACCTGCATCGTGATCGCCTTTTTCAATGTCTTTTTTTCTGAAGTTGCCCGAGCATAAGCGAACGGCTGATTTATACATCTAAATGGAGATTCAACAGCGGGAAACGTGGAAAACAACTTTCAATATTTGCCATTTTTATAACAAGAGAGCGTTTATATTTTTTCCAGCGGCCAGCCACTATCCTGTTGATAGTATTACCCATGAAATTTTATGACTGGAAAACTCAGCGCCCAATAGTGGCAAGTGTGCCGCAGGCTCACAAATGACCGCTATACTGCTAATTATCGTCATTCAAAGAATTCGAGTGAAGGACTGCAACGGGTGGGTCGATTGTGTACTGTCGTCGCGTCAGTCCATGTGACTTCGTGATTGCAAAAAAAGCCTAAGCTCAATTAGAGCTTAGGCTATCTGATGTTCAAGCAATGGCACCTGAAATCTTATGAGCGATACTATCCGAAACCCTTCTTAAGGTCTCATCGCCCAGATGGGCATAGCGGCTGGTGGTCTTGGCCTGGCTATGGCCGAGCAAATGCTGTACCTCGTATAGCGAAGCGCCATTGTTAATCGCCAAGGATGCAAACGAGTGGCGAAGGTCATGGATTCTGAAGTTGCTGATGCCGATCTTTTTCAGCACCCGATTGAACGCCTTCTGCGGATTGTTCAGCGGTTGTCCAGGCACCTTGCCGGGGAACACAAACGGATTGCCAGGGACTTTCGGCTGTTGTTCCAGCAGCGCAACGGCCATCGGGTTCAGGATCACATGCCGGAGCTTGCCATTTTTACTGCGCGGGATGAACCAGACTTTCTTGTGCAGGTCGACATGCTCCCAGTGGGCATTAAGCGCTTCCTGTTTTCTGACGCCGGTATAGAGCAGAAAGGCTAACGCGGCGGCCGCAACCGGATTCTGTTCTTCTTTGAGCGCCTCCAGGAAACGGACGATTTCCTGATCGGACAGGTAGCGGTGGCGTTCATTGTTCTCCTGCGGTTTTCGAATGCCGAGCGCCGGGTTCTTGTCGATGAAGCCCCAGGTCACAGCCAGCTTCAGCATCCGGCTCAGCAGGGAGATATGCCGGTTCACGGTGGCGGGCTTGTAGGTGCTTTTGAGCTGATCGAAGTAGCGTTGCAATTCCGGGGTCGCAATCTGGTCGAGCCGACGGTATTGCAGCAGCGGCAGCAAATGGATGCGCAATTTCGACTCATCGCAGCCCACACTGCGCTTGTTGGCCCGTGCGTAAGGCAAATAATGTTCGCTGACAAATTGGCCGAAGGTCGGGATTTGCCGCAACAGGTTCTTTTCCTCCTGCGGATCGATGCCCCGGTTGATCGATGCTTTGAGCTCGTTACAACGCTGCCGGGCGTCCAGCAATGACATCGGACCGTACTCGCCGATTTTGATGCCGCGTTTGCGGCCGTTAATGGAGTATCGCAAGTAAAAGAACTTGCGGCCTTGCTTACTGACCAGCAATTTGAGGCCGACAATCTGGGTGTCGCTGTACTCTTTCTCCCGTGCCGAAGCTGCTTTCGGATTGGGCGGCAGCTGATCGATCCATTTTTTGGTGAACAGCGCACGGGTTGCGGATGGGTTGTTTGGAGTGCTTTCGGTCATGGCCGGTTTACCTCGAAGGTTGGGATTAAAAAAAAGATCGGGATGCCGGAAGATGACCGGCATGAAAAGTGTCTCAGTCGCCAGGGGACTGATGTCCAATGGACTGTTCATCGGGTGCGGAGGATTTTTTTGCATAATGCACGGCGGGGAACAGTGAGCTTGAGGACGGGTACGGCCGTTTTAGCATCGCGGTGAAAGCGATGGGAAGCGCCATGACTGCCGCTGGGGACGGTTTGTCGTGAGCAGTTTAAGTAGTCCTTGGCTCAGCGGTCAGTGGAACCGCAGCGGCCTTCCATCAACTCTCAGTGCTCGAACCGAGCAGAGAGAACAAGACAGAGGCCGCTGCCCGTCGTTGACGCGCTCTGGTGCATTTCCGGTGGGTGGCAGCTAAACCTTGCGGCGTTCCGCTACGGCTGCCGGATCAGCCAGTGCAGCACATCGTTCATCGCTTCCAGCTCGGCATCGGCTCGAGACAAACCGCCGTCGTATTCCCGAATACCGGCCCGCTCGTTGAAGAACTCACGGGCGTTGGCATCTAGGTCTGCGGCCCAGCGAGCAATGTCGGGGTCCAGCGGAGTCGGAAAGTCGGACTCCTCCATAGTCAATACTCCTCCGGCAACAGGAAAGTGGTGCAGGATCGGTCGGCTTCCGTGATCAGCCAAATCCGGGCACCGCTCGCCAGCGGGTAGCTGGACAGTAGGCGACTACCGTCTTTAAGGGCTTGCTGATTGGCGGCTGCGTCTTCTTCAGGCAGTTCGCCGAAGTCGCCGGTCAAGTGGCGGGACAACAGATCGAGGGACAGGATATGGTTGTCCTCCATGGCTTGCAGGGCTCCGGGCGTCGCAACGACTCGACCGGGGTTGAACAGCAGAGCAATCTGCACGGCGGCCATGTGGGTTGTCGGGGTGGGTGCGGACGTCGGGTTGTGGGGTTGCGTGGTCATTTTCGAGATCTCCAAATAAAAACGCCAAGGTCAGCAGTTCTGACCTTGGCGCGGGTAGTAGATGCATTATGGGTTTTAGGTTTTAGGTTTTATGCGATTTTTTGCTCGACATTCTCCCGGCACAGGTTGAGCAATTGCTGATCAATGCCGGTCAGTTTGGGTACGATCAACAGCACCGCAAAACCGCTATCGTTGGCGATGAACACCATCTCATAGCACAAGGGATACTCGGCCAAGTATTCAAACGACGGCGCAAAGCCGGAATCCGGATAACGGCTGTCGCCAAACCAATCGCTGAAGATCGGACAGCCCGTGCCTTCATCCAGGGTCTTAGGGTCATCGCCGGGTTCGGCAATCACGATATAGCCGTGTTCTTCCGGATCATAAAAATCGCCGTCGCTCATATCCCGAAAGCGCTGGGCTAATACCGTTGATAAGCTGGTCATCAACAGCGCCGAAACGAACGAGTCATAAGGCACAGCCAGCTGGGCCGGATCACGGAGCACCATCATGACCGTTTCTCCGCTGTGCGGGCTTGCGCTCGCTGGCCGGGGCGCGGCTTCTTGGAGGCTAGCTTGACCGTGGCCGCAGGGCTGTTAAGGTCTACATCTTCTTCATCTGGCTGACCAGTGCCGTCAGCGCCAAGCGCACTTCGTTGTAAGCATTCCATTTCAGCATCATCCAATTCGGCATCGAGTCCGGCTCCGGATGGGGCGTGAGCGGTGGGGGTGCCTTCGAGGATTTCTGCTGCGAGCTCGGCCCTGACTGACGGGATTGGGCTTTCGGCTGGGTTGTGTTGGACGATAAATGGCTTATGGTCATGAGAGCTGTCCGGGACGGGGGTGGTTGAACGGATACGCGGTTTAGGCGGTTCCGGTTGGTAAGGCTCGGCTTTAAGCGCCAAGGTCAGCAAGGCGGTTTTCCAGGCCGGCCAATCCGGCTGGACCGTATGTTGGTGCACCGCATCCGGAGCAGGCGCTAACAGACATTCGGCTCGCAAAATCGCGGCCAGAAAGCCGGCATTGTTGGCGGACTTGCCGATGAACGCCGGCTGAAATCGCTTGGAGGCAATGGGTTTGCTCGTGTCGATGCCGTGCAGGCACTGCTCGATCTTGTCGAACGGTACGATTTCTTTCGAGTAGCAGCCATCGCCGTCATTGCCTATCAGGGTGATGTAAAGCTGTTGCTGGGCCGTGTCGGTCAGGATGCGGTAATGCACATAGCCTTGGCTGCGCGAGCCGGTCTTGACGGCTTGGCCCACTTTTAAGGACAGATACGCCGGAGGGGCTGAGGTGGAAGTTAGGGTTTCGGGTTGGGTCATAGGAGTACTCCTGGGATTGGCTTAAAAAGAAAAGCCCCGTCGACCCTAAAGATCGACAGGGCTTTTTAAATGCGTATGCGGGATTGCAATTGATCGAGGAGTCATCCTCGTGAAAACGCTGATTGTTATTTCGATGAGGTCGGCCTGTTAGTCGAAGAGCTTCGTCTCGACCATGCGGCCTACGGTGCCACCCATGAACGAGCCGAAGGGGCCATAGGCTGAGCCGATCACGCCGCCGATCACTTCGCCGGGCGTGGGCGGTTCGGTCAAATATTTGCTCGCAGAGTCCAGCGCTAACGGGACTAAATCATGTTGAAACATGGAGTATCTCCATAAGGTAAGTGATGAGAAAAGGTAACCGCTGCCTGAAGACAGATAGGGTTATTCAATCCAGCCGAAGCCGGATCATAGTAATAATATAGGTATGAACAAGGAGGCTGTTACGTCGAAGCGAGATTGGCGGAATTCAGTTATTTTGCAGGCGCTGAATAATCTTGGAAGTGGAGCTTAAGCGAAACGGAGATTGTTTAGCCATCCGGTAGCGATAGTGCATGTGTTTTAACGGAGCGCGGTTGACGTAGTGAAAATGCAGGCTGTCCGGCATCGTGTCGAGTCATTGCGCAAACGAGAGTGTTATCCACGGTCAAAACGAGCCGGGGGCCACCCCAAGCCCCCAGAGGCCGTTTTGGCGGTGGGTAACGCGGCCCAATACGCCTTGCCGGGTATTGGGTAAGAGAAGCAGGACGTTCGGGGCCGTTGGAACAAGCACCTGCCGCGTGATTTTTGACGCTGGCTTGGGCCCGGATGCCCAAAACCAGCTTCCGCAAAAATAGCGGCACTATCGTAACCGAGCGATGTATTCCAGGCCGTCAAACCAGATGAATTATCTCCAGACTATGGATTTGGCTGGGTACCGCTAAGGCAATGTCAACTGGCCAGAGTGGGGGCGTGGCTGATCCGGGACGGGGCTTTGGTGAAAAACAGGGGAGGCCGCCTGCCTCAGCTAACAATCCATTGACTTATCATGGTTGGAGAATTTTCATGACAAAACGTCTTTTACTTTCTACGTTATTCAACGAGCCCCGGCCGATCCGCTACGATTGGCTGGCCGAAGTCGGCAAGGTGCCGGGGAAATCGTTACACCTGGGCATTGCTTTGGCCTGGATGGCCGTCGTGCGCGGCGGGCCCCGCGTGCGCTTGGGGCGGCGGGTGATGGCGCGTTTCAGTCTGTCGCGGGATGCTTGCTACGATGGACTACGGCGTCTGGAGGCCCACGGCCTGATCACAGTCTGGCGTCTACCCGGACGCTCGCCGATGGTGACGCTGATGGAGCCAAGATCGGACGGGAAAATTCTGCGGATTTGAACACCATGATGAAATCGCCATCCGTCTTGGAACGGATGGCGTTCTGATCAGATTTAGATTAAAGATCAGTCTGAAGTGATTTCAGTGGAATTGGCGGCATTCTGATATGCTTCAGATCGATTTGCCGCCATAACATAACTAATAAGTGAAAATAGGCTGCTCTGATTTCAATCAGGTGCCGCGCGGTCGAATACATGATATTGAAGATATGCAGATACTATTTCTGCCGTGTACTGGGCTTGGAATCGGAAGTTTGTGTTGATTCCATAATTAAAAGCCCATATTACGTCCCACAGCTACATTTTTCTATTAAGACTAAATGATGATGTGGATGGGATGCGTCATGAGATTTCATCATGATGGCTTTTCAATTATTCTCGCGATTTGAAAGTCGTATTGGCATCGGAGCCGATCTCTCGGTTTGCGTAGTGTTTTGATCTTGCAGAATCATTGTCTGCTCGAACACTGGAGCGAACTCATTGGCGAGTTCTTCTTGTTGAGCTGACGCCCAACGTTGATGGTCGCGAACGGCCCATAGGCAAGGACGATCGCCGCGTATCCGTGTCTGGCCAATTGAAACTCCATATTGACGCAGAAAACGGCGGATCTCAGCATCACTGCAACGAATTTGCTGAACTCGCAAGTACTGCAAGATTTCAGTTGCGGTGCAGAGATCGGATGCAAAAGGAGGTGCGTGTCTTTCAAGCGCATCTAGCAGAAAGTTGTCACATTCTGAACGCCCGTTCTCAATCAGTCTGGATCGGCATGCAGTTCTGGGAGGGGCGGCATTAGGATTGAACCTGGAAATGTCGCGCCGCAGCAGAAAATCAAGCACAACAGATTTACCTTCTTCCTGAAAAAACCAGTTATAAAGGCGTGTGTAGTAATCAGGCGGCTGCTTTTCAGCTTTGCTGAGCCAAGAAAACATTCGCCGATCATCTTCCTCGATTGTGGCGATGTCATCGTGGTTGGAGCAAGCCAAAATGTTTGCATAATTCCGGATATGGAATTCTGGTACATTTTTAGAGTTGATCAGCAAGGTTTCTGAAGTGATCCAGTGTTTCAATCGGGTTGCAACTTCGCGGCCCATCCGGTCGAGTTCGTGGAAGATAACAACATATGCATTCATGAGCCAGCCAGTAAACGGGCTTTTCAACACCTCATGGGTTGGAAATGCTACGTTTGAATGCCCAACCAGTTCAGCAACCATTTCGCAGAGTAGACTTTTACCAATGCCCTGCGGCCCGATGATCAGGATCATGAACGCCCACTTAACGCCAGGCTTCTGCACCAGTGCTGCAATCGCATCCAAGAAAAACGCCACGGCTTCTGAATCATGATCAAAGATCAGATCGACCAAATCCAGAAACATTGTTGCGTCGCCTTCGATGGCTGTGATGGCTGACGGAACCCAGGTATTAAGCTCCAACTGCCCTTGCGTAATGACATCCGCTGATTGGCCAGGAGCGAATGTTACACTTGCATACTGACGAATACCCAATGCTTCAGTGTAGAGTGCCTCGGCAATTGGCATATTTTTAGGTATTGTTCTGCCTAGAAGATGCACAAGAGCCCTCTCTTTCAGGAGGTTGCCGCTGCCCCGGTGGCGAAATCGATCAATATTTGCCAGGTAGTCATAACTTGATAAAGCATTTCCCGCGCTCTCAACAGCGCGGATGTAATCATCGATATAATTCTCTCCGACATTGTGCCGGTAGGATGAAACGCTCATGCGCTCGGCCATTTTTTCTCCAATTTTTTTTAAAAAGTCCAATCGAAGCAGTAAGTGCTGCATCGATGCATCAAGTTGATGCGTGCTTAAGTGTACTCGAAAAAAAATGGTTATCAATACACAAGCGCTTGAAAGATAAGATAAAAATAAACTGGTGATTGCTAGGGGAGACGAAATTATGACAAATTTTTAGATTTTTTTACCCATGGATGTCCTGGGAAAAAATGGTCTTACGCGTCCCGTGCCAGGATATCCTAGCGAATAACACCGATGTGGTTATAATGAGGTACTGTTTCTAATTACTTTATTGATTTATAAAACGTATGAGTGACAAGTCACCAGGCTATCCGGCCGAAAATTCTCAATATGTTGCGCTCCATTTGTTAAAAAAAACTCAGTCATCGATTTCTCCCGAAAAGGTCTTTCGGCTGATTGTGCCCGAGTTGCTGGCCCTGTCCCTGCTGCCAAACCGTGAGATAGTTAATATCTTTCACAGCATGAAGCGTTATTGGACAAATCAAAAACACATACCGTCCAAAAACAGGGACCAATGGATCAGCTACTGGGCCAAGCAAACAACTGCCGACATTTCCTGGGCTTCAGCAAAAGAGAGGGGATTATTTAGAAGCCGTGTTCTTGATATGGAGGGGCCGGCTTATGAGGAAATACGGCAGTCGCTTGGTTCAGAAACCGGGCAGGTCGAGCATATTTCCATACGAGCCTATCCTGTTAGCTACCGGACGCCTCAGGCTGGCGGACGAATCGGGAAGCGGCTACTGTTCGTGGCTTACCATCTTGAGCGGCACTGGTTGCTTTTTCATCTTGAGAAACTTGCGCAATCATGGAAGAAGAAGGATCTTTTTAGCATGTCAATCCGTGACCAAATGATCGCCAAAGGCAGTTGGGAAAAGTTCTTAGATCATATCGAAGTGTTTGTTCGTGACGACACCAGTAGAAAGGAGCATCAGACAATTTTGCTGCACGTCCCCTACAGATCTGCTTTAAAGATGGCATTGAGCAGAAAAGATTGGCATGTCGTGGACGACATGCCTAAAGAATATGCTGGTGATGATCGTCTTGACATTGAAGTGCTAAAGCGGGCTTCGAAGAAGATTCAGGATGTTTGTTTTCACCTGGAAGACAACCTTTCCATTGAGACTAAAGGAAAGTATTTAGTTGATAAAGATACAGTTTCTCTGCCTAATCTTGCCCGATGCACTCATGCGCAGAAGGATGAGCTAATTCGCTCACTTTGGCAGCTAGTTGAGGAATTACGTATGGAGGTGACTAAGTCGGAGAGCCCAAATGAAAGTCCCGTCAAGGATTGAGCTATCTATACCATTCAGTGTTGGAAAGCTAAAAATGGCTACACTGGATATATTTTTTACCCATCCATGGAAACAATCTCGTCGATACAGCGCAAAGGGCAACATCATGTCTGTCTGTCTTAGTGATTTTCATTAGAAAAAATAAAAAGAAAAAATGAAAAAATGAAATTTACAAGAGCCCAGTAGACAGACAGACGTCACCCATTTTGTCAGTGCACAGGAAAATCGTCTACAGCTTCATGGCTGTAGACGATTTAGCGTTGGAAGAGGGCTGTCTCGTGTGTCTCATCTGGACGACATCCTAGAGCTAGGGAATGTAAAAAGGCGTTGAAAATTGCCAGTCAAGAGAGCCAAGATCGGCCAACTATAGTTGCATGGCACGACCCAACGGGGTACTAGTATCGGGTGCTTGCTGATGTAGATAAAGGTCTATGCCGAGAGCATGTAGTTCGTTGAGGAAGGACGCTAGGTCTTGCAGCGACCGACCCAGCCTGTCTACCGACCACGCAACGATCACATCGAACCGCCGCCGTGTTGCGTCTTGCATCATGCGGGCGAAGGCCGGGCGCTGGTCTCGGCTCTTTGCACCATTCATCGCCATAAAGCGGCCAATCGCGACCGGCAGAAATTGGCCCAGACTGACCCACGACCGAACAGCTTAACCCTTCAGTTGTTCGCATCATGAACACGCCGCAACGAATCCTGCCGGTAATAAAGCTGAAGTTGCTGGTAAACATCGGCAAAGTGCGTATGCAGGGTTTCAGGCGCGCAAAAAAAATATTCACTGATGACCGCAAAAAACTCCGCCGGATTCGTTGCCGCATAAGGATTGATGCAGGCACGATGGTGATGTTCAACTCGCCGAACCAGTGACTGATAGGCGGTACTCATCGAAGCTGTCCACTGCGTGACGTCCATGCCATAATGCAGAGGCGGATAACCATTGGCGCTGCCGTTTAACGTATCCAGCTTATGGGCAATTTCATGAATAATGACATTACGGCCGGATTGTTGTTCCTGCCTATCCCACTCCACCTCGTCCCATGACAAGATCAGCGGTCCTCGCGACCAGGATTCGCCGACCAGCGCCTGTTCCTGATGATGTACAACGCCGGCCTCATCAGTCTCGTCCCGGCTGATCCGAAACGCCCCCGGATAAACGATGATTTCGGTCCAGCCTGACAAACAGCCAAGCCCAAGCCCCAGTATCGGAAGGCAGGCCTGGATCGCGATGGTCAAACACATTGCGTCGGTGAGCACAAACGCCTGAGCGCCAAAGAACTTTTTTTCATACAAAAACAGCGTACTCAGCTCTCGCAAGTGCGCTTTCTCAACCGCCGTCATGCCTTGCAACAGGGCCAGTTTTTCGACCGTTGCCGACCAAAGATCATGGCCAATAGCATGACGATGCAGAATGTAGCGCGTGCGGGCGCGTTTAAAAATATTCATAGCCGAGCAAATCCTGATTTTGTTAGGCACCGATGCCTTTCGGTCAGCTCACGGCCTCAAAATTAATCGGTACAATTGACTCGATTGGAAACGGCTTTCACGGTTTGCCACTCATCAGAGTTAAGTTTTTCAATTAACGGGAGCGATAACTGCGCATTTGCCCGACCAACACCCCTTGGATTTCTACCTGCTCAGGCCTGTAAGCCATCGCTTCCATTGAGGCATTGGCGGGCAGCAACATGACTTTATCTGGCGACTGCTCGAGGTATTTCAACGTGGCTTCCGATCCTTCTATCAACGCCACCACGATCTCCCCGTTGCGGGCAACACTGCGCTGCTCGATGACCACCCAGTCACTGTCAACAATGCCGGCTTCCACCATGGAGTCGCCTTTGATCTGCAGTACGTAGCAAGGCTTATCGCTTTTGAGCATGTCCGGAACGGCGACGTAACTGATGTTCTCCAGGGCTTCCATCGGTTGGCCGGCCGCAATCCTGCCGACCAACGGCAGGGCGTGCTCGCAGGCCACGTAATCGCGTTGTGCCTGTGCGGTCAGGCGGATGCCGCCCTGTTTATTGCCAGCGAAAGAGTCTACCAGGCCCGCGTCAATTAACGCGGCAATATGCTTATGCAATGAGCCGCGTGAGGACCTGCCCAGCGCCGCACAAAGCTCATCCAGTGTCGGCGGATGAGGAAATGCCTCAGGGTTGTCGCGCAGGAAATCAAAGATTTCCCGCTGCCGCCGGGTTAATGCTTTCATCCATTCTCCTTTTTCATAGTTTGTAAGCTCATCAATAACGACATAGAATAGAGAACCAAACAAGAACAAGAAAATAAAGGTTTCATGATGGATCAATTACTTCTCTTTTCGGCGGCAACGTCTATCCGTTATCCGGCTAAAACGGTACGCAGCATACCACTGCCGCTGTTTGTCGGCAAAGTCGCGGCCGGATTTCCGTCGCCTGCCGACGATTATGTCGAGAAAACCCTGGACTTGAATGAGCTACTGGTGCAAAAGCCTGCGGCCACGTTCTTTGTCCGTGCTCAAGGTCAATCGATGTTGGGGGCCGGCATTCATCCCAACGATATTCTGGTCGTGGATCGCTCCATTGAGCCGGTGCCGGGGAAAATTGTCATTTGCGCGCTGAATGGCGAGCTGACCGTCAAGCGCCTGGATCGGCATCATGGCCAATGGCAACTGAAAGCGGAAAATCCGGATTATCCCGATATTGCCATCTTCGAAGAGCTTGAGCTGGTGATCTGGGGTGTCGTGACCACTGTCATCCATCCGCTGTAATGAAGCCTCTAATCGCACTCGTCGATTGTAATTCATTTTATGTCAGTTGCGAGTGCCTATTTCGCCCGGATTTATGGGACAAGCCGGTAGGCGTACTCAGTAATAACGATGGTTGCTTTATCGCTAGGAATAAGGCTTTAAAATCCCTCGGTGTCAAAATGGGTGTGCCGCTGTTTCAAGTAGCCGACTTGGTTAAAAAACATGATGTCCATTTGTTTTCCTCAAACTTCGCTTTATATGCCGACATATCAACCAGAGTGATGGCATTGTTAGAGACATTTTCACCGAGCACCGAAATTTATTCGATTGACGAGGCATTCTTGGATTTGACCGGAATTTGTCAACAAGACCCTATCGGTTATGGCCTCTCTATTAAACAATCAATTCAGAAAAATACCGGCATTCCGGTTTGCGTCGGCATGGGACCGACGAAAACGTTAGCAAAGCTGGCAAATTTTGCCGCTAAAAAATGGCCTAAGACCAACGGTGTTGTGGATTTGTCCTGTCCTCAACGGCGGGAGCGGTTAATGCGCCTGTTACCGGTCAATGAGGTCTGGGGTATCGGTTCAAGACTGAGTCAGCAGCTCTCGCAACTTGGCATTGACACCGTCTGGGCTTTGGCGCAGCAGCCCGTCCAGCGCATGCAGGCGCAGTACAGTGTCGTTTTGGCCCGAACCATCATGGAACTAAATGGCATTTCCTGTCTGGAGCTTGTTGAAATAGCGCCGGACAAACAAGAAATCATGTGTTCCCGAAGTTTTAAGCGGCCTTTGGATAATTTAAAGGAATTATCCGAAGCTTTAGCCGAGTTCTGCAGCCGGGCGGCGGAAAAGCTTAGAGCACAGGATTCGACGGCCGATCGTTTAACCGTGTTTATCAGGACTAACCCGTTTAATCCCCAAGAGCCGCAATATCAGCGTTCAGCCACTTTGAAATTGGCCATAGGCACGCTAGATACACGCCGGATAATCAATGCAGCCACGCAATTATTGCAGGGCATTTACAAGGAGGGTTATCGATACCAGAAATGTGGTATCCAATTAAGTGGCCTTCACCCCAATAGCCTGCCCGGTCAGGCGGATTTATTTGCCAACCTGAAGTCTTCGAAGGAGCGGGAATTAATGGCCTGCTTTGATAAAATCAATCATCGGTTTCCTAAATCCGTAGCCATCGCCGCAACAGGATTAAACAATAAAAGCTGGCAGTTCCAGCCCGAACGCATGTCAAAATGTTACACAACCCATTGGAATGAGTTGGCGATTGTAAAATGCAGCTAGGTAATCATTACTCAGTGTTAATAAAATAAGTTATCGGCATGCGCCACGGTCAGCGAGTCACACTTTACCTAATGTGTTTACAGGATTGGTAGTGAAAGGCAGACAACGACCCACAAGAGCCACTCAACTCGGATTTCCCAACGGCAGCTTACTCATCGTATCCGGCCGTTGCACGATAACTGCTCCACTGCCACTCTTTTGCACTATGCACCATCTGAGCACGCACCGGACTCAAAGCAATGTAACGCGCCAATTCCTGCAAGTGGGAATCTTTCTGTACCAGTATGGCCTTGAATCGGCCTTGAAACACATGGCCGACACGGTGATACTGTCAATTGAAATATTGGGTATATGTGCCATTGAGGAGCTTCATGCCTTTGGACAAGGTTGGGGTATTGGTTTCAACCAGCAAATGGTAGTGATTGTCCATCAAGCAATAAGCATGGCAATACTAATATAGCGATTGACCGTATTTTGCAGCCTCATTAAAGACTGCTGACGATCCACATCATCACGATAGATATCTTCCCGAGCGTTGCCTCGCGCAGTCACATGATACAGCGTCCCGACAAACTCAATTATTAAAGGCCTTGCCATCTGTACATCCAATATGAAATTAAACTGACCAAAAGTTAAGTCAACATGACTCACGTGTCAAATGTAAGGCCTGATCCCGTCTTTTTCGAGGGCGGCATTTCAAGGCCGAGCTATCCTAAGTTGCGGACCCTAAGAGCCACACCCTCGTCAAAAGGTATATTATGATTTCTTAACAAGGGTGTCACCTACAAATACAATGGTAGACCCCGTCTTTTTCCTTCCGGATTTAGCTATCAATCGAATATAAATCAAATACAATATCTATGGGCAAAGTAGAAAACTTCTTAATAATCTCATTCGTTAATACAAATCCACCTTGCCCATTATAAGTTGTAAAACAGCAATACAATGTAATATCGCAGCCGATTGAGATAAGTTTTTTTAACTTATCAAAATGAGTATCAATGAACTCACTAACTTTTAACAGATGCTCATCTATTGTAGCGCTTTGATGCAATCCACTCTCCAAAAACCAAAGAGATTCTTCTCTGTATCGTTGCGTTAAGCTCTTAGCACTAATTACATCTCCTTTTTCATATCCTTTTGAAGGAATTTCTCCAATAATGTCGATTATTTCTAGTAGCGAATGCATGCTACTGGAAATGCGTAAGGTTACTTTCGATTCTTTTTCAGTAGCTACCATATTTTAAAAGCTCATTCATCAAAAAATGTTTCCGATAGAGTCTCCAACTCCTCCACCGGGGATTTCTGGGTAAATTTCACCCGTTTTTACATCAACCTGACAATCTGGATTTCTTTTCTTTGTACTTTTGGGTAGATTCTTTTTAGCGTCATGAATTCTATCTCTAACTTCTTGAGGAGATAAACCAGTTGCGTCAGAAATTTTTCCAATACTACTTGTTAGGTCATTATTTGAATTATAGATATTATCTAAGGCATCAGAAACATTGTTAACAAAATCAGAAACAATATCTCCAACAGCAGCTCCAGCAGCAGTTGCCGCAGCAATTTCGGCAGGTGTAGCAGCAATATTTATACCGCCAGTAGCAGCATCGACAACAATTGATGCTGCAGCAGCTACGCTTGCACCAATTGCTGCTCCGTTCGCGGTACCTTGTGCCGTTAATCCGTCAGGATCAACGTAACTAAGCGGATTATTCCGAACATAGGCATAAAGATTAACGCCCCCCCTTTCCGCAATCGGATCGCGGCTGACCCATCGGCCGATGTCCGCATCATAAGCCCGGTACGGTGCCAGCGCAAGGCCGCTGGCCTGGTGGCTGAAATGGCCGGTATAGCCGAAGTCGCTGTCGGCTGAAGAACCTGACAGCACGGTACGGCGTCCGTAAGGGTCGTAGCGATAGCCGGCTTTGAGGCTTCCTGCGGCATCGGTGACAGCGCGCACCGAAGCTAAATGGTCGCGGTGATAGTAAAAACCTACTCCGTCCCGGCTTTCGCCGTCGCCGTAGTAGCGGGTGACGCTGCCGGTCAGGTTGTCTTGCTTGCCGCACAGTGTCGTGCCGCAATAGACGAGACGTAAATCTCGGGTCAGGACACCGTTGCTTTGGTCCTGAAGACTGATTCTGCGATCCAGGGCGTCATAACCGAACTCACTGCTCGTTGTCATATTGGCAGGATCTTCGACGGCGATCAGACGATTCTCGGCATCCCAAAGGTATCGGCGGTTACCGAGCGTCGAGCTTTGCCGCTCACTTTGATTGCCTTCCAGGTCGTAACTGTAGCTGTCGCTGCCGTTGCTCAACAATTGGTTGACGTTGTTGTAGGCGGCGTTGGTACTGCGGCTGGCGATGGTTTCCAGAGAACGGTTGCCGGCGGCGTCATAGGCGTAGGCAAAAGCGGCGGCACTGCTGCCGCCGTGGCCGGGCGTCGGCGGCACAGCGGGCACAGCGGGCGTTGCGGCAGGGCTCCGGCCGCCGGGCACGGCGGGAATCGCCGGGATGGCTCCGCGTCGGCCTCTGCTGCTGCCATCGGTGACTTTGAGCAATTGGCCGATGGCATCGTAAGCAAAGCTTTGTTGAGCGGTTTCCAGTCCTGAGCGTTGCCAGCTGACGATCTGGCCGGTGGCGTCGTAGCTGTAAGCATTGCCGATCAGCAAATTGCCTCGGCTGTCGACGTGGTTGAAGGTTTTGATGCGGAAATCGCCCAAGGCATCAAAGTAGGTAGCTTGGCTTTGGGTGTTGTTCGGGTAAGCCGTTTGTTGCAGGCGTGTGGAGTCGGCCTCATAAAGGTATTGGAACGGGCCGAGATCAGTGTCGTTGCTGATAATGCGGCCTAGGGCATCGTAGCTGATGGTGTTGACCGTCTGGCTGGCGTCGGGTTTGATCAGCGCGGTGCTGTATGGACGTGTTAACGCGTCGTAGCCATAGGCGACGGTAAAGGCATCAGGGCTGGCTTCCCTCGCCAAACGCCCGGCACCGGGCATGCCCACGGGATGATAGCTTAATGTGGTTTGCCCTTGGCCGTTATCGAAGGCAATCAGGCGGGGGTAGGCGCTGTCGTATTGAAAATTACGCGCAGGCGTCGGGTTTTGCGCGTTGGCATAAACAATGCGAAGCAGCGCGTTGTCTTTGGCGTAGCTGTAGCGGCTCTCTTGCAGCAGGCCGTCAATCTTGGTTTTCAGCCGGCTGGTGGTGTTCTCATAGAAGTAGTCCAGTCCCTGGCCGTCTGCATAGCGCTTGCCGATGAGCCGACCTTGGACGTCGTGGCTAAAAGTCGTGGCTTGACCTAATGGGTCGGTCAAGCTGGCCAAGCTGCCGCAGCCGCACCAGGTATAGCGGGTTATCTGGTTCAGCGCATCGGTGCTTTGTACGAGCTGACGTTGTCCGTTGTAGAGGTATTGGCTGGTGTGGCCTAGCCGGTCGCTATCACTGACCAGATCCAGCTTGTCGTAACCGAGAGTGCGGTGAGTGCCGTCAGGATAAGTAATTTGCGTCACCCGGTCAATCGCATCGTAATTGTAGCTGAGCGTATAAGCGCTGTCGTCCGTCGCTGTGGCAATGCGCCCCATATTGTCATAGGTGTAACTGACCTGAGTGCGGCCTAAAGGGTTGACCTCGCGAAGCAAATAGCCTTGGGTATCGTATTCGTATCGGGTGGTTTCGTTCAAGGCGTTGGTGGCGCTAAGCAACTGTCCGGCGCTGTTCCAGTTGATTGTGGTAATCGCGCCACTGGCATCTTGATAGGTCAGCGGGCGGTGTTGGGCGTTATAGGTGAGTTCGGCGAGCAGATCGTAGCCTATACCGTTTTTTTGCTTAATGCGCAACAGATCGATGCCGTCGCTACTGTATTCGTACACAGTCTTGCGTCCTAAAGGATCAATTGCTTGGGTCACTTTGCCCAAGGCGTTATAGCTGTACTGATACAGTTGCGTGGAACCGTCGTCGAGCACCCGGGCGACTTGCTTGGGCTTTTCGAGCATGCCGGGAACAGTGCCGCCGCCCCAGGTTTGGCCTGGATAGCTATACCAAACGCGATTTTCCAAGGGTTGTTTTTCGCTTTCTTTAACGGCCACCGAGACCGAGGAATTAACGCCGTGCAACCAGTGCGTCAGGCGGGCTTTGCTGTAATCGCCCGGCGCCATTTTCATCGCATGCTTATCCCAATAAAAGCTGTTGCGGGCATTAATATAGGCGTTGAAGACCGGCGTAAGCCCTTGCGGCACGACCGATTCGCTAAAAGGAATGCCGGGGGCGCCATGCAAGTATTCGAGGCGCTCTTTGTCGCCTTGGCTGTCGGTAGCTTCCAGCCAGCGGGATGTGCCGTTTTCGCCATAGGCAAAAGCGGTGGTGCCGTAAGGCGTAGTTAAGCCATTGATAAATTGGTTGGCGCCATACGCCAGTTGGGATTGGATACCGATAACATCGGTAATGGACGTCAATTGTCCGGCGTTGTTATAGACAAACGCGGCAGAGCGCCCGAACGGGTCTGTGACCTTGGTAATTTTGTAGGGATCGACGCCATTTTCATAAGCGATCGCCGTATTCTGCCCGAGTGCGTCGGTGATTTGGACAATACGAAGGCTGCTGTCGTAGCTTAAGGTTACCGTATTACCTTGTGCATCGCGTTTTTCCGTCAAAAATACTTTTCGCGGATAAACGCTGCCACCGCCGGGCTGGGCAAAAATGTCGACACTGCCATCCGGCCAGCGTAATTCATAACGCACCGGCACGGTTGAGGTACGCACCAGCACCGAATGCGATGTGACCTGCGGCGCATAGCTTTGGCTGGCGGCGCTATAGCCGGTGTGCATTTCCGCACCACCGCCGGCAACGTAGCGCTTAATGTCGCGGGCAGCAAAGCTAGGGTCGTCCTCAAGATAGCTGAGCCAGTTGAAAGTCCATTTGGCGCCTAAATTGGCATAGGTGAAGTTGGCCGGCTGGTTGGCTTCCCGCTGGTTGTAGGTAACGGTGAAACGGACGGATGGGCCGACAGGCGGTGCATAACCGACCGGCGTATCTTCAATATTGAGACTGACCAGTAAGGTATGGAAGTTGTACTGGCACATCGGCGTGGAGCAAGGCGGCTTGGCTTTATCCTCGTCAGGCGTGGTGGCGTTGTTATCGGAGCTGCCAGTGTAGCCGCGTCCATAGATTTTACCCGCCTCGGCCAAAGTGACCGGGGCGTAACCCTGGGTCAGCTTGCCCTCCGGAATCAACATATAACCAGAGGCTTCTTGCTCCAAAGATTTGCGGCTAACCCAAAGGTCGCCACCGAAGGTCGGATCTTTAATGTGCAGGCGGTCGCCTTGTTGTTCGAGCAATGCGGCATAGTGGTTGGATTTCCAATGCACCACGGACGGCATCACTAAGTGCGCACCGGGTTCTCGCTTGACCATGCGATAGGATAAATTCGACTGCTTAGCCAATGCTTCAACTTGATCCAGGGAATAGCCCTGAGGACCTGAACGGGCAGCCTCAACGTCCTCGCGCTTAGCGCCTTGCGGATGAGTATGGTCGATAATGCTTTCCAAGGCTTTGGGGCCGCATAAATAAGCGACGTCCGGCTCGTTGTCCATCATCCACAAACCTTCCTTGGCGCCGGCAATGTACTCCGTCGAAGCCCCTGTCAAAGGGCGGCCTTCGATTTCTAAAAACAACAGGCGCAGATCGTCTTTGTGGCCGAGCCGTGCATGCATCCGCACCAGTTCGCCCAAAGCGCGATCCACCACGGCCTTGCCGGGGCCGGTAGCATCGATCCGTTTGCCTTCGTTCCATGCAGCATTGAAAGCGGCAAGCGCCGAGCTAAAGCGTGCCGAGTTGTAGTGCATGAGCCCTAAATTGGTGAGCACGGAAATGCGCCAGGGACTTTGAGGATAGGCTTCAAGATAAGCTGCCAATGCGCTCATGTCATCCGCAGAGGAAAGGGCGGCAAACTGCTTTAAGGCCTCAGCAAACGCGCGGTTATCAGACTCGCTGGGGGTACCGCCGATGGGCACCGGCGCTTCAGGCAGACCGGAATGGACGAAAAGCTCTGCAACGCTAGGCGAAGAGCTGAGTGTGGTCACTGTCTGCACCGCGCTAGGCTGAGAGGTCGAGCCGTTAAGGCTTGCGGTACAGGCGGTTATCAGGATGACGCACAGCGCACCAAAGGCCGCAATCGGGGCGAAATTCAGGTTTGAGAGGCGATTAGCTGGGTTTGGGAGCATGGGTTGGCCCTAAAAAGTTGTACGATGATGTGTGTTAAGGTAGTGCTTATAAATAAATGCCAATAATTTGATCATCTGGCGAATGGCATTTCACGATGCAGCTGGTTGGCACACGCTGCAGGAACGAACTCGCCGCTAAGCGAAGCCACCTTCTTAAAATCATTCTGCTGTATTGTTCGAGTGCAAATCCCTACAGACATGATTCTCTTGCTTGAGCGTAGTTCCGCTCAACTACTCAAATCTTATGACCGGTATTTGCCATAAGATGTCAACTTGAGAAGCCCGTCATAATCCAACATATGATACATGGCATCATTGTGACTCAATAAATGACCGCTGTATGCCAGCCAAAGCTGATTTTTTTGTAAGCTTTTACCTAGACCATAAGTTATGTCGACATTTGTCTCCGGTGTCAGAGCAATGTCTACGTACGTTCGCTAGGCAAATATCGCTTAGAGCCTCATAGCAGTGGATTGCGGACTTTCACTGAATGACTGCTTTTAATTGATATTCAGCCGTTCACTAGAAATTAGCGAGGGACTCTTGTTGGCCGAATTCGAGCATTCAAAACCTGTTCGGAATTCTAACAAATTGGTAGTAGCTTTCTAGAAATCAGTACCATCACCTTTAGTGCATTACCAGGTGCAATTCTGCTTGTTAACTGAAGAGAATGGTGTTTATTTTGATTTCACAGGTAATCAATGGAAAAAAGTGGACGGTGAACATGAAAAATAGTGTTCACCCTAATGAGAATACCCACATCTGCCTGACTTTGTCGGGTGGGTGTTTAGACGGGGTA
>NZ_JALOCF010000113.1 GCF_023227905.1 Methylobacter sp. | reverse complement strand
CTGGGCTGATGAGCAAGGTTATCTCAAAAAACTGGATATCGACAAAGAAACTGCCACGATATTGGCGCATAGCATTGTAGTAGATCACAAGCTACCTCAGGCATTGCTGGGAAATGCCAAGATTCGCCATGCTCTGGAAAATGAGGCCGTTAAAAAAGCTGGACAGCAATCACCGTTGAGGCCTGACGAAGTCGAAGCTGTTGTCGGGCTGATCCGTAGCGGTGAGCTGTTCACAGACTTGGTGTTTACCTTGACGCGGATTTTTAAGTTGACTCTAAGCGAGCTAGGAAATGTCCAGTCTATTCCTAATATCATTCCCGATCTGATCAAGATTCCTGTCGCAGTCGTTTCCGACCTCATCAACGTTACGGAATTTCTCGGGCATTTAGATCAATTTATGGAGCCGATCAAAAGTGGCAAACCGGCTAAAAATCCAGACATTCTCAACAAGACTTTGAAAACGCTCTTCCATATTGCCATTATTGGCGATGCCATCGATACAGCCAACAGTTTGTTCAGCGAGGAAAATCAGAGTTTACGGATCGCACTGCTTGTTTACGCCAGATTGCATAAGATCAACCTGGAAGAGGGGGATATTGATGAAGTAAGAAAAACTATCCTCAATAAAGAAAATCCGGAACTGGGAGATTTTTTGCTTTATACAGCTAAAAATGCACCCCGGCTTATAGGAAACTAAGAAAGATTTTATCAGTCTGCCGCTATTAGCATGACACGCAGTTTGCGCTCCAATTGTACATTTCCTACCTGGCAGATTGCTGCAATCGGATGGTTGGTTAAAAGCATATAAAGGAATTGAGTGGTTCTGTCGCATTAACCGAAAAAATGTATATTTCAAGTCGAGCAAGTATCCCATTGTCTTGAAATGTCCCTATCTTGCTGTTGATAAGCAAGGGCAGAAGGTTGATTCCCGCGTGTTAGGAACGGGGGCAATGATACTTTGATAACTTATAAACTTTGAGGTTTTAGCAACATGCAAAGAACCAACAACATTATTGAGCTAGTTGGTCTAGCTTCTAAAGACTATCAAGAATCTATTGTCAGCATATTGCGTACGTTAGATGGTACTCTCTCATTTATAAATACCAAGTGTTGGTTAGAGGGGCAAATCAGGGACCTCAACTCTCTAATAGTTCTGGTTTTACCCGAAAATGATTTAATGGTCGATAAAATTATCAAGGCCATCTCGGCATCTCCAAATTCTTATTATTTTATTGTCTTTTCTTCACCATTAACTGATGAAATACGTCCGATTCTGAACGCATGCAGTGATTATTGCTGTTGGCCTTGTGATCCGCTCGAACTAGCATTTCGTCTGGAACGATTTTCATCGAAGCATAATAACTCGTTCAATTTGAAAAAATTTGATATGGAAACAGCAGGGTGGAGAAATTTGAATTTAATCGGTCAATCATCAATTTTCCTTGATACGCTTTCATTCATTAAAAAAGCCTCCGATTGTAATGCGCCGGTTCTTATAGAAGGCGAAACCGGCTGTGGAAAAGAGGTAGCTGCAAGAGCTATCCATTATTTAGGTTGCCGCAAAGATTTTCCTTTTATTCCCATGAATTGTGGAGCCATCCCTGATCAACTGATTGAAAATGAGTTATTTGGGCACGAAAAGGGCGCTTATACCGATGCAAAACAAAGTCAGGCAGGATTAACGGAGCAAGCAGACGGTGGGACATTATTCCTTGATGAGATTGAAGCCTTGTCAACTAAAGGCCAGGTAACCTTATTGCGCTTTATCGAAGATAATGTGATCAAGCCACTCGGAGCAATAAAAAGCAGGAAAGTGAATGTTAGAATTATTGCCGCCAGCAATGTTTGTTTATCCGAACTTGTTGCCCAAGGCCTATTCCGGCAGGACTTATTATTTCGATTAAACCTCTTGCATCTGAACTTGCCGCCGCTCAGGTGTCGTAAGACCGATATTCAGCCCCTTGCAGAACATTTTATGCAGAAATACCGGAGCCAGTATCAACAGCCGGATAAACGGGTTCATCCTGATACGCTTGCATGGATGAATGATTATCATTGGCCGGGAAATGTTCGCGAGCTGGAGAATTTTGTCCACAGATCATTTCTGCTGTCGGAGGATCCTGAAATTATCCAGACCAACAGCAATCATGAAGACGTGCAATCCTGTTTACGCAGAAAATTGTTTGAGCGTAGACAGAACTTCAAATTTGATGTTCCGTTCAGCGAAGCGAAAAACCATGTCATCAATCAATTTGAGCAGCGCTATCTTACCTGGCTCATAACCAGTTCTAATGGCAATGTGACGCAAGCAGCCGATATGGCGCAAAAAGAGCGTAGAGCCTTAGGCAAGCTACTGAAAAAACATGATATTAATCCTGATCAGTATCGCGGGAATTGATGTGAATTTACTCAAAACCACTTGAACGCGGTGGGATCACGGTCATTTTTTTCCTTCGTCCGGAGCTAGTCGAAGGACCAGGACGAACGGATTTACTTTTACAAGACTCTGATTGAAGAGCTTGGATTTGTGTAGCCACAGTATTTCAAATAGAGCCCGGTATTTAAATTGCTCCACAGTCATTAATGGGTAAAAACTAACCCACTTAATGCTTGTTTCTGTATAAAAGAGAAAAGCATTAACAATCATAAAGATATAGCATATGTCGTCAAAACAACCGGGTCATAATCAACCCGCCTCCATCAGTGTTTCATATTAATAACTAATAAAATCAATTGCATAAATTTTGGCATCATTATTGTTTGTAATATTGCTGATAGTTAAAGTTAGGACAGAAAATGACTGAATCTAACAATTATGATGTGCAGAAAATAGCTGATCAAATTGAATCCTATCTGAAAGACCATCCAAATGCAGCAGATACAATCGAAGGCATCACAAAATGGTGGTTGACTGGACAAAAAATTGAAGTATCAAATTTAATCGTTCAGCAAGCCCTCATTTATCTGGCCTCGAAGTCAGTCGTGAAATGTAATGCTGATCTTAGCGGTTATAAAGTTTATTCAAGCAATAAAGCTAAAGCTGAATATCAAACCAAATAGTTATCAAACAGGAGATTTAGTATGCCAGTATCACCAACTTATCCAGGTGTCT
>NZ_JALOCF010000112.1 GCF_023227905.1 Methylobacter sp. | reverse complement strand
ATTTATATTGGCTTCATTACTGAAATGTCCCGTTTATACCTTGTTTTGTTTAAAACAGCATGGCAAACATGTCATTTATTTTGAGCATTTCAGCGATGTTTTGAAGTTTCCCAGAAAAACCCGCGAGCAGGCTATGCAGCAGACGATACAAAAATATGCAGAGCGGTTGCAGCAGTATTGCTTGAAAGAGCCGTTACAATGGTTCAATTTTTTTGATTTCTGGCGCGTATTTATTAAAGAGTGAAGATGAATAAGGTAAAAGAGTGCGTTGTTTTTGATGGCCAGCCGTTGACCATTGAAGATATTTGTCTGATAGCTAACCAACAGGCCCCGATTGAATTAAGCCGGCAAGCCGAATTTGTGACCAGGATCGATAAGGGTGCATTGTTTATCGATAAGCTGTTAAAAGAAGAAGGCTTTGTCTATGGCGTAACGACAGGATATGGCGATTCCTGCACCGTGTCTATTCCGCTTAATCTGGTGGCAGAACTGCCTAAACATTTATATACCTTCCACGGCTGCGGCCTGGGTAATTACTTTGACGCCCAGCAGACGCGGGCTATCCTGGCAGTGCGACTAACCAGTCTAGCCCGCGGTTTTTCAGGCGTTCGCTATAAATTATTGCAGCAGCTGGCTGAATTATTAAAACAGGATATTCTGCCTTTGATACCGCAGGAAGGTTCTGTCGGCGCCAGCGGCGATCTAACGCCGCTGTCTTATGTGGCCGCCGTTCTGGCAGGCGAAAGGGAAGTGGTTTATCAGGAACAGCGCCAACAAACGCAGGCTGTTTTTGCCGCGCTGAACATCGAACCGCTCATCTTAAAGCCCAAAGAAGGCCTGGCGATTATGAACGGCACGGCGGCAATGACCGGCATCGCCTGTCTTGCCTACCAAAGAGCCGAATACTTGTCCCGCTTGACCACGCGTATCACCAGTCTGGCATCGATTGCCTTGAAAGGAAACGCCTACCATTTTGATGAAAAACTGTTTTCGGTTAAACCGCATCCGGGGCAAAACCGCGTCGCCCAGCGCATACGCCTGGATTTGCACCTGACTGAAGGCGCACCGCGAAATGATACCCGCTTGCAGGACCGTTATTCCCTGCGCTGTGCACCCCATGTGATCGGTGTGCTTGAAGACTCGCTGCCGTGGCTGCGGCAGTTTATTGAAAATGAATTAAACAGCGCCAATGACAACCCGATTATTGATGCCGAAGGCGAGCACGTTTTACATGGCGGCCATTTTTACGGTGGTCATATTGCCTTTGCGATGGATAGTCTGAAAACCGCCGTGGCCAATCTGGCCGATTTAATGGATCGGCAAATGGCGCAATTGATGGACCCCAAATTCAATCATGGCCTTCCCGCCAATCTTTCCGGTGCAAATGCCGAACAGGCCATGCTCAATCATGGCTTCAAGGCCGTACAAATAGCGGTATCCGCCTGGACGGCAGAAGCCCTTAAATTGACCATGCCAGCCAGCGTATTCTCCCGCTCGACCGAATGCCATAACCAGGACAAAGTAAGCATGGGCACCATCGCCGCCAGAGACTGCATCCGCATACTGGAATTAACGGAGCAGGTTGCAGTCGCGGTATTGTTGGCCAGTGTTCAGGGCGTGGAATTGCGCGGCAATGTGGAGGCGCTAAGTCCGGATCTTAAAAATACCGTTGAGCAAGTGCGGGAGCACAGTCCGTTTTTAAGCACTGACCGGGCATTGGAACAAGAGCTGCGACTTTGTCTGGAATTGATACGCAAACAGCATTGGCATCTTTATGACTAAAGGCTTTCACCACACCTCAATCGATATAGAAATCCCCTTCCACGATGTCGACATGATGGAAGTCGTCTGGCACGGGCATTACGCAAAATATTTTGAAATTGCACGCTGCGCATTGCTGGAAAAGATCAATTACAACTATCCGCAAATGCGTGACTCAGGCTACGCATGGCCGGTTATCGATCTCAGAATCCGTTATGCGAAACCGGCGGTGTTTGGGCAGGTAGTCACCGTAAGCGCGGAAGTGGTTGAGTGGGAAAACCGGCTGAAAATAAATTACCTCATCATTGATAAACGCACGGGCTCAAGGCTGACCAAAGGTTATAGCATTCAGGTGGCCGTTGATATGCAAACGAAGGAAATGTGTTTTGAATCGCCCAGAATTTTGTTTGAAAAACTGGGGGTAGTTTGACCTCGTTCCGTTATGTTTTATGTGATACCGAAAAGCTATAAGTCTTTGGTACTAATTAGAAAAAGTAAAAATAATGAGTCCACAATTTACAAAAAAACAGCACATCCATACAAGATATTGTATTGATAAATTTGCTATTAGTAGTTTCGTAGAAGTGCAAATAATTACTGCGCAATGCACTAAGAAATTAAAAGCCAAAAATCCTATTTTTTGTGGATCAAGGTTATGGGATGAGCGTACAGAAAAGAGCAGTCAATGCATAGAAAAAGCATTTCATCATGAAATAGACAATGCAATATGCGGACTCGGCAAACCAAGAAATCACCAAGCAATTTCAGACTACCATTTGCTTTGGTGGTCTAGGCATTACTACAGACATAATCCTAATCAAGATCAGAGAGTACCAGACACTTCTAATGATTCCCTTTCTATTCAATCTGAAATTAATCTTGAGAGCAATGGTTATATGTTTGTCAATGATGGCATTATGCCTGCAAGATTCTTGACATCAGTTATGTTGTGGGGATTTAGAAGATCTAATATGCATCGTTATGAAGGCCTTCAGTGGGGTCTGGTTGAATCTTATGATGGAGAGTTTATAGTGGCTGACTGTTATCAGGATGTTCTCTTTATGCCAATTAGCCCGACTAAGGCGTTTATTGCCAATGATCACGATGGGATTGTTACAAAAGAGAATGTGGTCCAACTGAACCGACTATCTGTGTCCGTGTCCGCCCAGTATTATTTTTCTTCCAATCTTGGGCATTGTCCGATTTAGAGTTGAGTCATGAAACCCAGCAATTTGTGGCTTCGATGTGTTGAACTCTGAGCCTTACGGGCTGATTGTTACTATACGCCGCATGAAAACAAAATTATTACTAATGCTTTTTGATGATGATAATAAAAATGCTATTACTTTTTCTGCTGTCATTCGGTCACAGCTACGCCGGCGATTTGCTTGCTCAAATCAATGCCCGCTTGGTGAAAA
>NZ_JALOCF010000111.1 GCF_023227905.1 Methylobacter sp. | reverse complement strand
AAAAAGCTGATTGGCTAGAAAGCGAGCAACTGATGCTTTTCCACAGCCGTTATACCTTACACGACAGGAAAACAGTGGAAGATAACGTCCTGAGCCTGTTCGGTAAGAAATCTTCGGCAAATAGTCGTCAAGGCAAAGTGTTGATTGCGACACAAGTCGTAGAACAATCCTTAGACCTGGATTTTGACGTGATGATCAGCGATTTGGCACCCATTGACTTATTGATTCAACGGGCTGGGCGTTTGCATCGTCATGTCAGGGATAGTGCCGGTAATTTTATTGGAGAATCAGGACAAAAAGATCAGAGATCACCGCCAACCTTGTTTATTTATTCGCCGTCGCTTGAACAAGCTCCGGCCCAGGATTGGTATAAAGCCGTTTTCCCAAAAGCCAACGGCGTTTATCCGCACACCGGACAACTGTGGCGCACCGCCATGTTATTGGCTAACAAGAAACAATGGCGAATGCCGGAAGATGCCAGAGAGCTGATAGAAACGGTTTATTCCGAAGACGACACCGATATACCCGAATCGCTTAAAAAAGCCAGTAATGAAGCCGAAGGCGAACATTGGGCAAAAATCAGTTTGGCGAATATGAATGCCTTAAAACCGGAGCAAGGTTATACGTTCAGCGATAACGCATGGGATGAAGACGCGCATATTCCGACACGGTTATCGGAAGATTCCGTGACGATTTATTTGGCGGTTTGGCGAGAGGGTAAATTATTGCCTTTGGTAAGTGCCGATAGATATGCGTGGGATTTAAGCAGTGTCAATATTCATGCAAAGCGCATTAACGGATTGCCCGAATTATCGGCAGATTTGGCGCAAGCCCTCAAGCAGTTACGGGAACAAGAAAAAATCTTTGACGAGTACAGTTTTATTTTGCCGTTGAGACCGTTATCGGATATTGAATGGCAAGGGCTGGCAGTTGATAACAATGGCAAAACAGTTACTGTGAGCTACAACTGTCAACAGGGTTTGCTGGTGGGTAGTGAGATTGAATTGTTTGCAGGCGCTAGCAAGGTTTAAAAATGTACGATGCGGACATTGTTAATTTCGTTGGAGTAAAAAATGCTTAAATTTATCGATACGCTTCTTCGCATAGCATGATGAGTCCTGGGAGCGCCAAGCCCCAGCTTGGCGCGACAAATGGAAAAGCCGAGCTGGGGCACGGCGCTCCCAAGGGTTGGTATAGCCGAGGCTATTTGCCGCATTTAGATGCGCCGGGTACTCTGCAATTCATTACCTTTCGGCTTGGTGACTCCCTGCCGCAAACAGTGCTGAAACAATTGGAGCAAGAGCTTAGGCAAATCCCCGTTTCCATACGTGAACGTGAGCGTCGCAAAAAAATAGAACACTGGCTGGATGCAGGTTTAGGCTGCTGCGCCTTGGGTCATCCATGCATGGCGGAAGTGATGCAGCAAACCTTGCAAATATTTGATGGCGAACGTTATCGTTTGATCGCTTGGTGCATTATGCCCAATCATGTTCATGTGTTGATTGAACCTACGATTAGTTTGCCGAATATTTTACAGTCGTGGAAGTCTTTTACTGGGAGTTGGGCTATTTCGCATAATGCCGAGCTGGGGCTCGGCGTTCCCAGGTCTACTGGAGCGGCTAAAAATCAGTTTTGGATGCGTGAATATTGGGACCGCTATATTCGTGATGAAAAGCACTTTCACGCTACAGTCAATTATATTCACAACAACCCGGTAAAAGCCGGACTCTGTGCGGCGGTGCATGATTGGCCTTGGTCGAGCGCATACGCCGGACATCGGTAAGAATTGAGGGATGCTCTAGTGTTTTCTGTTCTAATCAACATGGGGCTAGCGATAAAGTGATTTTTTATTTAAAGGGGAGATGGCATGAATTTACTGGAAGATGAATGGTTAAGCGTAATTCGCCTTAATGGCGAACAAGAAAAACTAAAGGGCTTGTGGCGAATTACCGAGGGCGATGGTAATCCGATTGTCGATGTGATTTCGCCGCGAGCGGATTTTAAAGGCGCACTTTATCAGCTGTTGATTGGTCTGGTGCAAACCTCTTTCGCTCCGAAAAACGAGACGGAATGGGAGAAATACTGGCTTACACCGCCGGATGCGAACACATTAAAAAATGCCTTTTTAACAGTAACGGAGGCATTTTCGATAGATACCGATAAACCTGCTTTCATGCAGGATTATGACCTGTTGAGCGACAGGCAAGATGTTGATATTGCCTCATTGCTGATTGATACCTCCGGAGGCGGAACTTTTTTTGTTAAAGAAGGTACAACTGAAAATATCTCACCCTATTGGGCAAGCATTGCGTTATTCACCTTGCAAATCAACGCCCCGTCAGGCGGCTCAGGCCATCGAACCAGTTTGCGCGGCGGCGGGCCTTTAACTACCTTGGTATTGCCGGACGAAACTAAACAAGCCGCAAGTTTATGGCAAAAGTTATGGCTCAATATTTTCACCCAAAAAGAAGTATCGGCTTTAAGCGGAAACACGGAGTTAAAAGACCTGCATAATATTTTTCCTTGGTTGGCGCCGACACGCACCAGCGAAGCGGGTAAAAAGGATTTTATTACGCAGCCGGAACAAGGGCATCCGTACCAAATGTACTGGGGAATGCCGCGCCGGATTCGTTTGGATTTTAAGGCCACTGAAGCGGGAGCCTGTGATATTAGCCATGAATCCACGGAACAACTCATTTCACAATATCGAACCAAAAATTTGGGCGTCAATTACAGCAGCACTTGGCTACATCCTTTGACGCCTTATGTCAGAGCCCCTAATAAAGAAGCCTATTCGGTCAAAGCTCAAGTGGGCGGATTCAGTTATCGCCATTGGTTAGGCTTGGTTTTAGAAGATGAAAAAAACCATAAGCAGGCAGCCAAAGTGGTGCAGATTTATTTAAACAGTCGTCAGGAAATAATTGCGGGCGACTATCAGCCGAGTTTATGGCTATTCGGCTACGACATGGACAATATGAAAGCCCGGTGTTGGTATGAAACCACGATGCCGGTATTTCCTATTCCGCAACACAGTCGAAGTAGTATGCAGGGATTTATTAGCAAAATGCTTGATGCCGCGACCGAAGTGGCTCTGGATGTCCGTTCCACCTTAAAACAGGCTTGGTTTTCAAAACCCAAAGAAGCGAAAGGCGAAATTTCATTTACCGATGCCCAGTTTTGGCAACTTACCGAGA
>NZ_JALOCF010000072.1 GCF_023227905.1 Methylobacter sp. | reverse complement strand
TCGCGGCGTGGGTCTTTGAGGTCTTCGAAATACGGCAGCGGATTGGGTAACATTCTTGTTATCTCTGCAAATTGCCAATTCTATACTTCTTGTCCTGTCAATGGCGAGATAGCGCGATTGCCCTGGGATGATATCAATAAACCTTGCTATCCGGTTGCTATTCTGCTAAAAATGCGCGGTTTTATTTAATCTTGTCTTAGGAGTTAATGGATGACCGAAAATTCTAAAGCTGGCGCGTCACCTTTCAGTTTTAAGCATTATCAAGAA
Organism: Methylobacter sp.; assembly: GCF_023227905.1. Lineage (GTDB taxonomy): Bacteria > Pseudomonadota > Gammaproteobacteria > Methylococcales > Methylomonadaceae > Methylobacter_A. The sequence goes on along the minus strand of NZ_JALOCF010000072.1, from coordinate 17,367 downwards.
AAAGAAGGCGAAGAATATATGAACAGTGCTCAATTAAAGCATTTTGAGGATATTCTTAACAATTGGAAAGGCGAATTAATGCACGAGGTAGATCGCACCGTGCATCATATGCAGGACGATGCGTCTAATTTTCCTGATCCAAATGACCGAGCGTCTCAGGAATCGGAATTCAGTCTGGAATTAAGGACCCGTGATCGCGAGCGTCGGCTAATCAAAAAAATTGATGAAGCCCTCAAAGAAATCGAATCAGGCGATTACGGTTACTGTGAGTCTTGCGGTATCGAAATCGGTATCCGCCGTCTGGAAGCCAGACCGACTGCCACTCTGTGCATCGACTGCAAAACACTTGATGAAATTCGTGAAAAACAAATGGGTTAATGCTGGATAAACAACCCGCTATTGGCCGGTTTGCACCATCGCCTACCGGCCCTTTACACCTCGGTTCCATCTACACGGCCCTTGCCGGATTTCTTCAAGCCCGCTCCCAACAAGGTCTGTGGCTGCTACGCATTGACGACCTCGATTCCCCCAGAAACGTAAAAGGCTCCGCTGATAGCATATTAAAAACCCTGGAGGCTTTTGGCCTGTATTGGGACGGTGATGTTTATTATCAAAGCCGACATATTGACATTTATAACGATGTCATCAGCGACTTACAAACAAACAAGCTGGTCTATCCTTGCACATGCAGCAGAAAAACGCTGACAGCTGGTGACAGAGGACAATCGCAGTCCGATGTTTATCCCGGCATATGCAGAGAGCGGCAAACCCTGCCTGACGTCCCATATGCACTGCGCATTAAAGCCGATAAGCGCATCATCACTTTTCAGGATAAATTGCAGGGCCCGGTTTCCCATAATCTCGCCGAGCAAGATGGCGATTTTATCGTGAAGCGCAAAGACCGGATTATCGCCTATCAATTTGCGGTAGTGATTGATGATGATTTGCAGCATGTTAATCAAATCGTCCGCGGCTTTGATTTGCTGGATGAAACGCCGAAACAGATGTACTTGCAACAGCTGCTGGGGTTTCATACTCCCGGCTATATGCATGTCCCTGTTATTGTGGATGAACAAGGCTATAAACTCAGTAAACAGACACAGGCGATGGCGGTTGGCTTGACATCGCCTCATCGGGTTATTTTTGAGTTGCTGGCCTTATTAAAGCAAAACCCGCCGATTGAACTGCAACAAGCTCCGGTAAGCGAGCTGCTTAGCTGGGCGGTTGAGCATTGGAATCCGGACGTGTTAAAAAATGCCCATGCCGTTAGTTGCGATTTTTAGCTGAATATTATCCCTATGCCCTCGCTGAACGCCTGAAGATCAGCGAGAACATAAGTGCTGATTAATCAGGCAGCCTGTTTAGACTCCATCGTTTGTCCAGGATAGATATTAATTCGACTTGCCATAAAAATTTATGATATCCCAATTAAAGCAACCAGAGTCGCTCTCAATGCAAAATGGCTCTGATGGTTTGAAGCGCATTTGCAGCGCTTCCTCAGGTTACGCACCAACCTGATTCAAGCAGTATGATGAATGCATCACCACTCGATTACGGCCTTCCTGTTTGGCGCGATACATTGCCTGATCGGCGGCCGCTACCAGTGAGCTGAACTCCAGTCCGGCATGTATTGAACTAGATACCCCGATGCTGATGGTACTGTGCAAAACTTCGCCGCCGAACTCCATTGCCAACGCGGCATAGTTCTGACGTAAGCGGTCAGCAATTATCCAGGCATCGTTTTCGGTCGTTGACGGCAGCAGAATGCAGAATTCTTCACCTCCATAGCGGGCAAAATAATCGTCGCTCCGAATGGTTGCATGCGCTATCGCCGCCAGACGCTTCAATACCTCGTCTCCGACAGGGTGACCATAACGGTCATTGATAGACTTAAAATGGTCAACGTCGATCATCAGGATTGCCAGTGCATCTCCGGTGCGGGTACACCGTGCGGACAGGCGGGCAGCCTCCTGTTCCAGGCTACGCCGGTTCAGCGCTCCGGTCAGCGCATCACTTAATGCCAATTTTTGAAGATCCGCAGAAAGTCGGTAATTCAGCATCAGCACGAAGCCGAAAGCCAGGCACATTTGCGCCATGCTGCCAATAAAAAAAGTCACAGGATTGATCGATGCTTGCGTATAAAGGCCGTAGGTATTGGCCGGAGCAAGAAAAACGACTATTGCCCTGATCAGTAACATCGTCGCAACTGCCGCGAATGAAGCACCGGTAAACCAATACGCGGTGCGTAGCGGTTGCTCTATGCGGATGAACAAGGCACGGGCGCAGGCCGCATTACATAAGGCAAGCACTAACGAATTGGCGACGACGCGAGCATGAATATCAGGATGGAGGACAACGAACCAAATGCCTTGAATAAATACCAGTCCTGCCAGCGACCATGGAATGTGTTTGCTGCAGAGCCCTGTCTTGAACGCCTGGATGCCGTTGAATTGGAAGCCTGTTCCCGCCGCCACCAATGTAGCGCCGAAGACCAGAACCCAAGCGCTGCCGGGTAAATCCTGCTGGAGCAATGCAAAGCCCAGGCCCAGCCCGATGCATAGACTACCGGCTGCCCAGTGTTGCATTCCGCGGGTATTACCAGCTTGCAACCCTGCTAATGTCAGCAGGCCGGAAAACAGCAGAATCAACGCGGACATCATCACCATCATCGTGCGGGAGTCGAGGTTCATTGCATTATCCGATGGGTGGCGAAAATTTTGAGTTGGGAATACACGATTTTTACAGCTCCTAGTAGGTGTTGTATTGCCGGTAAAACTGCCGTGCTATCGGAGTGAGGCAGGCTGATATGTCCTACCGACAGACAGTCGGTGTATTTATACGGCAATTTAATTATATAGCAGCCAAGGCAGAATGATAGAGCAGAATGCTTACGCCCTGTCAGTATAAAGCTCGTCAAGTTCATTGCTGGCAATTAAACAGCTATCGCTTACAATGTGGTCAAACATCAATTGGCACATTACTAAACCGCGACATGAATGATTATTTTGGTAATAAATCGATACGACAGCTCATTCCCGGCATTCTGCTCGCCTGCCTTTTATTGCTGGGCTTTATGGTGCTGCGTGAATTCTTGCTTACCCTGACTTGGGCGCTGATTATTGCTTATGTGGCATGGCCGCCTTATCGATATTTAAGAGAGAAGCTCAACGGCAATCCAACGCTCAGTGCGGCGTTAATGACAGCCATTATTTCAGCGGTGATCTTGCTGACAGTCTTCTGGCTGGTTGCCATGTTGCAGGAAGAACTGACGGTCGCTTATCAAGCATTAAGGCACGGTATGGGGCAGGGTGATTATCGCCTGCCGGATTTCATCAGTCATATTCCCTGGTTGGGTGATACAGCGCAAAAATGGCTGGAGCGGTTGACTGATGATCAATCGGCAGTCATGGCGCAGTTTGCAGGTTGGGCGCAACAATGGTCAGGCCAGTTCGCCAAGTTTCTTGGAGGCATCGGCGGTTACATCATGAAGCTCGGCGTTATCCTGGTTACGGTATTTTTTTGTTTTCGTGACGGTGACGAAGCGGTTAAGCAACTGCGTCAAGGGCTGGTGCGGTTTTTGGGGAAATACCAGAATGTTTATCTGCAAGCTGCCGGAAATACTACCCGAGCCGTAGTTTACGGTCTGGTGCTTGCCGCATTGGGGCAGGGCCTACTGGCTGGATTGGGTTATTTTGTTGCCGGTGTCAAGGCACCGGTGCTGTTCGGTGCAGTGACCGCGCTGTTAGCGATGGTTCCGATGGGGGCGACACTGGTGTGGCTGCCTTTAAGCATCATGCTGATGGTGACGGAGCAGCAGTGGCAAGGCTTAGGCTTATTGCTCTGGGGTTTCTTTGTGGTGAGTACGGTGGATAATGTGATCCGGCCGTTAGTCATCAGCGGTGCGGGTCGGATACCTTTTCTGGTGGTGCTGTTCGGGGTACTGGGCGGACTCTCGGCGTTCGGCGCTATCGGCCTGTTTTTGGGACCGGTGATTCTTGCCGTCCTGCTTTCCGTTTGGCAAGCATGGTTGAAGTTGCAAAAATACGATAAACAGGCACAAACTCAGGTAACCGAGGCACATACCAAGGTTCGGCCTGATTGGCATACCCAGTCGGCCGAGGAAGCGCTTTCTGCATTGGCTTCGGACGCATCTACCGGCTTAAGCCTGGCTGCTGCCGCTGACAGGTTAAGGCTTTACGGAGCCAACCGTTTGACTGAAAAACCGCCGCGCCCGGCTGTGCATTTACTGCTAGCCCAGTTTAAAAGCCTTCTTATTTTAGTGTTGATAGTCGCGGCTGTTTTGGCCGCCACTATCGGCGATTTAACGGACGGCGCCGTTATTCTGGTGGTTGTGATCATTAACGCGTTTTTGGGGTTTTATCAGGAGTATCAAGCCGAAAAATCGCTGGCGGCACTAAAGAATATGCTTGCCTTGCAGGCCAAAGTGCGCCGTGAAGGCCACAACATTCAATTGCCTGCCGATCAACTGGTGCCGGGGGACATAGTTATTCTTGAGCCGGGCGACAAGATCCCGGCGGACGGACGTATTATTTCCTGTCACACGCTCGAGGTTGACGAGTCGGCGTTGACCGGCGAGTCACTACCTGTTACCAAGCAGAATCAGGCATTGTCGCAAGCCACGATGCCGCTTGCTGATCGTAACAACATGCTCTATATGAACAACGCGGTCACTCGTGGCCGCGCGAAAGTGCTGGTGACCGCCACCGGCATGGACACCGAAATCGGCAAGCTGGCGGGCCTGTTGGCCGAGGCCAAAGACGGGGATACGCCGTTACAAATGCAGCTCGACAGCCTGGGTAAGCGACTGGCCTTGATTGCGGTTGCGGTTATCGGCCTATTGTTTATGACCGCTTTGTGGCGCGGGGAGCCGCTGATACAGACGGCATTCACCGCGATAGCCTTGGCTGTAGCGGCGATTCCCGAAGGTTTGCCAGCGGTGGTGACTGTAACCCTGGCTTTGGGCATGCATCGCATGGCCCGCCAGCGCGCCATCGTCAAGCGTTTGACCGCAGTGGAGACCCTGGGCTGCACGACGGTTATCTGCACCGACAAGACCGGCACCTTGACCGTCAACCAGATGACGGCACGATCCGTTTTTTATAAAGACCGGAACTACAAGGTCAGCGGCGAAGGCTATGAAACCGCTGGTGAGATTTTGCCAGTTGACGGCGGCAAGGCTGACGATGACTTAGCTGATTTATTGCTGCCCTTGGCGCTGTGCAATAACAGCCGTTTCCAGCAGGCGGTGGGCGATCCGATGGAAGCCGCATTGCTGGTGCTTGCCGCCAAAGGCGGTATCGCCAAGAAACAGGCCAGTTTAGAGATGCCGCGTATCGCTGAAATCCCTTTTGATGCCGAACATAAATTCATGGCCACTTTCCATCAACAGGGCGACCAGGTCAAAGTGTTTATCAAGGGCGCACCAGAAGTCCTGCTGAAACTGAGCAGCTCAATTATTGATGGCAACGGTAACTCGCTGCCGGTTAAGCGGGACCAGCTGTTGGCTCAAAACCATACCATGGCCGATACCGGGCTGCGGGTGCTGGGCGTTGCGGTTCGCACCTTGCCTGCAAGCGACTTCAAACCGGAGAAAGACTTGTTCCAGTACGTGCAGGAGCTTACTTTTGTCGCGCTGGTCGGCCTGATGGACCCGCCAAGAGCCGAAGCCGGAGAGGCTATCAAGCTTTGCCGACAAGCCGGTATCGCTGTCAAAATGATTACCGGTGACCAGAAAGTGACAGCCTATGCCATTGCCAAGGAACTGGGCTTGTCCGGCGAAGTGATCGAAGGCGAAGAATTGGCTGGCCTCGATGACGACGCACTGGCCGCGCGTATCAATTCAATCACAGTCTTTGCCCGCACTGCGCCGGAACAGAAAGTACGGATTATCAAAGCCTTGAAAGCTGACGGCCATGTGGTTGCGATGACCGGAGACGGCGTCAACGATGCGCCTGCCTTAAAGAGCGCCGATATCGGCATCGCCATGGGCATCACCGGTACCGATGTTGCCAGGGAAGCCGCATCAATGATATTGACCGATGACAATTTTGCGACCATCGTTAAAGCAGTCCAGGAAGGTCGAGGCATTTACGACAATATGGTTAAGTTCGTGCGCTTTCAGCTGTCCACCAACATCGGCGCCATACTGGCCGTAGCGGGGGCGCCGCTGCTGGGCCTGCCTTTGCCGTTTACTGCCGTGCAATTGCTGTGGATCAATATCATCATGGACGGCCCTCCTGCCATGTCGCTGGGTGTTGACCCTATCCGTGCCGGCACCATGAACGAAGCGCCGCGAGACTCCAAAGCGCAGATACTGTCCTTAAGCCGGTTCGGCAATCTTTTTAGCTATGGGTTGACTATGGCCGTCGGTTCACTCGGGGTTTTGTACTACGGCCTGAAAACCGGTGAAAGCGATATCGCTAGCGGTAGTGAATATGCCGCAAACCTGGCGGAAACAGGCGAGGCGCATGCCGCGACCTTGGCGTTTACCACTTTTGTGCTGTTTCAGGTGTTCAACGTGTTTAACGCCAGGTCGGAAAAAGGCACGACTTTCAACCGGCATTTTTGCGCCAACCGATATCTCTGGCTGGCTATTTTCGGGGTGCTACTGCTGCAAATACTGGTCATACACTGGCCGCCTGCGCAGCAGATATTCCATACCACGGCATTAACGCCGCTGGATTGGCTGATAGCCACTAGTGTTGCGTCGTCTGTGCTGGTTTTTGAGGAACTGCGTAAGTTGTTTCGGTTTGTATGGAGGCGGGCTAAAGCAGGGTGACGCCAGCGATTTAACTCCCTAATGTCAGGGTTGTCTCCGTTTCTGCCGTATGCAGCCTCTATGACTCAACGCGCTCTTTCATTGCCCATTGGCGGCATGCACTGCGCTGGTTATGAGGCGGTTGGCACTACAGAGGTGAAGGAGCTGCCGGGAGTCGAAACGGTCAACACCGATCACAGAGCAAATAAAGTGAAGGTTCGTTTTGATGATGCCCTTGTTTCATCCTCTACAATCCTTGGCTGTATCGAAAGCAAGGGGGATAGCTCGTGGGTCGGGCTGAGGTACGAAGTCCAACACATCGACTTTTATCTTGCTCCGCTCAAACCGAAAGAAAATATATTCTATAACGTGGATGCGATAGAAGTAGGTAGAGAGCGTTATCGTCACGTTGACTTTAAACAAGTTTCCAGTTGTGACAATAAAATTGTCGTTGGCATTCTTGAATATCTCAGAGACGAACAAAATTTTGATGCGAACTGCTGCCCATCCAAGAAAAATGAGGCAATGTTTGAATTGTCACATGGCAAAATACGGTACGTCCGCCAAATCCGATGTCCGGTACGCTTGACCCTAACCTGCCATTCAAGCGGGACGCGCTAATGCGCGCGCCTTAATTAGGATGTTGGAGTTTATGCGAATCTGTCCCAACTGCAAAACACAAATCGACACTGATAAAAAATCTTGCCAGGCGTGTGGCACACTGCTTTTTTATGAAATTATCTGGAAGCAGTTACCAGCGTATCCGGTAAAGATTATTCGGAAAGTAGCCAAGCTATTTGCTTTTTGCTTGTGTTTCGCGCTGTGGCCACTCGCTCTCTTAGCTCCAGGTTGGTTACTTAGAATCCTGCTTCAGTGCGGCAGCAGCATCAGCAGCATCAGCAGCAGGCATAGCTGTGAATATCTGCCCGATCTGGCCGATACAATCATGTTGATTTCTCTTTTGGACGCCAATGTCCTCTTTATTACAATTCCTGCTGGGATTATGCTTTTCGTCATCGGTATCATCACTATGGGCTTATCTCGGGGGAGCCTAATTCGCTGGATACAAGCAATATTGCTGTTGCCTACGACTTTGGGATTAATAATTTATATTATTATGCAATGTTCGACTTTTATAACTCATAAATTTTAAACATGGACGGGCTGTTTGTGCCCGACGTACAAGTGTTGCTACTTGTTGATGAAAAAATCATAAAGTCCGTGGTATTTTAAACAGGTAGGCCTCTGTTTGGGTTTCTGTATTCAGGAGTCGCCATGAAAATACATCAATTCACTGTCGATGAGGCGTTGGCAAGCCTTCATAGCAGTTATGACGGGCTGCCCCAGGACGAGGCCGAATCACGCTTGGACGAGTACGGGCCGAACCAGGTTGAGGAGGTGCGGCGCGAATCGCTGACACTCCGTTTCATCAAGGAATTCACCCATTTTTTCGCGCTGATACTGTGGCTGGCGACAGGTCTGGCGTTTTTCGCCGAAGCCATGCAACCGGGCGGCGGCATGGCTATGCTGGGTTACGCGGTGCTCGGCGTGATCTTGATCAACGGCCTGTTTTCGTTCTGGCAACAATACCGCGCCGAATGCGCTATTTCCGCGCTACAAAAGCTGTTGCCTTATCATGTCAAGGTACTCAGGGATGGCGAGGTCGGGCTGATTCTGGCCGCAGATTTAGTACCCGGCGATGTGATTTTATTGCAGGAGGGTGACAATGTGCCGGCAGACTGCCGTTTGCTCGAAGCCTTTTTACTGCGTGTCAACAACGCCACCGTCACTGGCGAATCCAGGCCGCAGGCGCGTGACGCTGAACCTTCTACGGAAGAAAATCTGGAGCATAGCCGCAATACGTTATTAGCCGGAACCTCGATAGTGTCCGGCGAGGGCAGGGCCGTGGTATTTGCGACCGGAATGCACACGGAATTCGGCAGGATTGCCCATTTAACGCAGACTGCCGTTAAAACCGTTTCGCCCTTGCAATTGGAAATCACGCGTCTGAGCCGCTTTATCGTGGTGTTTGCATTAACGCTGGGCCTAGTGTTTTTCTTTATCGGGCGCGGCATGGGGCTGTCGTTTTGGGAAAATTTTATTTTCGCGATCGGCATTATCGTCGCCAATGTGCCGGAAGGATTATTGCCGACGGTCACTTTATCGCTGGCGATGGCGACCCAGCGCATGGCCAGGCGCAATGCGCTGATCCGGCACTTGCCGTCTGTGGAAGCTTTAGGGTCGGCGACGGTGATCTGCACCGATAAGACCGGTACGCTGACCGAAAACCGCATGGCGGTGCGCGCGCTGTACCTGGATGGACAAATGCTTGCGGCAACGGCGGTACAGCAGCAATTGGCGCTTACTTATCGCCGCTTTTTCGAAGATGCGGCGCTCTGCCATAATCTGAAAGAAACCGTAGTCGAGGGAAAGAGTCAGACCTTGGGCGACCCGATGGAAATCGCGCTGGTGCAGATGGCAAAGACCTGTCTTGGCGAAACGCTTGCTTACCCCAAGATCAACGAAGTGCCGTTCGATACGGACCGCAAACGGCTTTCCACGATCCATCAGACGCCCAAAGGCGTAGTGCTCTATTCCAAGGGCGCGCTGGAAGTGCTGTTGCCGCTCTGCAAGCAGGTGCAAATCGGCGAGCAATTAATGCCGCTGACCGCAGAAATCCGGCAGGATTTTGTTAACGCCCAGGAACAGATGGCAAATCAGGGCTTGCGAGTACTGGCTTTTGCCTGGCGAGAGCTGGAAGTGGAGCAAGCCGGCTCAGCGCAGGAGCAAGACCTGATTTTAACGGCGCTGGTCGGGCTGGAAGACCCGCCGCGAGCGGAAGTGCCTGAAGCGATGCGCAAGTGCCGGAAGGCGGGCATCAAAGTGATTATGGTGACTGGCGATCATCCGCATACCGCTTTGGCGATCGGCCGGCAGATCGGCCAGATTCAAACGGATAATCCGGTGGTCATTACCGGCGAGCAGTTGCGGAAATTGTCCGAAACCCAGCTACGCCTGGCTTTGAACGCACCGGACATTATTTTCGCCCGCGTCGGCGCCGATCAGAAAATGCGCATCGTAGCCGCCTTGCAAAAGAAAAAGCACGTCGTTGCGGTCACCGGCGACGGCGTCAATGATGCCCCGGCACTGAAACTGGCTGACATCGGCATCGCGATGGGCATCAGCGGCACGGATGTCGCCAAAGAGGCCGCCGATATGATTTTGCTGGATGATAATTTCGCCAGCATCATCGCCGCGGTTGAGGAAGGGCGTGCCGTTTATGAAAATATCCGCAAGTTTTTGACTTATATCCTGACTTCCAACATCCCGGAAATTATTCCCTATCTGGCTTTTGCTTTGTTTAAGATACCGCTGCCTTTGACGATCATCCAGATTTTGGCGGTCGATTTGGGGACGGACATGCTGCCTGCTTTGGGATTGGGCGCAGCCAAGCCCGAACCGGGCAATATGAGTCGGCCGCCGCGTCCGCGAAATGAACGCTTGCTCAACTGGCGTTTGCTATTGCACGCTTATGCTTTTTTGGGGGTGATGGAAGCGGTTGTTTCGATGGCGGCATATTTTTTTGTGCTGCACAGAGGCGGTTGGCAGTGGGGCGAAAGGTTGGCTGGTCAAGACCCTCTATATCTTCAAGCCACAACAGCCTGCCTGAGCGCCATCATCGTTGCGCAGATCGTCAATGTATTTCTTTGCAAAACGCCGGAGCGCAGTGTGTTTGGTGTCGGTCTGTTTGACAACCGCATCATACTCTGGGGTATTGCGCTGGAAATAATCTTGATACTGGGTATCGACTATACCGTCTGGGGCAACATAGTCTTTGGCACCCAGCCGATCGCATTCGAAGTATGGCTGTTTATAGTGCCTTTCGCCCTGGCAATGTTACTGCTGGAGGAACTGCGTAAATTTATTATGGTCAGGGTGAGGCGATAATGTTTTTATGTGTGACAAATTGCGGCGGTATTAACTTAATCGGAATATTTCTATGAATAGAAGGTCTTTTATTAAATCAGCATTTTCCGGCGGCGCTTTTGTTTTAGCGGGAAGTTACCCGATATTCATCGAGCGAAACATCGTGCAGGTGAATCGGTATAAGATTCCGATCCCCAATCTGCCGCTTTCGTTCCATGGGTTTACGCTTGCGCACCTGACAGACATACATTTGGGCTTTCTGGTCCCACCGTCGTTTGTTGAAGAAATAGTTCACCGGACCAATCGGTTAAACACGGATGCCATCGTATGTACCGGCGATTATGTCCATAACAGGAACACGATTGAAGAAATCGATAAAGTATGGCCTATTTTATCCAAGTTAAGCGCGAGGTACGGCGTCTATTCGGTTTTGGGCAATCACGATCATTGGGGCGACTCCAGTAGATCCTTGTATTGGCTGGAAAGGTCAGGACAGAATGTCCGTCATCAATGCAAAGCGATCTATAAGGGTAAAGACAGAATTCTGATAGGCGGAGCAGGGGACTTTTGGGGCGACAAGCTAAACATCGACAAGGCTTTTTCCGGCTCGGATCAAGGCGACTGCCGGATACTGTTAGCACATAACCCGGATTCGGTCGACACGGAGTTTGAAACGCCGCTGTCATTGGTGTTAAGCGGCCATACTCACGGCGGCCAGGTTGTATTCCCTTTTTTGGGAGCTCCGAAGCTACCGGTTAAAAACAAAGCTTATTCCAGCGGCCTTATCGCCACTCCCAGAACACCACTGTTTATAAGCCGCGGTATCGGCTGGGCTATTTTGCCGGTGAGGTTCAATTGCTACCCGGAAATTGCGGTGCTGGAGTTGGTAAATCCAAGCTTGGCGGCATAAAACTACCGATAAAGACAAGGAAAAAGCTTCGTTATTGGCATGTCGGTATAATTTATTAATTAGCTAGCTGACATAAATTAGGTTACAAAGGTGTGAAATCAGCAAAAATTCCACTAGAATTGTCGGCTGGTAAAAGCAAGGCAGACTAGAAAAATAAAAAAAGCCGCGTCTTTATATATTATTTATTTCACCCAAGTGCAGGAGTTTTCTTTGCAATTTTCAAACGGGTTTTTCATCCAATTCATTCGGTTAGCAGGGCCTTTTTGGCATTCTGAAAACAAATCCACCATTCGCAGCCTGGCGTTGGCTTTATTCATGCTCACCGTGATGCAAATCGGCATTGCTGTGGTCATTACGATATGGAGCGCTGATCTTTTTAATGCGCTCGAACAACGTTCAATGAGCGGACTGCTTACGCAGATCGGCCTCATCGTGTTGATTTTTGCCGCCAACATAGCAGTCACCACTGCCCATTTTAAAGTCAAGCGACGCCTGCAACTCGACTGGAGGAGCTGGTTAACGCACCACTTGATCAGCAAGTGGATGACCGATGGACGCCACTACCTGGTGACACATATTCAGGGGACGCACGATAATCCTGACGGGCGAATCGCTGAAGATATTCGTATCGCCACTGAATCCGCTATCGAGCTTTCCCACTCTTTGCTTTATTGCTTGTTACTGCTGATCAGTTTTACCCAAATTCTCTGGACGCTTTCCGGCACTGTTACGGTTAATCTGCTGTTCATCGAAATCCCCGTTCACGGGCATTTGGTCTGGCTGGCTATCATCTATGCGGCGTGCGCGTCCTCGTTGGGCTGGTGGCTGGGCAGGCCCTATACTATGGCGACCGATGATAGACAAACCGTGGAAGCCAATTTCAGATTCGGTTTGGTCACTGCACGGGAAAATTCCCTGGCGATTGCATTGGTTCATGGCGAAGCTAACGAGCAGAATCGTTTCATTGCGCTTTTTAACGATATTGTCCATGCTTGGCAACGCCAAACCCTGACATGGTCGCATTTGTTCATGCTCACCTCCGGCTATTCGGTATTATCGATGGCATTCCCCATTCTGGTGTCAGCGCCTCGCTATATCCTGGGCAGTATTTCGCTGGGCGCCTTGATGCAATCAGCCCAGGCATTCCAGCAAACCGCTGGAGCACTGTCCTGGCCGGTCGATAATATGGCCAGAGTCGCAGAGTGGCGGGCTTCGGTTGAACGGGTACTGGGATTGGTTAATGGACTGAATCAGCTTGAGCAGGAAATCGTCCTTCACGACCCGCACCGTATTCACCTGATAAAAACAGATGAGGATGTGTTGAGGTTTCGCGATACCTGTATCATCAGGCTCGACGGCGTGGTGTGCGTGTCGGCTATTAATGTCGAAATCAGGCCGGGCGAACGCGTACTGGTCTCCGGTAACGTCTTTACCGGTTCCAAGTTATTTAAGGCGATAGTCGGTCTCTGGCCGTGGGGAGAAGGGGCTATCGAGTTGCCGCGCGATCCGGTGTTTTTTATGCCGCCACGGCCCTATTTGCCGACCGGAACCTTGCGGGCGGCAATCTGTTACCCGTCAACCCATATGGAATATACCGAGTCTGCGCTTGAAGAGGCGCTTGAGCTGGTAGGGTTGGAAGAATTGAAGGAGCAGCTTGATCACGAAGATAATTGGGCGGGCGCGCTTTCCCGTGAACAACAGCAACGCCTGGGTGTGGTTCGGTTACTGTTACAAAACCCCAAATGGATATTGTTGCAAGAATCTATGGACTCGCTCGATTCTTCCTGCGAAATGAAAATGCTGCGCTTGATAGCCCAAAGGCTGCCAGATGCGGCGATATTGACAATTACTAACGAACCATTGGCGGAGGGCTTTCATCAGCGCCGGATTGAGCTGTAACCCCCGTCTTTTAAGGCTTGTTGCCAACAACAAATAAAAAATGAAGCATGATTTTGGGCATAAATGCGGCAAAAAAGTGCGCGGCGTTAATCTCGGCGGATGGCTGGTTCTTGAAAAATGGATGGCGCCCAGTGTTTTCGAGGGGCTGGAAGCGGTTGACGAAACTAGTTATTGCGTAGAATTGGGCGCCAATGCCGAACCGGCGCTTAAAAAACACTGGGACACCTTCATCACTCGTGACGATTTTGTCTGGTTGTCCAAGGTCGGCATCAATGCGGTACGGATACCGCTAGGGCATTGGATATTCGGCCCCGGCTATCCTTATCACGCCAGCTACGGCAAAAATCCCCATCCGTTTGTTCAGGGCGGCATAGCGGTTCTGGACCGCGCTTTTGACTGGGCCGAAGAACTGGGCTTGCTTGTGGTGCTGGATTTACACGCCGCGCCCGGTTGTCAAAACGGCTTTGATAACGGCGGTATCAAGGATGTTTGCGAATGGCACACCCAACCGGAATATATCGAGCACTCGCTACTCGTGCTGGAGCGTCTGGCCGAACGCTATCACACCCGCCCCGCCTTGCATGCCATTGAAGTATTGAATGAGCCGCACTGGGATATAGACATCGAACTGCTAAAAAAATATACCACCGACGCCTATCACCGCATCCGCAAATACTGCCGCCCCGAAGATGTTGCCGTGGTCTATCATGAGGGGTTCAGGTCATTTCGCGAATACACCGGGTTTTTGGTTGAGCCAGAGTACCGTAATGTGGTGCTCGACATCCATCGCTATCAGTGCTTCGCTTGTGAAGACATCGATACCGATATATACGGGCACATGCAAAAAGCCTGCATCGAGTGGAAGAAGGAAGCCGACGAGATTATCAGCGAGCTAGGCTGCACTTATGTCGGCGAATGGAGCTTGGGGCTGGATCTAAAAATTGTATCGCTATGGGCGGAAGGGCCATTCAACCACACACTTCAAGAGATGGACGATTTCCAGATGGATGTCGCGTACCGGGGCTACGCTGCCGCGCAATTGATCACCTTCGAAAAATATCTGGGCTGGTTTTTTTGGAGTTATAAGACCGAAACGGCTGCGGCTTGGAGTTTTCGCGATTGTGTGGAAAGGGGATGGTTGCCGGGTAGGTTTGGTTGATGTAGTTGCCGTAGAAATGGTGACGGTTTTGTCCACCATTTATTTTCTTTTACTTGGCTCAAACGTTAGAAGGTAAGCTGATGAAAAAACTTTTGCTTGTTGCTGTTCTATTTACTGGATCTACGCTTTTTCACAATCAATATAGCTACGCATTTTCAATCCAGGAAAGTAATTCACAGATTTCTGGCCAGGGCGTTGTCACAAGGTTATTGGCAGACGATAACAAAGGCAGTAGGCATCAAAAATTCATAATTATGTTGCCTTCAGGTCAAACATTATTAATCGCACATAACATTGACCTTGCTCCTAGAATTAACTCTCTTCGAGTGGGTGATTCTATTCAGTTTTATGGTGAATATGAATGGAACGAAAGAGGGGGTGTTGTTCATTGGACGCATCAAGACCTAAGTGGCGCTCATCAAGCGGGTTGGTTGCAACACGAAGGCAAGCGATATCAGTGACGCCATCAACACTCTTACCCTGCTTGTCCGTTAACCGCAGATTGCATGTGACGGAATATGACTTAGTGCGTTCGAGTGATTAAATATGGGAAGGTTAAGTCATGGCAATTGAGAAAGGGAAGCTAGTACGCTGGATTGAAGATAAAGGTTTTGGTTTCATAAAGCCGGAAAATGGGAAAGCTGATATTTTTATCCATATTTCGGCATTAGCAAGCATGAGCCGCAAGCCTGTTATTGGGGATGTTATCCTGTATCAAATCGGTTTTGACGCCAACGGTAAGCTCCGTGCTGTCAATGCAAAAATTGAAGGGGTGAACGAGGTTCTTGCTTTAGTTCCTTTAGAACAGAAACGTAAAAAAGATCTTCCCTCTCCAGCCAAGGAAAGAACTTACCGGAAACCAAGAAAAATCAGCCATTCGCAGAAGAGCTTTAACCTGTTACCAGTTCTTGTTGTTATTGGTGTAGCCGTTTTTATTTACAGTAAAGTCTCAAAAGAAAAAAACTTCGTTGACCAAATTGAAATACCTGCATCTGAAGCACAACCGATAGAACAAACGGAACAGTTTCAATGCCAAGGTAAGGTATGGTGTTCTGAAATGTCCTCTTATGAAGAGGCACTATTTTACCTTCGCAATTGTCCCGGTACTAAAATGGATGGCGATGGTGACGGTATTCCGTGTGAACAGCAATTCCGATAACTGCGGGCTATGACTTATCAAGGTTTGACGATATTTTCTTTATAAAGTCTAATGTAGCCTTTCGCTTACATAGCCTTTATTCACGGCGTTGCTTTTACGCTATCTTTCGGCCTGTCAAAAGAGGGACTTAGAAATGCAGACACAGTTTCTATCAGCTTTAGCCAATAATCCGCAAAACAATATTAACAAGCGCCCGGCAACGCAAACATCCCGGTTTT
Organism: Methylobacter sp.; assembly: GCF_023227905.1. Classification (GTDB taxonomy): domain Bacteria; phylum Pseudomonadota; class Gammaproteobacteria; order Methylococcales; family Methylomonadaceae; genus Methylobacter_A. The sequence continues at coordinate 1,317 of NZ_JALOCF010000072.1, read as the reverse complement.
GGACGGTTTTAGCGGCCTTATTTTTAAGCCTGTCGTTTTCTGCGCCTGGCTACAGCCACCGGGGAGCGCTTGACGAGGTTGATGTTTGCCGTTTCAAGGTCGGCACCGAAGTGGTTCACTTTACCGCCTATACGCCGACATTTACCCAAACCGAGGGTTATTGCCGCTTAATTCCCAATGTGGGATTGACTAATCTGATTTTCGATTATGAGGGCAAAAAGCTCAGGGATGTGTCAATAGAATTTGAAGTGACGAAAGAGCCCGAGGGGACGCAAATTTTTCATCAGGAAGCGCAGAAAATTAAGACCGGAACGGTTAAAGCGGATATTGATTTTTCCAAATACGGTGCCGGTGATTACCTCGCGCATGTGACTATCGTTCATGACGGCGAAAAGCAGGATCACCATTTGCCGTTTGTCGTTGGCGCTGAAGAAGACAAATCACATTGGAAGCGGTATTTGTTTATGCTGATAGGCGTGGTCGTTCTGGTGCCTATAGGCATTTCAATATTAACCAAGAAACTGGGCGACAAAGAAAATACCGGCTCATAGCAGGTTTAGTCTGACGGTATCAAGGCCAGCAAATCGGTGACGCCGACGTCCAGGCCCTGTTGCGACAGCAAGGTAGTCGCCTGGCCTCGGTGGTGGGTCTGGTGGTTAAAGAAATGCAGCGTCAGGCTGCCGTAGTTTTTGATCGATGCTACGCCTTTCATATTGCGATACGCGAGCTTATGGTTCAGGTCGGATGCGTTTAGTTGCCCGCACCAGGCTATGATCGTGCTGTCGAGCCGCCTGCGCTCTTCGCTTAATGCGCTAAAGTCATCATGCAGGGTTTGCGCAAGGGCTTGCGGTTTGGGCATTGCGCGAAGCCGATCCAATGCAGGATGTTGCGCCGGATGTTCGGAAAAGCGCTGCAACCAGATAATGTCGGCTACCACGATATGGTTCAAGGTGCCCAGCAATGAGCCGAAAAATGCGCCGCAATCCCTGGCAAGCTCATCGGCAGGCAATTGGGCGGCGGTGTTGTAGAGTTTTTCGTTCATCCACTGGTTATAACGGCTTAATAAGCGCAAATGCTCAAGCATGGTCTTGTTCCTGTTATCAGCTGATGTTACGCATTCAGTCGAATTTAAATTTAAGGCGTCGCTAAGGCGACAGTTTATTTGAACCGGGTTCTCGCACCCGAGGGCGAGATACTTTTCTTTGCTCCGCCAAAGAAAAGTATCCAAAAGAAAGGCGGCCCGGTTGCCGCTTGTGTCCTGCGCTCCTCGCTTTTGCCGAGGGTCGGCAGAAGGGGCTCCTGCCCCTCTGCCCACGT
>NZ_JALOCF010000110.1 GCF_023227905.1 Methylobacter sp. | reverse complement strand
CGGCCGGATCCCGACCTGCGCCTCCAACCCGCTCAACTTAAACTGGTCTTGCCGGAACAGCCCCCCAAGGATTGGCCTTCACTCCCAGCAGGCAGTCTGTAGTGCCGCCTTTTTTCGATCTGCACCCTCACTCGCACGCCCCGAATCTCTGGGGGAAGTAGATCCGTGCGTCCACAACATCCGTATGCCCCTCGACGATCAGGTCCGCCGCGATTCGGCCCACGGCCGGACTGCTCTCGATGCCGGCGCCACCCTGTCCGGCAAGCCAGAGGAACCCTTTTACCATCGGATCTTCTCCGATCACCATGATCTGGTCGGGCGCAAGGGTCCTGAGACCGGCCCATTTATGGACAATGGATCGAGGGGAAAATCTGGGCGAGTTGCTTGAGACGCTCCATCGTCAGGGCGACACCCAGTTCATCCGGCCGCACGGCTGAGGTGGGAAGGGACCGTGGAATTGCAACATGGCTCATCCATGCACAACGAATTCGTTCCCAGCAATCTTTGCCTATGGGGTGAGAGAGGCCTTTTTGATCTCCGCCAAGTCTTTTGCCATTTGGTCCAGTTCAATGACGCCGAGTGTCGGCTTTCTTCTGCCGACAAAAGAACTCCGGTCCACCAATCCCTGTTCGCCACAATCGACCTTTTGGAAGAATATCTGGCAAATAGTTGTCCCAGGTTTGATGGTGATAGGTATCTCGCCAATATTTGACAACTCAAGCGCCAAACACCCGGTGAAACCGGGATGCACCCCTGTTGCCGTAGCGATGATCAAGCCGTGTCGCCCCCAAGAAGAGCGTCCTATCACGTAGGCAGCACGGTTTGCTGGCAAGCGGAACCATTCCATTGTGATGCCGAGCACAAATGCTTTCGGATGGAGAACAAATCCCTCGCCAAATGGCACGTAATAGGTCTTGGTTAGTTTGGCTTCAGTAGGAGCCTCTGCATTATGCTCATAGACATCAAAGAGTCCTGTGCGACTCGGCCGGCATGCCAGAAACCAACGACCGAGGCGAACGTCAAGCGAAGCTGCCCCCGATGATCGCAAGGCATTGATATCCGGACGCGGAGTAATAATCAACGGATCATCTCTATTCTCAGGATTCTCCAATTCTCGCGCGAGTTGGTCGGCCTTAACTATCATGAGTGCTCCCTCGAATGTTGAGCTTTCTCCAAACGCCAAGAAACCTCTGAAACCTCCATGCTCTTGTAGACAAGGTCTTTCAAGACTCGCCCCCAATCATTGGGTTTGATTTGGCGGATACCAACCCAAAGGTCCTTGTCAAGGTAGCATTTCCACCCTGCACAGGTGATGTCAACAAGGGCCTCTGAATCAGCAGTGGGTACGAGCAGCCTTTTAAATCCATCGGCAATACGGTCAACGCGTTCAGCAGATCTTCCTGGGCACGCCTTGTCATCTGCCTCCTTCTGCGCCGTCTCAAGAAGATCCGATGCGCATTGTGATGTAACGGTATCGGCAACTGACACAAGAAATGCAGTCGTGGGGTTTGTCGGCTCATTTTCGGGCATGAAATCGTCAGTGAAGCCAGGAGGGATTGTCACGTCTAAGAGGTTAGCGGCCTCTGTCAAATTTGATACCCGTCGCTTAATGTTTGGGTATCCTACTGAGCGCTCTCCGCCTGTTCCTGGAGCGATGAGATAGGCAAATGCATACAAAAAAGACTCAGCAAAAAGACGAACACCCAAGAAGTCACAAAACATTTCTTCGGCCTGGAGTAAGGACCACTTCAAAGCCGGTTGCCAGGTCAACTCCCCAAGCCAGTTCCCATCGAGATCGTCTTTCTTATGTTGGGGAAAAAGGTCTTGGTATTCATTCCACCTATTGTTCGTAATTTCTTTTAAAATGCTTTGACGTATTCGGCTGTTGAAGTCGCCCGCAAGCCTATTCCTCTCCCACACGGAATGGCCGAGCTCATGTCCGGCCAATGGAATCACAAGTGGGTTGGAAGATTCAGTCGCTGGCAATCCGATCAAGACAAAACCAGGTAAGTCGGTTATTGACCGATAAACGAACGGCGAGAACTCCCATTCGGATGAGACGATCAGTTTGGTTTGAGCGCCCATAAGGGATTCGGCTAAATGGAGGAGCGGACCATAAGCCTCAAAACCGTTGCGCACATTGGTCGAGCGAAGGACGAATCCAAGGATTGGAACATAGACAAGGAGCTGCTCAAGCGAGGCAATGCACTCTGTCTGTAATACAGGAATTGGAACATTCGGCCCGATTTTGTTTAGGACTGACGCCCTTTTTGCGAAGCGGCCCTGCAAGATATCTATAGCGTCTTTGGGATGCTGGCTCGGAAACTCAGACTGCATCAAGCGGCCGATTTCTTCAAGAGCCGCAGCAATCCGCGCTCGGGTATAGTCCACTATTGCCATCTCTATCTCCGAAACGGATGAGATGGCTGCAAGTCGCGGATCGATTGCCGGTATGCAATTGCCGCTCGTGAAAGTGCAACGCAAAAGTTCATCGCTTCCTTCAATTTGTCGGGCACTTGCTGGATATTGTCGCTGGAAAGGAAATCAGCAATGTTTTCGGCAGCAGCAATTAAGTCATCCACCTTCTGCGATGACAGATTGATGCCAGTAAATTCCGCCGCAGCTCCCCCGAGAATGATTAGAGCGGCGGGGTCCATTAGTGAGCGCGATGGGGCACCAGAGGGACCTTTCTTGATTGAGTTCTTGAGTGTATTCGCCAATTGCTTGATTGCAGCCATGTCATCAGAGTCGCCCGAAATCAAATTAGCAAGATCAACGGCAACTTCCGACGCCAAGAAGGGAAGTTCGGGATCAAGCGCACGGATTTCACTGCTGAAGCTTGATGATGCCATTGTAGAAGCCTCCTTTTTGTCATATAAAAACATCACGATTCTTAGCTAATGGTTAAATAATAGAGCTCTAACTTAAGCACAGGCAAGATAGATAGGTTGGTTACAATATTCCACATATGCATTGAGCTATCTATGTTGGTTAACGCTCATTGCCATGGAAACTCGTTTTTCGGTCACCAATGCTCTCTTGCTCAAAAAGAGACAGACCTCACCTTTTCACCAAGAGGACCTATTTGAAACGGTTTTGTAAATCAAGTGGTTGATAGGACAGATTTTTTGCTGGAAGCAAGTATAGGCGAACCGATTTTGGGTGTCAAGAAGAATTCGGCCAGACAATATTCTGGCTCTAATAGGCTCCCTGAAATGGGGGCACCGGTCTCTTGAAAAGGGCATTCGACCTCCA
>NZ_JALOCF010000011.1 GCF_023227905.1 Methylobacter sp. | reverse complement strand
GCGGTTACGGGCCGATTTTCGCTGGAAATAAGACAAAACCGGGGTCAGGGCAACACATCTTCGTGTTGGAAAATCATTATAACCTATTGATGAATATGATATTAATTAATTTTCATTCAAACACTACTTAGCGGAATAATCCAAGTATGCCAGAATTTTTACGGCTTCCGCCGCAAAAATTCAGAGGCTTTGAAGTTGGGCAATGGTTGTCTATCAAACTGTAAACTGTCTATAGGCTGTATTTGCTCTAGCCCATCTATGATGGCTTGCTGGACATAAAACTGCATCGAGAATAATATCTTTTTAAAACAGTCGGCTTAAACTGATTATCGGCCAAGCCTTAAATTGCCGCTCGGTTTAACCTACTTTTATCTTCCTGATAATGCTCTGCTGTGAAACGCACAAAGGCATAACGTTATTAGATTCTTCTAGCCATTACATTGAGGTGTAAGCCATGAATGACAAGGAACTTATCGCCAAACGTGCCGCCGATCAAGTGACTGACGGAATGCTGGTTGGGCTTGGCACCGGCTCGACTGCGAATTGCTTTATTGAAGAACTGGCGCATCGCAGCCGTGAACAGGGCCTTAAAGTAACCACCGTCTCCAGCTCGGTTGTAAGCGCGGTTAAGGCGCAACAGCTCGGCTTGTCGGTGCTGGGTTTCGAACAGGTAAGCCATGTCGATCTTTATGTCGATGGCGCCGATGAGGTATCGCCGGATTTAACCTTGCTCAAGGGCCAAGGGGCTGACCTGGTACGTGAAAAACTGCTGGCAACCGCTAGCAAGCAATTTTTAGTGCTGGCTGAGGCGAGCAAACTGGTTGATCGTATCGGCCAGCGTTTCCCTATCCCCATTGAAGTGATGCCTTTTGCCTGGCAACTGGTCAAAAAGCAGCTGGAAGCAAACGGAGGACAAGGCGATTTACGTCAAAATTCCAATAAAAACGGTTTTGCGATAAGCGCTTACGGCAGCTTGATATTGGATATGAACTTTGACGCACATATTGATATGGAAACGCTCAACAGTACCTTAAACAGCATCCCCGGCATTGTTGAACATGGCATTTTTTACGGACTGGCCACGACGGTTTTAATTGGCGCCAACGGTCAGGTACAGGAGCGAAAGCCGGATAGCCTGTACGGTTAAGGTTTCATTTTTTGTAATTTATCCTGATATGCACTGCGTACCCTACCTCTGAAATCCCAAGCAAACTGATGAAGCTATCGCTGGCAAACGTTTAAAGGAGTTATATAGATGACTGAGCTGGAAAGTTTCAAGCTTCTAAGCATTGCACTGGCAATAGGTTTACTCATCGGCCTGGAGCGTGGCTGGCGTACCCGTGAACTGGAAGAAGGTATGCGCGTTGCCGGATTGCGCACCTACGGGATGATTAGCCTGCTGGGCGCCTTGTCGGGCATCCTGGCTCAACAAATAAACGCTTACTTTATGGAGTTTGCTTTTCTGGGTCTAGCATCAATCTTGCTGGTTGCCTACAGCAAAGGTCTTGATAGGTTTAAGGATTTCAGCATCACCGGCACCGTTGCGTCGATGATTACCTTTACCCTGGGCGCGCTGACTGTATTCGGCCATATTGCTCTTGCTGCTGCAAGTGCAGTCGTTATTACAGCATTGCTCGGCTTTAAGCCTTTGCTCCACAGTTGGATGAAAAAACTGGAGCAGGAGGAATTGGATGCCACGCTAAAATTATTGTTGATCTCGGTTGTCGTTCTGCCGATACTGCCGGATCGGAATTATGGCCCTTTGGCTGCCGTTAACCCTTATCAAATCTGGTGGATGGTGGTACTGATTGCGGGCATTTCCTATCTGGGTTATTTTGCCGTCAAGATTGTCGGCAATCAGTATGGACCGATTTTAACGGGCGCGCTGGGAGGGTTGGTATCTTCAACCGCCGTTACCCTTAATTTATCCAGGTTATCGAAGCAATATCCAAACATGGAAAATGTGCTGGCGGGAGGCATTTTAACGGCCTGTGCCACGATGTTTATACGCACTCTTCTGCTAACTTCGGTTATGAATCCCAAGTTATCCCTGGCGCTGCTACCTGCCTTGCTAATAATGTCCGCTTTTACTTATTTTACAGCTTTTCTGTTATGGCGAAGCGGGCGAGGGTTTCGGACCGATGAAGAAATAAAATTGGAAAACCCTTTCCAGTTAGGCATGGCGTTAAAGTTCGGTGCATTTTTAGTCGTTATCATGTGGCTATCCAAACTACTCAACGTTTATTTCGGCGATATGGGCAATTATTTTCTAGCGGCAACTTCCGGTATGGCGGATGTTGATCCTATTACCCTTTTGATGTCGCAGATGAGCCGTGACGGAACAAACCTCAGCGTCGCCGCCAAGACTATTCTTATTGCGGTATCTGTTAATTCAAGCGTTAAAGGCGTTCTGATATTGACTATTGGCAGCCAAGCCCTGGCGCTTAGAGTTGGAGTTCCTTTGGTAGGAGCTGTTATAGCGGGCTTATTAATCACGCAATAGCGTTGTGCAATCATTACAAGCTACCGGCAATGTGCGCTCGCACGGCATTTTTAGCTGGGTATATTCAAGCTTATTTTCTTGAACAGTCTGCAGCACAGTTCCGCATTAAAGATGTTTGCTGCTTTCTGGCCACAGAAAAAAGGCAGACAACCGTAACAACCCCGAAACAATCGGCCAACCAATCATCAACACCCGGCATACGCCCCGGTAGCAGTATTTGATGCAATTCATCTGCCGCGCCCAGCGCAACCGCCAAAATAGCGACGTATTTAAGCGGCATGATATTGCTCATGGCTATAGCAAAGGTGAAGGTTCCAAAATAGAGAAAATGCACCAGCTTATCAACCGGAGACACAAACAAGCCGGCAGCTTGCGGTTGTGAGCCGGCTATAAACAGCGCCAAAACAAGACTCAAGGAAAATGTGATAAAGCTAAATCGATAAATATGCGATGTCGTCATAGGATAATAATGCCTTTCACAAAATTATGGTTTACGGCTGTAATGTTCAAAACAGCTACAGATATGAAGCGCTTCAGCTATTATGAACGATAATGCCCTCTCAGGTCATCTTACGAGCGCTCTGTTTCGATTTTTTGCTGGTCCTCATCGACTGTCCGATCCTTCGCGTGCTGATTAAGTGCCTACAGCCATAGAATACAACTCAATCATTCACTCATTAACTCTTTGATTTTTACCTTAAAAAACAAGACCAAGAGTACCGGGCTTTGCTGGGAATGACATCAACAGACTGTACGCTGCCACCTTCCACAGCCTGATTTTCATCGGTACACTGTTAGCCACAACGCTCGGATCGTGCCGACCCGCATTGCTTTAAGGGTCTACAAGCTTGAAAGCCTCAATAAAAATTTTCGCTTTAACTCACCTACATCCTGTTCCTTATATATAAGTAAGGCAAACTCTTAATTAATTGATCAAAAATTGGAGATGATTACCGATAGGTGAAAATACTTAGGTAATTGTACGTATTTTTAAGAGAACATTAATATTTCACGGATAAACTTTAGCTCGAGTTATATAGAAATTTTTTCGCATCAATGGAATATCAAAGCATCTCATGCTTGTTGTGATTTTAATTATAATTCAATGTGATATAAAAATGAGACACCGAATGTCTCGCAATTAAATGGTTTTTGTAATAGAGATAATTTATGACTAAATCGACTAAAGTAGCATGTTTGTTACCTCCTTCAACTAGCTTTTCAGCGGCGACTCTTAGCTTGTCTCGGAAACACGGATCAGATCTGAATGACTTAAATCCGGGCTTACAATCTTTAAGTCAAGACGACCGGCAAATCCGTCCCACTACGAAGCATTTTTCTCGGACATCCGACTTACGCGTCCCACATACAGCATCACATGGGGCCACAACTGTAATTAAAAATTCCAAACAAATTAATATGAAGAAAAAAATTTCCAGCAAACTATTTTTTATTGTTTGCATACAAGGCCTATTCGGACTTCAACAAGCCTATGCGGCAACTTACTATGTTGCGCCCGCGGGTTCTGACACCAACAACGGCACATCACTTTCAGCGCCTGTAAAAACTATAAGGCAAGCGTTGAGCAAGGCTAGAAGTAGCGGCGATATTGTTTATGTAAGAGCCGGTACTTATGTGGAAGCCGTTAGCATCAGCCAGAGCGGTATTACACTGAGCGCTTATCAAGCTGAAAAACCTATTATTGATGGTCAAAGCTCATTGCCTAGCGGAGATTGGGGATCGCTGGTATCAATATCAGGTAACAACAACAAAGTTTCCGGCTTTGAAGTAAAAAACAGTAACATCAAGGGCGCACGCGCAGGTGGTTATGGTGTTTGGTTAGGGGGGCATCATAATACGGTCAGCAAAATGAATGTCCATCACACTTGGGAAAACGGGATACTCGCTCAAGGTGACTACAGCACTATCGAAGACTCTTCAGTATGGCAGGCCGCAAGACGGAATGCCAATGGTTCTGGCGGCGGCATGTGGAGCGGCGGCTTGAATGCGGCCCGCAATCGCAACGCCTCTGCCTTAAAGCCCGGCATTACCTCATACGCGACTATTCGCCGCAACAAGGTTTACAACAACTGGGGTGAAGGTCTGTCCTGCTATGAGGTAGATCACTGCACCATTGAAGATAACATTGTTTACGACAACTGGACCGTTAACATGTATCTTTCTGACGCCACCAATAGCGTGGTGCAACGCAACATGGTTTATGCTTCTTCAGCACCTGCCATTACTACTCGTAACTCGGGTCGCCCAGGTATCGCGATGTTTGATGAAGTGGCAAGCAGGCCTCGCTCTTCCGGCAATACGCTGATCAATAACTTCCTGCGTGGTGTTGATTTCAGCGCCTTCACTTGGACCGGCGTTACCAATTCCGGTTTAAGAAATACACTGATAGCAAACAACACTATCGTTGATGGACGCTTGAACGTAGGCGGAAGCTCTTCGGTGATCCATTCTAATTCCCAAATTAGAAATAATATTCTCGCGGGAGGCGGTAGCGTAGCCACTAAAAGCGGCCTTACCTTCTCTCACAATAACTGGGCGACAACACCTCCGTCAGCAGCAGCGGCCTCAACTAACGTAGTTAGAGATCCGCAAGTGTCAAGATCGGGATCAACTTCACCGGGCGCTTTGACACCAGCTTATTTTAAGGTATCGGGAAGCTCGCCTGCGATCAATGCTGCAATGGCGTTAACCAGCGTGTCTAATGACTACTTTAAAGCTAGCAGAGGAAGTGCGCCGGATATAGGCGGTCATGAATATGGTTCAACCACGACCACGACCAGCCCTACTACAACGACTCCGACTACAACTACTGAGCCTACGACTACCAGCACGCCGACGACTACCACGCAGCCAACGTCGACAAGCGTTAACATATCGTCCAAATATGCTACTAACATAACTCGCAATTCGGCTACTATTAAATGGACCACTAACGTTCCAACTAGCGGAACAGTTTGGTACACAGTGAAGAGCGATGTTGCGGCTGCCGGCACCTACACTCTCAAAGTTGTTGACAGCAATCTGTCTACAAGTCACTCAGTAAATCTAGGTAATTTGTACAATAACACTACTTATTATTACAAGATTACCGCAACAAACGGTTCTTCAACCACGTCGACTACTTCGACCTTCAAAAGCAGTCTAAATTAAGGGCAATACTGAAGAAGTAGGATGTATAACGCTGTGCCGGATAGACAACAATCTTCACCGGCACAGCGTCTAATCATTTCGGAAACCACCGCGTACAGCTTAGCAAAGCGAAGTTGTCGTCGCGGTGGACCAAAAGCCGCCGTCAACCTGACCGGCGAGCGCAAATAAGAATACCCAAAGACCCCATTTCGGATTTGTCAGTCCGGAAAGCATCAGCAAGATAGGGGGCCTCTTTCTCCACACGGGAATCGTCAAGTTTAATCAGCGGTTGTATCGTGACATCGCGCCAACCATTTTTCTCGAACAACTCTTTATACTGATAAGGCCTGACTCGATTAGGCGTGCCTTTAAAATAAAACTTGTTATACAGCCAGTCAGGATAACGATAAATATTGTTCGGGTCCTTGTCCCGTATCCATCTGGAATGGGTTTGAAGATCAACGCTTATTATTGCTACGGCATTACTCGAGCATCCAGCGCTCAGCTCCTGAATGGTACGTTGTACATCGTCAAAATGTTCAAATGCAGCCTGGCTAAACACAATATCCACCTTGCCCTCTCCCACTGCGTCAAGAATATTGAAATCCGGCCGGCAATGAAATTTCAACCGGTCTGACATGCCTTGTCGCTGCTCATAAAGCTCTCTTTTCAGTACATTGGCATCAATCCCAGGATTCTCTTTTTGCAGTCTGTCTAACAAACAATCATAAAACTGCATCGGAACGTTTTCGATCAGGTTATTCACATCAATCGCCGTATAGCTTTGCGCCCCATACGAAAGTATTGTCAGCCCGCTGCCAAGATCCGATCCAGGGCCAAGTTCCAGCACATGCTTCCCGACCAGCGATCCGGGCAACCCTGCGTAAGTATCCAATGATTCAATCCATTCTTTAACCACCTTAATATCATAATCGACACACCGTTCCGCATCAGACACGCCGAATGGTTTAGGGGTCTTGTAGCCTTCCAGACTATGCTTAACCTTGGCAAGAAGCAGAAAAACGACTCCTGCGGCAAAATAAAAATAATTTGAAAATAAATTACGCATTAGCAAATCCTCTATTCCCGATTGATGTCATATACGCCCCAGTATCCTGCTTTAGCTTGGGCTTTTAACAATAGGATCAGGCCGATTCCGGCTCATACAGTTGGCATAAAGCTTAACCGTTTTCTCAGCGATATCTTGCCAATCGTAACGCTGGGCAACCCATGCTCGAATGCTCTCCCGTGCGGCAAGAGTTAAACCGTTACTCGACTGCTGCCTGATTTTATCTGCAAGCGCGTCAACATTGCCCAGCGGAAAATAATGCTCCGCTGGCAAACCCACCTCCAGGTTGGCCGGAATGTCGCTTGCCAACACCATCAACCCATAGCTCAATGCTTCCAGCAAAGCGATGGGCAACCCTTCGTGAGACGAAGGCAACACAAAAAGCCCGGCATGCGAGTAAAGCTCTTGCAATGCCGAACCCTGCTGGAAACCCGTCATAACAACGCCGGCTTCGGCTGCCTTTTTTATCACTTCGCGCTGATAAGCGTCGGGATGATCGGAGCCGCCGACAAACGCCAATTTCCAACCCGGCAAATGGGCCTGCTGAAATGCCGCAATCAAATCGAGATGGCGTTTTTCCGGAACCAGGCGGCTGACCAGTAACACATAGCGGCCGCGAGTCAGGCCGAATTTCTCAAGTGTTCCGATAGAATCCAATAGCTTCGGCAAAACTACGCCATTCGGTATCAGCTCTGGCTCCACACCATGCTTGCTGCGCACCAAATCAGCAATAACCTTGGAAATCACAATGCGCCCGCTGGACCAGCGCGCGCCCCAGCGTTCGCCCAATTGAAGAACGAAACGGGCAAAGCGCCCCCATTTTTGCCGGTCATAATCCGGGCCGTGATGCGTCACTACAACACGCAAGCCCATCAGTCTGGCAGGCAAGGTCATGATGGAGGGTCCGATGGCCTGGATGTGCAAAATATCCGGACGGCTGAAGCCCGCATAGAGCACGCCCAAAAAGCTGTGAACGATAGCTTCCAGCGTTTTGGATTTCGGCGCCCAGAGCTTTACGAACTTCACGCCCTTCCATTCCGTTCCAGTCGCGGCCTGGTGATACGGTGAGCGGACCAGCACAGTCACATCGCAGCCCCTCTCTACCAGTAACGGGCATAAATGTTCGGCATGCGTTTCCACTCCGCCCTGCACTCCGGGAAAACTGCGCAAGCCCAGCATCATCACGCGGATTGGCCGATTCATGTCAGTCCTGCCTTGGCGAGAAAACCGCCAGCACATCACGGGCCAAATTGACCCAGTCGTAATCCGATTCGAGCAATGCGCGGCCATTTCTACCCATTTCAGCAGCCAGTCCCGGATTAGCCAAAAGCTCCAACACCCTGTTTGTCATCCCTGAAAAATCATTGGGCTTTGCCAGAGAGCCCGTTTGTCCTTCGATCACAAGGCCTCGATAAAACAGAAAGTCCCAGACAACGGCAGGCAACTGCATCGCCAAAGCCTCCAGACACGTTCCCGGCAAACCCTCGTAATAGGAAGTCGATGCATAAACCCGACTACGGGCGTAATAGCCCATCATTTCAGCAAAAGGAACTTTACCGGTCATGACGACATTCGCTGAAAGACCGGCCAACTGCTGCTTAACCCAGTTTTCATCCTCCCCATATCCGACAATGTAAATCAAGATATCCTGTTTCTTACGCACCAATTGCCGGCAAACTTCCACCATGCCCTTACTGCCTTTCAGGTTTTCGATCCTTCCAGAAAACAAAACATCAATGTCCTTGACGTCATCAGAGATTTTGAACTGATTTAAATCAACGCCGTTTGGAATGATATTGATCGGCTTGTCGTAGCCATAGGCTAGAATCTGTTCACGGCCAAACTCGGTTAAGGCGATGGCTCTTGTCGATTTTTTATAGATTTGCGCTTCCATCCACATTTTTATTTTTAAGGAGAGCCAGTTAAATTCGCTTTTATAAAACTTTTCGGGGTAAAAATTACCGGAAAAGCCAAGGTAGGTTGAATGCACTGTTTGTACGATCGGAATATGCGAAGGCAGTAACAGGCCGGGAATCAATGGCGGAAAATGAAGATTGACGCACTGGATCTTGCCTTCATCATAAAGACTTATCAGCTTGCTGCGGACTTTCAAGCCCCAAAAGAGAAGGCTAAAGCGATCGTGAGTGCAGGGAAAATGGATAATTTCGACGCCCGGATATTCCCGTTCATCCCGATGCTCGTCACTGGTAATCAGATAAACAGGCGGGTGATCTGCCGGCAAATTGCCAACAAAAGAGTTCAGGTATCTTGCAATGCCGTGGACGCCGTAGAATTGAGGATTAACAATCGCAAGCATTTTCACACTCCTAAGATGTTTTCAAACTCATCCATCAAGCTAGTCCGCGTATGCAATACAATCTAGTATTGCTGCTCCCGATGGGTCATTTTGAAATAAATTGCGAAACTATGGGACTACGCTAAAAATAATACTGTTACCCAGCTATTCCGCATCAGGTTGCGCTTCGGACTGACGCGATTGATCTATCGAGGCTAAGAAAGTCCGCCGCAACCTTGCGCGCAATGCTGTCGTAATCTCTTTTACTTACCGCATACTCGCGGCCTTTGATCCCCATCCGCCTCATTGTTTCCGGGGAGTTTAATAAGCCAACCACCGCTTGTGCAAAAGCTTCCCCATCCAACGGCGTACATATGCCAGCGCCGCTTTCTTCGAGCACCTGGGCCTGGTCGGGATTGTCGTTCGCCACAATGGGCAAGCCCAACGCCATGTATTCCATTGCCTTTGTGGGCGATCCCATATCCAGCAAATAGCCACGCGGGATGGGAGACAGCCCTATTTCTGCTGCGCGCATATAACTCCAGGCTTCGGATGCCGGCAACCATCCGGTCCAGAGCACATCGTCAGCCACACCCCAACGGCTGGCTTCCTGCTGTAACCAGTCCCTGTGCGCCGCTTCCGAGGTATCGCCTACCAAAACCAGCAGAATATCGGGCACTGCCTGTTTGCAGAGGGCAAGCATGTGAAACAAAACCTCAATCTGCCGATTCGGGTCCAGCGTACCCAGATAAGCCACGACGCGCTTGCCCTTAAGACGCGGATCGTTAGCCGGCTGAATATTCTCCCGGCCGACCGCTTCCGTATCCACCCCCATGGGCACCGGGGTCATCTGCGACATAGGTATGCCCTGCGTCTCAAGAACCTTTTGCATCTGGCGGGTTTGCACAAACACATGATCCGCGTTGGGGAACACAATCCGATGCAACAGCCATTTCCCGAAAATGCCTTGCACCAGGGGAAACCAGAAACGCACACCCCCTTTAATCCCTCTCATCCTTGCTCTATTGATCTGGCTTTCCGAATGCGGAAAGGAAAGCCAGTAAAAAAACTGAACGCCCCTCAGTCTCGCTACGATAAGCCCAACAAGCGCTGTCAAGGACATGTCGCGCACCTGGATGGCATCGTATTTTTTCGCGTCCATCGTGCTCAGGATCCGCAGGTTGTGCCAGAATTTGACCAGATACCGGCCTGCGCGACTGGATGGCACTTTAAACAATATTGCATTCCCTCCTCCCCAAGAGATTGCCGGGTTGCCTGCTTCAGCGATGTCATGATCTGTTACCAGATCGCAAGTAATCCCATACCGGGGCAAATATTTGCCAAATAAGGTGACAACATCCGGGCGGTACGTTGGCCAGGCTTCTTCGGTAAGATACAGCAAGTGCAAGCTATTCTTATTCGTTGAGTCTGGATAATCCATGGAATGAACTCCTGCCACGAAGGCCTTGATGTCTCAATGAATAGCACCGTAGGGTACGCATCGCGTACCGTTTTCAATGTTTTCAACTTGATCAAATCCCAAAATGGTACGCGATGCGTACCCTACGGTACTTATTTCCCTGTAATCGGTTCAATGCAAGCGCTGTGTATCGAGAGACAATGATCCACATTCGGCCGATACGAGCGCGCCACATTGAATTCATCGGCCAGTGTTCCTACGGCCATCAGCATAATGATCTGCTCGGATGGCGAAATAGGCGCAGCGGCCCGCATCGCTTTGTCGTCATGAGGTTCCTTGGACCAGTTAAGGCAGCAGGTTCCATAGCCCAGGTCATGAAAAGCAAGGCACAGCGACATTGCGAACATGCCGCCGTCGATCCAAGGCTGATAGCGCTCATCAATCCCAAGAAATTTACGCAACTCGCAAGTCACGATCAGCACATAAGAAGCTTGATGGCCGAAACCGTTGCTGCCGCTTTGGATGGCAAGCAGCCGCTCCATTTGTCCTGCATCATTGAAAGCATGCACACGCCAAGACTGCCGATTACAAACCGATGGCGTTTTTTGCGCGAGCTCGACAGCGCTTCTAATATCTCCCTCCGGGATAACACCGCCGGCAAACTGCCGCACGCTGTATCTGGAGTTAAAAAAACTTTTAAACCCGGCATTCCGCGCCATTGATAATTCGGCTCTGGTAAAAGGCAGCACGCCGCCATGCCACAGGCGGGCAACGTCCAAAGGAATATGGTGCTTGTCCAGGATCGAAAACAATCGGCCGCGTACAAAATCCACTGGATGCCCGATCCGCTCGTGATAATCCAGGTAGTTAAACAGCGCAGCGATTGCGTTAGTCGCAGGCTCGGAAATGCCATAATCGGCAAGATAAGTGTCTACATCATCCAGCAACCCTGGAATCACTGTCATGCCAAAGCCCGATCGAGGACTGGCAAGACTCAGGCCTTTCTCGACCTGATGATAAAAAAGGGTAATTCTGGCTGCACGCTCGGTTTTGGAATCGCGGCTTTTATTCAAGCCGGAGTATGACAAAAACCGCTTATAATCATAGGCATAGCAGGGCAACAGTTTGACCGAAAAATACGCATCCCTGAGCAGCTTATGCAATAGTGGCGGGGTGTATCGAAGTATACGTTTTTTAAGTAACATGACCTACAACCTCTCAGGCCCAAGTGCCTTTGTCAGAAAATCCAGGGATGCTTGCCGCAAATCCAGCAAATGTTTGTTAAATGTGTCGTAGGGCGCAGGCGTAACCAAGATGTCATTTATATCGGAAAGATTGTTGATGATTCTTGACTCCATGCCGAACTGGTGCAATAAAAAGTGCACCTTATTGAAATTGCTGCCAAATTCATTTTGGCCTCTCAAAAACGCCGCAAACTGCTTAGTAAACTTCATGGAAAAAATGCTGCCATGAAAAGTATCGGTCACAACAAATGCCGCATCCCTGAATAAGCTCAGCAGATCGAAAGGCCAAGACACGACAATATTATCGTCGCACCATGCGTGATAAGCGCCGCCGCCGCCTGCTGCGATAACCTTCAGCTTATGTCGGGCGGCAAAATCCCTGACTGCATGAACTTCCGACTCCGACTCTGTCCGGCCCTCATAGGCGTAAACGAGAAGATAGTCGCCATCAATTATCCGCTGTTGCGACATCACCTCGTCATAGTCGTAAATCAGCGTCGGATCCAGGGCAAGTGCTGGCGAACTCCCTGTGCAATGCTCCACCAGCAAGCGAGTGTTTTCGTCCCTGACGGAAATATATTTCATGCGCTTTAGCCCGGCGCCGATCTCATCGACCATGCCGTCGGCAATCACATCATCCCAATTGGCATAACCTGCCGAAGCGGCGTAACTCAGGATGAGCGGCGCATTAATGTTATGGCCGAACAGGCAAGGCACATAGCCTAAAGCGTCGTTCTGTGTATAGTTGAACACCTCGTCACTGCCAATAACCATGACATCAGCTGTCAGATCATAGTCAGGCGTCTCTGAAACATTAAGCAATGGCCAGCAAATCTGTTTATAGTACTTATTGGATTCCCGCCGGAGCGCACGTTTCTCCAAGAATTCATCTATATTACTGATTATAGATGGAATTTTTGCGACCTTATCCAAAACACCGGGTGCCTTGGCTTTTTCGCCGATATGGTGGGATTCGCCTCTTCGGAAATCCTTGAACGTCACATGATGCCCAAACGATTCGATCACACGTTTCAATGCATAAGCCTGCATGAATGAGCCATAATTCAGCACTCGATGCATCGTAAGAATACCTACTTCCATATAAAACCTACCTTTCGTATTATGATTTTCACCTGTCAATTCATCGATGAAATGTATCCTTCCGCTGAAGCTGTATTTCATGAAGAAAGCAATAATCCGCATCTCTATCAGTACCTCTCTTATAGTTAACCCGGCGTTATTAGCCGGCTACGAAGCCATGCCTATCCGCTAATGACCGGATTAGCCGTAGTGGCCAACAGCCCCACAAAGCGTTGCGCAAATGCCAAGACTTAAAATCAAGACCAAGCCTGCTTATGGATAAACGCCTTAATAGAAACTGATAGCGTTTAAAGGCTATTTCTATCATTACAGCTTGTTAATTTTGCGCTCGGTCTTAGTATTGATTTCATTGCCTTATCTTCATGTGTGTTGAACAACAGCCGGCTCAGCCTCATTCTCTCGTCTACCCGGAAAGGCTTGAATAAACAGGATGCCAACAAATAAAGGCTGGAAGCTAGCGCAGCCGTGGCAGCCAAATCCAGCCAACCATGCACAGGTATTGAGACCTGTTGCACTACAAACTTAGGAATAAGGTCTTGAATATTTTTTAATGATTCAACAAAATCATTTGCGTGCAACTGAAATGAACCGGTCCACGCCATTTTTAAAAAGATACTTAACACGAATCCTACTAAAGCCGCTGTCAGCAGCTTGAACAACCCCATAACATCGGGCCGGTAAGAGGTGGAGGTTCCCATGGCGACAATGAGCGTGACGTTGAATATAGTTTGGCTGGCGATCATGGCCAAAACGGGGCTCCACAGTCCCTGTCCCGATTCAAAAAGCCAATAAGCCAAGGGCAGAACCAGGATGCCAAGGGCGCTGCACCTAAAGCATAAGTGACCATGACCGGAAGCCACTACCACAGTCTCCAATGTCTGACGCTGGCTCAAGGGAATCAGCCCCAGCAGCATACAGCCAAAATAATATCCGGCCTGGGTGAATTTTCCGCCACTCAACAAGCTCACCAATTCGCTTCCGGTCAGCCAGACGCATACCAACAGAGGCATCAGGATGAACAGGCTAATCTTGCCGGCAAGATTGGCGTTGCGTGTCAATTGCGCCATCCCGCCTTCCCCGATATACGAAGCCACCAGTTTCGGCCTAATCAGGCTGAACAACAAAGTGGCCGGCAGATATCGGTAAATCTGCGCGTACAGGTTGGTCAGGAACCCGAATAGCGCGGTGGTTTCCAAGCCAAGGAAGCGTTGGGTCAGGAACACAAATACCCACGGGCCATAGGTCAGGGTAACGAGATAGCTGAAGTACATGTGCCTGGCGGTCAGCCACATTTCCGACCAATTTGAAGGCTGCCAGCCTTTCTTCCCTTTCAAATTAAGATGCGCGCGCAAATACCGAACCACTCCATGCAACGACAATACAACGCTCAGAAACGACCCTGCCAATTCGGCTAGCACCACATGCTGAAGATGAACCGCGCCTTGAGTTGTCAGTACTGCACCCAGGAATAACAACAAAGTCAGATTGCGCGCTACCAGGCTGAATTGCGCCCGGCCTTGCTGCAATAGCGGATCCAGAATGCAATCCTGGGTATTGAGCCTCAAGCCCTCCAGCATAAACACCAGCAGATAAAGTTTTGCCACATCCGTTTGTTGGGTAAGATCCAGGGATGCCAACAACCATGGCATAGCCACATAAAGCAACAAGGCACCGGCCACTGAGAATAGGCCGCTCAGGGCAATAATCTGCCATACGAACCGGGCAAGCTGTTGCCCTTTGGCGTACAGACGAAACTCCGGTAAATAGCGCGCAGCTACCCATGGCAGGCCGAATGACATAATAGCCAACCCCAAACCCATTCCAGCCTGCAAAGTCACATAGGTTCCATATTCCTCCACGGCAAGCAAGCGCACCAGCCAAAACAAGATGCCTACGGAAAGAAGGGCGGAAGTAAACTTGCCGATAATGAAGTGTACGACGCCACGCTTGAATGCGGCACCTGAATATGGCAAAGCGCTCATGTGGAGTTCCTCATCATTGAATCCACATGTCTACGGTATAGCCAGGCCAGATAACCCAATACAGCGGCAAACACGATCTGAAAACTCACAGCCTCCAATAAACTGGAGTTATAAAAAAGATGAAAGACAAATAGCGATAAAGCTGCCTGAATGGCGTTGGCATCAGCCCTGACTATGGGATTGACTGATTCCCGGTACAACCTGCCGGCGATGAACCAGGCCCGGGCAAAAACGGCGATGAGCAGACCGCAGCCAAACACACCCGTTTCCCAGAGCAGGGTCGAAGCGCCTGTTAAGCCGATGCCGTAGTAAGGATAGCGACTTTCTATATGACCTCCTTGGCCTCCCTGGCCTTCCATATTTTGATGCGCACTACCCAGACCGTTTCCGAATACAAAGGAGACTGGATCATGAGCGCCTTGCTGGTTGGCCCAAAAAGTCAGAACGGTTGTGCGATTGAGTAACTTTGAGCCATAACCTGTCTCATAGACGTTGTAGCGGAGGGTATCTGTTATCAGTTCATCCATGGACATTTTCGAGATGCTCATATAGGCGTATCCCATGCACACCGTAAGCAAACTGCCGGCCATCAGCCCCACCAATCCGTAGTGTGGCCGGGCAAGCAATTCCCGGCGGTAAAGCACCAAAAACGAGAGCGGCAGCATAACGATCACGACTTTGGTTTCACCCAGAAATAAAGGCGCCAGCACCCAAGGTATCAGCAAAACAAAACGTCCGACTGACAGCGTCCTGTGCATTCTCTGGGACAGCAAAAATGCCAACACGATAACCAGAAAAGTGGACATTTCTCCACTGTTGCCTCCGCCGTAAATGCTCGACCCAAAAGTTCCCGCAACAACGTCAATGGGCACCATACCAGGAAAGGAATCAATCATTCCTTCCCGCAGGGGAACCAAGGTAATAAGTTCATAAACCACAAAAGGCAACTGCACCAAGGCGACGATGAGGAAGAACTTTCGCCATACACGAATGTGCCTCTCATCGAAAGCTATCCAGCATAAGGCGAACAACACCCCCCAGAGCTGGAAATAGCGTTTGAATCCGCCGATGAACTCTTCTGCCGAGTAGCATTGGATAAACGAGTTAAGCACCGCATAAACAAAAAAAACAAGTAACAACCATATAAAAGAAGGAGTGTCTTTCCGAGCGTCCGGCGTTGTGAAGGACTTGAAAAACGCCAACGACAATAAGATGAAGCAAAGAAGCGAGATAGCCCATCCTGCTTTAGAATCCAGACTGTCATCATAAATAGGGATAATACCCAGCACCAATAAGCCGCTCGACAAAACAATCCATACTATCCATATGGGGCGGCTCAGCAAAAATCCTCCGACAAAAAGCGCTACCGTAAAGCTTATGAGTATCAAGTTGGCCGTGGTCGACACCAAGCCAAACAAAATTGCCATAAACAGGCTTGCCACCATAACGGCAAGCAATCGATTCCGGTCTGATAGACTGACTGCTGAATTCATCTTGTCAGCAAACCGGAAAGTATGATGACATTGAATTTCTTTGTGTCAGGGTTCGTGAATGTAGTTTTTTTTTGTTTTGTTTCATAATAAAAATAATGAATAATCAAAGATTTAAAAACACACTACCTGCCTGGCACTACCCAGGATAAGGCATCACCCATCGTTAATCGATCTATCCATGCAGGCTGTTAATTTTTCAGCGAGGGTTTTGACATGAGGCTCATTAAATATCTCAAAATGGTTCCCGGTAATCTGTTGGATATCCAGTCTGTCATCCATCAGCTTTTTCCATGCTTGCTCCGGAGGGACATACCGATAGAACAGAGTCTCCCAAGCGGATGCTTGAAACAATATGACTCGGCCGATATAGCTTTTTGGCTGGTAGCTGTTGCGGCAGGAAACGTTAGGCGCCAATGTATAAATGTGAGGCCAAAAATCCGTCCCGTATTTGTTTGATACGACCAGGCCACTGATTTTATTTTTGGCAAGCGTCAACAGCCGCCTTGGGCTTTGCCTAAAAAACTTAGAGATAATCCGGTATAAAGGCAACGGCTGCTTTTCCCAGTCCAGGTAGGTATCCAGCAATGCGACCAAGTTCACTCTGTGTCCGTTTGCCTGTAGTTGCCGTGCCATTTCATAGGCAATCACGCCGCCAAAGGAAAACCCCGCCAAATAATAAGGCCCTTGCGGCTGCACCTGTTGCAGCTCCTTAATATAGTGCTTGGCCAATTCTTCCAATGCCGGTAATTGAACAGGGTGATCGTTAATCTCTGCTGCCATCCCGTACCGTAAAAAATACAGCGGCTGATCCTTGCCCAAATGCCGTGGCAAATCCTGGAGCGTGATTGTGTGAATCGCAAAGAGAGGCGGACGCGAACCTTGCGTCTGAATGGGGACAAGAGAATACCAACGAGGTTTTTGGTTATCTGACGACAGCATTGATGCCAGTTGCTTAATGGTTGGATATTGATAAATTGCGCCCAAGGGCAAGTCAATATCGAACAGTTTATTAATCTCAACGACCATCTTAACCGCTAACAGGGAATGCCCGCCCAGATCGAAAAAGTTAGCCTGAATGCCAATATTCTTCAGGTTCAATAACTCCTGCCAAATATCGACCAGTTTATGTTCAATCTCATTGCGCGGAGCGGAAAATGCCACAGCCACATTTTTTTGCCGATTCTGCTCTGGTGCCGGCAGCGCTTTACGATCCACTTTTCCGTTAGGCAAACGCGGCAGATTATCGACAAATACAAATGTGCCGGGGATAAAAGGTGTCGGCAATTGACTGCTGAGATAAGCGCGAAATTGCCCGGACTCCATTGACTTGTGGGGCTTCAAAACGACATAGGCGACTAATTCGCCCTGCCCCTCTTTATTCTTTGTGGCCATAACATAACAATTTTCCACAGCCTCATGACGCGCCAGGCTTGCCATGACTTCGGCGGGTTCGATTCGAACGCCGCGTATTTTCACTTGATCATCGATCCTGCCTGAAAGTTCTAATAAGCCATCCGGCCGATAACGGCCAAGGTCTCCCGTGAAATAAAGCAGATCAGAGTCATCGTTCCGGAATGGATTTTTCCGGAACCGCTGCTGCGTCTGTTCAGACAAATTAATATAGCCTCGGGTGCGAAACGGAGTTCGCAAGACAATTTCACCTCGTTCGCCGATTCCGCACAGGCGGCCGTCCTGCCCCAAAACCAGCGCCTGCGTTTCCGGCAAAGGGTAACCGACCGGCTGAATTCCTGGGGATAGTTGCCGGGGTATCGGGTAGAAGCACTTGGCCAGGGTGGTTTCGGTGGGTCCGTATAAATTCACGATCTGGCCTTGCCCGGAAAAAAAACGGCGCCACTTGCAAACTAGAGTCTCAGTGAGCGGTTCCCCCGCTACAAACAGCCATCGTAAGGCCTGTAGATCAATGGGATGTTGAGCTGTCGACAACCAGGATTGCAATAGGGATGGAGTGGTATGAACTACCGAAATACTTTCCTTTGCCAACCAAAACAAAGGATTTAGCAGGTCGTTATCTTCTGGCATACAAATTCTCGCGCCACTGGTTAACGGAAGAAAAATATCCCGCATAATGACGTCGAAGCCTAGATTCGTTAGCTGTGACACTCTGTCGTCTACGCCTATGGCAAACTGATTCCGTTGCCAATTAACAAAATGGCTTAATCCCTTATGCGTCCCCAAAATACCTTTGGGAGTGCCTGTGCTTCCTGAAGTAAAAAAGATATAAGCCGCGTCATTACTTTCGATGTCCGGCAAGTCATTTGCACCGGCGGCAAATTGATAATCAGCGCCTATTAAAGCGCCGGTTTCCGAGTCGACTGATATAAAATTAAGCTCAGGCTCTTCTTTTATCCAGTCCTTCAACGATGCATTTTTCCCGTTACAACTTAAAAGAGTTTTTGCTGCGGCCTCCCTGGCAATGAGCCTTTGACGCGAGATCGGTAATGTACTGTCGATCGTGACAAACACGCGTCCGGCCATGAGTACGGCCAACATACTCGTTATCGTTCCGAAACTACGCGAACCCATAATCGCAACCACATCGCCTTTATGCGAATCACTGCTATAGATATGCACAGCTAATGCTTTGGCTTTTTCAGCTAGTTCTCCATAAGTGAGTTGCCGCATCCCTTGGCTTACGGCGACCATTTCCGGTTTTAGCTCCGCCCATTTCAAAAACTGTTCAGTTACCGGGTCTTGAGGATGCTCCGGCAATTCGATAGACGGATCAGGCAAACCCAGTTGCCGGCGTTCGGGCTCGGTCAGCAGAGGCAATTCGGACAGACGCGCCTCCGGGTCAGCGACGATGCCTTCGAGCAAGGTCTGAAAATGGCCGATCAGGCGGGTGATAGTCGCGGCCTCGAATAAGTCCTTCGCGTAGGTCACATAGCCTTTGGTGCCGCTGGAAGTTTCGTCCACATAGACAGCGAGATCGAATTTGGCGCCCTCTTCAATGACCGGAAGGCTTTCAACGGTAAGGTTGTTTAGTTGCAGCTCGGTATGTTCGATGTTTTGCAACACAAACCAGACCTGAAACAACGGATTACGGCTGCGGTCTCGCGGCAGATTGAGGGCCTCGACCAGTTTTTCAAACGGCAGGTCCTGATGGGCATACGCCCCAAGCGTGACCTCCCGCACCTGCGCCAGCAGCTCACGGAAACTGGGGTTGCCGCCAAGGTCCGCGCGCAACACCAGGGTGTTGACGAAAAAGCCGATCAAGCCTTCAAGCTCCAATCGGCCCCGCCCGGCGGCCGGCGTACCGATCACAATGTCGTCCTGGCCGCTGTAGCGCTGCAATAGCACTTGAAAAGCCGCCGCCAGCGTCATGAACAAGGTCACGTTTTCCCGGCGGCTCAGGTCTTTCAGCCCGGCAACCAACTCCGGCGACAAACTGAATGGCTGAATGTCCCCGCGGAATGAAGGAACTGCCGGACGTGGCCTATCGGTGGGCAATTCCAGTGTTGGCGCTCCATCCAGTCTTGCCTTCCAGTAATCCAGCAGCCCATCCAGCGTCTCGCCTTGCAGCGTTTCCCGTTGCCAAACAGTAAAGTCGGCGTACTGAATGGGCAGTTCCGGTAAGGACGGGGGCAGGCCTTTACTGAACGTCCCATACAGCGCCGACAACTCGCGCGCCAACACGACCATCGACCAGCCATCAAAGATGATGTGATCGAAAGTAAGCAAAAAAATATATTCTTGTTCCCCTAAGCGCAACAATTGAGTTTGCAGCAGCGGGAGTTTTTCCAGGTCGAAAGCTGTCGTCTTATTGTCTTGAATGCGCCGCGCCACCTCTGCCGCTCGTTCAACTTCCGGATAACCGCGAAGATCGACCATCGTCAGCGGGATTGACAGCGAGGAATGGATAACTTGCGCCGGCGTACCCTCCTGCTCGGTGAAACAGGTCCGCAGTATTTCATGGCGGAGGATAATTTCATTGAGCGCAGCTTCAAGAGCCGCTACATTCAGTGGTCCTTGAAGCCGGAACAGACTGGGAATGTTGTAGTTTGCGGTAGTACCCGTCAGCCTGTCCAGAAGCCACAAACGCTGCTGTGGAAATGATGTGGGAAAGACAAACAAGTCGGCCGCTAAATCAGTTTCCTCTGACAAATATTCAGGGGAAATGTATGAGGTATCTTCTAATATTTTCATGCTTATTCCTGATTTGCCTGCTTATGTATCAGCCGTTAAAAAGCGGTATTTGATGAAAATAATGGGGCGCCGCTGCGTTATTTCATGAAGCTCTCATCTTATAAGCCGACCTACGCTGAGAGATAATGGGGCTGGAGTCATTTGTCGTACTTGCTTTAGCATTTTCAATCAGCTTTGCCAATTCGGCGATAGTCGGCGTCTCGAATAGGCTGGACAGGGGAATGTCCACCGATAGTTGTCCACTAACGCGGATAATGACTTGCGTGGCGAGCAATGATTGCCCGCCTAACTCAAAGAAATTGTCGTGAATGCCGACGCGATTAATTCTCAAAACATCGCACCATATCTCGGCTAGCTGTTCCTCAACCTGATTACGCGGAGCAATAAAATCGGCATTCAAATCCTGCCGAGTCATATCCGGCACTGGCAGGGTCTTGCGGTCGATCTTGCCATTGGGCGTAAGCGGCAATTCATCAAGAAACACAAAAGCCGAAGGAATCATGAACTCCGGTAGCTGCGGTTTAAGAAAATCTTGAAGTTCAGAGAGGGTTAGCACAGAATCGCCAGACGCCACCAAGTAGGCTACCAGGCGTTTATCTCCCGGAAGGGGCTCGTACAGGTCCACTGCCACATCGCGTAAGTGCGGATGTTGGCGCAAAGTCGCCTCAATCTCGCCAAACTCAATGCGAAAGCCACGAATTTTGACCTGTGAGTCGTTGCGGCCTAGGTATTCAATGGTACCATCAGCCAGCCATCGAGCCAGGTCTCCGGTTTTGTACAATCGAGCCTGAGGGTCATTATTAAAAGGATGCCTGATAAATTTCTCGGCGGTTAATTCAGGCTGATTGAGATAGCCACGCGCCAAGCCATCGCCGCCAATATAAATTTCTCCTTTTACACCGATGGGAACCTGTTGCAAATGATCCAGAATATAAATCTGAGTATTATGTATAGGCCGCCCAATGGGAGCTGTAGAAGAATTAAAGTTTTTATTACTGAGCCAGTAAGTGGCATCAATACAAGCTTCGGTCGGTCCATAAAGGTTGCATACTGGTACATCAAGCTTTGCAAGAAAGCTCTGTAGGAGACGGCTGTTTAAAGCTTCGCCACCACAAAAAACTCTTTTCAAACTTGTACACTCGGATAACTCAGGGCATTCTTTAATATTTTCAAGAATGGAAGGCACAAACTGGATGACTGTAATAGCTTGTTGCTTCATGACATGGACAAGCATGGACGCGTCTTTATGCAATCCGGGTGCCGCTAAAACAAGTTGTGCTCCTGAGATGATGGGCGCGAAGAACTCCCAAACAGATGCATCAAAACCGAAAGGGGTTTTTTGTAAAACTCTATCATTACCGGATAAGGGGAAAACACTTTGCATCCATGACATATGGTTCACAAGTGCATTATGAGGGATCATAACGCCTTTAGGCTCCCCAGTGGAACCCGATGTGTAGATAACATACGCCAGATTATTTGGCGAAGCGTTGCAACATAAGTTCTCGGTACTTTCCTGGGCAAAATCATTCCGATATTTATCGAGGCAGACAAGTCGGCCTGAAAAAGCGGGGAATTGCGCAGCCAATGATGAATCCGTCAATAACACCGGCGCTTTTGTATCATCCAGCATAAAAGTTAGGCGTTGCAGGGGGTAAGTCGGATCTAACGGCACATAGGCTCCGCCTGCTTTAAGAATAGCGAGTAGGCTGATCACCAAGTCAATAGAGCGATCCATATTAACCGCCACCAAGGTATCGGGTTTAACCCCCAAGGTTTGCAGATAATGCGCCAGCTGGTTAGCTTTAATATTAAGGGCCTGATAAGTCAGTTGTTCATCTTCAAAAACCAGTGCTATGGCATCCGGTGTTTTTGTAACTTGCTCTTCAAAGAGTTGATGGATGCATTTGTTTTTAGGATAGTCGGTCTGAGTGGCATTCCATTCGACTGATAACTGGTGACGTTCAGGCACCGTAAGCAGCGGTAATTCGGCAATGGCGGTTTCCGGATCACCGACAATTGCTTGCAGTAAAGTTTGGAAATGGCCGGTCAGCCTGGCAATGGTTTCGGGATTGAATAGATCTGCATTGTAGTCAATCGTGCCTGCTAATCTACCGGGATGTTCCATTAATGAAAGTGCTAAGTCACATTTGGCTGCACGATTACCCGCAGTACACGTGTTAATCGCCGGATTTGATAATTGCGCCTTCTGCAATAATTCAGCGGACTGCAAATTCAGCATGACCTGAAATAACGGATGCCGGCTCATATCCTGTCGTATGTTTATTCCATCTACCAATTTTTCAAAAGGTATAGCCTGGTGACTATATGCACTCAGGCAGACTTCACGGACCCGCGTTAATAGCTGGCGAAAGCTTGGCGTTCCCGATAAATCGGTTCTTAATGCCAGCTTATTGACAAAAGAACCGCTCAGATTTTCAAGTTCCTGCTGATTGTGATCAGCAATCGCGGTGCCGACAACAATGTCGTCCTGGCCGCTGTAGCGCTGCAACAGCGCTTGAAAAGTCGCCAATAAGACCATGAATAAAGTCACGCCTTCCCGGCGGCTCAGGTCTTTCAGCCCGGCAACCAACTCTGGAGGCAAACTGAATGAATGAATGTCCCCGCGGAATGAAGGGACTGCCGGGCGCAGCCGATCAGTGGGCAATTCCAGTGTTGGCGCCCCAGCCAGCCTTGCCTTCCAGTAATCCAGCAGCGGCTCCATCGACTCAAGCATTTCCGGTTTTAGCTCTACACATTCTGAAAACTGCACAGTTACCGGCTCTTTGCATGGGGCTGGCAATTCCACAGACCGACCAAGTAAGCTCATTTTTCATATACCTCTAAAATAAAAGTTTGCCTTGTACGGTAGTCTTCGCAAAACAGCCATTTATCATCGGTAACATTAACCAAAGACCGGCTGGCGTTTTGCATGTGTTTGTAGGTTAAAAGTTTCCCCCTCTTCAATCAATAAGTGTGAGTACCTAAGCAGAACAACCGGTTTTATTAATCCCTAACTCCTGATAAAGCCCACCCCGCGCTTTCATCACAATCACATTGACGGCTCCAAATCAGCTGCTTTAAAAGTCGTCGCATCAATTGAACGCTTGAGAAAATAAGCCTACTTTGGGCTTCATACGGCTAAAGATATTTGAACAAAAGACTTTGCGGCGGACGAAAAAGACTGTGACATGGGCAAAAATTCAAAGGCGCAAGATCACATTTGATGGAATTGTTTTGGGGTTGCGCGCCGACCATTTGGAGCGTGCGCCTGATACCAAAGGCCTGGTTATTTCGAAAAAGGTTTTGTTTGAATCCGAAATTTTTTTTCACGTCCACGATTAACTTAAAACAAGTCTACCTGAGTCGTGCCGGACGGCTGCCAGCCGTTATTTCGGTTGAAGACACCTGCAATCAAAAAAGCAGGAAAAGGACATTAAGCTTAAGGCGGATCAAGTTGCCAAAATCCGGGATAAATCCGCCATGGCTCAGCACCGTCAGAAAGACAGCGCTGGAGCATAAAAACTACAGCTAATACTTAGCTATTCAAGATTTACTTAGCTGCACGGCAATAAAGCGCTTATGTGTTAAAGCGTATGGAATTTAAAAATCCGCTTGTAAATTAACACCGGCCGACTTACTTTCGTAAGATGCAATCGGGTTGTTGGATTCGCGGTTTTCAAAGTTCAACACAGGGCCTATGCTGATGCTGTCCAATGGATGGTACATCACATTTAAACCGACATTGGTCACCTTATCTTTTTGTTGGCCAAAACCAGCGGCACTGGTACCGCCACCGCCCAGATAATCCTGTTCTTGGTACGATATGGGCAGCATGAGGGCAATTTTAGGAGTGGCTTGCCAATTAAAATCAAACCATATGCCTTGGGTGAGCACAAAACTTGAAAACAGGTTATCGGCTTGAGAGACTTGACGTCGTGCGGAAAGATCCAATATGGTTTTTTCGCTGGCTTGCCAATTCAGGTTAACCTGCGCGATTATGTCGTCAAAATTACGGAAGCCAAAATTCTCATAGTCTTGTTGCACATAGCCGACAAGGCCATCAATACGCGTTTTACTATTGCTATGCCAATCCCAGGTTAATGCATAGTTCATTCGGGTATAGGCGTTATCCTGAGTGCTGCCAGGAAGTATTACGCGTTCCGGATATTCACCATCAGTTGCAATGACTTGTAAGCCTAAAGTGCTTCCGGTTGGACTTAAGTATTGCAGATCGGCTTGGACATTATTTTCAGCGTTATTACTAAATTGTCGGCTTGTACCGTCAAAATCTCTCTCTGTTCGAAATACGCCAAGCTTGATCTTGCCGTTGGGGTGAAACAGGTACCCGCCGTTGGCAAAATAACGTTGGGAATTTATCAGGTTGTCTAGCACGCCATTTAATTGACCAAAACCACCCAAGGCTTGAGCGTTGGCATAACCGATTTCGCCATCCAGATTGTTTCCTAACTGCCAATTCCATTGCGCGAGAGTGTCCCACCCTGTGTAATCCAAGGTGGTGAAGTTTTGGAACCAGTTTTGGTTAACATTCGCGTGAACGATAAAGTGCTGCCTGCTAACCGTCCAGTCTAGATCAAACCCGGCTGCCACTTGTTTGACGAATTCGCTTTTGTCGCTTTGGCCTGTGAGCGCTACCGGATCGGCAGTATCGGATAGCCTTAAAAAGTTGCTGTCGTATAGCAAGGTGGAGGCGACGTACGGCTTGATGGTGTCGTCCGGCGAAGCTACAGCGTAGCTTTTACTTGGCATCCCTCCTAACAGCAAAAAGAAACACGACAATAAGTACCGATTTTTAGCCGCATCGTTTTTGTTGCCGTACTGCAAATAATCACAAAATAACGACGCCATTATTACACCACTAAAGATAATAAGCTTTTAAAGCCGTTATCAGTTACTTTGTCTTTAGCAAGCGTTTGTCCGGTGTTTTTGCTGATACAAGCATTACGTGACGCTAAGCCACGCAATACGATGGTTTTGTAAACTTTATTTTTGTTTTTCATAGTCATGCCAGATTTTTATAATTATTGCAAAAGAATATCCAGGGCTTAATTGACTGCCAATAATCTGAAAATTATCTGTTAATTACCTAATGTCATCATAGTAGACTTTCGGTTGATGATTAACAATATTATCACGCTGTCTGCCAGTACTCCTGTAAATATTGTAATTCTAACCCGCTATTAGCGCTTATGATGCGCTGAGGTGCTTATTCTCATTCTCCTTGGGAAGCAGAATAACGGACACAAAATAAATGGACCTTCCCTTGCCTTGTGCTCATTGATTCCTTGATAGTAATCCACTGAAACGATTGCTTTTCAGTATTTGCTTTACTTTCGATCAGTTTAGCTTTTTGTATAACAAATGATGCAAGAGCTGATCCATAGCCATTCGCCAAGTTTGCTTGGCGCGGCACATCCTTTCATTGCCTGACAGATAGATATTCCTCTGAGGTCGCTGAACCAGCGTTTCGTTGTTCCGAAATGCTTCACTATCGTGAGTGATTAAAAAGCACAAATCGCCTTTGGCGTCTCGCTTATGGTGATTACCTATTGTTCCATGATTACGCATTAAAGCCTCAGTCATCTTGGTCCTTGACCATTTTTAATCGGTTCATTAATAAACTCGGAGCTGTTGCCATTGTGTCTATTGGCCAACGACGGAACTCGAATTGCAAATCTTCTAATGCCTGGATTGTAAGATGCTGAATAAATCAAAACCATACTTTAGTAATACTCTTGCTTTAACTTCTATTAAATAAGGATATATCTTGAACTATTAAAAATCCGTCAGCACAACACCGAGACATTGACTGCCTGTGTCTTGCAAGGCATCTTTTAATAACTGCAAGTCATTCATCCGGGTTTTGTGTTGGCGCACCACCAAAAGAGAACCACCACAATTTGAGGCGACGATCTGCGCATCGATAGCCTGCTCTGCGGGTGGAGTGTCTATCAGGATTACATCAAACTGTGTTTGCAATTCTTTCAGACATTTTTTTAAACCTCTGCTGATTAATTCGACCGGATTCGGGGGTATTGTGCCTGCCGGCAAAATCGACAAATCCCGGAACGCGGGAATTCGCGTAATCACCGTTAAATCAGCGCGTCCGGCCAATACGTCCGACAAGCCGTAAATGCTTTGTAGCTTAAACAATGCATGCTGCCGAGGCTGTCGTAGATCGGCATCGATTAACAGGGTGCGTTCGCCAAGCTGGGAAAAAACAATCGCCAGATTGGCCGCCATAAGACTGCGCCCCTCACCCCGGCTGAGACTGACTAACGTCAAGGTTTTATGGACATTGCTAAACCAGCGCAGCATTAGTTGCCCGCGCACAGCGCGCAACGCTTCCACTTGCGTACTCATAGGCTGGTACGCGGCAACCAGTTCCTGACTGAAGTTTTCTTCACCTGCGGTCAGGAATGGGAAGTCAAATTGGTATGACAAGGCTTTTTGTATGTCATCATCATCAACCAACCCTAGCGCCTTCGCAGCATCACCAAAGAGCATGCCTTTCTGCTTTTGCAAGGCGATTATGCGTTCGGCATCCCGAGGACTTATTTTTCCGGCATCCAGTAACAGAGCCCCCATTGAAGCGGTATTTTGCAGCTTGGTTATTTTGCTGCTCATCTTGCTGTTAATTGTGGTTTCTGCTTGCATTATGCATTGCCTCGATTATTTGGAATCGCCGCCAGAGCCATCAAGATGAGGCAGCTGAGCCATTCGATTTGGATTCGAATCAGGAAGAGAAATCACCGCAAGTACTGGAATAGTCAACAGCTGCGAAATGTCAAAGGCAGATCGCACTCGTCTATCCATCAGCTCTGCCACTAAGGCTGATCCTATTCCTAACATGCCCCCCAGAAATACTGACAGAATCATGTTTATCAGCACCTTGGGCTTGGCAGGTTTTTCCGGAGGGACGGCGGGATTAAGCACAGCCGTATTGGTTTGGCGCATCTCGCTTTCCATGCGACTCTGTACCGCTCGCTGCAGGGCAGCATCGTATATCCGTTGCGCGCTTTCCACCTCACGATTTAGCACTTTTATTTGGTCATGCTGTTGTTTTAGTTTCAGCACCTTTTCTTTTTGTTCAGCAAAGGCATTGGCGATTATCTTGTCATGCTGACTGGAGGAAGCCACCCCTCCCTCAATGCTGTGTAACACCATTTTAATTTCAAACTGAACTTTCTGTCTCAGGCTATCCACCTCGGCTTTCGTTTGCTTGTATAGGGGATGATTTACATCAAGACGCTTGGACAATTCGGCAAATTTAGCTTCTGCTCTTGCTAAATCCGACTTGAGCGATTGAATAACAGGACTGCTCAATACCTCTTGCAACGATTCTAACGATCTGCCTTGTTTGGTAGTGGCTGCCAGCAAATCTTTTCTGGATTGCAATTCGCTGGTGCGAGCCTGATTGTCTACCAACTGTTTTGATAGTTCTGCCAGGCGGGAACCTTCCAAGTCAAGACGATCATCCGTCGCGACGATACCGTGTTGTTGCTGATAAGTGGACAGCACGGATTGGGCATGTTCAAGATTATTTCTCAATGTGGCCATTTGTGAGTCAAACCAGTCTGCACTCAATTTGGCCGGCTGAGCTTGTAACTCCATACCCGTCTGTATATAAGCATCGGCAAAGGCGTTGACAATGTTCGCGGCTATCTGGGGATCAGGATAAGTAAAATCAACCTGCATCACACTGCTGTCGCGTGACGGTTTGATTTCCAGTTCTTTCAGTAACGAATCCGCAATCCAGTCTTCGATATTGCCAATGCTCTCGGATTTTGCAAAGTCTTCTTGTATTTTTGGGTCTTCACTCAGTTTCAGTTTTTCACTCACTTTGCGCGCCACATTGCGGCTGCCGATTATATCGACCTGCGTCGCTATATACCCCGGCAGCAATCGGACCGGCAAGGTCATGCCCGTCACCGGATCGACGCTTTTCTGGTCAACCACTATCGAAGTCGTAGCGACATATTCCTTGGGCAGCAACAAACTGACCACCAAGGTCGTGATTATCGTCATCATCAATACCGACAAGACAATCGATCTGTGTGACAGGAGAATATTAATAAATTGATAAAAGTTCATAATGTTCCGCTGCGTGGCTGGCTCAACCTGAGCAATCGACAAAATAAAATATTTACAGATTATTGCTTGCTGAATTAAAACCAGCGTTCGCCAACATAAATCACATCATCTTTTAATACAGCATCATCCAAGTCCACATCAATCTCCTTCAAAGCGCCGCTTTTGTCCTTGCGTTTGATGGTTATGCCGTTTTCCGTACCGCGCAGCGTTAGACCGCCACCCATCGGCAAAGCTTTCATCACTGAAGCATCCGGTTCAACCCGATAACTGCCCGGGTGCTGTACTTCGCCATAAATATAAAACATGGGGGCTTTAGGCACATAGACTTGATCGCCTTGACGCACCTTAAAAGGTACGACATTTCCAACATCTTCCAGATAAGCTTTTAAATCCAGTTCCTGCCTTTGCGGCTTGCCGTCGACAGTGCGAGTGACTATCACCTTGGTGTCGCCCATTTCGTCAATTCCTTCAGCCATGGCAATCAGATCGACTATTGAGCTATTGGAATCCAGTGGATAACGGCCTGGTCTATTAACATGGCCCAACACCGACACCTGTTGGCTGACATTGTTTAATACAGAAACACTGACTTGGGCATCATGAATAAACCCTCCTTTGATCAGACGCACGGCAATGGCCTCCTCCAGCTCTATGCTGGATTTTCCGCTAGCGTCCACTTCTCCGATTAGGGGAAAGGTAATCCGGCCATCAGCTGAAACGCGGGTTTCAGTTCTTAGATCGTCATAACCGTACACAGAGATACGCAAGACATCATCCGGACCAATATTGTAGGCTGCTATACCTTGCTGAATAGGTGACAATAACAAAACCATTAGCAATAGATAGCGTTTATAAAACCATTGTAATTTAGTATTAGTAAGCATTTTTATCCTCTATGACCACGTTGATAGTTTTAAATATGATCAATAAGTCGAGAAATAATGACCAGTTGCGCAGGTAATCGAGATCGTAATCAATCCGGGCCTGCATTTTTTCCAGAGTATCGGTTTCACCACGGAAACCATTGATCTGCGCCCAGCCGGTAATGCCGGGCTTTACCTTATGCCTGATCATGTATCCTTTGATCAGGCTGCGGTACATTTCATTATGACTGACAGCATGCGGTCTCGGACCGACAACGCTCATGCCTCCCTGTAGTACATTGATAAACTGCGGTAACTCGTCCAGAGATGTTTTCCGTAGAAAACTGCCAAACCGGGTAATTCTTGGATCATTACGGGTTGCCTGGTTAACCTGTTCATCGTCTTCCATAACCGTCATACTGCGAAATTTATAAACAACAATCTCCTTGCCATCCAATCCATATCGACGCTGCTTGAATAGCACCGGTCCGCGCGAGGTAAGCTTTATGCCAACGGCAATCAACAGCATCAAAGGTGAGATAACCAGCAAAATCAACAGCGAGATGATTACATCGCTGACCCGTTTAATTATGCTGTTGATACCGACAAACGGGCTTTCACACACTGCTACTATGGGAATGCCGTCTATGATGCTGATGTTGGCCTGAATTAAATCAAATGAAGCTAAATCCGGCACAAAGTAAATTGATGCGGTGGTGTCGCGTAAATCATCCAGTAACGCCAGAATCCGCGGCTGTGCGCTCAAAGGTAAAGCGATGTAAATATGCTGAACGTTATAGGCTTTAACAAACGCAGCAGTCGCAGCAATGCTGCCTAGCCGCGGCTGGCATTGTTTGTCTTCCGGCAAGCGTTCCGACCAGCGATCATCGAAAAACCCCATGCAGCCCACTCTCAACAACGGGTTTCGCTTAAATTGGTGCGTTAACTTGCGGCTTATATCGCTAAGCCCGACAATAACCGCACGGGAGGACCATCGCCGCAGCACTAAGCCAGCCATGGAGTTACTCCAAATAGTTTTACTGAATTCAGAATCTATACTGTTAATCATAATGAATGGCCAGTAAAAAAAGCGATAGGACAATAATTCAAAAAAACCATCTTCAAACCGTACATGAATTATTAAGAGGGCTTAAGTTCCGTGTCACCCTACCCTCACCTGCGCAGCGCTGATCAAGATTAGCAAGTACGAACGAGCCTATAGACAACAAAACCAAGACATTCTCTTTAATAATTTTCATGGTGAACTCCTAAAAGGATTATGAAAATAATTTGCTTTTTGCATCACCCATCAATTTAAAACGATTGCTGAAACTGTCATTCAATCCAGTCCAATACTTAATGATGCAAACACTTCTATGTCTTAAAAATAAGCATCCTAAAAACAAGTTAGTCTGTTGGAAAAATAGGAACAGTCTCAGATTATAAGAAACACATCCTTTGAACAATTAGTAAAAACACTTAAATACTTCAAGTGCTTAGCTTCTGCTTGCGTCGACAGGCCGGCAATTTCTCATCATGAGGCATCAAAAAAATCAGGAAGAAATTCAAGGAATGTTGTTAACAATAATTCGCTGTAAGCCAATGCAACAACACATGACCCCTTAAATTAATAGCGGCAGGAAAGCGGTTATCAACCGGTTTAGCATTGTGGGAAAGATCTGATGCCTATCCAACAAAAACTGCTTACACAAAATTCGAAATCGCCTGTGCAAGCAAGGAATGCATAATTTTTGTGCCAAGGACTTAAGTATTACTCAATGCCATTCGCACAAAATTGTTGCCACTGCCATAGATCGGCACACATCTTTTCCAGATCTCGGGTTGCCTCACAACCAAGCTCTGCCTTAGCCAGCTCAGTATTAGCATAGCAACTTGCAATATCGCCTGTTCTTCTACCAACAATGCGATAGGGTACGGACTGTCCTGTCACTCGCTCAAAGGCAGCAACCATTTCAAGCACACTATAGCCGCGCCCGGTACCAAGATTGAACGTATAAACACCTGGCTCTGCCTGGTTGATTTTTTCCAAGGCTTTTTTATGGCCATTGGCCAGATCAGATACATGAATATAATCCCGTACCCCCGTACCATCCGGCGTTGGCCAATCATTGCCATATACCGGGAGCTCGCTCAATTTGCCTGCCGCCACTTGCGATACATAGGGCATCAAATTATTGGGAACGCCGTTAGGATCTTCACCGATCATGCCGCTCTCGTGCGCACCTACCGGGTTGAAGTAACGCAGCAGCATGATATGCCAGCGAGCATCCGATACAAACAAATCCCGCAGGATCTCTTCGTTCATCAGCTTCGACCTGCCGTAAGGATTGGTCACTTTAAGCGGAAAATCCTCACTAATCGGCACGCTTGCAGGATCGCCATAAACAGTAGCTGACGAACTGAACACCAGTTTAAATACGCCGAATTCCGTCATTACTTGGCACAAGGCTAAAGTACTGCCGATATTATTGTCGTAATATTGCAGCGACTGCTGAACCGATTCGCCCACCGCCTTTAGCCCTGCAAAATGAATCACCGCATCAATCTTGTGTTCTGAAAAAACACCGCGCAGCGCCTCCTTATCGCGGACATCCGCCTGTATCAGCGTAGGTCGCTTTCCGGTAATGGCCGCCACTCGGTCCACAACACTAGCTTTACTGTTGAGCAGATTATCAATGATTACCACTTGGTAGCCTGAATTCAACAACTCCACACAAGTATGACTACCAATAAAACCTACTCCGCCTGTCACTAAAATATTCATGCTATATTCCTTTATCATCTTGCCGCGACAACCTTTCCCTTGATCCCCGCATTCCTGTCGGCGTTCGCAATATTTCCCG
Organism: Methylobacter sp.; assembly: GCF_023227905.1. GTDB lineage: Bacteria > Pseudomonadota > Gammaproteobacteria > Methylococcales > Methylomonadaceae > Methylobacter_A. The sequence continues at coordinate 74,052 of NZ_JALOCF010000011.1, read as the reverse complement.
GTCAGCCATCCCCATTAACGTCTGCGAGGCACAAGAATGGAGTTCAATAACTTTGAATCCAGTGTTGTCGTAGCGCTTGAAAAAATGCTTGCTTAATTATTTTGTAGACATGACTTCATTTTCCCCGTCAGGTGAATCTCGGAGAGAACATACATCTACGGGCACACATTAAGTTAAATGACGAGACCTTGGTATATCGTCAAATACTTAGAAAAACGTTAATTAAATCAATATGGGACGCCGTGAGCGGCAGGTTAAATCTGTAGCATGGCATATGCTGTCAGGACATCATCTGCCAAGAATGTGGCAGCGGCAAAATTACAAAATCCGAGCGTTCAGAACAAGAAATACAACGTTATTGACGGCAATAAGGGTTGATCATTCAGAATCTTCCTTTCTAACTTTTGTCGCAGGAGAAGCTCTGTTATTTGAAATACAAGGGACTGGTGTTGAGGATTAACAAAAAGCACAGTCATCAGTACGCTAAAAAGCGGACCGCCAGCAAGGAAGCAGATCCTATAGCTACACGGCTGCGTCAAGCAGTATGGAAGTTGGACTCGAAGCCTTCTTTAAAGGCCGGCATAGACTGGTAAAAGCGCTGATTTATCAGTTTATTAATGCAATCAATGTTCTTGAAACTTTAATAAACCGCCTTCTCGCAAAAATCAGCGTTTGAATGGCATGAAAATGAAAGACGACGTTAATTAAAACTCATCATTTTTAATAAAATCACGCACCAAAAACATCGCATCCCCATAGCTGAAGAATCGGTAAGATTGGTCAATAGCATGCTTGTAAGCATTCATAATATGCTCATAACCGGCAAACGCTGAGACCAGCATCAACAGGGTAGATTCGGGCAGGTGAAAGTTGGTCAATATTGCATCGACTGATTTGAATTGATAGCCTGGGGTAATAAACAAGTCAGTATCGCCAAAGCCGGCCTCAAGCTGGCCACTTTGGGATGCCGATTCCAGCGCCCTGACCGCAGTCGTGCCTATCGCGACAACCCGCCCTCCCCTTGCTTTGGCTTGCTGAACGGCCGCTACCGCCTCCGGCAGCACGGCAAAATATTCTTTGTGCATTAAATGTTCGGATAAATTCTCTACCCTGACCGGCTGAAAAGTACCGCTGCCGACATGCAAGGTCACAAAAGCGCTTTGCACACCTTTGGCTTTAAGTTTCTCCATCATGGCTTGATCGAAATGAAGCCCTGCTGTGGGCGCTGCAACGGCTCCGACCTCTCTTGCAAAGACGGTCTGGTAGCGAGCCAGATCGGATTGATCGTCTTCTCGGGTAATATAAGGCGGCAATGGAATATGGCCGATTTGCTCCAATATCGTAAGCAAACTAGGCTCGCCCTTAAATTCCAGATGAAAGAGATCGTCCGCCCGCCCCAAGACTTCGCAGCCATAGCCGTTATCCAATTCAATTAAAGTACCCGCTTTTGCCGCTTTGCTGGCTCTGACATGAGCAATGGCATGATGATCGTCCAAAATACGTTCGATAAGAATCTCGACCTTGCCGCCGCTTTGCTTTTTACCAAACAATCTAGCTGGAATCACTTTAGTATCATTAAAAACCAACAAGTCACGCTCGTCGATCAAATCAATGAAGTCGATAAATTGCCGGTCAGCTATTCGTCCGGTATTTCGATCCATGCATAACAGGCGACTTGCAGTGCGTTCCGCCAAGGGTTTTTGCGCAATTAGCGCTTCGGGTAACAGGTAATTAAAATCACTTTTTTTCATAGCGGGCGATATTATCAGGTTAGGCTTTTTAAATACACCTTAAAAAAAGCTGGCCTTTTTGATAAGTCTTGCCTATAATGTCCGTTCTTTGCCGGGGTGGCGGAACTGGTAGACGCGCCGGATTCAAAATCCGGTGATGGTGACATCGTGCCGGTTCGATTCCGGCCCTCGGTACCAAACATTGGTTCAGAGCCGTGCAAAGAACCCTAAAAACCCGCAAGTCGTAAGGCTTCGCGGGTTTTTTATTGCCCGGTGAAATGCAATAGAATGTAGAACCGCTCGATAATTCTTCCAACATCTTAATATCAGCAATAAAATTAATTGCAAATTGAGGCCAAGCGCTTAACGGCCATACGCAACGTTCAGCCGGGAAATAAAGACAGCCGTTTTAACGACAATTCAAGCGACCCACTGTCCAGATAAATATCCAGTCAACTTATAAGTTGGATCCCTACTAACATTTTAACCAAATAGCGCCGTCCCATTTCTTCTGTTAGAGAGACGGACACCTTCTTCGTACCATTAAATTTATCGACAACCCCTACACTATCAATGACTGCCTGGTATATCCGGGCCGATGTTTTTGCCCTATAAATCTCGTTGTCCTTTCCTCATAACAAAGCTGAAAATAGCACATCAATCCTATCAAGTAAGTCCTACTGCTCACGTATTAATATTTCATTGTCCGCGCCCACAATGACCCGGTAAAAATATTGTCCATTACATGGCCGCGCCCGTCTTTATTGATAATGCCTTTGTTGAACAAGACCAGGACTTCAATTGGACTGCTCCTCAATACTTGAGTCCAAATCCTTTCGCTTAGCCATAGCCGCCTCGTAAGATATTTAGTTTATGTATAATTTAGAAGGCATCGAACGATTGCTGAGAATAGAAAAGTTAACTCAACAAATTCGTTGACATGAATAACTCTTCTACTTGCTTTCAAAAATGGTAAACTTACAAAAAGGGTAAGGCTGAACAAAAACACACATTAAGAAACTTGATTCGTTCTACTACGAACATCTTGCCTAATGCCCCAAACAGAGGCTATTACAACTAGACACAACGCCGCTGAAGCATTGATACCCTGTCATAATATACTGAATTGGAATCTTCCGAATTTAGCTTATTAGTTAACACATTGATTGATTAACGCAACGATTTTGGATAATTAGCGAATGAATACATTCACCTTAAAGAATTTGATATCTTCATGTTATAGGGGCAGTCTTGGGACGATTTTTTTTAGTTGCATAGTTTTTTTACTGTCCAATTCGACTTTTGCCCTGGCAGGCAATGTTTACCGCCTCAATCCTGGTGATAAACTGGAAATCACCGTTTGGCAAGAGGAAAATTTAAAACAGGAGGTAGTAGTGCTGCCGGATGGTACGATCTCCTTTCCCTTGGTCGGGCACGTTCCCGCTGCCGGTAAAACGACTGAAGACTTGGTTAGATTACTACGGGAGCGTCTTAATAAATTCATTCCTGACTCCGAAATAAACGTCAGAATGCTTGCCGCAGAGGGTAACTTGATTTATGTCACTGGCGAGGTCATACACCCCGGTCAATTTATAATGAAAGGCCCCATGGATGTGATGCAAGCCTTAAGTATGGCTGGCGGCTTAACTCCATTTGCAAAAAAAAATAGCATCATAATTTTGAGACGTGAAGCAGACGGTCGAGCCAGAACCTTTCCCTTCGAGTATGGCGATGTGGAGGACGGAGAAAACATAGAATCCAATATCTTATTGCAAAGCGGCGATACTATTGTTGCTCCTTAAATCATTCCAAAAAAACATGTGCCGCAACCGAAGCATAGCATTGCTTGTTCTAACCTGCATTGCTTTTGGAAAAGACGTAGCCGCAGCTGAATGGGCATTGAAAGGCTCTTTGGAGCAAGGGCTGCAATATAACGACAATATTGCATTCAGTTCTATTCAAAAAGATTCTGTGGTTGGATACCTTTTGAAACCAAGTTTAGAAGCAACCCGAAAGACAGGGGTACTGGACCTTGGCTTTGAAGGACAGGGAGATATTCGTCGTTACGATAACTCTCACTGGGATTGTGATAATTATAAACTAAGCTCGAACAATGGCTATCACACCAATCGCAGTGTCTTTAATTTAGATGGTGGGTACAGCGCTAGCTGTTCATATGCCCAACAAATCGAAGATACAGGGCTACTTACACCCAATAATCAGTCTAAAAGCTATTACGTGGCTCCCTCGTGGACCTGGCAGTGGACACCACGCGATCAGTTGGTTCTAAATACTTCATACTCCAAGACAAGCTATAGCAATCCAGTTGGCGGAGTCGCTTCAATTGACGGACTAAATTTCAGAGGGAACGAGACCTACAAAGTTAGTTTGGGTGGAAGCCATGAATGGAACCAGCGTCTATCTTTAAATGAAAAACTTTTATTTTCCGACATCCAATACACTGGCTCGAATACATCGGCTCAAAATCTGTTTGGCTTTCAACTGGGCGCGAACTATGAAATCAATCACCTTTGGTCGGCAAGCGTGTCTGGCGGCCCCCTGTGGGTTGACTCACAGCAGGATTCAAACGGCGCGACAGATGGACAGAATTCTTCATCGTCATTAGGCAGTGTTGCTGATATTAGTCTAAAATACAAGGACGAGTTGACCCAGTTTTCTGCCGGTTTTACTAACTCTGTTGGTCCTAGCGCTATCGGGCAAACACTGCAAACCAGCTCCATTTTCGCTAATTATTCGTACCGTTTAACCCAACATCTCTTACTGGATCTCAGAAGCAATTATAGGCGTAGCGAATCGTTCAACAACATCTCAGCCAGTCAATTTAATCGCAACTACTACACTGTGATCCCGGGCGTTGCTTGGGAGCTCGCAAAAGATTGGCAGCTAAAGGGCAGTTACGCTTACAGTTCTCAGGATTTCCAGCAAGACAATAATGATTTTCAAAATTTAACTGATGGATCGATGGACTCTAACGCAGTAATGTTTTCGCTGGGCTATTCCTGGGATGGAGTCCGAATTTCCCGTTAGCTTATTAAATTGACCAAAGCTTGCCCATCAGTTTCTCATAACCTCGAAAAAAATACCGGCAATACATCAATCGCCACAACATTCTGATTATAAATAAATAACAGCTCACCCGATCATATTAGAGAAAAGCCAAGTCCATTCAGAGGCGCGTCATCGGCTCTTACCAACCAGTCTCATAAGCTCCGCTTTTGGCATGACGACCGCTTGAGGCGCGAACGTTAAGCCGAACACAGTCTTTAATGTCGAATAAATACACATTGAAAGGTATTTATTGGCAGTTCCTCACTCTTGTTTCTCGCTAAGACACGGTTAAAAAGGGCTTTTTTAGTTATGCTCGACATTCCCACATAATCATCTCAAATTGGCAATTGATCAATGATGTGCTCGCCGATTGCCAGAGAGGCTGTAGCGGCAGGACTTGGGGCGTTAAGGACATGCAAGGCGTCCTGACGGACTAGCAAATGAAAGTCATCCACTAAATCCCCTGTAGGTTTCATGGCTTGCGCACGGACGCCGGCGCCGCCGGGCACAATGTCAGATGCGCGAATATCAGGCACAAGCCGTTGTAGTGCATGACAAAAGTGCACTTTGCTGAATGATTGGATCAGCTCTGTGCATGCCATAGCAGGATATTTATGGAGAAACCGCCATAAACCGGGAAAAAACAACATATCCAGCATGTCGCTGCCGTTAAATTTCGTTAATTGATAGCCTTCGCGAGCAAAAGCAAGAACTGCGTTCGGACCGGCCTCGATGCCGCCTTGAATCATCCGTGTGAAATGGACCCCGAGAAACGGAAATTGTGGATTAGGCACGGGGTAAACCAGGTTTTTCACCAGATGCTGGGCCTCAGGCTTGAGATTATAGTATTCACCGCGAAACGGAACAATTCGTAGATCTCGCTGCTCGCCTGCCTGCTTAGCCACGAGGTCGCAGTGCAACCCGGCGCAATTAATCAGGAAATCGGCATCGAACTCAGCGGTCTTCGTGGTGGCGACCCACGCGCCCGCTTTGCGTTCGAGGCGTTCGACTTTGGCGGCTGTAATGATGCGCCCTCCTCGTTCTTGAATACGAAATGCCAGTCGATCGCAGACTTGCCGGTAATCGACAATGCCTTCTTCCGGTACATGAACGGCGGCGACACCGTTGACATGCGGCTCTATTTTTCGCATTTCAGCCGCTTCTATTTTGCGTAATCCTTGCAGCCCATTTGCATTGCCACGTCGAAGCAATTCATCCAATCGTGGCAGCTCTTCTGGGGTCACTGCCACAACGAGTTTACCGCAGATTTCATGAGCGATACCCTCCTCACGGCAAAACTTTGTCATTTGCCGGATACCGGCTACGGCTAATTTCGCTTTGGCTGAGCCGGGTGCATAATAGAGGCCTGCGTGCAGCACTCCGCTGTTATGCGTGCTTTGGTGCATGCCGACGGCCGCCTCCTTCTCAAGCAAGGTGAGGCGCGCTAGCGGAAACCGCTCCAGTAACCGATAAGCCGTTGCTAAACCAACCAAACCGCCACCGATAATAAGAAAAGATTTTTGTCTATTCATAAGGCTATGCTCAAAAGTTATGGATATAGGGTATATACGGTTGGCCATCGCTTGTTTAAAACGCTTGGAAAGCGAATCATCAGCCGAGTGGATGGAGTGCGCATACCTTTATGTCAGCCTCTTTCATGTCCATAAAGACCACCTCGCCTGGGTCAGGACAAAAATAGCAATCAGCGCATTAGTCGTCATATGAGCAATGACAGCGTCGCCAAGCTGTCTGCGATGGTATAGGGCCAAGGCATAACCCATTCCGGCTAGAGTCCCAGCAATCCAGCGGTCGTGCAACAACCCGAAAAGTACCGATGTGAGCACGAATGAAAACCATGAAAACTGCCCGAGCGGCACATTTTCGAAGTCTTTCGCAATCAACTTACGGATTAAGTAACCGCGAAAGGCAAGTTCCTCGACCAAAGGAATAGCTATGACCGATCCGAGCACGCGAAAAACCAGCCAGGCTACTGCTGTTCCGTTTGTAAGTTCCGCCAAACCTTGTGATAACGCAGTCTTGCTGCTGTCAACATTTGGCTCCAGTAATACCCAAATCACGAACACCGCAATCCCTATTGCTGGCGCCTGCCAAGTCCACTGCCAACCGAGCCCCTTATAAGACCTGCGGAAATAACAAAGCACCAGGGCAATCGCAACAACGCGTAGAGGGTATAAAACATCAAAGCCGCCGGTGGAGGCTGAAGTTAACATCGAAGCAGCCATCAGAGCCAATAAGGGAACCAGCAGAGCGGCAGCAAGAGGCTTGTCGGTTCTAACAACGGAAAACTCCGGCTTGCTAGCAGTAAAAAATTGCATCCGGTTCGATAAAGCAATTGCGCCGATGGCGATTAAAGTAAAAGCTATCCAACCGGCTTGGGCGTGAAAACCCCGTAACGCTACTTCAGGGGAATAGGAAGCGCCGATAGCAATCAGCATGGCAATGCGTACGGCGTTGGCTAACCAAGTAGCTATTATCCCTAAAGGGAAAAGCCAGAAAACTTGCGGAAAGCGCAGTTCGTTGCGAAATAGCCAAAAGTAGATGGCGAGAAATATAGTGACCAGAGAAATGCCTTCAATACCCGAACAGGCATAAGTAATTTCAACTTGGAAAGAGGCCGTACCAAGCAGAAATGCTTCCGGCCTATAGACGAGGTCGGCGTAAAACCAGCTAAGCAGTGAATGGACAAGCTGTAAAGTCGGTGTAGCCAGGGAATCCCAAAATTCTCTTTGCCCCAGGAGTGAGGTTTCATACTGACTGAGTATTTTTATCAGCACCCAGGCGCTTACTCCCAGCAGGCATCCCATAAGCAATGCCTTGTAGTCTTGGCGAATCAGCTGCCGCCAAAAATGACCTGGAGCTATGGCAAGCAGCCATAGCAGCAGTGTTGTCCCTGCCAACACAAACCATGCTGCAAACCAGGGCGCCGACAGACGGGCAGGATCAGTAGGCATTGCAAATATAAAGGCAGTGACAATCGCAAACGCACCGAAAGCGAAAATATGTAATGCCAGCCGATTCAGCCAGCGATATTCACTCGACTGTTCCAGTAAATTCCCGAGAACGACCTTGAGTCGCGGACTGAGAATAAGAAGACAGGCACAAGAAATCCAGAGGCTGACTGGCCATATTTCTTTCGAAAAATGAAACAGCCATATTGTCCAGCTGACATTATTCGCCAACAGAGGGGGCACTTCATATCGAGCGGTTAGCATTACTAGTTCGAGAGCCAGAATCGCCAGAAGCACCACCCAGCGCAGAACCAAACGCTTCGAGATGTCAAGCACGCTTATCCGCATCGCATATTCAAACATAATTTATTACTCTACTCTCATTTTGCACAACAAACGTTCAAATTAGGATGCGGTAAACCTGTTTAAGCAATTGAATAACAATGTCTGTCAACTCTTAAAAACGGATGTTTAATGAACCCCGGATCAGGTAACAATGCTTTCACGTTAAAAGACAACGGCCAGGCGGCCTCCTGAAGAAGCGATAACACGCGCGTTTTTGCACAACGTTTTGCACAATTAAAGCACAGGTTTTCTGGAGTTAAGGTGTCATTGCGCACTCCATTTTTATCCTCTTGTTGGCTATAAGACGGGAGTGCTGGATGGCTGGACAATGTAGACGTTGCTTTTTCCGCTCGCTTAGGTTGGGGCCAAACAAGCAGCAAAATAGCATTCCCTCCTCTGCCTTTAATGCCCAACTAATATTAACAACGTCGAGACCGAGATCTTTCCCCCGCCAGCAACAAAGCCCCTGTTAGCAAAACGATCGCGCTAGTTCCGGATGCAGCATCAATTTCAGGCGCCCTGGCATAACCACGGCCTGGCTTTGGCTTGTCTCTATCTGAATGCTCTATAGGGCTTGAGTGATTTGAACGACTTGGGCGATTAGCTTCATCATCAGCCCAAACAGGGCTAGTCGTTAATAACATAACCGTTGCAGCCCCTAACAAAATTTGTTGAATTTTCATAAAAATCACCTCGTTTCTTATATTTGTTTACGAAGAGAAACCAAACTGTCTTATATAGCTTAAATAATGCTAACTTTGAGAGTTAAGCTTTTTCCAATTCAACCCCTAACTTTGCGTTGCAACTTTTTAATTTCATCCATTTATTCCACTCAAGCTTTAAGTTAATCGCCGGCATTGCCTAATCCATAAACCCAGGAAACCATTGAAATACTAGTAAAAACATTTTAGAAAGAATAAATCACCTGCGCAATCGGTGGAAATACCTAGGCTCTGTTGTCATTCCATATTTCAGAGTCCAATCTTCCTGTGCCCGGGACTAAATGAAAAGCCGCGGATTTGACCGGCATGTCACAGGGCCGGTTATTGCCGCTTCCGGCAAACGGAACTTGGACTTAAACATTTTGGAGATAGTGCGATTGTCCAAAACGCAAGTGGTTGGAGTCATGCTGAAGCCAACACACTGAACGATCAAAAGATAGCTGCTGTACCGATATTGACATTTAGATAATCCGCTAGATTGCATCTTGACAGGAGACCAAGCGAGCATATTGGTCAGATCAGCACCTTATTGTAGTTTACACCGACGGTTGAGGGGCCCGGCTAAACGTCAAGGGTGACGGCGGATATGGGTTTAGCCAACCTCGCTCAACAAAAGGCAGCAGCCATTCCACCTCATAGTAAATGGAAGCGTCGATTGCCCGCTCCGCCGGAAATTAAGAATCACAGACATCTCATAACGGCATCAGCGAGGCCGAACAGCTCTCAAAGCCGCCAAACTCGGATGCCGGCCTGCTCCAGACTGGCCTGGTCAAAACATGCCTTGACATCAATAAAAGCCCCGCCCTTAATCACTTTTTTCTGAAAATCATCTATCGGTATAGAGGTCAGTTGCTTGTGGGAGACTGTCGCCACGATGGCGTCGGCACGAGGCAGGTCGTCCCAGTCAATAAGCTTAACCCCGTATTCGTGTAGCGCTTCTTTCGGATCGGCATAAGGGTCATGCACAAACACCTCAATACCATAGCTCTTGAGCTCGTTAATTACGTCCGCCACCTTGGAATTGCGCAGATCGGCACAGTTTTCCTTGAAAGTAAGGCCTAACACATTCACCCGTGCGCTTTTGATATAACTGCCTGTAGCAATCATGCTCTTGACCGTTTGTTCGGCGATAAGCTTACCCATGCCATCATTAATGCGACGCCCGGCTAAAATCACTTGCGGATGGTAGCCCAGCATCTCGGCCTTATGCGTAAGATAATAAGGATCTACGCCGATACAGTGCCCTCCCACCAAGCCGGGACTAAACTTAAGAAAGTTCCACTTGGTACCCGCCGCTCTAAGCACCTCACTCGTATCAATATCCAATTTATCAAAAATTATGGACAGCTCATTCATTAGAGCAATGTTGAGGTCGCGCTGCGTGTTCTCAATCACCTTGCACGCTTCCGCCGTTTTAATCGAAGAGGCACGGTGCACGCCGGGCTCTACGATAGTTTCATAAAGGGCTGCAATTTTCTCCAAGGTTTCCGGTGTATCGCCGGAAACCACTTTGATAATTTTCGTTAATGTATGCTCGCGGTCGCCCGGATTGATACGCTCGGGTGAATACCCGACAAAGAAATCTTCCTTCCACGTCATACCGGATTCGCGCTCCAGTACCGGGATACAGACTTCCTCAGTCGCGCCCGGATATACCGTAGATTCATACACCACAATAGCGCCTTTTTTCATGTTTTGACCGGCATTGCGGCTGGCACCGATTAACGGAGAAAAATCCGGAATATGGGCCTCATCCACTGGCGTAGGCACAGCGATAATGATGATATCTGCCTCAGCCAAGCACTTTGGATCAGACGAATACTCGGCATGCACCGCAGCACGCATTTCCTCATCGGGTAGCTCACGGGAAGGGTCGACGCCACGCTGGCAGGATTCGACCTTGGCCTCATGAATGTCAAAACCGATAGTGCGCGAACGCTTGCCGAATTCAACAACAAGCGGGAGGCCAACATAACCAAGACCGAGAATTGCAACAGTAGTCATTTAATTAATACTCCTAAAATTCTTACAATGCCTTCGCCTGACGGCAAAGACGTCTCTTCCGCTAATAGGACGATAAAAGAGAATCATCCGATAAACCTCTCATGCCGATAGTGAAAATAATTTAAGGCCGGTATTGAGCAATATTTCCTTGGCTTGGACTTCAAAAGATCTCACTCCGGTCGTTACTGTATATGAAAAATTGACAGCAGCGTCTCAAGCTTCAACTCAAAAGCCCCCAATCCGGAGGACCAACCATAGACCTCTCCATACCAATGAACCCACATGGAAAATAAAGCGCAAGCCATGAATGCAAATATGATCCCTTTTACGTTGGCAAATGATTTATTTAACGCAACTGAACCGCTTGCCGCACTTTCAAGAACCGGTTCTAAGTCATTGCCTTCGTTATAAACAGAGGGCGTAAGACGGAGCCACTGTAATACCTTTATTACTTGCCGGGGAAGCTGGTTCGGAGAAATAAGGTTGAGGATCACTTGAAGCGAATAAACGCCACTCAACGCCACAGCCAGCGCACCGACTCCCATTGCTAACAAAGGGGGTAATACATAAAAGCTGCAAAAAATGACTGCAATCAAGGCAAGAAAGAGAGAACTTGTTTGCAGGTTCGCGATCGACCACCGGAAACCGGTGAGCCGTCGAACGATTACGTAATTCATCAGCACATGAAAAGCATATGCTCCAAAAAAAGCGATGCCGGCCCCCTTCAAACCGAAAGAACTCACACTAACCCAAGCTAGACCCAGATAGACGACGGTCCAAGCTAATTCGCTGAATATAAATAAGTTTTGTAGATCTCTTTTAGCAACAATAATATAACCCAGCGGCCAGGAAATCACGCGCAGGGTCATGCCCAGACATAGCCAGCGCAAGGTTTCCACGGCGCCTTCGAACTTAACGGTGTAAAAGAGCGAGATAACCAGCGGAGCAAATGCCAGGGTAGCTATCACCCCCGGCGCGGCTAACAACATACTGACATGGGCCTGTTCATTCACTATACGGTTGCATTCGGTATTGTCATTGACGATAGCGGTTAACCGGGGATAGAAGTCAGACCCCATCGCTTGCAAGATGAAACTGATATAGAACCCGCCAAGTCCCCAAGCAGCCTGGTACAATCCAGCTGCGTCGAAGCCGACTTTGCGAACGACTATGAGCCGTACCGCATAGGCGGCTCCTGCCATCAAAAGCCCGCTGATCATGAAGGCAAAACCGAGCTTTAATAGAGAGGCGGCTTCTTGCCCGACTTGGGAAACAGATATTGCCGGTGTTTGCATCTGTATTTTCCGGCTATACCACCAGGATACAACAAGCCCCATTGCGGCAATAAGTATAAGTAATATGACTACTCCCTCTTCATGGAGAAAATAGACTACCGGAATACTGATGAGCGTACCGAAAAAGGCGCCCAATATTCTCATCTTAGCCAAATCGGAGATACGCCGCATGCCTTGAATCAACGCGCCCTGCCCTATAGACACTAGATTCAAAAACACTGCAATTGAAAGCAGCGCTACGGCGGTAGCGTATTGGTCGCTACCGAAAGTCAAAGTCGACAGCGGTCCGGAAAAGCCGATAAGAAACACGGCACCCAACACTCCGAGAAAAATCGATATTCGTTGAAGTACTGCGGCAGTTCGCGCTATCTTGTCTTCGTCTCCCGAACCGACTGCCTCGGCAATCTGCCGCACACCGCTACTATTAATACCCATTCCGACAATGCTAATCGTAAGATCGATAATCGATCCGTACAGGCCCATCAATCCAACCCCGGACGGACCCAGCAACATTGCCATGGCCTTGGTACGAACAATTCCAATGGCAACGTTTACTACCGAAGAGCCTCCAATCACCGCTGAAGACTTCAAAATCTGTCCATAGGTATGTTTTTTAGTCATTCGATCTCCTGATAGCAAGAAGCTTCGCCTGAACAACGCCAGGCATCATCCGGGAATTGATAATTATGTCTTTCACAAGAAGGCGGACGCTCATGGCAACCGGATTTAAAGTCAGTAATTGACTCATTAACAAGGAAAGGATATTCCTGAGCACTTAATGACATCATGGCGCCAAAACACACCTTGTTTTCGGAGCCGAGCTTCCTGCCGCCGCGTCTAAGCTCGTCGCCCGAGCAAACATCCTCTCCCTGAGCTAAACAGAAAAACACCTGGCGCTCAGCCATAGTATGAACAGATTTGAATGCCCAAAGGCATAGACCGGGATAACTGGTCCAACTGCCGTTTCAGAACCAGTGCAGACCGGCCAGCCATGGCCTGGCTAATCAGGAATCCAATGCTCAGAGACCGCTGGATACTCTTAAACAGCGCACTAAGGACTAGCGAAATGACATATCGACAGGATCGACATTGAGAGGTATCTAACACAAAGCTTGATTCTATCTCACCGTAATAACGACAACTAGAATTCTGTATCTTAGAAGCTCTATCCAGAGTAACTGTATATGCGGCCTCAATACCGAACCGCTGGGAAGCCTCAGAGGTCGACAGCTTTGGTTGGACTTGCACAAGGTTCATCGACATGGCGCATCCTAAAATGTATTGGCTATCCATATACACTCGCCTGTGCTCATGATGTGAATGATGTCAAAACACGCCGAACAACTTGCAGAACCATATTGGGCCATGTAACCGACTTCCTTTTTGTATTAACTAAATCTTTGATTTTTCGCGCCATATACTGCGGCGCGTGCGGGCCAACGTTCTTATTCTTCTTTGCCGCCACCCTAATAACTGTGCAGAAAATGGCATCAGCGATTGAAGCCGAAAGACTAGAACATCCCCCTTCTTACTCAAATAGGACGTCCCGATTTGGCCGCCTGGTAAGCGAATGGGCTTCAATAAAACACTTGGCCGTATATTACCTGTCAAATAGCACCGGAAACATTCGTAGCATTACCTAGGCAAAAATATGTAAGCAACACTACGCATATTTAAGCCCGCTTTAATATTTCACCAATAAACTCTAACTGATCTATATAGAAAACATTTCACATATAAAAAAGAGGAATGGACCTCAATTTGTGATCTTCTCGATAGATTTTAAATTGGATATAAAAAAAAATAGACTCGAGTGTCTTGTAAATTAATGGCTTTATGTAATAGAGGTAATATTGTGAATAAATTAACAAAATTGGAATTTTTGTTGTCGTCCTTAACCCGCTTTTCAAAAGCGCCCTGTAGCTCGTCTCAGCCCCATGAGACTGCCTCTTATGACTTTAAGTCCCACTAAGAGGATCATGGAACTTATTATGAAAAATTATCTTACGAACATCTCCTTGCGCGAGCTGTTCCCTAACTTTTTATTGGCTGGGCTCGCCCTTTTCTTATTCAGTAGTAATTTATTCGCAGCGAGTGCTAACCTCGCCTGGAATGCCAGTACATCATCCAATGTAGGCGGGTATAAAATATCCTACGGCCAAACCAGCGGCAATTACGCCTCAACTATTGATGTAGGTAACAAAACCACTTATGCGGTACCGGGTCTACAGGAGGGTAGCAAATATTATTTTGCTGTGAAGGCCTATGATTCAACCAAAACCGTTGAAAGCGGTTACTCCAATGAAACCAACTTTACAGTGCCCGCTACCACGGCGGCATTAACGGCGGATTTCACAGTGAGTAAAACCAGCGGTGTCGCAAGTTTGGCGGTAGATTTCACACCCGTCACAACCGGGACAATTACAAGCTGGAAATGGGATTTTCCCGGTTCTCAAACGCCTTCTGTGACGAACACAACGGCTAAAGTGACCACAGCGACCTATGCGACCGCAGGATCATATAATGTAAGTCTGACGGTAACCGGATCCAGCGGAAGCGTCACCAAGAGCTATCCGAACCTGATTACCGTAACAGCTCCCACTACATCTACGGGAACAGGTACGACTACGCCTACAACAAGCACAGGAACGGGAACGACTACTACCAGCAATAATGGACTTGTGGCGGCCTATGGCTTTGAAGAAACCAGTGGCACGACGGTTAACGACGCTTCGGGTAATAGTAATATCGGCACTATTAAAGAAGCTGTCAGGATCAACACAGGCAAATACGGCAAAGCGTTGCAGTTTGATGGCATAAACGACTGGGTAACCGTCAATGACAGCGCAACACTAGATCTTACAAACGCCATGACTCTCGAAGCCTGGGTATATCCCCAGTCCTTGGCAAACGGCGGAACTGTACTGTTAAAAGAAAAATCCGGGGGTGCGGTCTATAACTTATATGCCTATGAAACTTCCGATCTACCTGTTTCTTCTTTCAATGATGGATCTTACCGTGTCATTTCCGGTACTAGTAAGTTGCCGGTTAACCAGTGGACCCACCTCGTGGCAACCTATGATGGACAATACCAACGTCTTTATGTGAATGGCACACAGATCGCCCAAAGAGCGCAAACCGGCCTGATTCAACAAGGCGGCATATTGCGCATCGGCGGCAACAGTGTTTGGGGCGAATACTTTAAGGGATATATCGACGAGATACGGGTGTACAATCGCGCTTTGACCGCAACGGAAGTCAAAAACAACATGACGACTCCCACTTCATCGGCTAGTGCTTCAACCACGACGCAGTATGTGATCGGTGATCAGACCGTAGAGCCTAAGCTCGATTATAACGGTCAGGGAGTTGCGCAAGCGTTTAAAACCACACCTCAGAAATCCAGCACAGTAACTACTTTGCAGGTTTATGTGGATGCGACGTCAAAAGCGACAGAGTTGGTTGCCGGTATCTATAAGGACAATTATGGTCATCCGGGTGCTCTTGTTGCTCAAGGCAAGTTGGCTACATTGAAGCCTGGAGCATGGAATCCTATACCGATTCCCGCAGCCTCTGTTACCGCTGGCCAACCTTATTGGTTAGCAATACTGGGGTCAAAAGGAAACTTAATATTCCGCGACCAACTGAAATCGGGGACAGCAGTTTTAGAGATAACGAATACCAATACGCTGACAAGTTTGCCTAGCTTATGGCCCGCAAGTTATGCAGCCAAAGATGGCCCAATGTCTGTTTACGGAACCGGATATTGATCATATCACTGACTGTTTAAACGGCATGCCGACGGGAGCGAAGTCCGCTTCCGTCGGCTACTGCAAATGATGGGTAACAACCTGCCGACTTTGGACTTTACCAGAGCTGAAGATGGTTTCTGGCGAAAGATTAGCTACAACATAGTGTCTTGGGCTATTTACCCAAGAGAAGTCAACTATATTAAAGTTAATCTTTTCAAGATTCATTTGATAATAAGCCATGACGGCCAAATTAGTATAGCTACGAAACGAGCGTCTAATAGAGAGAGACCTCCAGTTCATAGCCGACAAGATTGGGCTTAATATTATCGATGAGCGCTAATGCCTAACGACTTCAACTCAATTTACTTTATGAAGAAACATCCATGAAAACTTATCATCTTAAAAAAACTATTTTTTTCTTAACTCTGCTTGGGTCATCCCATGCTTCTTGGGCGGCATGTAACCAAACCCTTAGCCCCGGCGCCAACGTGGCTTCGGCCGTCTCAAGCGCCGCTAATGGCTCAACCATATGCCTTAATTCCGGCAATTACGGAAGCGTAAATTTTTATGACATGGCTCGAACGGGCTACGTAACGGTTACGTCAACTACCGGTACCGGCGCAATCATGTCGCCTAAAGTAGGGAATTCGGATTATATCCGGTTTGACCGCATGAGTTTATCAAGCATGCAGATCAACAACGGCTCTACAAACATCCAAATCGCCAATTCTACTTTTCTGCCAAATAAAACAGGTCTTGCTGTTATAGCTTCAAGCAAGATACTGGTTGACAACGTTGATTTTACCAGCGTCAATCAGGCAACGTGGTCAGGCAGAGTCAGTCTCAATAACGCCTCGTACACAACCATCACCAACAGTAAATTCGTTGGTGTTGGAAAAGATAGTTCGAACGTTAAAGTAGGCGCTGCTGACGGCATCATGATCATAGGTCAGGCATCGAATAACACGATAGGCCCAAACAACTTATTCGCCGATATCTTACAGTCCGTGTGCGATGTAGCTAACCCGGGTAGTCATTGTGATTCAATACAATTTTATGGAGCTGGGCCAGGCAATGTAATTACCGGAAACCACTTTGTAAACGACAATATCTTTATAATGGCTCCCGATGGAGTAGACAAAGTCACAGTAACAAACAATGTCTTCAATGGCGATGCCTTTCCTACCTATGATTGGAAAATACAATTTGGCAGTGCCAATGGTATTGTGTTTGAGCACAATACGCTAACAAACACTGGCGTTACTTTTGATAGTAAACCTGGAAATTCGGCATCTACCAACATTTCAGCTAAAAACAATATAATCAAAGATAAGTCGATCAAGACAACTGGCGGTAGTGGTTGTACGCCTAATTGTGTATTCAATTACAACACATTTGGATCCAGTGGAAGCGCCATAGGTAGCAGTAATCTTATCGGTATACCAACATTTACTGGCGGCACAAAACCCACCGCATTTTCAGGTTATAAATTAACATCAAGCTCTATTGGCTACCTTAAGGCTACGGATGGAAAGGACATGGGTACCAGTTATTACGGCTCCGGTGCCATAACGACGCCTTCCGATACTACCACGACGCCTTCAGGGACTACTACACTCGCTGCACCTACGAACTTACGATTGAACTAAGGTGCGCTGGAGTTATGGCACTTGTTCATATTGTTGTTAAATATGAATATCCTCTCGTGACCAAGAGTTGTCGAGAGGGTGTCATGATTCTCTCAGAGAATTTTCGGATACATAAGTAAAGAATCGACTAGAAGGGAATACCCATTCCGGTCTCTTGGAAGATATAAAGTGCAAACCTTTATATTGACCATGGCGGCAATGACAGGACGTTATCTTCTAGTCAACCACATCAGAACTCCGTTTTACAGGCTCATACGTGGCAATAGTTTCACGATAAGCTTCCAGCAATCTCGCTCCGGCCGCATTCCAGGTAATTTCAGGCACGCGACGGAGACTGTCCGCCCGCAACCTCTGCAAGAGTTTGCGGTCCTCTTGCAAGAGGTTAATGTGTTGGGTAAGCGTAGAGACATCGCCGACGCGATGCACCAGTGCATTTTCCATATGCTCACAAATCGCACCGGCCGCCTCCGACACCAACAAGACACATCCGCTACCTCGCGCTTCTGAAGTCACAAGAGCGCTTCCCTCTTCAAGGCTTGACAGAACTAATATGTCGCTCTGCCGCATAAGCTCGGGCACGTCAGTTCGATGCCCTAAAACATGGACACTCGGATGAGATAGCATCGAAGCAAGCTTTTCAGCATATCCCGGCACAAATCCGCCGGCGATCATGAACTTTCCCTCGTGACATGCTGTGGATTTCAACCATGCTTCCAACGCGTAGTGAACACCCTTTCTTGGCGCGCAGCCACCGACGAATAACATCGTCAAACCGGCTTTATCCTCACGCGGCTCTGGATCGGGGTAATAAACCTGCTCGTCGAAACCATACTGATGCCGCGCGAGCTTCTCACGAGCGAATCCGTTCTCCAGAAAGCTGCGGGCTACGAAGTCAGACGGACATAGCAACCGAGTCGCTAACTCGTATTCAGCCTCTTCCTTGTTGAGCACGTCCTGTTTATACGAATGCTCATGATCTGGCGGCAAGACTATTCCCAACCGTTCGCATTCCTTCTGCACGACTTCATAGGCAAGCCGGGTGTGCGCATTAGGTCTTTCAAGGACGGTGGGAATGCCAAGGCGGGCTGCTGTTTTTAATGTCCTTAATGCGCCTAACGGCCAAACGTGCACTATGTCTATTTGCCCGGCCAGCTTTTCCAGCCGTTGAGAGACGATATAGTCGTGCAGCGAAAAAGCTCGCATGCTGCCAAGAATTTTGTATGGGATACGTAATTTTCCCCAAGCAAGCGTTGGCTTAATCGTTACGCCTTCTGGCAAAGGTCTGCTTAGCGCACCGGGGCAAACTAGAACTTCCGCTCCTTCTTGCACTAGACCATTCACTTGATACCAGGCGGTCGTGCAGATTCTATCTGCTCCTAACTTATGCGGAAAACTGTATAAAACGCGTATGCTTTGAGATTGTCGACTCATTAGTTCTTCCTGTTACATTTAAAAGGAATCAAGATTTTACTAAAACGTTTTTAACTCGAAGGTTATGAACTTTACAGTAGAGAACACATCGCCAAATGCAGAGGTCTTCTGCGGTTGACAGCTAGTTAGCATTTTCCACAAATTTGTTCGCCCTTATGCCATCCTAGCTCAAAATATTTTTTAGCAATGGACAACTCTCGTTACAGCCACTCTTAAAGCGTCTTACGTCAAATAATCCATGATTGCGGATTTCATCGAGTATCAGCCCTTCGATCAAATAGCCGGATAGTGCTAAGAACAGAGAGACGCCGACAGCCCCATTGTCATGCCAGACATGGCCAGCCAATCCAACACACAGCATCATTATCAATAGGCTGGTGTGCGCCTATCACCAGCAGAATGGCGATGCCGCGAAGAACATCGAGTTGGAGGTTACGCTTCATAGCCCGCTACTCAGTTCGAACCTGGAATTTGTAGAAATGCCTTTTCTCCAAGAACCGTCCTAGGGTCATCAACCCTCAGCAAGGGCATGCCCTCTTTTCCTGCTATTTTCTTAAAAAGTTCACGAGCCCTCTTTCGGTATAGGGCTTTGTCAAGGTATGAGATCCTGAGGCAAGATGTGTATATGGGTAGGAATTTTGCCCATTTTCTTTTTACATAGCGGTAGCAGGCATAGAACTCTCCAGGCAAACTCAACAACTGGTTAGTGTTATGAATGCAAAAGCCTTGAAACGCAAAATTAGTCATTCCTTTATTTTTTGCCGACAGGCATAAATCGGTTCCATAAAGGTGGAAATGCGGGAGAAGCGGGTCGAATCTTAGCCCTGATGACTTTCTAATTATTAGAATAATTTCATCCAAGGTTTCGACCGGTTCCGGTTCATTTATTTCTGTGCCATGCAAACCCAGTCCCGTGGTGTACACTCTTCCCAATCCCCCGTCAGCATCTCTCCTCGACCCGAAACATCCCAGGACACCCCAGTTAACTTGCCTTTCCTCTAAATAGGATAGGCATCGGTTTATATCTGAAAACCAGGTTTCCGGCAGATAAACGTCTTGATGAATAAATATTACAATTTCGTTTTCCGCTTCATCGATGGCGCTGTTATAGGCTAAAGAAGCAGATAAGTAATTTTGTTTGATTATCACCTGGTGCTTGTGATCCTTTAAAAACTCAGGTGACCGATAGAGATTTTTTTGAAGAGTCTCTAGGTTATTTACTGCAACGGCAAAGGTAAAATTTTTGTCACTCACAATTTTCTCCTTTCTGATAAGTTTTTAGTTAGGGAATGAGTGCCACGACGCTACCGTGTTCACGAAATTCTTTTTCTTGTTATGTTTCATTCGCTAAATTTATATTCTGTAAGCCGCCGGATCAGCGGGCGAAGAATCAAATGTTATACGTTGTTATCTGCATATCGACTGCGAGCCAATGTAGCGGCAGTAGTTCTGTCAATTCCAACGTTTGTATCTTGCTGAGCAAACAGCAGGGTTTTACTGTCTACGACCTAAAAACAGCCGCCTAAGTGTTGCAACTTAATTTCTGTAATTAAATAGAACGAACAATTTAGGTCAGAGCCTTCAACCGTAAAGCCTTCAAAAATACAAACGGATATTTAAGTTTTTCCCAAATCCGGATTAGACCATGGGCTGCCCGGTCAACTCGCAAGATAATCGGATTAACGTTCATCATATACCCTACCCCAAGCTTACCTTCGGCCAGTTCTTTTCGAAGAAATTCATTGCGTAAGTAAGTTTTATAAAAACTGTGTTTTTCCATGTTGTTAACAGAATTACTATAAGCCTCTCCAGACTTGTCATTACTAATGCGTATGTAGTAAAAAGCAAGATGCTCTTTAAGCAAACCTATTTCATATTGCTGCATAAAACGCAAGTTAAACTCCCAATCCCCTTGTACCGGAATATCTTCACGATACAGTCCGCCAATCTTGTCATAAACTTCCCGCTTATAAAGGAATGAAATTGGCGCAAAGTAATTATCTGCGCACATGCGCCAAAGACTAATATCCTTAATCCACGAAGCAATCGACCGGCGAGCCACTTCCTTGATTTGGTCATCAGTAATTTGTTCGCTGATCTCGGTGGTATAACAAACCACACCACCCAGATTTCTGATTACATCATTGCTTTCAAGGTAGCTTGTCATTTTTCCAAGAAAATTCGGATGCCAGCTATCATCATCATCATGAATGACCACATACATGCTATCTGAGGATCTGATTCCAACATTAGATGCAGCCTCCATTCCCAACGATTTTTCGTTATGAATTAATAACAGCCGGTTTTCATAACGGTCTTTAAAACCTTCCAGCAACGAATCCACCGGCTCCCTATCCCCGCCATCATTCACAATCACATGCACAAAGTCTCTCTCCGCCTGCGAGAGAACACTTTCAATGGCCCGTTTCAGGAATATAGGTCGATTTTTAGTGCGAGTAATGACCGCGGTTTTGGCATAGATTATTGGATTCATTTACTTACCTAATTAAAAAACTATTGCGTCAATTAGCATTGACTGAAAATCGCCATATGAAAAGCAACCGGCAGGAGCATATTTCGACAATACACGAAGATAAGACTCAACAACGGTCGTTACAGATAGATTTCAACTCATCGCAAGGGCCGTATTTATTAACTAACTTCAAATTCCCTATGTACTTGAGTTTCTTTCTGCCTAAAACAAAATCTCTAGCGGAATTAATAATGCGTTTTCGACCCATTGCAAGAGGGCATAATCCGCTCGCGGAACCGGTCTAAAATCCTGCCCCATCCAAAAGCCAGACTCCTGCTATAACAAACCGGATTAATCAAAATATTCTACCCATGTTCCATGAGTGCACGCTGTTACGGCAAATTCTCCCGCCTAGGCATGACTAAGCAATTGCCGAAAAAACAGCCCCATTTTGCCCACCATTGCGACCCCGAGAAGACGCCATGATGCCCATACAAAGGTGTCACGCTGCACGGCATTCCAAGCATGCCGTCGTGCTGTTGCGTAATCACCCACTATCTTTGCTACAAACGCCGCATGGTATAACCCGGCCCTAATGACATCATCTGGGCTAACCGACGAATGCGGCCTACCGGTCATCACATGCCATTGGCTCAAATTGATATCCATGTTCGTCATCTTGCACGACGACGCAGGAATTATCCGGGGATTGTGCGTTAGGGATTCCGCTTTCTCATATAAGGCGGCCAAACGCTCCAACCAGCCTTTACCTTCATGTTCCGCCAACAGCCGCTTCCGCAGCGCGTCCCCGAGCGCCAGCCTTTGCTCGGGCTCACAAATCAACAATTCCACACGTTTTATGAACTCCTGCTCGTTTTTTGGATTCTGGAGAATATCCGTCAACGCATCATCGTTGGCTACCAACAAGGGAAACAACGGCGCGTATGCGGGTACTACCGGAAGACCACTCAACGCTGCTTCCAGCAGTGCCGTCTGCGATCCAAACGGAAAGCTCTCCAAATATATATCTGCGGCCGTACGATATATCGAAGGGTCCTCGATACTTCCCATGAAATGCAGACGGTCATGTATCTTGCAATGCAGGAAGGGAGCAATCGCAGCTGCCGATTCGCCTACCACGTAAAGATGGGTATTCGGGTGAAGATCAAGGATCTTGTTAGCGGTCGACACGAAATCATAGGAACCGTATGGACGATACTTTTCCGCCCGACCGACACTTAACAGCATAACCTGATCTTCTGCTATTCCCAGAGCTCGCCTGGCCTCAATCCGCGATATCCCGGCCTTAGGATCCAGCAGCGGAATAGGCATAACTGTGGTGCAAGAAGCAAATCTCCGCTCTGCTGCAAGTTCGGCTCCTGCCGTTCGCAAGTTGACCACTAAATCTGCCACTGAACTGCCAAGCCAGAATAAGTGGTCGCCATGGTCTATCAATACTACCGGCGGCCCTTCATGCGTCGCGAATGCGGCGACAGGAGCCACATCGGATCCAATCAGGTGCCAGACTACCAAGTCTGCGTTATTCCTTGCCATTTCTCTCAGTGAACGCGCTTTTTGGCAAAGATGCGCTTTCGGCGGCAATGTTACCAAGCTGCCGCCACTGTCTCGAACTGCGTCATTAAATCTTTGGGGCACATCCCCCACGTGGTCTAGTAGCATTAATGAGTGACACGAGGTCCGGTCATTGCATATCCAGTGGTATAAAAGCTGCCTGTGTCCACCCATCGCAAGCATTGGCGCCACATGCAAAACCCGGCGGCGGCCATCCTTGCGATCGATCGATAGCGGTTCCCCCTTTAATTCGACAGCATGCGCATCCAGATCTTTCCCAATATTAAATGCCAAGTTCTCAACTGCTCCGTCACTGAATCGTCCCGAGTGAAAATTTCCTGCGAACCACGCAGCTCTTTCTACCGCTCGAAGAACAAGATCCGCTTCTTTCTGCTGGTCCATTGCCTGAATCTTCCTCACGAACCATTCATAAGCATTATTATTGGATTGCAGGGTCACAGAAGGATCACACTGCGGTATTGCGATCGATAAAACTCTCATTAAAGACCCTCATTAAAAAATGACGTAAACAATCATGTCTCGTCTCAGTCAAGCAAGCACCATTGAGCGAAATCCTAAACCGTCTTCATACGCACGAAGCAGTTCGGGCACCGAGTATTCCCATGCCAGTGCGCCGGCTACCCGATGACGGCCAATCTCGCCCATTTTTTTGCGTTCGTCCGGATTGTCCAATAACCAGCTAACTCGTTCCGCAAACTCTGCTTCGTCATTTGGCTTTACGTAAACGGCTGCATCCTGAGCGGAAAAGCGGGTTTCGACCAAGTCGAACGCTACCGTCGGTTTTGCTAAGGCCATATATTCCATAAGCTTATTCATTGTGGATTTGTCATTCAACGGACTTAACGGGTCCGGTTGCACGCATACATCAACCGCTGAAAGGTACTTGCGTGATTCGAGCTCGGAAAGCCGGCCGGTAAACAGCACGTAATCCTCGATTTCCAACTCCTTGGCTAAGGCTTGCACGCCAGCCAAGGCATCTCCACTTCCGATGATGACGGCCAGAAAATCGCGCCGTCCCAAGGTAAATACCATCTCGCGTATAGCCCGCAGCCAGTAATCCACTCCGTCCTGCGGCCCGATAGTGCCAATATATCCAATCAGATAATTTGCGCGCCCAACCAAATCAGGAACAGGCTCCAGCGGTTGATAGGAAAGAGGCGGTCCATTCCGGACGATAAACACCTTGTCAGGATCCTTGCTCCCCCGTTTGATGGCTACTTGCTTGTAGGATTCATTGGTAACGATAACTGCGTCAGCCGCTGCGTACGAAAAGCGCTCCATAACGCATAAAATTTTATAAATGAGGTTTTCGCGCGGTTGCTCAAAGCGAGAAAGATACGTTTCTGGCGCAAGGTCGTGTTGGTCAAACACAAAGCGCTTCCCAAACAACTTGAATATTGCGCCGATGACACTAAGTGTATCAGGGGGATTCGCCGCATGGATGACGTCAACGCCTTTGCTTACCGCGACCCATGCGGTTAACAGCAACATAGCCGAGGTGGCATAGCCAAACTCAAAAGCATAGCTGAGTACGCCTACGCCTCCAGGAGGTGCTGGAAAGCGATAAACACTGATGCCTTCAATTTCTTCTGTCCACGGTTGAGCCGTGCCTCTGGGTGCAATGACCGACACCTGGTACCCGGCCTCAAGCAATGCCAGCGCCTCCCTGCGTACCCGGAAATCAAAAGGATATGAATTATTTTCGACAAGCAACAACACTCTAACTGGCGAAGACATGGCACTGCTCCTCTGCTGATTCATCCCGATTCGCATCATAGTTTTTTATATACATTTTCTTATCCCGAAATAGATTGCCAATAAGCTCTTTTTTCTTGCTATTAATACTTATCACAGCATGACCTTCCGCTTTTTAATCAGGGTTATCATTCTGCTATGCGTTCAAACTGAGTATTTCATTCGACACGTTGCGTGCCGGTAAGGTTTTGCGTTTGGCATGACCCTATTTTTCAACAATTTTTAATCATCTTAAGATTGCTTTAAAACCTTTTCAGTTAGCCACTTTACGCTGTTGTTACATTCTCCGGTGACGCATTCCTCCACGTTGTCTTTTAGCTAATTGTTCTTGTTCTTGAATTTTTGTTGACTGAAATGACGGCCATTCAAAGTCGATAAGGATTCAGCCTCAGCGTTACCACGCAACACTCTAGTTAGCAGCTTGATTACCCTGTCATGTACTTGTTTAGGGACTATTGTTCCTTATTTATACTCAACATTAAAGATGGTGCAAATACCTAAGCAATACTACCTATTGATGGTAATGCTGTATGTGTCAGGATAGTTGTCGCCTCAAATTTTCAGCATAAATAAGTGTTGGGATGAACATAAAAACCAACAGATAAAGACGACTTCAAATAGCAAGTGCCGGTAAAAGCCTCTTATCATGGCAGCCAGACAGGTTCAGGCCATCACGGACAAATTGAACATCATCATATTTAGCGTAAAGAATTGGATGGAAAAGCTTTTACCCGTAAATGAAAACCGAACGCCGCGAACAGCGAAATGTCCCCCGGATCGAGGGCATGAACAGCGCTCGGATGCGCTTCATACTCATCATGGATTGTTGGGCGAAGCGTCGCAAGCCCGGTGCCGGAAACACAGCCTGTTCTATCATCAATTGGCGCAGCGGCAGGCGGATTTTTGCCGGTCTGGCGGCGCAAGCTTAAGCCGTGAAGAGGCGCAGGCCTTACCTATCCTGAAAGCCGAAAACGAAAACCAACGCCTTGAGCATACGCTGGAACGCAAGGAAAGAGTTCTGGCCGAAGCCGCTGCACTGCCGGTATCGCAAAAAAATTACCGCGCACTTTTAAGGAGCAAGGCCGAATGACCTCATTGGCAGAGCGCCAGCACGCGAATATATTACTAAAGGAGGCGCCCCTAGCCAGCGTCCAGCAAGACCCCGCCTGCGCAGTGCCGGGACTGGGCGAGCATTCCGCGCAAACCCGGACTAAGCCCCGTGCGATCTACGCCACGGTACTGAATCAGCAATACAGCTACTCAGAATCCTGTCACGCTAATTTTCTGGATTTACGAGAGCAAGCAATAGCGACGGTTAACCGCTATGGATGGTCCGGAACGCCGGAAAAATTTCTAGAGCCTTATTGCGAACCTCTGGGAAACGATTATCGGCTGCTGCAGGGAGTCAAATTCGACACGCGTTCCGGCGCTCAGGTCATCAAGCTTTTTGACGAGACTGTAAAACAAGGGCGGTTTTTGCAAGTTGCGATTGCTAATGCCAACACCATAAACCTCGCCCGAGCCAATGATAACTACCATGTGCTGTTACGTAATGTTTTGGTCTTGAACGATGGCATAGGTATCAGCATCGCAAGCCAGTTGAAATATCGCCGGAAGTTTAGCGAAAATTTGAACGGTACAGATTTTATACCTCGCTATCTCGCCGAGTCGCGCGTCAAGCTAAGGGTATTCCTGCTTGGGGCGCCTTCTGATGTTGCCAAAGCCTGCTTTGAACAATGCCGGCAACGGTTTCCGCAGCATGAATGGCTCGGCTTCAATCATGGCTACTTCAGTTCGACACAACATCATTCAATTTGCGAGCGCATCCGTGAAACGCGTCCTGACGTTCTACTGGTAGGAATGGGAAATCCCTTGCAAGAGTTCTGGATACATCAATACGGAGCGAGTACGGGGGCAAAATTGTGTATCGGCGTCGGGGGGCTATTCGACTTTCTGGCGGGAAGAGTCAATCGGGCGCCAAGGTGGGTTCGCCGTTTGCGCTGTGAATGGGTTTATCGTTTGGCAATTGAGCCGAGGCGGATGTGGCGGCGATATCTGATCGGCAACCTGACGTTTCTCTTGGCTGCTTGGAGAGAGTCGGCATGAGCTGCGCTAACCCTGAAACGGGAAAGCCAAGAATACTCCATATCTCTGCCGATTACCCGGATGCGAACTGTGCGGAAACGACACAAGCAATACGAACTTTTGTAACCGCTAACCACGAACTGGATTATTTCGTCGTCTCGCTAAATCGCGTTGCCAATCCGCTCAGATGCAACATTATTAAAGGCGATGGCCAAGGTGATCATCGGGTTCTTTCCATGCGTTATTGGGGATTGCCCTGTGGCGTGTTATTGGCGCTGTCCATGCTGATTGTGGCTTTTCGTGTCCGCAGAGTGTTGACGCAACAACGAATCAAGGTTGATTTGATTCATGCACACAAACTTACTTTTGAAGGCTTGACGGGTCGGTGGCTAGCGCGCTGGTTAAAGATTCCCCTGATCGTGTCAGTGCGCGGTGAGGCCGAGTCAAAAATTTTGCGTTTCAAGCCGCACTACAAGAGATTGATCCAGCAAGTGATTGAGGATGCCGTGCGCGTCTTATATGTATCGGCTTGGTTCCAGCCTATCCTCAGCCGGTATTTTGATATTCCGGTTGACAAGCAGGCATTCTTGCCAAATTTTGTGAGCGAAAACGAAACGGGGTATTCAGACAAATTCGATTATGATCATCTCGTGGCTGTGCTGAATATCAACATCTTTCGGAAGAAAGGCCTGAATCGTTTACTACCCGCTTTCAGTCGTGCTTTAAAGCGCTTTCCGAATGCCAAGCTGGATATTATCGGACGTGGCAGCGTACAGGTCATTGCGGAAGTAACCACGCTAATTGCCAGCTTGGGCTTACAGGGCCATGTCAGACTCATCGGTCCGCTTGGCAACTCCGAGCTGTTACAGAGGCTGCCTCGTTACGCCGGCTTGACGCTACCAAGCCACAACGAAACTTTTGGCATGGTTTACGTGGAAGCATTGCTCTGCGCGATTCCCATTCTTTATTCCAGGGGGACAGGCATAGATGGCTTTGTAGATTGGATGCCGGCCAAGGTTGGAGTTGATCCCAGCTCGGTGGAAAGTATTACACAAGGGTTGGAAGATCTTCTTAAAAACCAACAAAACTACCGACAGTGGTTAAAAGAAAATCAGGGGACTATACGATCAAGTTTTGGTCGTGAGCCCTACCTTGCTGCATACAATCAATTTGTCCGGGAATTGCTGTCAGGTTCAAATTGATCATTTTTACTATAGCTCAAGCCTATTGGCTTTGTTCTACAAGGGCTACGGCTGCCCGGTGCAGATTACCGAAGCGTGATAATGTGGCTACACTAAACTGCATCAGACATTGACTGTCTCAGTTCGACCCAGGCCGGCGTCTCTTGATTGACTGATTAGTGCCGAATAACAGACGCTCGTTAAGATAAGAAGAAACTATATACCATCCGATACCTGGAGATATAGTTAGTATTCTGAGCGAAGTTAATGAGACCATTATTTAAAATGAGGCAATCATCGATGATATGCAGAAATCATTTAATTGCTTGGCTGGCATCGCATGGATGAGAATCTTATCAAGCAGTGGATATACTTTCTGCGGAGCATTGGCAGACGTCGACTCTCTCATGCTGGTTTGCGGATGGATCAACTCACTGCTCCTTGGTACTTGAATCTGGCCATGAATGGAGACGCTTCCAAGACTATTTACGCTCGCAGTTGAGACTGCCACGTTAAGACCGGGCGATATGGTCATCTGTGGAGCCCATAGGCGCGACGATGAAAGCCCTGCGGCCATATAGTTCTGACCTGGATCCGATTGAATAGGGTTGGGCCAAACTAAAAGCCCTGTTACACAAAACCGCAAAACGAACTTATAACCAACTCTAATAGACTATCGGCCAGAGCTTGGATCAGTTCCACCACTTATGAATGCCCGAGTTATGTAAAAACGCAGGCTATTCTTTTGAGTAAAGAGGAAAGAATCTAGCCATTCAAACGTAATTTGCTCAATTTACTGTTTAAAGCGCCGGCTGCCACGATGATCGGCGATAGCACCGGACTGAAAGGTGGCGAGTAAGCAAGATCGGCGTTTTCAAGATCAGAGCAAGTCAGATTACCCAGTAATGCGGTAGCGGCAATATCGATCATTTTATCAACACCCTCAAGACCAATCGCCTGAGCGCCCAACAGCCTGCCATTTTTCAGGTCGGCTATCAATTTTAACGAAAAACCTTGTCTGCCAGGATAGTACCTAGCCCGGTCACTGCCTTCCGTTACAATCGAAATGGGATCAAACCCCGATTCCAGTGCGGATTGCTCGGATAAGCCGGTCATTGCGACTGTCAATTTAAAGGTCTTGAATATTGCGGTTCCAAAAACGCCGGGGAAATGAGCATTTCCACCAGCCACGTTTTCCCCTGCAACACGGCCTTGTAAATTGGCGATGTCGCCCAAAGGCATCCATGCTGTTGCGCCTGTGATTCGGTTGATTGTTTCGCAACAATCGCCGGCGGCATAAACGCCCGGTATGTTGGTTGCCATTTTTGAATCAACCGCAATGGCTCCGGTGTTTCCGAGGTCAATGTTGGCCTCTTTAGCCAGTTCCACATTAGGTTTCACGCCAATGGCGATGACAACGAGGTCGGCAGGCACTGTTTTCCCGCATTCCGTCTCCACGAAAGTTATCCGGCCATTGTTGCCGTCAAGTTTGGCTAGACCGTCGCCCAGTATTATTTCAACCTGGTTTTCCAGCAAATGCTCATGTACGAGTTGAGCCATTTCCGGATCGAATTTCGGCAAAATACGGGGCGCTTTTTCGATGATGGTGGTTTTTATATTGAGCTCATGAAAAGTCTCGGCCAGTTCCAAGCCAATATAACCGGCCCCTATGATGACTGCCTTTTCCGGCAGCACTGTCGGTAACAATGCTTTGAATCGAGCCAAGTCAGTAATATTGCGCAAGGTCAACACACCTTCCAGCGTTATGCCTTCAATACTCGGTACTATCGGACGAGCGCCGGTCGCAATAATCAGTCGATCATAGCTGACGATAAAATCCGTATTATCTTGCAGATTCCTTACGCTGAGCTGTTGTTTGCCGGTATCGATGCCAAGCACGCGGTGCCGTATAAAAACCTGGATACCGTCCTTGGCAAAATCTTCAGGCTGCCTGATGATGACTTTCCGTTCATCGGCAATGACACCGCTGATGACATAAGGCAGTCCGCAAGCGGAGTAGGACACTTCGGATTCATCCTGGTAAAGGATGATTTCATTATTCGGATCGACCCGATGCGCTTTTGCGGCTGATTTTGTGCCTGCTGCGACACCGCCTATGACGATGATTCTCATATATTCCCCTGTTGTTCAATTACTGTTGAAGCTGAAAAAATTAAAGAATTCACCACGAAGACACGAACGACTGTACGGATACAGGAGGTAGAGCAATGCAGGAGCAATTGCCGAGGACACGAAGAAAACATAAAACTTCGTGCTCTTCGTGTCTTCGTGGTGAAAAATGTTTTTAGCTTAATTTCACAGTTTCAGTTGGACTGGAATTCAACCAATCACCATTCCCGGCAAAAAATGCCGGTTCGCCGCCGGTATGCACAAAAATTATTTTTTTGTGTTGTTCAAACTGTTTGTTTTGCAGCCCGTACAGGAATCCGGCCATGGCTTTACCGGTATAGACAGGATCGAGCAAAATACCTTCGCTGCGACCGATTTGTTTGATCGCTTCGGCGGCTTCCAGGCTCGGGATACCGTAACCTTGTCCAATAAACCCGCCAAAGACAGGCGCATCTTCGGCGCAAAACGTCCAATCCAGTTTCAACAAGGCTGCGGCTTGTGTAGCCAAATCGGCAACTTGCAAGCTGACCTGTTCCGGCTCTCGGCTGACGGTGTAACAGAGCATTTTCCAGGGCAGATTCAACAGCCTGATGCCCAGCAGCCAGCCCGCATAGGTTCCGCCGGACCCCACTGCCAGTATGATCGCATCGGGTTCTACACCTTGACTCAGACATTGTTGATAAAGCTCGAAGACAGCCAGCACATGTCCCAAAACGCCCATGGCGCAGGCTCCTCCGCGTGGGATTTCATAAGGCCTATGACCCTGTTCACGCAATTTAGCCGCAACCCTGTGAATATGGGTATCGACCGACGCCCTGTCATCGTCACCGGTAAAATGGAATTGGGCATTCAACATGCTGGTGAGGCGATAATTTCCGTCCATCGCCGCAGGCGGCTTCCCCCAATAAACCGCCGTACAACGCAGTCCTGCATGAGCCGCGGTTGCCGCTGTCGCCCGTACATGATTGGACTGCACGCCCGCGCCGGTTACCAGACAATCGGCGTTCAGCGCCAAGGCCTCGGCCAGCATCACTTCCAAACCGCGTATTTTATTGCCGCCCAAACCGAAGCTGATCAGGTCGTCACGCTTAAACCAGAGTTCAGTATTTCCAAGCGATTCCGTCAATCGATTCGCCCGCATCAGCGGGGTTGGATAATGAGCGAGAGTGTGCCGGGGTATTTGAGCGGCAACACGTTCGATAACGACGCTTCGGTCAAGATGTTGGTGGGTATTCATGACAATCAGCTCTTCAAGGTAAAGATATTCGTGCAATGACTTGCTCAACCATGGCCGCGCAAACGCCAGTGCTTTGTTCGGGATTGAACAGCGCCTCTACCTCGTCATGAGTCAGGATAGCGCCGATTTGCGGGTTATTGATAAGCGCCTGCTTAAGATGCAGTCCTTCGTCCTGGGCTTGCATGGTCAGATCGTAGACAAGCTGATGTGCGCTTTGCTTGCCCAGCGTCTTCGCGAGAACCAGCATCACCGCCTCGGCATGGACAAAGCCTTGGGTCGCCAGGATATTGGCGTGCATCCGCTGCGGATTAACCTGCAAATCCTTGAGCAGCTGCTTGAGCAACGACAGGGATTTGCCGGCCGCTAGCGTCGCGTCGGGAATAATAGCCCATTCGCCTTTCCATGAACGTCCGTCGCGTTCATGGCTGTGGACGAGGTTTTCAGCCATGTGCGCGGCGTGATGCCTGACCACCCGCGACAAGGTGCCGAGATGTTCGGAAATTTCCGGGTTGCGTTTATGCGGCATGGTAATACTGCCGACGGCTCCGGGAATAAAACCTTCACTTAACTCGGCTATTTCAGGGCGCTGCAAATTGAATACTTCTTGCCCTATACGATCACCGGTTGAGGTTATCATTGCCAGAACATTTAACCATTCGGCCAAGCGGTCCCGGCTACTGGTCCAGGAAATCGCCGGCGCTTCCAGCCCCAGCCGTTGCATGAATTCCGCCTGTAATTTCATAGGGTTGGAGCCTAATGACGATAAGCTACCGACTCCTCCGCATAATTGCCCAACGCCCAAGCGGCTCTTTAATTCATCCAGCCTTAACCGGTGACGGTCGAATTCATCCAGCCAACCGGCGACTTTAAATCCAAAGGTAATGGGCAATCCGGGCTGTCCGTGCGTGCGGCCGCACATGGGCGTTAAACGGTGCTCAATAGCCAGCGTTTTAAGTATTTTTTCCAATTCGGTAATTTGCTCGGCAAATAATTGCCTGACTTGCATCAGCACACGAATAAGATGAGTATCGGTAATATCCTGTACGGTCGCGCCGTAGCAAAACCATTCTCCGCCTAACGAGCCGCAACGTTTTTTTACCGAATTAATCAGTCCCAACAGTGAATGGTTGGTCTTGATAAAATCTTCCCCAACTTCGTTTAAAAAAGTCTGATCAACCGAAACATCGTTATAAAAGGTTTCAATTTCGAGGGCGGCCTGTTGCGGGATTAAACCGAAATCGGCCTGTACGCCGGCAAGTACGGTCATGACTTCCAGCCAGCCTTTGACCCGGATTTGCTCGGAAAAAAGACCGCGAAGCTCCGGTGTCGTCCAGGATACGCCGTAAATGTCGGAGTCACTGATATGGACTGAATCACTCATGTTCTTATGTAACTCTCTGCGCGCTGCAATAAACTCTGCCGTTTATATTCAAAAAAAGTTTTATTGGCCTGGGTTTTTTCCCGAAACACATTGAGCTGCTGACGGCAATCGGCCAACATAGCATCCAGGCTTGCACTCGCAGTGCCTCCGGCTTCTTTTCGCTGCTGAATCGCTTCCTCGGGCGTTAATGCCGACTTAAGTTGCGCATCCGTCAAGGTAATCGATTTACCCAGCACCTTTTCGCTCATTCGCATGACCGAGTCGGCATCCATTTTCAAATCACTATGGGCCGGATATTCCCGGACTAAACTCGCTACTAACTGATGCGCACTGCGAAAATCAAGGTCGCAATACTGCACCAAGGCCTCGGCCAAATCCGTCGCTAAAGCCCATCCTGAGCCAATCAGGGCATACGCTCTATCCGATTTGAAACTAAGCCGTTGCAGCGTTTCGGACATCAGCGCCGCCGCCTGCTCAACCAACTGCATACCTTCCGGCAATTCCCCGTAAATC
Organism: Methylobacter sp.; assembly: GCF_023227905.1. GTDB lineage: Bacteria > Pseudomonadota > Gammaproteobacteria > Methylococcales > Methylomonadaceae > Methylobacter_A. The sequence continues at coordinate 40,738 of NZ_JALOCF010000011.1, read as the reverse complement.
ATCAAGCGGTTATCCGGTTGGCCGGAAGGCGTTCTAGCCGACGCGCAAACCGAAGCCGTCAGGCCAATCATCTTATTGGCAATGGCTCGTATGTGCGTTAAAGCAAACGGATTTTTTTTCTGCGGCATGATTTTGCTGGCCCGGGCATGCTGATCGTCCAATTCGAGCAACGCAAACTCTTGGGTGCTGAAAATTTGCAGGTCTTCGGCTAAACGGCTGAGATTAACGATACAAGCCGTCAATAGGGCGCTATTTTCTATGCTTAAGTCGGCCTGCCACATCGCATCCCGCGCATGCGGAATAATATCCGCAAAGCCTAATAATTCAGCTAATTGCTCGCGCCCTTGCGGCAAACGCGAACCGTTTGTGCTGCCGCAGCCCATCGGACTGCGGTTCACTTTTTCCAGCAGGCCATCAAGCCGTGCCAAATCCCGTAATAAAGGATAGGTAAAGCCCAATAAGTAGTGCCCGAATGTCGTCGGCTGCGCGGCTTGCAAGTAAGTATAATCCGGCATCAGCGTATTTTTATCGCTCTCTGCCCGATTAATGAACGTTTCTGCCAGCATTATCAGGGTTTCCGACAGCCTCAGTAGTCTTTGCCTGACATCTAAAACGAAGGCCGAGGTAATGGCTTCACGCCGAGCGCGTCCGGCCCCTAGCCATTTTACGGCAGCGGTTCTTTCGGCCAGCCAGGCTTCACGATTGGTATAGATATCACCGCCTGCCGGTATTGCCTTGAAAGAATCGGGTTTATCTTGCAGAGCCAGTAAGAAACGCAGTAATTCAACGCCTTGTTGCCTCGGAATGGTTCCCAGTTCCATCGTACTGAGGGTATGAGCCAGATCTACTAAGCCAACAGCCTCAAACAAGTGTTGTTGATGGCTCAGCTCCCAAGCGAACGCGGATTCGATCAAACAATCCGAAGGAGCCGATGTTAATCGAGTGCCTATTTCCAGCACTTGTTGCTGAATTGAAGCGGCGTCCGACATTAGATTTTCCTTGCTAACGGGACTGCCGCGTTACCGGCAAGCTCATCATCGCGCTCAGCCTGGTTGGGGTCCCAATCCCCTCTGCGCACCAATTGCGAACTGACTCGATCCAAGGTATCAAAACGCAAGCCATTGCGCAAAGCTTCCACGGCCAACACCTGATCCGGACAAATATTGCCTAACCCGGTGTTTCCTCCAAACTTTTCTATCAGGTAAGCTTGTTGATTTTTTAGCGGCGCTTCCCAAATCAATGCATTAATTTGAGGGCCCATAATGTCAATAATACGGTCAATATAAGATTCTTCGACTTTTCCGGCTTCGTCGAAAATACCGACACCCTGTCCGCTTTCCCGGCCTTCAACGATGACCCATGCCGCGCCCCACTCCAAATCCTGCAAGGCTTCTTCGGCAATTTGTTCGGTGGTAGGCTGCCGTTTCGGGTCTTTTTTGCCCACTTCGGTAATCGGAATCAGCCCGGCATTCAAAGCGCACTCAATGACTTTTTTTCGCCTGAATGCGGGTAGCGGTATGGTGCCGTCAGAAATTTCCACCGCGGTGAAGCCTAAGGATTTCGCATGGGTCATAAAAACGCGGCAATGATGCTGCAATAAAGCCACTTCTAATAAGGTTCCTCCCGGAAAAGTCAGCACATCGTAGCTTTCCAGTAATTTCAGTTTTTCCTGTAATAGGGTTTTTTCCAGAAAAACCGAGGTGCCGAAGCCAAATTTCCACAAATCGATATAGTTTGAGGTCGTTTGCAAAATACTCAGCGTTTCGCTGATGCCTTTGCCGACATCCATAACCATCGTGGTTCCGGTTTTACGCGGTTTGACTTCCCTGGAATTGCGAATGCCGGTGATAATATTTTCCCATGCCAACTCACTCATAAACTTTATCTCTTAATAATTGCTGTAATGCCTTTTCTATCAGTGCCAAGTCGGAACCCCAAGGCACCGTCATTAAATGACCGTTTTGCTCTATATCGAATTCAAGAAGACAGCACTTTAAAAGGGTTGTCTTTCCGTCATCTTTAACGAGTTGGCGGGGACACATTTCTATGCGCGGCGGAATGTCGCCATAGTAATGCCGGTGAAATTGAAGGCTGCGTTCGCAACCGATCAGGGTCCAGTTCTCGCGTTGTTTCGGCCGTTCATCAAGAAAATAAACCGGCGCTGACAGCTTATCCAGCCCTCCTGACCTGCATGGCACCAGAAAAGCTTCAGGCGTTGCCTCCTGAGCAAGATCGCGTAAATCAATAGTGACCGATTCCACAATCACCGGCGGTAAATCAGCGTAACTGAGTACGTGTTCGACCAAATGGAACAGTTTGGGCGGAGAGGGCGGCACGACCTCAACAACACGCAAAACAAAGGGCTTAGGCCGATGGATAATGTTGATGTGGTCAAAGCTACCCTGCACAATCGCGGTTTGTTCGGAGGTCACGCCTCGATCAACCGCTAGTTTAGCCAGTGCAGAGCGATTGGCCGGATCTGTATCGGGATCTTCAATAAAAACACAGTCATCCGGCAACGCCAGCACTTCTACCTTTTCTAAAGGACAAAATAAGGTTTCGGAGCTTGTGCGCTGTACGGCGGCAACGGCATACTCCTGACGGGAATTATGCAAAATGATAATGTCGGTGCGCCGGTAAACTTCCCGGCCCAGCAGATACTGCGTTATCACGGCGGCATCCATTTCGCCTTCATAAGGTTGAAAGCTCACGCAACGGTACGGCAAAGGCACGAAGTTGTCCTGCTGTTTTAAAGCCCCGACCTGTAAAATTTGGCCATTCATTTGTTAGGCTCCGCTCAATTGAAAAAAGCGCCCGCGATCGGCGGGACTGAGTTCCCGCTGATGGATTTTTAGCGGGTCCAGGCGGCGGATAAATTCGATCATGTCGGGTTCAGGCAAAGCGGCTGTCGACAGATCAGCGGCAACAGGTAAATCGAATTCCGTGCTTTCAGCAATCATTTCGACACTGGTATCGGGGTAAAGGGCGCGTAATTGCACATGACCTTCCTGATTAAAACCGAATACCCCTAAGTCGGTCACTATGCAATCCGGCCCGCTTCCGCGATAAGGCATATCGGCACGCGGCAAGCCTTCCGCGGTGCGATGTCCTACGCTGGTGATAAAATCGCAACGATTAGCCAAGCGATAACGACGGCGACCATGTTCGTCGGCATGGGTGCGATGTGCCGCTGTCCAGATAGTTACATGATCGGCATCGGCGGATAAATTACAGCCGCCGCCTCCGCCGGGCAGTTTTAACGAAATCCGCTCATCATTTCCCAGGCGGGTCACATTCATATTGCCCCAGCGGTCAATTTGCAAACCCGACAAGAACATCCGGCCTAATCGTCCGCTCGCAGCAAGATCAAAGAGTTCTTCAATCGTTAGATGACACTCGGCATCGCGGTTCATCGCGAAATCGTTAGTGGTTGGCGTTAAAAATGCCGGGGTCGGATTGATGCCATAGGTCGCGCCTGCGACTAACACCAAATTGGGCGCATGAGTGCGTTTCGCCAAGTGCAAAGCTAACTGCACCAGCGGCGATCCGAAACCGTGAAAAGCTAAAATCCCGTCTTCTATCGACAGTGCGATCTGATAAATCATCAGTTCGCCGAGTGTACATGTCTGAATCTTATTTTGATTATTCATAAAGTTGCATCCATTTTTCCATGCTTTGATCCCACTGTTCCAAACAAGCCAGTCTGGCTTTGCCGCCGGCGGCTAAGAGATAAGCGTCATGATCTTTGCAGTCGTGAACAAAAGGCGTCAGGTAGTTTTGATTAAAACTGTCCGCGCCGTGTTTGGCGGCTTGGTAATAAGAGGCGGTATGTTCCCGGTCATAAGCATAATTCGGATAGCAGGAAGTCGGGTGAGCGCCGTAGGGAACTTCGCAAATGGCGGTGACATAAAAGTAGGGAATCGTGACGCCTTTTTTTGCCAATTCATCATGAGGGATTAAAGCTTCAACCGTAGCGATGACTTTCTTGGAGGCCTTGGCAAACAGAACGTCGGCCACCGGCGGCCCTTCAATATGCAAATTGCCATGCTCGTCGGCATAATGGGCGTGAATAAGCGCGACGTCGGGTTTCAGCGCAGGCACTAAAACCAGTTGCTCGCCGGTAAAAGGACAGGTCATCGTTTTAAATTCAGGATGCAGCTTAAGGAAATCCGTCCCTTGCACCGAGCGGATCGGCATAAAAGGCAAGCCTTGAATAGCGGCCCGAAGTTGCTGGACTAAGGAGTAGCAGCAGTTATCTTCCACTTTTACCGCACCCGTTTCGCAGGCTCGACGGTAGTTGAGCGCCATGCCGAAATCTTGCTCAAAGCCGACATAGGATTCGGCACTGACAGCTACGCTTCCGGCGCCGCACAACAAATCGACATCGATACCATGTGCCGAACCGACCAGTTTAAGGTCTTTAATATTTTGCCGGATCAGTTCCCGCAAAGCCGCCATCGGTTCGCGCCAGGATAAGCCGCCGCCGATTGCCAAACAATCGCCGTTTTGTATGTGTGCAACGAGTTCAGTTAATGAACATCGCTTATCGTTTTGTGTATACATAAGTTTTAACCTTAAATAGCTGTCATCGCGCCGTCTACAGTAAATGCGGAGCCGCAGACAAAACTGGCTTCGTCGGAAGCCAAAAACAACACCGCCGCGACAATTTCTTCGGATCTACCGAATCGCCCGATCGGATATTTACTGAGTCGTAATTTCATCATTTGTTCGGACTCGTCAGTTCCGAGAATTTGCCGCCCCATGTCGGTATCGGCAATCATGCCGGGGCAAATGCAGTTGACGCGTATGCCCAGCTTTGAATAGTCAACCGCCATTTGTTTGGTCAAACCGATGACTGCGGCTTTGGACGTGCAATAAGCGGCCATATTCGGAATACCCACCATCCCGGATATCGAGCCGAAGTTAACGATGGTTCCGCCGTGTGGTTTCATCGCCGGCAATGCGAACTTCGAACATAGATAGGTGCCGTTTAAATTGACTGCCATCACCTTATTCCAGGCGTCAACTTCAGTGCTTTCGACAGTACCGAAATCGGCAACACCGGCATTGTTAATCAAAATATCGAGCGTTCCGGAACAATCTGTAATCAGTTTGGAGAACGTTTCGGAAACTTCGCGAGGGTCAGCGATGTCAACTTGATAAACTTTGACATTGATGCCGTCAGCACGGAGCGCTTGGCTTGCATCCGATAATGCGGCCTTGTTAATGTCCAATATCGCAAGCGAAGCCCCTTCCATGCCGAGACGCTTGGCTATGCCATAGCCTATGCCGGTAGCGCCGCCGGTTATAACGGCCTGTTTGCCTTGAAATCGATTCATCATTATTGGGGCTCTACATATCATTAAAATGAATATCGCCTGCGCGTAAGCGGCACAATTGAATGAAATAACTGGGACTGATAAACAACTCGTCCATATCGGCTAAATCGTCTATCGTCAGCCCATTTTTAACCAGGTAATTGAGATATTGAAAACCGTCTTTAGCGCCATAACCGATATGGATAGCGCCTACTATTTTTCGTGTGTCGCCATCGATAATCAGCTTCTGAAAGCCCGACATACGCGGCTTAGCCATCAAGTACAGCATCACTCGGTCGCCTGCCGGTAAGCCGACATCGAGACCATTGGGACTATCGGGCGGTAATTTCATGATTTTGACATTGGCATAGCGTTGACGCGCTTGTGCTTCGCTTAGCCCCAGCCAACAGACCTCGTAATGCGTATGCATAAAATCGGGGTAATCGGCCGCTTTATATTCGCTCGCTTGGCCCATGATATTTTTAGCGGCGCACACGCCTTCCTTCCGGGCTTTAAACATTTCCATCGGCGGCCCGGTCACGTCGCCGACTGCATAGACATTAGGTATTGAGGTCTGCATGCGCCGATTCACTTTAATAAAGCTTTTATCGTCCAATTCCAGGCCCAATGTTTGGGCAACCGGCTCCGAATTGGCCTGCTCGCCAATCGCGATAAAAATAAAATCGGTATCGATAGTGATGATGCCATCGGAAGTTTTTATGGAAACCCTCTTTACCTTGTCTTGCGTCTCCCTGGATAGCCGATAATTCCGCATTCTCCAGAAACTCCATGCCCTGTTCTTCCATCATAAGGATCGCGTAAGAGCGGGATTCAGTGTCTTTTAGCAGAGACATCGCTTGATGTCTGGCAACGATAATAGTGCGTCGACCCGTGGCATTAAAAAAGCAGCCGTATTCGATGGCCGTTTTGCCGCCGCCGATGACTACAGCGGTGTTGCCCGGCTCATAGTCCAATTTTTCAACCAGACTCTGGGAATTAAATACGCCTTTTAACTGAATGCCCGGAACATCCGGCACTATCGGTTTCGCGCCCAGCGCCAGCACCAGGTTTTTTGCTCGGAATTGACTGTCATTGACTTGTATCGTGTGGGCATTGATGATCTTGGCTTCTGCATTCAATACGAATTCCAGGCCGAGCTGTTCTTTGCTTTGATAATTCATCATCGCATGGGGGCCTGTCCTGCCACTGCGAAACAGTTCAACGATGGGCTTGATAGAAACCGTTTTGTCGTTGAGTTCTTGAAACCAGAGCTTGCCGGAAAAGGTGCGCTCCAGCATCAATTGCGCCGCGCAATCCGAAAACAGATGGTGAGGCACGCAGGCTTGATGGGGACAGGAGCCGCCCAGGAATGGCCAGCGATCGATAATCAGCACACGCCCGCCAAGCGCCCGCAAATAGGCCGCACCAAAGCGCCCGGCTGCACCGCCGCCCAGATAAATGGCGTCGAATTCGCGGTCGTCGTTCGGGTTTATGTTGAAAATAGGAGGACTACTGCCGGATTCCAGCGCCCCGGCCACAAAGTCTTGCCACTTTGAGATAGTAAAATAGTCGCCCCAAATATCCATTGCCGTTGCCATTTAGTGTTATTGCTATTTGGATTGACCTTTAAATCGCCGTCATGCCGCCATCGACGTTGAAAGCCGCGCCGCTGACAAAACTGGCTTGATCGGAAGCTAAAAACAAGACGGCTTGGGCAATCTCGACCGGCTCGCCGAAACGCCCCAGAGGATATTTCGCTAAACGTTTTATCCGGGTTTCTTCAGAGGTATCGCTACCGAGCAGTTGTTGCCCGAGCGCAGTACTGGCTATAGTGCCGGGACAGACACAGTTGGTTCGGATACCTTGCCCGGAATAATCCGCGGCCATTTGTTTAGTCAAGCCGACAATCGCGGCTTTCGCTGCACAATAAGCCGCCATCCCCGGAATGCCGACCACTCCGGCAACCGAACCGAAATTGACAATCGAGCCGCCATGCTCTTTCATGCTCGGTAGCGCAGCCTTGGAACAAAAAAACGTACCGTTTAAATTGACCGCCATGATGCGGTTCCAAACATCCAAAGAGGTATTTTCTACAGTACCGAAATCCGCGATGCCTGCATTATTGACCAAAATATTCAACACGCCTGAATAATTCGCTATCGCTTTTTGGAAGGTTTTTTCAACACTTTCCGCGTTCGTCACATCCAATTGAAAGGCATAGGCTTCAATGCCTTCATCCGATAGTTTTTTTGCGGCTTCAATCGCGCTTTGTTCGTCAATATCCATAATGGTGACTTTTGCGCCTTCTTTTCCGAATAATCGCGCAGTCTCAAAACCTATCCCTCTTGCTGCCCCAGTGATAATAGCTGTTTTATTTTGTAATTTTCCTGACATAACACACCTTAATAGTTTATTTATACCCAAAGGGCATAAGTTTCGTTTGTACCCAGAGGGCATAAGTTTCGTTTGAGCAGACGAGCTGCTCAACTCAACTTTAAGCAGACAAGCTGCTCAACTCAGCTTTATTGACCTAATTCTTTACGGACGATTTTTGCGCCTTCAACCATGGCGTGAAGCTTATCCTGGGCGATATAACGTTGTAACAGTATCAATCCGCAGTCCGTAGTGACACCCAACTGATCGGCGGGAACCACGGTTAATAAACTGCGGATTTTGTCCGCAACTTGCTCTGCCGTTTCGGTGACTGTGCTTTTGACATCGATCACGCCGGCCCAGAACATCATATTTTTTGGTATTGGATGAGTCTTGAGCAATTCAAGTCCCGATTCGTTAAACGACATGCGGCCGATGCCTTCAATGTTAAAAACATCGATTTTTGCCTCATACGATTTAGGCACCACTGATGCTGTCGGATTCGGGCTTTTAGCGTCTTTAGCGCGTTTTGTCAGATCGAAAACCTCACCGCTACTTGCGGTATCATCGGGATAATAAGCCGGCGTACCGCCCCAATTACCCCAACAGATATGGCAGACAATCTTGGCATTTTTAACGCCTGCAACGGCGCGGTTGAACGCTTCGATCGCCCAATCTTCATAAAAATAAGGCCAAGTAAATTCGTCGAATTGGATATACTCGACCCCCAATTCGTCAACCGCCAAAATATCTTCGTTAATAGCGGCGGCAATGGCCATCGCGCGATCGCGGCTGTTAGCATAATGCAGGTCATTGGTGCATTGGGCTAACACCTGAATACCGGTGTACTGAACTTTGACCGGTTTATCGGTCGCACGTTTAAGGGCACGGGCTTGTTCGACCATGATTTGTCCGCGGCGTTTGATTTCCTGCGTAACCGTGGCGGAATGCAATCGGCTGTAGATCGGAAAACCGAGATGGCTGCCGCTTAGGTCATAGCCTAATCGATCAAAATAATAATAAAGTGCGGCGTCGGCATAGTTATCGCCGTGTAACCGGCCATCCGCGATAATGTCCAGGCCGGCATTGACTTGGTCGGTCACGATGGCCGCCGTAGCGTCTTCCAGCGCCTCCCGCCACATGGAATCCGGCGGCTGCCGGTCACCCTTGAAATGTCTTGCAAATTTTGCATCCCACCATCTTGGATTGGGATAATTGCCTACCATACTGGTTGGTATCAGTACATTACTCATGTTGTACCTCCTAATTTATAGTTTTTTGTTTTCGGTTTTTAAGAATGACCAGTTGGTTTAATCAATCCATAAATCAAAGCAATCAATAACACCTCCTTATAATTAATTAACTTGTGTTTTAAATACTTAACTAACCTAGCCAAAGTGATTATTTCACCGTATATCACGTATGCTTCCACTTATCCCGCTGCAACACGGGCAGCCTGCACCATGGTCGTTTTCCAGCGGATGCGGATCGTCATAGACTTGAGCCGGTTTGGCGTCATGACTGCCGCATTGGGAACACACCCATTCTTTGGGTTCTTGAGTATTAGCCAAAACCAGGCTTTTAAATTGATGATCACATTTATCGCATCGGACTAGATAAACCGGCATTTGCTCAAGACCTCTATTTAGATATTTCTATTCCAAGTCACTTAGGAATGAGCATGAAATAATTTGAACAATTCGCGCCGTAAACTTTCAGCGGGAGTGCAAGCTCTGCTTGCGCTTGCAGGCGAAGCCTGCACTCCGGCTATGGGCACATGCTCAAGTTATTTTGTGCGTGTTCCTTAAGTTTTTAACAACTTAACGACTGTGCTTTTGCCAATGCATTTCAAAAAGACTGTTTTCATCAATCGGTCTCGGCTGAATCGGCCTGGAAACCCAGGTGAGATTAATCATGTGCCGGGCATTGACGTTTTCCGTCGTTATATTCCCGCCCCAGGTGCCGCAACTTAGGCTGAGCGTATAAGGCAGGCCGTTCCGCGGGCTGCCCGCGCCTTCATTCAAACTTTGGTTGACCATCACCCTGCCGGTCTTGGTTTGCATTGCCAATGCCAGCGCATGGTCGTCGTTGACCGTATGGATGCCGCAGGTGTGGCCTTGGCCCTGATACTCCGTAATAGCGTTAACTTGGTTTATCGCATTGTTAATGTCGCCGGCGTATTTATATAGCGCCAGCACCGGCGACAGTTTTTCCCCTGAAAAAGGATGCTGAGAGCCCACGTCGTTTTCCTCGACGACTAAACAGCTGCAATCTTCCGGCACACTGAAGCCGGCCAAGTTTGCGATTAGGGCCGCCGATTTTGCGATGACACTAAGATCCGGAATATGGTTTTCAGGCGTCGGCCACATCAGCCGTTGCAATTGGTCTTTTTCATCCGCGCTGCAAAGATAAGCGCCCAGTTTTTGCAGGCGTCCGCTTAAGTCGTCATAAATCGATTCATGCGCTATCACCGAATTATCGGCCAGACAACTGGTCGCATAATCGAATTTCTTGGCAATCACAATGGTATTGGCGGCGTCATCCAGATCGGCCGTTTCATCGACCACATGAACCGAATTACCAACGCCAACGCCATAAGCGGGCGTTCCGGAACTGTAAGCCGCTTTGACCATTGCGGCACCGCCGGTTGCTACAATCAAGTCCGCTTGCTGCATCAATTTTTGGGTTTTCGGAAGCGAAGGCTTTTCAATAACCTGAACCAAATCCGCCGGAGCTCCGACCTGTTCGCAGGCTTCGCGCATGTACTTTACAGTCAGTTCGGTGGTAAGTTGCGTCCGGGGATGAGCGGCTACGATGATGGCATTGCGGCCTTTCAAGGCCAGCAGCGTTTTTAAAGGCGGCGTCGCGTCAGGGCCTGTCGTTGGAATAAGCGCAGCAATCACACCGACCGGTTTGGCTATTTTTATCAAGCCTTTTTCGGGGATTTCTTCAACAATTCCGACCGTTTTCACTGCCTGCATATCGCGCAGGGTGCCCATGCACCGGTTACGGATCTTGCTGACTTTATCGCCATAATTGCCGAAACCGCCTTCATCGACAGCCAGTTTCGCTAATTCTTCCGCGCGATCCTGACGGACAATAGCCCAGCATACGGCTGTTACCAACTCATCAACTTGTTCTTGAGTGTAATCCGCAATTTCTTTTTGGGCGTTACGCGCTTTTTGAACATAAATAGCGATTTCATCGTGTTCGGGTTTTGTATCTGTACTCATAAAATATATTTATCCACGGTAGGTATGATGAATCTCATAAGCCAACCTACATTTTTTGCAGCTGGCGGTTGTATTGGCCCTATTTCACTCTACGATATAGGGTGTTTCTACTAATGCCGAGACGCCGCGCGGCTTCGGACATGTTGCCGCGGCTTGCGGCAATGACACGTGCTACAGCGGCTTCGGACAATTCTTTCAGGTTTTCTTCTGCAATTGCCTCATCAGGAGATTCAATCATAGGCCGGTCCAGCAGCAGTTCTTCGGCGAGGTCGTCGGGAAGATGCTGCCAGCCGATGGTTTTATCTTCGTCGTCGAGCAAAGCGGTAGCGGTTCGCAGCACATTAACCAATTGGCGCAGGTTGCCGGGCCAAGCATAAGTGACGAAAGCCGCGGCGATACTGTCATCGAGCATCACATTCCGGTCCGGCGCCATTTCCTGCAACATGCGCGCTACCAACACATCGAAATCACTGCGCTCGCGCAAGGCCGGCAATTTAAGATTGAAGCCATTGATGCGGTAGTAGAGATCGTCGCGGAAGCGGCCGGCTTCCATTTCGGCCTTTAAGTCGCGGTGCGTGGCGCAGACCAAATCGAAGTCGACCGGCACAGGCTTGATGCCTCCCACCGGCACCACCTCGCGCTCCTGTAATACCCGTAGTAGCCGCGCTTGTTGAGCCAGCGGCATATCGCCAATCTCGTCGAGGAACAGGGTACCGCCGTCCGCCGAACGTATGCGGCCGGGAGAGCCTTCCTTGCGAGCGCCGGTGAAAGTGCCTGGATCGTAGCCGAACAACTCCGTTTCGATCAGGCTTTCCGGTAGCGTTGCGCAATTGACGGCAACGAACGGTTTCCCCCATCGCAGCCCGGCATTGTGGAAAGCATTGGCGAAAAGCTCCTTGCCGACTCCTGACTCTCCCCGCAGCAGCAGCGCTATGGACTTTCCGACTAGCCGGCGTGCCTTATGGATGGCGGTTTTCATCTGTAGGTCGCCGGTATCGAGCGCCGACAGCGCATCGTCCTTGGCTTCGGGTTCACGAGGAATGAAGGTCTGGAAAGTTTTACGACCCAGTTCGACACGGACAAATAAGCATTCGCCAGTGTGCCGCATGACCGGCATCGGTTCTCTGCCGCGTCGTAGTCCCCAATGGACCAGATCCTTTAGGTATACCTGTAGCACATGGGCAACCGGCGTTGTCCCAAGGTCGGAGGGACACAGCCCCAGCAGGGCTAGTGCGGCCTGGTTGGCGCCAACTATCCAGCCGTCTTCCGACAGGGCGACCTTACCCTCGGCAATAGTGCCGATACCTTCGGCAAGCGGATGGAAGCGTAAGCGCAACGTGTCGCCATGAAGCGCGTAGAACAAGCGGTTCTCGATCATCTGCGCTGCCGCGCGCACAAAACCCAAGGTATGGGGATGAGGATGACGGGTTCGGTTATCGCCGGATATGTTAAGCACACCCAGAACGCGGCCACTCGGTGACGCTACAGGCACGGCGGCACAAGAAAGAAAACCGTGCCGTTCGAGAAAGTGTTCGAAACCATGTACGACTACCGGGCTGCTCTCCATCAGAGCCGTACCAATACCATTGGTGCCCCGATGTTGTTCTTGCCACGAAGCACCTTGCCTTAGGGCGACCCGTTCGGCACGATCCAAAAAATCGGAGTTGCCCATAGTCTCGAGCAGCACCCCACAATCATCGGCAAGAATAACCATGCTGCCGGAATCATGTATCTGTGAGTACAAGTACTCCATAACTGGCCGAGCATGTGCGATCAGTAGATGCTGCCGGTCGGCGGCGCGGGCAAACTCGAAGCCTTCAAGGCAAGGCGCGTCGGATGCGCCGCCAACGGGCACAAGACCCGCATTAAGACAGCGGCTCCAAGATTGCAAAACGGTGGCTCCTACCAACTCGGGGGGTGGCAACTCCCCACGCTCAACCAATAGATGACGCGCTTTACGTAAGGTTGTGTCGATAGATTTAGTCAACATGCTGCTTCCTAATTTTTCATTTTGATCGGATAGCGTCATTTTTGCTGCACTTGCTTGCCTTTTTTGCTGGTTTAACAAGTACTTACAATGGCGTTTTTTTTGCTTTCTTAGTGCATTTATCCATCTTACGCTCAAACTTAATCAGGTGAAACATAGCATTTATAGCTATATCAGAGACGCTTCTTTAGGTAAGTCCCAAGAATTAAACACCCAACATCTGGCTTACAAGTAGAGCAATAATCTCAGCCATTAGGTTTAATCCGTCATACCTATAATGCTGCCATTGCCTCAAAGCTGATTGTCAAAGCATAATGCATGGTCTGTGCCAAATGCCTCTTCGCCGCTATAAGCCTCACTATGACGGGATCGACCATTTGATAAGGTAAGAGATTTCTGCGTTTTTTTGATGAATGCGGGATTGTCAAACTGTGCCGTTTCGTTACAGGTGTTCCATAGTGACACAGCTCAGGTTGGGCCTTGGATGATTTTTCTTCAAGTTATACCCGTAACCACATGGATGTGATCTGCTTTTCTATGCCACATTTACAATAACAATAGGTTCCTTTTACCCGAGGTATTGCGGTTGACACACAGATAGCACTTTCTTAATTGACGAAAATGATAATATGACTTGCTTTATAAGCCTAAGCAGCCATTCATTGGAAACTGGCGACTGTTTCTAAATGGCCGATAATGCTCGGTCGAAGTTGAATGAGTTCTTTGGGCTGAGGTACGAAGCCCAACCCTTTTCGGCGGCGTTCCGTTGGGCTTCCTTGCGTCGTTCCAATCTGCGCACTGTGAGGCTGGCTAACAAAATCCCGCCTTTATTAGTCATAACCTGATTTTTGCCGACTTCACCACGGGTGACAGGGCTTTGATTTCGCGGGAAATGAGCGAATAAAGCTCCGGGGTCCATGCCGGAAGTTCTTCGGAGTCAGCCTCCAGAGGGTAGATCCTGGGGTCGTGCGGGGCAATGACGACTTTCACCTTTTCGGCGCCCACGTGTGCGGTGAGGACGAAAAGTTCCTCTATCGCTTTATCGCCCATGGCGAGGCAACCGATGGAGGCGGCTCTGCCATGGATGAAGATATCCGAGCCCGGATCGGCGCGCCCCTCCTGCCAGGCATGGACGAGGTCGAATTCGTTGGGATAATTTAGCTTCATCGACAAGTGGTAATGGCTGTTGGGATTCAACGCCTCAATACGATAAATGCCTTCCGGCACCTGTTTGTCGCCTTGGCGCAATTTGGGGCCGGCCACGCCGCTGGCGGACTGGATGTCATAGTCGCGGATGAAGCGAAACTCGCCGCTGTCCCTGGCCCATAGTTCCAGTTTCTTTTCCTGTTTTAAGGCGATGAAGGTAACTTCCTTGGGAGGGTAAGACACCTTGGCCTTGGTGAAGTAGGGAGTGAGTTCGCTTATCGCGTATTTGCCGTAAACTTGCAGAGTATCCTCTACGGTCCATTGGCCAGGCAGCTTGGGAGGCGGGATATCATAGATTTTCCTCGCGGCTTGAACCTGTGGTTTGACGGCGGGAGTGCTAGTCTTGTTGACGGCGGGCTTGTGCCCGGAGCAGGCGACGAGCACTCCTGTCAAGGCCAAGCTGGCAATGATTTGGGTGGTTGATTTCATAATGCGCTGGAATTGAAGTGGATACCGATATAGTTTAGGTAAAACCGCCCAACCTCTGCAAGTTCGGGGTCTTAAGCCGAGGATGCTCTTCTGCTTGGACATCCTGAACGGAATGCCTTGGGGTGGAAAACGGCGTCGAAATTTTGCCATTCTTATAGCGAAAGAGCGTTAGAATTTTTTCAAAATAGTTTTTTATATCTTACTGATAATAAAAGAATACCTAGTTTTAATGGGTAGCAAAGACACGCTGATCAGTGGAAAAAGTTAAAAGCGGTTTTCCACTTTTGTGCTCATGCAAGTACTTCTCTTTCGTTGAGAATACTCGATTTTTGAAGTGTTCACTATTCGTGTTAGGGATCATCCTTTAAACTGTTTCAACTGGGAATTCAGGTTTACAGTAGGAACCATGAAAAAATGGCAACCCATAAAGCGAGCTTAAAAAAACATATTACTTTGTGGCCGCTCGTTCTTTACGGAGTGGGCGATATTTTGGGGGCGGGCATCTATGGATTGGTCGGGAAAGCCGCTGGTCTCATGGGCAACGCAGTCTGGGCGGCCTTTATGGTGAGTATGATCGCCGCCTCGTTTACCGGACTTTCTTATGCATCGTTAGGCTCGCGCTACCCGCGTGCGGGGGGCGCTTCTTACATTACGCATAAAGCTTTCGGGAGTCCTTTCTTGGCTTATGCCGTGGGCCTTGCGGTACTTGCGTCCGGTCTTACTTCGATGGCTACCGCGTGCCGAGTTTTTGCCGACTATTTTTCGGGACTTTTCCCGCTATTTCCAGAGCCCGTCATTATTATTGGATTAGCGCTCTTTTTAGCCATGATTGTTTTTATAGGCATTCGGGAAACGATTTGGACCAATAGTTTTCTAGCCGCCATTGAAATCGGCGGTCTCCTTTTTATTATTTTAATGGGGTTAAGTTTTGTTGGTAACGTCAATTACCTCGATGCGACTACGGCACAAAATCCAGTCGGCGATCTGACAGTTCCTGTTCTTCTAGGCGGAGCCGTTCTGACCTTTTACTCTTTTGTGGGCTTTGAGGATATGCTGAACGTGAGTGAGGAAGTTGTCGAACCTGAGCGGACATTGCCAAAGGGCCTACTTCTATCGGTGGCAATTTCCTCCCTCATCTACATGTCGATCAGCATTGTCGCGGTCTCGATCATCCCTGCAACGGAGCTGGCGGCATCGAAACAGCCGCTCGTTGACGTGATCGGCAAAGCCGTCCCTGGGTTTCCGCCGGTGATTTTTAGCCTGATTGCGCTCGTCGCAGTATCGAACACCGCACTTTTAAACTACGTGATGGGTTCGCGCCTTCTTTATGGCATGTCATCTCAAGGGCTGCTACCCAAATTTTTGGCGGATATTCATCCGAAACGGTTAACTCCGCATCGAGCCATTCTAATCTTGCTAGTGGTGCTTCTGATTTTAGCCTTGAGCGGAGACATTTCAGATTTAGCGCGGGCGACCAGTGTTTTACTCCTTATTTGTTTTTCGCTCGTGAACCTCGCCCTCATTGTCTTACAGAGAAAAGACAAAGTGAAGAGCCGCTTCGAAGTACCGGCGTTTGTTCCGGCAACTGGTTTAGGGGTGTGTATAGCGATGTTGACGCAAGCCCAATCAGAAGAACTTTTAATCGCGGGCGGAATCATGGCCTTTATCGGCTTGCTTTATTTTTTCGTTAAACCTTCGGCCGAAGCGATTGCAAAGATGGATGTTTAGCTTGTAGAGTGCGCTAAGCATTAGCCGTATGACACCGGATGACGTGTTGCGGGGCGGGGGTTAGGTAAAGAGTTAAATCCCACGGACAGCAAAAGCCGCGAAGCAGACATTAACTCACTATCTTTGTGGCCGCACTTGGCCGAACTACGTCATCATTAAAAGACTGAGTTCGAGCCGTTGCGGTCTACAGCTTCATCTGATTCAATGGCAGCAATTTAATTATTATCGTCCATGATTACTTCACCGATGATATACGGAAAAGAAAATCACATGCTGATCAAGAAATTATTGTGTAGAAGAGCATTTGCTGTTGATATAAGGTGAGCTATTTAATTATTTGTTAGACCACTTAACTTTCAACCAAGGAGCTTCAATTGAAAAAACCAATAGCAATCATTGCCTGCTTGCTGCTAGTAACCGCTGCGTTTGCAGGCGATCATGACGATCGCCAAACTCTCAAACTCTCCGAAGCTCAACGCGGTCATGTGCTTGAGGAAATGCGGGCTTTGTTATCCGGCACGCAAAATATCATGGCCGCACTTTCTAGTGATGACATGGCAGCGGTTGCCCAACACGCCCGTCCCTTGGGTATGAGCATGGCGCATAAAGCCGAGGATCACCTCAAAGGCGTGTTGCCTAAAGAATTCATGGGGTTGGGCATGTCCTTGCATCAGGATTTTGATCAAATCGCTTCGGACGCGGAATCAAAAAAAGACCCTAAACTCACATTACGTCAATTGAGCGGCTCCATGAGCAAATGTGTCGCGTGTCATGCGTCATACCAAATTCGCACAGAAACAAAACCGCTTGGCTCCGACCACAGTAAGCACTAGGTCTAACGTGGCGATCAAACCGACACGTTTCCGCTACGCTCCAGCCGACATCAAGCAGCTACGCGGCTTGTCTCGGCTGAGCTTCACGTTGAGCGACTGCTTTGGTTTTAAAGTTAAAGTCTTTGAATGTCGCGTAATGGCCGAACCCGGCATTCAAGAAAGCCCACCGGTTCTGAGATCGTTGAGACTAATTTTCGGAACTGCCAGCTCAAAGTCAATGTTTTTCATCAAAAGTCCTGAACAAATTGGCGATATAACTGCCATAATCCCAACAGACTCACAAGTCACCAAGCCGCCGCCGATCCAGCGTTTAAACAGCAAGTCATTGCGCATAATCGCGTTATGCGCTTTCAAGCCCACTATATGCCCTATCGCGGCAATCGGTAACAGCGCCAGTGCCGTTAACAAGTGCAAATCGACGGATAAGGCAATAAATGTAGTCATTTTGATGCTGACCAACGTGAACCATAAGATAAACAAAGTATCCCGTAACTTTTGTTTGCTGACGTTGCGCATATAGACTGCAACCATCAATGGCGCTCCGGTCAAAGAAATTCCGGCAACGTATCCGCCTAACATTAATAACCCTCTATCTGCCCAAACATGTCGACTCTGAATGCCTCGGTTAAGCAGCCAGGTAAAGCCGTAAAACAAGGTAACTGAATAAATAAAACTATTCAGCCATAAGATTGGCAGGTTCAGCAGTCCAAAAACACCTACGAAAGCAGCGGGAAGGATGTAAATTGCGGAAGAGCGCAAATACGGCCAATCGACATTATGCAAACGGTTAAGCAAGGTTAAGCCGGAGAAAAACAATAAATGCACACCGATCAGATGGGTAACCATAACAATGGATTGTTATGGATAAATAACATCAGCGGCAATCCCAGCGCGGCGCCGCCGAAACCCAGCCCGGTCCGAACAAAGCCGGTCCAGACGAACACCAGAGCAATAGCGAGGATTTGTTAAAATGAAAAATCGAGTAACGTCATTGAAGAATCATCTGCCTTATTTTGAGTCGCTTGGTCTGTTGATTTATGTCAACTTGTAGGTCGCAGTCCACATTTTACCTGTTTCAGTAACCTTTATAGCCACTGCTAAAATAAACTGCTTTAATTGATCAATGAGACAGTTGTTCTTACTGGACAGTTTTTATGAGCCTAACCACATGAATTCAAGGCAGCCAATGCCGGACGATATCCTGGCTTTCTGGTTTAAGGAAATCACCCCCAAGCTTTGGTGGGGGCGTTCAGGCGATGTTGATCGACAAATCAAGTCACGCTTTGGTGCCTTACATGATGCCGCCGAACGCTGTGAACTGTATGGCTGGCGTGAGTCAGCCGGCCGACTAGCTGAAATCATTGTTCTTGATCAGTTTTCGCGCAATCTCTATCGTAGCCATCCCAAAGCCTATGCCAACGACAGCCTGGCGCTGGCTCTGGCGCAAAAGGCTGTGGCCGCCAATGCCGACCGCGAACTGGACACCGCACAGCAAGCTTTCCTTTACATGCCCTACATGCACAGCGAGTCACCGATCATCCACGCGGTTGCGGTTTCTTTGTTCAGCCAGTCGGGCCTGGAGGGCAGCCGCGAATCCGAACTTCGACACAAGGACATCATCGACCGTTTCGGCCGTTATCCACACCGCAACGCCATACTGGGCCGAACCTCAACCCCGGAAGAAATGGATTTTCTGAAAATGCCGGGTTCATCGTTTTGAAAATAACCGTCAATAAAATAACGGCATTCAATGTGCGAAGTCATCGCCAAACTGACTTCTGGCGCAGTGAGTACCGTGAGGCCACTGAGGGTCGAAACTGTGTTGAAGCCTTAAAGGACATCCGCTCTTCAAGGTGCAACTGACATTGCCCTGAAAGTGGAAAACGGCTTTCACTCTGTGCCACTATTGAGTGCTGAGTTTTCCAGTCATAAATTTACATGCCTAATATCAACAGGGTAGTGGTTAGCGACTGGAAAATTTAAACACCGTCTGCCCTCAGTAATGATACTGATGGCAAAAAAACCGATAAAAACTTAGCATTTGTGAAGAAGATGTGGAGCTTAAGGTTTCTCTAGAAGAAGAAAAGGCGCTCTGTCGGCTATTTCTAAGCGACGAACTGAGTACAGATGAGTTAGCTTATATCGCTGATGCTCTGCGGCTCACGGAAAAGGCCCCTTATAGGCGAAACTACAGCTGAACTTGATGCGGAATTTAACGACCCGGAAGTCAATGGGCCGTTTACAAATGTCGGGTAGGGTGCATCGCGCCCCTTTCCGATGTTCAACGGCGCTGGAAATATTGATATTTGAAATGGATTGCTCGTTGAGATGCTTTAGAGCAGTGCTTTGTTTTTCAGCATTCGGAAAGGATGCGCGATGCGCCCCTACCCGGCTTGATCTCATTACAAAATGAGTTAAAAAACGGCAACGCCATCCGCTATTTTTAAAGCTCACTTTGGTTATGAAACCAAGCTAAAAAGAAGGAGAACACATGGCCTCTCTTTTCCGATTCGCCCTATCCAGCTGCATAGCGCTATTTTTGCTCAATGGCTGTACCGAGAAGCATCTGACTCCCTATATGCCTCATAAAAAAGAGTCTTACATGGTGCGCGGCCATAATTACACATTCGCCATTTACAACGGCGACCACCGCCTGTTGACCCATCCGATCGAGGATTTGCTGGTCGAGATGAAGTGGCGTAAAGCGCTCGATAAGCCTCCCATCAGCGATATTTATCTGATCTCTCACGGCTGGGATTATACCTTGCCGCTGGCCATCGCCAATTACCATAATTACATGGAACGGATCGACAAGTTCATGAAGGACGACAAACCGCTCGCCACCTTTCAGCCCTATTTCATCTTCGTAACGTGGACATCGGCAACTCGCCCGGTCACCAATATGGCCAAGGCCATCCTGCCGTTCGGGATGGATTCGGCCGCACAGCCTTTCACTAACCTTATCGATAAGGTCCCGTTGCACATGCTCTCTGCCTGGAAACAAAGCCTGAATGCGGCACAAACTGCATTGGGGCCGCAGTATCCGAACGATTATCTGGATAAGGATTGGAAAGACAGCCCTTATGGCTATTTTGACACCAACTTGATTCAAGACGCCGACGCGATAATGGGCGAGGATGTCCCGGTGTCGGCTCTGATTTACCGTTTAATTAAACAAAAGCAAATCCCTTCCATAAAATCCAGAACAACGTTGAAAGAGGGGAAAATGGCGGATCAGGCCAATGGCGAGGAAGCAAATAAATCGGTGTCTGACTCCAGTTGCATGAAACCCGATCCGCTGAATCCGGACGATGATGTCTGCGTTTCGTTGGCAAAGACTAAATTACATCTTATTGGACATAGTTATGGCGCTAAACTGGTTACGATGGCCGGCATGGAAGCGGTAAGACGATGGATGCTGGAATCCATTGCAGCAAGTCCCAAACAATTTAGTCATCTAGCCGGTTGCAACCAGACCAAGAAAGGTTCGAGCGAATTATTGAAAGATCTGGCCGTGTGCGACCTTACGGGGCACCGCAAGCCATTCGGAGAACTGGAGATTGCGTTTAGCGGGCTGCATAAACCGCTGTTATTAAAGGAATGGTACGATAAAACCACAGAAACACCGATTAATTCGCTGGTGTTGTTTAACCCGGCCTTCCATCCCGGTGAATTATCGTATCCTGTGGATGTTGTTAATTTCGCGCCGACACAGACGCTCAGATTCATCTCCCGTAAAGCCATCGTTTACACGACCTATGACTATGCGAATGGCGCTTTATTCAGCTTGCGCGAAAACATCCTGAATACTCAAATTACTCAAATCGGGAATCAGGCAAGCAAAAAACTGGATCAGTTAAGTTATCAAAATAATAACCGGTGGTTGAAGCTGCCGGTACATCTGTTGCAGGCAGCGATCGCCCCTGTGGATCTCGGCTATAGCCTCATTTATACCCATGTCGGACTCGTATTTTATAGCCTGGTCAACATACCGTGGGATTTCTGGCATCATGTCCAGAACGGTACGCTGGGCGGTCTTTATCAGCCCCCATCCGATTCGAGTTTCGGCTGGCAAAGCGTCGCCAAAGGAACCGCCAATGCGGTGGATTATTTCCTGCCGACCAACATGTTATATCGGAACGAATCCGAGCAAGGCTTGTTCCGCCTGAACAAGCCGGGTTTGGGCAAAACCGGCCTGAACCATTTGGCCGATGGGCGATGGATAGCAGGGAATTTATGGGGATTGGAGGATTATTACTCCTTAAGGGAACCGTTCGGTGAGGCTGAGTGTATCGATGACAAACATCCAATCGCTTGCCAAAAAACGCTGATCGATTTAAAAAGCCTAAAAAAACCGCCTTTTGCACCCAATATAGGTCCACTCACTTTCAGCCGATTCAGCGCCGAACCTTTTGTTGCGGACATGTCGACGGATTTCAGTCCTGGCGAAACCTTATGGCAAAGGGAAAAATTTTACTCCTTCGATGCCGGACACGTTTACGACTCCCATACTCCTCTAATGGGCGCGCATAGCGATTTACGAAAACCCGAACTGCCGAATCAAGAAAATTGTCGGAACGAATCTTCCGATTGCGAAGACGTGGAAAAACGCGATTACACGTTTAACTTTGTATTCAACTTTACCCAAACCAACTTTGAGCGCAAATTTTGCGAATTGAATCCCAAAGAAATAGAGGAGTTCGGGGTTATTTGCGCTGACAGGGAGAGTGGAAAATAACAAAATTCTTGTTGGCGGTTGATTTACGTTTGGTGATCCAATGGCCGCCTTTTTGACTATGCGCATCGGTGCAGTTATGGATTCGCTACGCGCTCTAACGGGTCCAGCACAAATCTGTCCGGAACAATTTGCATTCACCCGGAGGTGCTAGGCAGGATAGCTTGGCATGAGTCCTAATAAACTGTCCAAGGCTGACGCCTAAACAGCGCTCGTTAATCCAATGTTGAACGAACAATTTGTGACTTATAGCTGACATTCGAAAATACTTATCGACAGGCTGGAAATGGCCGAACTGAATCTGTCAGTGTCAGGTTCAATCCAAACGAATGTTTGAAACTGACAGATCAAGTCCAGCGTACAACTTTTAAACCAAACACCGATGCGGCTGCTCCAGGTAGCCAATCCGCAATGTGCTGGTTATGCAACACCCTTCCCGGTCATCAGCCAACGCAA
Organism: Methylobacter sp.; assembly: GCF_023227905.1. Lineage (GTDB taxonomy): Bacteria > Pseudomonadota > Gammaproteobacteria > Methylococcales > Methylomonadaceae > Methylobacter_A. Next base: position 18,440 of record NZ_JALOCF010000011.1, on the reverse strand, counting down.
ACAGACAAAGTCTTTTTCCAGTTTATATTTGCTTTCAATTGAGCGCCCAATGCCTAGGCTTTGCTTTATGCCGCGAACCACTAGCCGAAATCCATGATGTGCCAGTATGAGAAAATAGCAAGCGATCTGCCCCGCAATGCCATAATGCTTCCGCCAATATTTCAAAGTGGCTCGCAGTATTTCAATGCTGTAACGAAGTGGCGCATTTGCCGTGCTGCCGCCGCCAAAATGCGTTGCGGTAGCGTCAGGGACAAACATCAGCTTCCATCCGGCATCCCAGAAACGCTTGCACCAGTCAATATCCTCCGCGTAGAAGAAAAACCGCTCATCCATGCCCCCAACCTCATCCACTGCCTTTTTTCTTGCTACGCAGAAACAACCGCTCAATACTTCAGCCTCTATATACTTATCGTAGTCACGATACGGTACCTCAAACCCTGAAAACATCTGCCAATCCGGCAAAATCCGGTCGAATGTCAGCATCCGGCACAAGGTATTCCATAGCGTCGGAAGCTTACGGCATGTGCGTTGCAAATGACCATCTCCCCCAATGATTCGTGGCCCCACCATACCGACCTCGGGATGTTGTTCAAGATACGCGGCAAGCTTTTCGAAACAGCCGGGGTGAACGATAACATCCGAATTCACCAGGGCAAGGATGGAACCCTTAGCATGCTTCATGGCCAGATTATTCGCCCGTGCAAAGCCAAGGTTTTCTTCCGATTGGATCAACGTTACCTCCGGAAAATGTTTTGCTACCATTTCCGGCGAGCCGTCCTTAGAGGCATTATCCACCACAATCACCTCCTGCACGCAGGATGCACCTGTTTCGCGAATTGAATCCAGACAATCCCGCAAATAGTCGCGGGCGTTCCAGCTAACGATAATGACGGAAATTGATTTCATGCTTGTAATGTCCGAGTAAGTTTAAAAAAAGGGGAATCATGCATAACATGCGTGACATGAAATTAGACTGTAAAAGCGCCTCCAAATGGATGGTTTTTGCACGGCTTGCTCAATAATTGGCTGTCGCTTTAAAGTGCGGTTTACTCAACGACTGATTCTCCAAAGCGAGTTTGTTTTCCGCTGCCCGAGCTTTCTTTCGAGTTATTCCCTCCAGCCGTGACATAGCGCGATTGTCTAATACCCATAGCGGGTTGTTTGGTTTCAACAGCCGCAACAAGCTTTGTAGCTTGAACGGCACTAATGCAGGCCAAAATAAGGAAGAAGAACACTACGGATTGGTCGAAAAGAGAAATAGAAAAAAAGACCCACACGTACCCAAACAAGGTCGCCCCTAATGTCCAGATGAGATAGCAATGTTCTACCGATTTATTTTCATTCTCCCGTAGCGCCTTTCCTACCATATTAAATGCGACAACCAGGACGGTGACAAAAAGGCATATCAGCAAAAGCCCGCCGCTAACACCCATCGCCAAAAAGTGATTCGTTATATCGGCATGCTGATCGTTGGCATGCTGCCCTGTTGCCATCCAATGCCGCGTGTAATCCGTACCAACTGTCCACCATTCATGCAAATGTTCAAGGGCCGAACGAATCAGCTGCGCCCGATAGTAACCTGTACTTCCTCCCGAAATGTCAATTCGTGCCATAAGAAAGTAAACAGGCGCTTTCATTATCATGTCCAAGATAATAACTGCAACCAAGGCAAGCCAGCGGAGAGTTCGCAGGTATGCGCGAGTTTTCCAGAGTAATAATCCGAATATGCTAAAAATTAGCATCATGATCGGACCGCTTGATGTGGCGGCAAAAAGCACTCCTCCTGCACCCAAAAAACCTAGCAGAGAAAGTTTGCGGTTACTTTTCCAAAAATATAAAGCCATAGGAATGCACCCGGCCCCAACTGTTCCAGCTAAAATCGCATGCGCAAACGCACCTTGAGCCCGGAAACGCCCTTCTCGAAATTCGGGAGAAAGGCTTACGCCACCAAGCTCAGCTATATAATTCTTGCCGGCAAACTTTTCCAAAATCATAAGTATCGCGACTGGAACCAAAAGAACGCATAACACTTTATACACATGCTTAATGTCTTCGTCATTCCGGATAAATGCCCGGAATAAAAAATAACTGCCCAGACTAGTCCACAAGATTCCGGCTCGAAACACCCAAGTACCGGATGTATGAAAAGCACTGCTGCCGAACATCCATAAGGCCCATAGCATAAGGAACCCATCCATGCTATTCATTCTACTTGCGAAAAACTCCCCTCTCACTAGCGCGCGAACCATGCCGACAGTTATCAAAATCTGTACTACGGTAAAATGAGCCGGCCCAACCATCAGTATTTGATCACGGGTTATATACAAGGCCCCCAGCAACAAAGGAATTGGTGCCAATCTCCTCGGCAACGCAACAATAAATACGCTGGCGATTAATGTAAATACCATTCCTATGGGATTCATTTTACGAACTCAAGCCGTTGGCGATACGCTAGCAAACTGCTGGTGCCAAAGCGCCAGCACAAGCAAGCTGAAAACCTCTTTGGAATAGCCTTTACCTTGCTGATGCGTTTGCAGCAGGTTGGTAACCGCCTCCTTACAAAAATACGAATCGCCCCCTCCATTGCTTGCCAATATTGTGTCAGATACAAAGTCCTTCATCTCCTTACGCATCCAGCCATCGTAGGGGACCGGGAAGCCGGTCTTTTTCCGGTTCAGAATTTCCTGGGGAACGGTCTCGACCAAAGCTGCCTTCAGGATGCGCTTCAGCTCCCTGCCCTTTACTTTGTAATGAAGCGGCAGCGAAGCTGCAAATTCAAGAACCCTGTAATCGAGCAGAGGAACCCGAAGCTCAACCGATGCCGCCATCGTCATTTTATCCGCTTTGACCAACAGGTCGTCCGGTAGCCAAGTCTTAGTGTCCACGTACAGCATACTGTTTAGCAGGGGTTGACCGTTCATCCGCTCGAACAATTTGCGTGTGTGCAATACCTGTGGCTGCGTACCAAGAAGTGCCGCAAATTCGCTGCTATAAAGCTCCGGCTTGAGTTGATTGAAAGGCGTGTAAGGCGTTGCTGTGCGGCTCAAATAGTATTCCGCAAGCGTAGGCTCGACCAGATTCGCATAGTTTCCGAATCGCTTAAAGCCTGCGCGTCCTAGTGCTTGAAATCCCAAGCCCAGAACCTGTTTAGCCGGACCAAAGGTTGATTTCAATTTCTCAAACATGAGCAGATTTCGGTAAGTTTGATAACCGCCAAAGGCCTCGTCGCCTCCTTCACCCGACAACAGCACTTTGACTGAAGATTGCCTTGCCAGCTGCGACACAAAATACAGCGCTATTGCAGGAGGCTCACAGACCGGCTCTTCCATGTGCCAGACATACTTGGGAAGAAAGTCGCGAAAATCAGTGGCGGACATTGAGATGTCATTATGAATGGTGCCGAATTTTTGCGAGGCCAACTTGGCGTAGGGCCGCTCATCCTGAAATCCCGCTCCGCTAAAGCCCATGGTAAATGTGTGCAGCGGCCTATCCGCGTGCTGAACCGCATAGCTCAGTATGCCTGTAGAATCCACGCCACCGCTTAACAGCACGCCCACCGGTACATCGCTAATCATGTGATCCTTTACGGTACGGCTAAGCAATTTCCGCAAACTATCGACAGCCTCATCGAAGCTAGGCGGGCATGCGGGTATTTCAAAGTGCAAATCCCAGTACTGCTCTACTGACACCCGTCCATCCTGTACGGTAAGGTAATGACCGGGATCCAGTTTAAGGATACCTTCGAACAACGTTTCATTACCCGCCAAATAATAGTAAGTAAGAAACCTGTCTATAGCTTGCGGGTTGATCCGACGGTCGATGTCAGGATCAACGAGAAGAGACTTCATTTCAGAGGAAAAAAGCAGGGACTTGCCGGTATTGGCGTAGTACAAGGGTTTTACGCCAACACGATCGCGAGCCAACAGCAGCCGCTGTTGGCGCTCATCCCAAAGGGCAAAGGCAAACATACCTCTGAGCCGAGCCACGCATTGATCGCCCAGTTCCTCATATAAATGGACAATGACTTCAGTATCCGTTGACGATTTGAATTGATGGCCTCTTCCCTCAAGCTCGGTCCGCAGCTCGTGGAAGTTATAGATTTCCCCGTTGTAAACCACCCACACCGTGCCATCTTCATTGGACATCGGTTGTCCGCCGGTATCCAAATCAATGATGCTCAGTCGGCGATGCCCCAAGCCAACAGGTCCAGACAGGAACTCTCCGCTCCCGTCCGGTCCTCGATGTTGAATCATATCCATCATCTGGCGGATAAGCCCCTGGCCAACAGGATTTTGCCGGTTAAAGTTCAGTTTTCCACAAATTCCACACATTAACTTTCCTTATCGAAGTTCAGGCCGTCGGTATTGCTTTGTCTCGGGATGAGTGGCGCGCATGAGCGCCCTATTAAGGCTGCACTGGATACAAAGGGCTTGCGAATCGCTATCCTGCAGCGCGTCACCGTGATCCTCGAAAACATCGGAATTCCAGCTTCGGCTTCATGCTCAACGCCAAGGCTAGTGAATAAAATCGACCCGATGCTCTTTCGGAGATAACCCTTGGAATTCCAGTTACCGGCAATAACGGGACGACCAGCCAATACCCTTGGTGTTGGATAAAAAGCCATTGTTAAGGCTGTCCGTATATGCCGGGCTGGCGTAACAGGAACCGAATCTGCTGCTGCCGTAGGTAGCGGATGGCCTCGACGTCCTTCACCTGCGGTATCCCTTTCAAATAGCCTGTACAAAATCCTGCCAACAATGCTATCGACTCAAGAATGAACGGTTTACGCAGGGCCCTCTTCACACATTTGGCCAACATGAAAATCGGATGATAGCCCGTAATGTAGTTAGCGCGCCCATTTTTGAAACGGTCGCGCCAAAAACCTTCCGCTCCGCCAGTGGGCTTGTGCTGGACCAGGTTGAGGTCAGCAAAAGTCCGTGTCGTCCAGCCGTGCAGGTTGGCCTTGACTTCATCTATGGTGTCCCAGCCCGAGGCTTTAACCAACGGGTTGATTTTTTCCCAACAGGCGCGGCGGTAAATTTTGGTTGCCCCTCTAACATGAAATTGCGGGTCTCCTTCGGAATCCACCTTGAGCTGACCGTTTTCTAACCGGCAGATTGTTCCTCCGCCAATTCCCAATTCCTGTTCGGCATCAAAAATTTTGAAACACTGTTCGAAATAATCCGGGGAAAACGACAGGTCACCGTCCAGCTTGACGATGAAATCCCAATCTTCATCGTTCAGTACAGAGTAGCCCGCATAGAAAGCTTCCATGACTCCGCCGCCGGCAGCCCGGAATCCCCGATTTTCTCTGTGTATCACTTTTATCCAGCCGGTCTGGGCTGCGTGAATATCCAGTATTTCACCCGTGCCATCAACTGAACCGTCATCCACAATTATCCATTGGGAAGGCAGAATAGTCTGACGAGAAACGGATTCGAGCGTTCTTTCTATATAGAGCGCCTCATCTCGTACCGGCGTTATAACTATGTATTTATGTTTAGTGTTCAATTTCTGGCACTCCTGTAAAAGTTTTTAAGAATAACTGAAACTGCCAATCTCCTGATTCTGTATGAACCTCATTGATTCGGCCGCATACGATAGTTGCAATGATTGACCCGCTTCCTAACTGATAAATACTTTGCTCTTTACGTGTCCTTATCGCTTCAAAATTCAATGTGAAAAACAATCGCAATTTTTTACTGCACACTTTCATTTGCAGCACACTCTTATCCAAAGCTTACCCGTCATGTCTAACCCGCCTCGGACACATATCCATACTGGTATGTTGGCAGTGGTTGTCTCGACTTGTTTAGAACCAATCCAAGCAGGTTGGTCTGTTCCAGCATGTACATGGAATGCTGAAGCTCTTCGGAAGTATTTTTCCCATCCTCTACAACAAGTAGCGCGGCATCGGCATAAGGCATCAATACCATCGCATCGTCCGCTGCAAAAAGCGGCGGAAGATCGAAAATAATGATTCGGGATTCATAACGGGATTTAATCTCGTTAATCAGATTGACCATCTTTCTGGATGAAATCAATTCCGAAGAATTGTTGCTGGAATGATTCCCAGGCAGTACAACCAGACGCTCAATGCCGGGGTTGATTAAAGTGTCCTCTACAGAAACATTCATTTTCAAGCAATCGACAAGACCGAACTCCCACTCAAGACCCATGCATTTGCCTACTCTTGGGCATTTGAGATCAGCGTCGACCAGCAAAACGCTTTGATTTCCCTCCATCGCTATGGCAATCGCCAAGTTTACGGATACGAAAGTTTTTCCGGCTCCTGGCGTCGCGCTCGTTATAGCGATGCTGTTCCAGCTATTCTCCCGCAGCTGCTTGAGAACGCTCGTCCTGAGCACACGAAACAAATCCGCTCGGGGGTCGTTGTTGAGTCCCATGATGACCCGGTTATTTAGCAGCACATCCTTATCAGCAATAACCTTTTGAGTTTTCGTGTACCGTATCGAGTCGAGTGGATGTTCATTAGCATTTGTGTTCATCAATTTTTCTCCAGGAAAGGCACTCACGAAAGGAAAAAGAAATATATTAAAACGGCGATAGTCCACAGGGTCAGAGCTGCGCCAGACCAGACTGCAATTTTCCTATTTCGCTTCTGCTTAGCAATGCGTTCTTCAATCTCGGCCGGGGACTCGATATAGGGAATTACAAGTAGCGGCATAAGCCCGGTGACTTGTCTGATTGCCCGGTACCCTCTAATGCCTGGCTCCATAAATTCGACAAGAAAAGCAACACCAAAACCTGCAATGATTCCCACAAACAAACCGCCGATGGCTACTTTTCTTCTGATGGCTTTTTCCGGATGTAAAGGGCGAGTCGGTTCTTCAATGATGGTAAGGGTTTGCCCCTGTTCCTGCTCTTCCATTGTTTGAACCAATTTGGCATCCAGCAGTTTCTCCTTGAGCTGAGTGTATTTCTTGATAGTGTTATCCCGCTCTCTTATCAAGTTGGTATAGCCAATTTCAACCTGCGGAGCCTGCAAGAGGATGTCATGCATTTTCTCAAGCTTTGCTTTTAGATAATCCTGTTTCTGCATCAACGCTTGAAGCTCTGCCTGGCTGCCTTTGTATTGCGTTTCTACCCCCAAATAAGCCAGATTAGTCGTATTCATGGCTGTCGCCACTTGCCCTAGCTGAGAACGCGACGGCGTATTTCTCAATTGTTGCTCTAGCCTAGCGATTTGTTTTTTGTGTTTGGCGATATCCGGGTGATTACCGGCATACGTTTCTTCCAATAATTTAAGTTCGCGCTTGGCCTCCGCCATCTGTCTGATAACATCTTCTTCAAATGGTTGTCCTTCAAAGCTCGGGTCCAAAGCCTTTATTTCCCGTTTCAGGCGAACCACCGACGGATGTGTAGAGGAATAAATGCTCGAAAATTGAAGGTATTTGGCCCGCAAGAGGCTTAAAGAATCTGCCCCGCTCTGGGACGATTTGTCATCAAGCCTAACAGGCAGCTCTTGCTGCGCTCTCGCCAACTCTACAGCTAAGAAAGCAATCCTTTCCTTTGTAGATCGGATCTGGCTATCGGTATCTCTCAGCTCGTTTTCCGCACGATCTATTGCTGCCAGATTCCCCTGCACTTGTTCCGGCAAGGTGAAATTATTTTGCTCCTTATAGGCCGCAATTTTGTGGTCAATTTCCTGGAGTTCCCGGTTTAGCTTGTTTGACTCTTCCATAAGGAAACCAGCCGCCTTAATAGCACGCTGAGTTCGGGCCTTCTCATTTTGCTCAATGAATAGCGCGGCTAACTTACCCGCTATCTCTTTTGCCTGAGTTGCATCATTATCACTAAATGAAATATCAAAGGCGATCTCAGCCATTGCTGAATTGGCCTTCGGGGTTAAAGTAGAAGTAGTCAACTTAACTTCAGTATTGCCCTTGAACAAATCCGCTAACTCATATTTCGTAACGCTCCCTTTAAAATCATTATAAAGATCACTCGAGTCAATAATCGAAAACACATTGTCGGTTGTCATGACTCTTTGATAGATTGACTGGATCAACTCATCTGCATATTGAGAGACTGTCGATTCAAAAAGCTTTGTTGAAATAATCGGCGCTTCAATTAAGAGCGTTGCCGTTGAGCGGTAAGTTTTGGGTAAATTATAAGCAACGATTACCGATATTAAACTGACAAGCAGCCACGTGACTACAATGTAATACCTGCGCCGTTTAACGAGGTCAAGGTAATCAGCTAGTGTTTTAGTGTTCTGTTCCATAATTTTAAAATGAGAATTTTACTTAGCTAACACATAACTCCAGTGCATCATGAAGCAATGCATCTTGAAGCGCCTTTACTACGTAATCTTGCTGCTCAAAGCTCATTTGAGGAAACAACGGCAAGATCATAGTGCGATCCTGGGCCTCTTGGCTGTGCCGAAGGCACTGGCATGATCCTGTCGTACAGCCACCCTCCCCAATTCTACCGGCGCATAACCAGGTATTAGCCGGATAAGAGTCTTCACGATGTGAGCACATCACACCTCTGCGCGTCGCCACCCCTATATCCAGCATGGACTGCATAACCTGGCGCTGGTCTGATCCGGCAGGCAGTCGAACGCAAAAGCTTTGCCAGGTACTGCGCGCCCACTCCGGCTCTTTCGGTAAGCCCAGCCCCGGCGTCTCTGCGAGAAGCGACTTGTAGCGGGAAGCTAACTCCCGGCGCTTGCCGACAATCTCGGGTAGACGCTTTAGCTGCTCCCGGCCAACCGCCGCCTGAATATCAGTCATGCGGAAGTTGTAGCCGACAATAGGATAAGACTCGAAAATCACCTGGCTTGAGCCATGCCGAACGGTATCGGGGACACTCATGCCATGTTGTCGCAACAACCTGAACTTCGCGTCCCATTCCTCGCTCGCTGTAGTAATCATTCCGCCATCGCCGGTGCTGATCACCTTGCGCGGGTGAAACGAAAAGCAGGCAATATCGCCTTGCGGTTTGCCGATCTTTTCCCATTGTCCCTGCCAAAGAATCTCACTGCCGATGGCACAAGCGGCATCCTCAACGACGGGCAGCGAATAACGGCGCGCTATTTCAACGATTGCCGCAAGATCGCAGGGCATCCCGATCTGATGCACACATAAAATGGCTCGGGTACGCTCCGTCACTGCGCTTTCAATCAACTTGGGATCCATATTGAACGTAACCGGATCGATGTCGACGAATACCGGCGTGGCGCCGCAATAGCGAATCACATTGGCGGTGGCAATAAAAGAGTGGCTGACGGTTATAACTTCATCGCCCGGCTGCACGCCTACCGCCAGCAGCGCCAAATGCAAGGCAGTGGTACAACTGGATACCGCGCAGGCATAGGGCGCCCCTACGTATTCTGCAAACTCCTTCTCAAACGCGGCAACTTCCGGTCCCTGGCTGGTCCAGCCGCTCAAGATAACGCGCCGTGCTGCCTCTGCCTCATTTTCGCTCATCATGGGTTTAGTGATTGGGACCATAATCATAATGCCACCTCCATCTCGCTTGTGTGTTGCACCTCCGCCGCCTTACTCGTCTGCCACCAGTCGACCAGCCGAGAAAGCCCGTCTTCCAGACTAACCTGCGCCTTGAACCCGAGCAGTTGTTCAGACTTGGTCGTATCGGCCAAGCGCCGGGATACAGGGTTCACAGATCGCTCTGGTCCATACTCCGGTTGCAGGTCGGACCCCATCACCTTAAGAAGAGCGGCTGCCAAGTCATTGAGGCTGGTCTCGGTACCGCTGGCGACATTGAAAACATCATCGGTCAGTTCCGATTGCAAGGACAAGATATTGGATCGGGCGACGTCTTCGATGTAGATGAAATCCATGGTTTGAGTTCCATCCCCCAGGATCAGTGGCGGCTGCCCCGTAGCGATGCGTTCCATCCAGCGGATTAGCACTTCGGTGTATTTGCCATGAATATCCATGCGCGGACCATAGACATTAAAATAGCGCAACGCCACGTACGGCAGGCCGTACATGTCATTCCAAGAGCGTAGCAACCCTTCCAGCATAATTTTGCTGGCGCCGTACCAGGTGCGGTTGTTGTAAGGATGATGATCCTCGCGCGTAGGAAAAGTGTCCGCCAAGCCATAGATCGATGCAGAGGATGCCGCCACTATCTTTTTTACCCCAGCGGCCTGCGCGGCTTCCACGACATTGAAGCTGCCATCGCACATGACGCCCATCGCCTCGCGCGGGTTGGCTGCACAGGCGGTGATGCGAAGGGTTGCCATGTGGATCACCGCATCCATGCCTCGCATAGCGTTATGAACGGACTCAGGGTCGCGGATATCTTCCTGAATCAGTGTCACACGAGGATCTTTCAAGGCTGCTTCAACATTGGCCAGAGTCCCTCGGCTTAAATCATCGAGAATGACGATGCTTGCTGGTGAATAGTCCCGCAGTAATAAATCTATAGTTGTGGAGCCAACCAGACCACAACCGCCAGTCACCAGTATGTTTGAATTTTTAATATCCATTGTTCAGCTTACCCTCTCTATTGAGATCTTTATTTCATTTTGAAAAAATACTGCGGCTGACCCTAACGGCAAGTCAACGCTACTCATAACATTGCTACCGAGACCCATTAAAATCCCACTCTTTCCTGCGTTGCGTCACCCACAAAACCAAAAAACCGGTGGCGCTTGCCAATGCTATCCCGTACGTCGATATTCTTGCGTTGTAGGGTAAATCAACAGTGGCAGCGCCTCTTGCATGTCATCGTCTCCGTTCAGCTACGCGAGTTCAACCGCTTCCTGATTCGCGAGCATGGTAACGGCCTCGCAGACTTCCTGGCATTGAGCCCGGCTTAACTCGGCGAACATCGGCAGGGAAAGCACTTCGTTGGCCGCCTGCTCCGAATGAGGAAAATCACCCTTGCTATAGCCCAGGTCGGCATAAGCCGGCAGGAGATGCACAGGGATTGGATAGTGGATGCCGGTCTGTATGCCTTTGTCTTGCAACGCCTGTTGCCATTCACTTCTCTGCTGGGTACGGATCGCATAGACGTGATAGACGTGCCGGGCATAGGGCATTGCCTCCGGTGTCTGTACGCCACTGTCGGACAATAGCTCGTCGTAGTGCGCGGCCGCAGTTCTCCGGGCTTCGGTCCATTTTTCCAGGTGACGCAGCTTGACCCTGAGAACCGCTCCTTGAATGCCCTCCAGCCGGAAGTTGTAGCCCTTGAGCACGTGGTGGTATTTCTGCTCTGCTCCCCAATCGCGGAGCATGCGGATGGTGCGGGTGTATTCGGCGTTACTGGTAACCACCATGCCGCCTTCACCGTAAGCGCCCAGGTTCTTGCCGGGATAAAAACTAAAGCATCCCATGTCGCCCAAACTACCGACGCGCCTGCCCTTGTACTCCGCACCATGAGCTTGAGCCGCATCTTCGATGACTATCAAGCCATGGCGCTTGGCGATGTCCAGGATGGGGTCCATGTCTGCCGGCTGGCCGTACAAATGCACCGGCAAAATGGCTTTGGTTCGTTCGGTGATTGCGCCTTCGATTGCGTCTACATCGATCGTGAAAGTACGAGGATCGATGTCGACAAATACGGGCGTAGCGCCGGTATAGTAAATTGCCGCGACGGTTGCAACAAAGGTAAAGGGAACGGTAATCACCTCATCGCCGGGGCCAATACCGGCCGCTAACAAAGCCAGATGCAAGGCGCTGGTTCCGGTGTTCACGCCGATCCCGTATTGGGCCTGGCAATAAGTGGCAAACTCCTCCTCAAACGCAGCCACTTCGCTTCCCAAGGTAAACTGGCAGGATTCCAATATGCCTTGAATGGCGACGTTCACTTCATCCTTAATTCCTGCATACTGAGCTTTTAAGTCTACAAACGGTATCATGCTACTCTCCTGCCTTGGAACATAGTCGTTCCATTGATTTCAACGGATCGACCATGTTCTTTCATCGAACGGGTCGCCGCCTCGATTAATTCCACTACCCGCAATCCCAGAGCACCGTCGGTCAGCGGCGTCTTGCCGTTTACGATACAATCGACAAAATGCTCTCCCTCGATGCGCAAGGCCTCTGAAGAGTCTATCTGCGGTGCCCACATGTCCCCTGTGCGATAGCCGACCCGCATTTCATAAATCTTCTGCGGATCATCGGTAAAACTGACGCCCTTATCATAAATCTTGATCTTTTCGCTTGGCTCCAGATCGTCGTAGATGATCATTTTCTTGCTGCCGCCAATCAGTATCTGGCGCAGTTTTACCGGAGCCAACCAACTCACATTGACATGCGCTATCATTCCTGATTCATAAAACAACGAAATGTAGGCCACATTTTCCGGTGTGTTGGGAAAGTGGTTGGTACCGACGGCGGATACCGCTATTGGCTGTTCCCCTAGTAGATAGTCCAGGATCGAAAAGTCATGCACCGCCAAGTCGGCGATGACGTTGGCATCGCGTTGAAACAAGCCGAGATTGATTCGAGTGGAATCGTAGTAATGAATATGGCCGATTTCTCCAGCCTTTACCAAATCCGCCATTCTGCGCACCGCACCTGTGTAGATGAAGGTATGATCGACGATCAGCACAAGTTTGCGCTTTTCAGCTTCATTGACCAGCTTGCGCGCCTGCTCGGAGGTTTCTGTCAACGGTTTTTCCAGCCATAAATGCTTGCCGGCCTTGAGAGCGGCCATTCCCAATTCGAAATGGCTATTGACCGGAGTCGCTATCGCGATAGCGTCGATATCTTTGTCCTCAAGCAGATCCTGGAAACGCGTTGTGGTGTTTATCCCAGGGAAGCGCTTCTGAACGATTTCGAGCTTTTTCGGATCGAGATCAGCCACACAGGCAACTGTAATTCCGGGTGTTTCGGCGAAATTCCTCACCAAATTGGGTCCCCAGTAACCATATCCAATAACACCTATTTTAATCATGTGATTCTCCTTAATTTGGAATGAAACATTTGTATTGCTTTCTGTATTGCTAAAAAACCGACCACTTTGCATAGCAACAATAAGTCGCCGAGGATTGAGAACAATTCCGGTGGCCACCGCCATAAAAGTCAGACTCAGCCAAGCTGCTGAAAACAACCCTTGGTAGCCAATGGCCTAGGCAAAACTTGCCACGGTATCGCGCGACTCTTCGCGTATGCGAGCATCTCCAACGACCCGGGCTGGGACGCCGGCGACAATTGCATAATCGGGCACATCGCGGGTGACCACAGCTCCGGCCCCGATCAAAGCCCCTTCACCAATCGTAATGCCGCAGAGAATGGTCGCGTTGCTGCCGATAGAGGCGCGGGCCTTGACCTGGGTTTTGATAACTTGCCAATCTGCCTCGGTTTGCAGCCCGCCTTCCGGGTTAACGGCTCTCGGATAAATATCGTTGGTGAACATAACACCGTGGCCTATGAAGACCCCGTCCTCGATATCAACGCCTTCGCAAATAAACGTATGACTGGATATTTTGCAGCGGGCACCTACCGAAACGCCTTTTTGTATCTCAACGAATGTGCCGATTTTGGAACCGTCTCCAATAGTGCAACCATAGAGATTGACGAGATCGAGGTGAGGAATCATGACCTCATTGCCTAATTGAACATCTTTACTGATCATTTTTATTGTCCTTTTTTACTTATTTAAACAATCGATGCCGGTTGTTTCGAACAACGCAATAGCCACAGATAGCGCATATCGAACGTCATCATTTAGGGTCCAAAAGTACCGTAGAGCGAGTAGACGGCTTTGGTCAGCTGAGAGGCTGGAAAAGTCGCCGGCCAGGTGCCGAAACTGGCCGCGCTGCTGCTGAACGCCCCTTGTCCGCTGGCGCCGTTGTTGTAGTACATGTTGTTGACGGCCGACGTCCGGCCGTTGGTGTTGTACATCAGCCAATAAGGGGTATTGGGCTGTAGCGTGGCGCTGACCGGCAAGGTATTCCATGAATTTGCGGTTAGCGTACCGGTCGCCGAACTTGCCACCAGGGTGCCCGGTTTATTGGCGTTGTCCGTGTAGATCGCCAATTGATAGCTTTGGTTGCTGCTCAGGGCATCGATGCCGCCCACGTACACCGACAGCGAGCTGATCGTGCCGCCATTGCTGGTGGTGACTTTCGAGCCGTTCAGGTGATTGCTGGCTCCGCTATCCAATAGGCTGCCTTTGGCATTCAGGCCGACTGTCGTGGACGGCGGCGGTGGCGGCAGTGCAGTTGCAGAACCGATCTTGATGATCCGGGACACTGAAGGTACACCGGCATTATTCACAATAAAAAGCATGTAGTGACCAGCGGGTACTTGGTCTCCATTTTGTGGAGCGGTAATGCTCAGCTGACCATTGCCTTTAGTGAATGAAAGTTCGGTATAGAACTGATTCATGTCGATAGAGTGCGTGACTGAAGCGAGCGCAATGAGAGATACAGACGCAATGTTGTCAGCCTCAGGACTATCGACCGTGAACGTGGCAGTTCCATACGGTACGGACTCCGGCGCACTGGTAATGGTGGGTCTAGGCCCCTTGAAAAGGTACGGGGGAGAATAGATCTCGGCAGAATACTGACTAGGCAGGTTACCAAGATGACCTCCTCCAGCCGCGAGTACCCGGCCATCCGGTAGCAATAAGGCGGTCGAATGGTACATACGGGACACGCCTAGCGGAGCTACCGTTGTCCAGGTTTCCAGGCCGGGATCCCAAATCTCCGACGGCAGCACACCTTCAACGTTCCGCTCATAGGCAATCTTCGAGCCACCGACGGCGAGCACTTCGCCGTTAGGCAGCATGACCAGATTGTGCATATACCGGCCGGAAGACATCGAAGCCGTGGTTCTCCACGTTGGCGCCGGCTCATTCATATCCAACACTGCCGTTAGGCCTGTTGATGGGCTTTGGAAAGCTTGCCCACCGCCCGACATCAGGATCTTGCCCGGACGATACTGGACTGCTGAACCGAGGTGGACCGGTGTCGTATTGACATGGGTCCAAGTGTTAGCTTCCACGTCCAGTAGTTGCACAGGGTCATGTTCAGGAGAAATGGCCAGGATTGTTCCGTTCGGTAAATGGAAGTCGAGTGGGTACTCTTCCTCCTGCATTTGGCTGGTATTGATCGACGGTACGGGGCTAGACAGACCTGTACCGGGATCGTAAATTTCCAGAACATCGGCGAAGACGCCGGTTGTGATTTGGCCGCTAATGATAGCCACCCGTCCGTCACTCAGCTTCGTCAGGGTCGGATACCAGCGGTCATAAGCCATATCGCCAGTGCGCGTCCAAGTGTTGGCATCCGCATCATAAAGATAAGTGGATTTGATACCGCTCTCGCCAGCGCGTGGCAAATGGCCGCCAGCGGAGAATACCCGGCCATCCGCCAGATTCACATGACCCGCACAGAAGAGTTCTTCACTGATAATTGGAGTGTCAATTAATCCATTAGACGCTGGATCCCAAACTTTGGGATGGACCTGACCAAAAATCCCATCATGTTCCTCATCATCCCAGACCAGCACTTTGCCGTTTTTGAGCAAGGACGCGTGAATGGCTACGAGAGGCCAATTCATCAATGGTGACCATTCTCCGATCTGGCTCCGCAGATCGGCGTTGCTAACGGTAACCGTGACGGGAGCCGAGGTGGTCTGGTTGCCGGACCCATCAGTTGCAATCGCTGTAAGGGTATGAGTGCCGTTGCTGCTCAGCTGTGTGTTCCAGGATAAGTTATAGGGTGCAGCGGCAATTGGCGCTCCGAAGTTGGCCGAATCGATCTGGAACTGCACGCTCGGAACGCTCACATCGTCGCTGGCTGTAGCACTAAGCGTTATGGTTCCTGCCAAAGTGGAGCCTGGTGACGGAGCAGTCATCGACACTGAAGGCGGGACGGAGTTAGCCACAGAGTCTAGACCTGTCGCATAAAGCGAGTAGACCGCCTTGGTCAGCTTAGCGGCCGGAAAGGTCGCTGGCCAGGTTCCGAAAGTGACCCCGCTGTTGGCGTACGCCCCCTGCCCGGCCGTACCGTTGTTGTTGTAGTACATGTTGTTGACGGCCGACGTCCGGCCGTTGGTATTGTACATCAGCCAATAGCTGGTATTGGGCTGTAGCGTGGCGCTGATCGGCAAGGTATTCCAACCATTAGGTGTCAGAGTTCCACTCGCCGATTGGGCAACGAGTGTGCCGGGAACACCATTATTATTGGTATAAACTGCCAATTGATATTGATTGTTCGGGCTCACATCGACATTTCCCACGCGTACACTTATCGATTCCAAGCCAACACCCGTAGAACCGACATTAACCTTGGAACCGTTTAAAGAATTGCTGCTTCCGGAGTCCAGCGATGTACCAACTCCGGTATTTCCTATAATCACTGCAGCGAACGTCGGCATTGCAACAACTGGAAGAGCCAGTGCCAGAATCAAGCTCAGCACGTTTATGAATCGGAATCCGCCTCCTGCGAAAAACTTGATTGTTTTTGTACTGAAGCCGCAATTAGACCTCAGATATGCTCTTTCTTTCATGTTTATGCTTCCTCTTTCTGTGATTGAACTAATTCGGAGACACACAATTGAAGCTCGCGAACTTGCTCTTGAAGTTGAAAAATATCTATTCCCAGTCGCTCTTTTACCGAAGTAATTACCTCCGCCGCCGGAAGTAATTTTCCTTGGTACTCGACCTCATGGATTCTTAACATGCCATCGCCTGTCAAAACGTCTACGAAACCGTCGACCTTTTCGACTCTAACGATTCGCCCTGGGATTCGTCCCCGATATAAAGGCGCCGCATCCAAGAGCAGAGCCTTGCGGATGACCACCCGCTCTCCCCGGAAAAACGTGAAAGCGCCTGGATACGGGTATACCAAGGCTCGGATTAAGTTGTAGATTTGACGAGTAGAGCCAGACCAATCGACCATGCCGTCAGTCGGGGTTCGGCTACAGGTAAAGCTGCCGCTGTTATAGTCCTGCTTTAACCTGGGGGCAGTGCCTTCGGCCAAACGAGGCCAGTACTCGATCACCAAATCGACCGTGTCGCGGCACACCTTGTTGTAAATTTCAGGCCCGGTATCATGAGGGCCTATGGGAATCTGTTTCTGCCCTACGATATCGCCGCCATCCATAAGTGGATTCAGGTAAAAAAGAGTAACCCCGCCTTCGGTCTCGCCGTTTATGATGGCCCAATTAAGAGGGGCAAATCCTCGGTACTCAGGAAGTAGCGAATCATGAACAGCTAGAGTCCCTAAAGGCGGCAATGTATAAATCGCTTCCGGAATTATTAACCGGCAACCGACAACTAAAGCGATGTCGGGTTTCAGCTCATCACGTATCAACGATACATAATCCCGCTCTTTCAACCACCGTGTTTCATATATTGGAATATCGTGCGTTTCAGCCAGTTGCCGTATCGGTTCCTCATAGTGATCAAGCTCGTGAGGATCTTGCAAAAGGCTGATCACTCCGCAGACTGTATGGCCCGCTTCGATAATTGCGGTGAGGGTCTGAAAGCCTCGTTTTGTACTGCCGATGAATAAAGTATTCATAAAGGCATTCCTATTAAATTAATCATCGATTAGGGTCCAAAGGTAGCGTAGAGCGAGTAGACCGCTTTAGTCAGTTGCGAAGCCGGAAAGGTCGACGGCCAGGTTCCGAAAATGACCCCGCTGCTGGCGTACGCCCCCTGTCCGGTTGTGCCATTGTTGTAGTACATGTTGTTGACGGTCGAGGTCCGGCCGTTGGTGTTGTACATCAGCCAGTAAGGGGTATTGGGCTGTAGCGTGGCAGTGATCGGCAAGGTGTTCCAGGAATTGGCCGTGAGCGTGCCGGTCGCCGAGCTGGCCACCAAGGTTCCCGGCTTATTGGCATTGTCCGTGTAGATCGCCAACTGATAGCTTTGGTTGCTGCTCAGGGCATCGATGCCGCCCACGTACACCGACAGCGAATTGATCGTGCCGCCACTGCTGGTGGTGACTTTCGAGCCGTTCAGGTGATTGCTGGCCCAACTGTCCAAGACGCTGCCTTGGATGGTCAACCCAATCGTTGATGCTTGAGTTGCGGAGACAGTAATACTGAAATTCTTGCTGCTGGTTACTGCCAGGCTGTCACTCACCTGGACAGTGAAGCTATAGGTACCGGCCGTAGTCGGTACACCATCGATCACCCCGGTGCTGGCTTGCAAAGTCAACCCGGCAGGCAGCGAGCCGCTTGTAATCGACCATGTGTAGGATGGACTACCTCCACTCGCTGCCAACGTCGCCGAATAAGCTGTGCCGACTGTCCCGCTAGCCAGCGGCGAGGAGGTCGTGATGGCCAACGCCGGCGCCGACTGGACGGTCAGCGTCGCGCTGCCGCTGACGCCGCTTAACGACGCCGTGATCGTGGCGCTGCCGCCGACGGCGCCGGTCGCCAGCCCACTGGTGTTGATCGTGGCTACGGCCGTGTTTGAAGAAGTCCACGCTACCTGGCTGGTAAGATCTTGCGTGCTGCTGTCGGAATAGGTTCCGGTGG
>NZ_JALOCF010000109.1 GCF_023227905.1 Methylobacter sp. | reverse complement strand
CCGGGCCAGCTTATTGATACGCGGCCTGCCAGACCTGGCCGCAGCTAACATCCTGCGCAATGCCCTAACGAACTGCTCCACATTTTCCGGCTCAACGCATTCGGCAATACCGGGAAATTGCTGACATAACAACCCCAACTCGGTTTCAGCTTCGGCTGTTATCAAGGCATAACCGCCGGCCGACAATATCGTGGTCAACTTGGACGGCAGCACCGCATCGGCTACACCCTGTTTTTGAATTACCAGATGAACATCCGCTAACGCCATTAATGCCGGTAAATCCTGATAAGGTTGCAAAGACTCAAAACGGATATTGCTCAGGTTAAGTTGTTTGGCCTGATCAATCAGCGCCTGCTTCTCAACACCTTCACCGAGCACCAGAAACAAAACATCCTGCTCAGCAGCCAGCAATCCGGCCGCCTGAATCAATAAATCCAGACCTTGCTTTTTACCCAGATTCCCGGAATATAAGACCACCTGCGTATCCTCAGATATACCCCAGCGCCTGCGAAACAAGCTCGCATCAGCCTCCGGACTGACAAAATCAGTATCCACCCAATTAGGAAAAAAATGCAATGGCACAGACTGCCGGGTCTTCGCCCCCGCTTTTGCCAGCATGGAATAAGAAATCGATGAAATCGCCGAAAACCGGCGCATAAAAAAAGACTCAACGGCATGACAAATTGCCGCCAATTTCCCTTCTTTGCCCATACCCAGGCCTAGCATTGTTGATGCCGGACGAAAACTGACCACCCATACCGGTTGAAATTTGACCAGGGGGCGGAACCGGATTTTGAGGTATCCGGCTGTGGATAAGTGTAATAGAAACGGATAAGCGAAGGCTAGCTTTGTTATCCGTTTCGATGCTTCATTTAAAAGTTATTCTGCTCTGGTTTTTCTTCATCAAGTCTGTTTTTGTTATTGCCTCGCTTGGTTTGTTCCCTTGCTTGTATACGCGCCTTGGCTTGCTGAGAGCTGTGCCGGAAACGGTATGATTCATTGCCGGTTTCGATGATATAGCAATGGTGCGTAAGCCTATCCAGCAAGGCGGTTGTCATCTTGGCGTCGCCGAACACGCTAGACCATTCGGCAAAAGTCAAGTTGGTGGTGATGATGACGCTGGTTCGTTCGTACAACTTCGAGAGCAGATGAAACAACAATGCGCCGCCAGCTTGAGAGAACGGTAAATAACCCAATTCATCCAGGATAACCAAGTCCACTTGCATCAGCCGATACGCCAGCTTGCCTTGATTGCCGGCGGCTTTTTCCCGTTCCAGCAGTGTGACCAGATCAATCGTCGAGTAGAAGCGCACCCGCTTGCCGTTGTCGGTAATGGCCTTAACGCCCAAGGCGGTTGCCAGATGGGTTTTGCCGGTACCGGTGCCACCAATCAACACGACGTTATGCGCGGCATCGGTGAACTGGGTGCCGGCGAGTTGCTCAATCAGTGTACCGTCAACCTTGGCGGCTTCAAAGTCAAAGCCTGCCAGATCGCGATGAATCGGAAAGCGGGCCGATTGCAGTTGATAACGAATAGAGCGGATATGGCGATCTTCTGTTTCGGCCTGCAACAACTGCCGTAATAGCCACGCTGATGCTTGCAGGCTGGCACTCTGTTGACTGGCGATTTCCGCATAGGCAGCGGCCATTCCGTAGAGTTTGAGCGCTTTTAATTCTTGTTCAATATCAAGCATTTTCGCCCTCCTCAGCTAAACAGACTGGACTGAGTTTTTCTCCCAATTGGTCATAACGTCCAGTATCGGCAATCGGCACTTCGTTCAGTTGCAACGCTTCAGGCGTAACAATGGGAGGGGGTTCCGGCCGTTCATTCGTCGGTAACAGGGTTGCTAGATGTCGCACCTGTTCAACGCTAGTATACAAAGACTCTGGCAACCGTTCCACAGCGGCCACGACGACGTCAAAGCCCACTATCGGCACACAAGCCAGTACGTCCGCCATCGCCCGGTCGCCACCAGGATGTTTGCGCAAGGCACGCTGCAAGGACAATAGCGGCGCGGGCATTTCAAGAAAAGGGGCGCCGTTACGCAAGGCTCCAGGCTTTCTGTCCAGCAATGGAATATAGTGTTGCCAGTCGTAGCTGACCTGGTCGCGGTCGAACAGCCGAGCATGGCTAGCGATCCACGCATCGTCAGCATAGATATCGAGCCGCTCCGGATACTGTCGCACGCTGACCCGACGCTTGGCCCAATGGCAAGGTACCGAATAACGATTGCGCTTCACCGTCACCAGACAGGTGCTGGACACGCGAGCCACCACCTCAATATAGCCGTCAAACACACCCGGCATCGGCATTAGGTGCGGCTGCTCGAGTTCCAAGGCCTCTTGCAGTGTCAAACCACTCGCATCTGGGCAAGAAATTTCCAACCATAACGCTTTGCAGCGACTTTCCAGCCAACCATTCAATTCGGCAAAGCTGGCGAAGCAGCGTTGGCCGGCGTCCTGCCAGATGCGCCGACGGCTATCCTGCACGTTCTTCTCGACAATGCCTTTCTCCCAACCGGACGCCACGTTACAGAAATCCGGATCGAACAGGTAATAGGCTGTTAATGCCGCAAAGCGGGCGTTGACGATGCGTTCTTTGCCACTTTGTACCTTATCGACCGCCGTCTTCATGTTGTCGTATATCCCGCGTAATGGCACCCCTCCAAATGCCTGGAACGCGCGACTATGGGCATCGAACAGCATTTCATGACTTTGGCTGGGATAGGCCACCAGCAAAAAAGCTCGACTGGCGCAGAGCTTGATATGAGCGACTTGCAAGCGCCGACAAAGGCCACCGATTACCAGCGACTCTTCGCTCCAGTCGAACTGAAACGCTTCACCCCACTGAAATTTAAGCGGTACAAATGCTTGCTTTCCGGCAAGTCCGGTACCGACCTTGCGCCATGCCCGAATGTAATCGGTTAATTGCGTATAGCCGCCGTCGTAACCGGCCTGCCGCAATTCTTCCAGCAATTTCAGTGCGGTTCTCCGGTCACGTTTAGGACGGTAACTATCGGCTATCAGGGCTTGCTTGAGCTGCTCTTCGTATGGCGTTAGCTTAGTTGGCATCGAGCGACGCTGATAGGCAGGCTCGCTGCCATTCGGCATTTTCAGCCATTTTTTGACGGTATTGCGGGACAGACTGGTGCGTCTGACAATTTCATTGATGGACAACTGATCGCGGAAATACATCCGACGGATTTTGGCGTATAGAATCATGGTTATCACCCTCTTAGGCTCCTGTCTAATTTTTGGACAGGAGAGGTTAACAACCCTGGTCAATTTTCGT
>NZ_JALOCF010000071.1 GCF_023227905.1 Methylobacter sp. | reverse complement strand
CATTATTTGGAGAATCATCATGAGCCGTATTACCACCGTCAGTAACGAAAGCGCCAACACCGAACAACGTAACCTGTTGGATGCGATCCAGAGCCAGTTGGGCATGGTGCCTAATTTCTTGCGGGTGTTCGCCCACTCGCCGGATGCCTTGAAAGCCTTCCTCGGCTTGCATCACATCGCCAACCACGGTTCGCTGGACGCCGCCACCCGCGAACGCATCGCGCTGGCGCTGGCCCAGCAGAACGAATGCGAATACTGCCTGTCCGCACACACCGCCATCGGCCGCAAAGCCGGTTTGAACGGGGCGGAAATCGAAGCCAACCGGGCCGGCTCAAGCCAGGACGCCAAGGCGGCGGTGGCGGTTAAATTCGCCCTCGCCCTGGTCGAGCACAAGGGCGATGTGACTAACGCCGAGTTGCAGGCCATGAGTGACGCCGGTTTTAGCGAGGCAGACATTGTCGAGGTGATTACCCACGTCGGCATGAACGTGTTGACCAATATCCTGGGTAAAGCCAGCCGGGTCAGCATCGACTTCCAGAAAGTGGCGCTAAAACAGGCGGCCTAATAGTGAACCGGGCCAAGTTCAAGGACGGACTTGCGCCCGGATTCTTGCGCTGAATGGAATAAACTATTGCAGATTATGGCTATTCAACGCGGCAGGCGGCTGTGTCACAGTTAACGCCAATGTTTCAACCTAAAAACCGAAGTTAGTCCACGAAAGGCACGAAATAAATCAATAGCTTGTGTTAAGTGAGTCCTTCACCCTTTGGGTGATGCGCTATAAATTGATAAGTCTATGAGTTTTTTTGTGTTTTTAGTGTCGCCTAGAGGCGCCAACTTTTGGCTTTCGTGGATAAAACAATTTTTCCAGGTTCAATCCCAATCAGGAGCAAGGTCATGGCCCGAACTTTTGCTAAAATCAGTTTCACCCCCGACGTGCAAGCGGTGCAAACCGAAATGGGCAGCCGCATGGCATATCGGGCGGCCGAGCTCGGCGAGGCCGAAGAGGTGGCGCTGGGCGCTGCCGAACAAGCTTTTATCGCCGAGCGCGACAGCTTTTATCAAGCCACGGTGAGTCAAACCGGCTGGCCCTATGTGCAGCATCGCGGCGGGCCGGTGGGATTCTTGAAAGTGTTGGATGACCGTACTATGGGTTACGCCGATTTCAGCGGCAACCGCCAATACATTTCACTAGGCAATTTACGCGGCGACGACCGGGTGAGTTTGCTGCTGATGGACTATCCGCAGCGGCGGCGCTTGAAAATCTGGGGGCGGGCGCGAGCGGTGGACGAACGCACCGAACCGGCATTGCTGGCGAAACTGGAATCGCCCGATTATCGGGCTCCCGTCGAGCGCGGCATCGTTATCCGAGTCGAAGCCTTCGATTGGAATTGCCCCAAGTACATCACGCCGCGCTACAGCCGGAACGAAGTCGAAGCGCTGCTGGTTCAAGCTCGCCAACAACAACCGGCGGCAGTGGCACGGCAAGCGCCCGGCGTTTTGGGTAGCGGTGCATTGCCATTAACGATTGCCGGGATTCGCCAACTGACGCCGCTCATTCGCGCCTATGAACTGCGCCATGCCGACGGCGAGCCGCTGCCTGGCTATCGGGCCGGGGCGCATATCCGCGTACCGATTGCGCTGGCCAACGGCGACGTCACAAGCCGCGCTTATTCGCTGACCGACGCCCCGGACGATCCGGATTACTACCGTATTGCAGTGTTAAGAATGGACGATGGCGAAGGCGGCTCGTCGGCATTGCACGACGGCTGGCAACTGGGAACCCGCATCAACGTCGATGCGCCGGACAATTATTTCCAACTGCACGATGACGACCGCCCGGCATTGTTGATCGCCGGCGGCATCGGCATCACCCCGTTAAAAGCAATGGCCGAAGCATTGGCCGCACGGGATGCGGATTTTCAGCTGCATTACAGCGGTCGTGCGCCGCAAGAAATGGCCTTTGTCAACGACTTGCGGCGGCGTTTTCCGAATCGGTGCCGGTTTTATTTCAGCCAGGCGCAAGCCCCAACCCGGCTGGACGCATCGGCGCTGCTCGGTAACGCATCCGCCGATACCGTCATTTACGTTTGCGGCCCAACCCGCCTGATCGACAGCGTGCGCAAAACCGCCCACCGACTCGGCATTACCGACGAACGGGTGCAATTTGAAAGTTTTATTTAACCGAAGGAGAACAGAATGATAACGCTATACGACATGCCGCTATCCGGCAACTGCCACAAAGTCCGATTATTGCTCAGTTTTTTGGCGTTGCCCTACCAAGCGCGCCCGGTGGATTTGCTCGGCGGCGAACAGCGCAGCCCGGACTATTTGCAAATCAACCCGTTCGGCCAAGTGCCGGTGCTAGATGACGACGGCCTGATCATCCGCGACAGCCAAGCCATTTTGGTTTATCTGGCTAAACGCTACGGCGGCGAACAATGGTGGCCAGACGATGCCGTCCGCTTGGCGCAAATCGCGGCTTGGCTATCGACCGCCGCCAACGAAATTGCCAACGGTCCGGCCTTGTTGCGAGTGCACCATAAATTCGGCCGCGACATCGACATCGCCAGAGCCCAGCAAATCACCGCCAAGGTGCTGGACATTGTCGACCGTCAGTTAGCAAGTCGGGATTGGCTAGTTGGCGACAGTGAGTCGCTTGCCGATTTAGCGATCTATCCCTATTTGGCGCTGGCGCCGGAAGGCGGCATCGACATCGGCGCATTTCAAAACATTGTCAACTGGTTTCAACGCATTCAAAGCTTGCCCGGTTACATCGCCATGCCGGGCTTGTGGCAGGCTTAACTTACTCACCCTTCAATAACGGAGAAAAACCATGACCGAAGAAATCAAAGCCCCCGTTCCGCCCTTTACCGCCGAAACCGCGGCGCAGAAAGTGCGCATGGCAGAAGATGCCTGGAACTCGCGCGATCCGGACCGCGTCGCGCTGGTCTATACCGAAGACACACTCTGGCGCAACCGCGCCGAATTCCCGCAAGGCCGCGAACAAGTGCGACAGTTTTTGCAACGCAAATGGGCCAAAGAACTGGATTATCGCTTAATCAAGGAGCTATGGGCATTTACCGACAACTGCATTGCCGTGCGTTTTGCCTACGAATGGCATGACGACTCCGGTCAATGGTTCCGCAGTTACGGCAATGAAAATTGGGAGTTTAACGGACAAGGCTTTATGCAACGCCGCTTTGCCAGCATCAACGATCTGCCGATCAACGCGGAGGAGTGCTTGTTTCATTGGCCGTTGGGACGACGACCTGAAGATTACGCCGGTTTGAGCGATTTGGGTTTGTAAATGGCAAGGTCAGTGGTTGTGGCAAGCGCGGTCTGGTGGCTCGCAGATTGACTACTACGCTGACCAAATCGCACGGCGAAGTCGTCGAATTGCAAAGCCTAAGATTTATAGATTAAGTAGCCCGGTCGAACTCATCGAAGACCATATCCGGTTAACTCGGATGTTAATCACGGTCGGGAATAGCGGGCACTTTTTTCATCTTCTGAAAAAACCACTCAGCGCTGAGAATGCTGATATAAGGGTGTATCCTTTAGTGTTGGATATCCGTCTAAGAGGGTAGGCTAGCGATAATTGCCTAATCTGTACTTCATACTCAATCTAAGATAGGAGACAACATGACTAATTTAACTCATCGTGAAAGTGAACTGGTTGCGCTTGGTGCCGCAATTGGCAGTAATTGCGTACCCTGCGTCGAGTACCACATTCAGGAAGCACGAAAAGCCGGCCTTACTGACTCACAGATTCGCGCAGCAATCGAACTCGCGGACAAAGTCAGGCAAGTCCCCGCCCGAAAGGTTCTCGAAGCCGCTATGTCGGCGCTTGATCATGGTTCCGGTATCGGGATGAGCGAGGCGAACGATGCCGGGCAATGTGCTGACATAAGTCATGCTAATGGCAAAAACTGCTGCTGATAGTTATTTAATCTTTTTCCGCCCCAGTGATGCCAATAACACTGGGGGCGGACTCGGTATTGGAGATATGCTATGGATTCATCAAGACAACAATTTTCTATTGAGGATGTCGCTCAAGAACTGGCACAACCCCTTTTGCGCTATCTGGAGCGATACGTTGGCGACCGTGAGGTTGCGGAGGACCTGCAACAGGAAACGCTAATTCGTATGGCGCGGGGACTTTCCTCATTCACAGGTCAATCGACAATTAAAACGTGGGCTTTCTCAATTGCTACTCGGGTCGCCGCTGATTATTTTCGTCACCCGGATCGGAGAACTTGTATCGTTAATTTGGACGAGGCGACTGAGCTGGAAGATTCAAGACCTGCAATAGACGATCAACTGGTTTTCGAAGAGATGAGCGTATGTGTTCGACGGGTTATCGATAGTTTGCCTGAGACTTACCGCTCAGCGCTCATTCTGTACGACCTTGAAAGCTTAACCGCAGAGCAAACCGCCGAGATATGTGAATGTTCTATCGCCTTGATCAAGATCAGAGTCCATCGTGCGCGGCTTCGGCTTAAAGAAGCGCTGATTGAACAGTGCGAATTTTATCGGGGCAGCGATGGCGTGTTTCGCTGTGACCGTAAAGCTATGGCAATACTTTAATACGGCATAGGGATATAAATCAGCCTTCTCCGGTAGGTCATTGCTTCCAGATTAAAAATCCCATGATGATCGATAGTAATCCGCCGAGCGAGGTGACTACGACATGGGAAAACTGCAAAGCATAAATCAGGGGAATACGCACAATACGCGAACAATTAAAAAAGTTGCGGTCATCATGCTTAAGCGGGACAGTTCTTCTGTTACGCTGAGGATAATCATTGCCGAAACGGTATCCAAGCGCCCGACTTGCAAATCACGCGTCTCCTTAGCTAAAGCCGCATCAAGACACTCCAGCAAACCGAGCTAAAAACGATTATGCTGCTGATCGGAAGCCAGGAAAAATGCCGTGCAGCCAACACGATTGAGTGTGCTCGGCATTGCCAGGGTAGCGCCCGACAGCATAATAAGCGCGCCTTGAATTAGCAAACGCCGCTAATCCATTTCGAAACGTTTGTAAGTCAACAGTTTTTCAAATAAGTTCATGCCGCTCTTTCCTTATCAAGGGAACTATTATTCGCGGATTTAGTCATTTTCCGTATTTCCTATGATGGGTCATTAAATTAATATTGACTTTAAATTCGCTGATATCTAAATGCTAAATTCGCACTATTCGGTTTACAACCATCAAGCAAGGAAATAAATTATGCGTCTTCTTTGTATTGTTGTCCTTGTGATTCTCTCGGTTTTTGAGATTGGCCCCATTCCCATCACCCCGATATTTTTAATTTACATCGTCTTGTCTCGTCCGGCATGGTTTTATGATTTGGTCATCAAGGTATATAAAAAAAACTGAATTTGAATGGGATAACGTCAAGATAGAGGCGCTGGTAGCTTTTTATTCCAAAGCCGATGCTGGGAGAGTTGGGCTTAGCCGATCGACCCGGAAGATGGTAGCATTAGCGCATAAATCGCCGCAGGGCGGAGTTTTGGAAAATTAAACTTTCCAGCACTCTCGAAATTACCTATATGAATCTTAAATGAAACCGATTTTTTACCGTCCTGCCTAGTTGCGTGGCTTGGCTTTCCTGACGTTGCTGCTGGTGGCTCTTGCCATACTCGGCGGCATGATCTGGCGGAATGTACGTCACTTTAAAACGGTTTTTTCTTATGGTAGCTATCCGCTATCGGTAGGTCTATAGCAATTACTGATTGAATATCTGATCGAAACAGCCGTTTACATGAGCAATCATTGCGGCGTGAAGTCAGGTCAGCCACGCAAGCTTTACTGAAGCGGCAACAGGCGAAGTGGTAGCTGAATTAGCGCATGAAATACGTAATCGACTGGTTGGAATCCAAATGGCCTTTAACAATTTACGCCGTGGAATTGATGATGTAGTTCAGATGGAAAGGCTGGGCGGTAGAAAATATGATCGAACTGGTGCCTTTATTCGCGGCCGAATAAAACGCCAAGGCTAAGCGTCAGGTTAGATATCCGCGATGCGGTGTGGCACAAGCTGAAAGCCCATTACTGGCCGGGCAGCATAACGTTATTGAAACGTTGCATGTTATTCTCTGACGAACCGATATTCGCCGGACAGCCTTTTCGCAGAAGCATTACACGCTGACCAGGGCATTTGCCTGCTCCCGGCGGGCGGTAGCACGGCTCTAGACGGTATGGATTGGTTTATTATCAAGATCGCTCTGGAGCGGGAGGATAACAATCCGACCGCAACGGCCAGGGCGCTGAGGGCTATCCGTGAAACGCTACGCTATCGGGTAAGGAAGTATAATGTGAAAACGGTCAACTGATTTTGGATGGATTCTACCAACGCAGCTTATTTAGTAAAAACACAGCCAGACCCGCACCGCTGGTGTCGGCAACCCAATCGAGAATATCAGGGGAACGGCCTACAACAAAAGACTGATGCCATTCATCCGATATGCCGTATAAACTGCAAAAAGTAATGCTGATCAAGGCAAGCGTCATAGATCGATTGCGCAGATGTTTAAAACTGCGCCATGCCAGTACACCCATTATAAAATAGGCACCGGCGTGAAGTATTTTATCCTGAAAGGGAAACAAACTCGGAACCGGCAGGGCAGGTTGGTCGGAAAGCCAGTAAATGAATAGGCAATAAAGGAATAACCCCGTGAAATCTATAATCTTAGCCATGGTTTTAAGTAAGAGATGAAAAATTTATTTGAATTTGCCGAGGCGTTTTTTAGTCAGGTCAATGTCGATGATAAATTGGCGCTGACGCACCAGGCTTGGCAAGCTTACATTGCCGGGGAGTTAACGCTTACCTCAGACCGGCCTGTATTGCCGATAGAACAGGTAACATTCCCTGAGAAGCCGAAATTGCTGGCTCCCCGTCAGATGCCGCGGCGAAAATTGACCACGCCTGAGGGTATAACCGCTTTTTTTCATGCCATTGCCCATGTTGAATTCGTCGCCATTTATCTGGCTTGGGACATTCTGTATCGTTTTCGCGGCATGCCTGAACAATTCTATCAGGATTGGCTGCGCGTTGCCGATGAAGAAGCTCAGCATTTTGCGTTAATCAGAACGCATTTACGGGCTATGCAGATTGATTACGGCGACTTACCTGCGCACAGCGGCTTATGGGATCATGCCAAGGATACTGCCGATGACTTGCCGGGCCGGTTAGCGATGGTTCCGCGCTGCATGGAAGCGCGGGGCTTGGATGTAACGCCCGCGCTGATTGAAAAATTCAAGATACAGGGTGACGATGCAAGCGTGGCAATTTTAACGCGTATTCTGACTGATGAAATCGGTCACGTGAAGCTGGGCTCTTACTGGTTTAAGTTTGTTTGCCGGCAACAAGGATTTGAAGCTGAAGCCAAATACCGGGACTTAATCGACGAGTATTATGTGGGCGGCAAACCTAAGGGCCCGTTTAACAGGGAATTGCGCAAGCTTGCCGGCTTCTCTGATGCTGAGATAGATTGGCTGGAATGTTAACGATGCAACTATCCCTATGACTGACACTACAGCAAATCTTAATTTACGGCCTGCACTGGAAATCATTAAACAGGATTCCGGGCAACGCTTGGTCAAACTGACAGGGAGTTGGCTACTGCGCAACTTAGTCAAATTACCCGAGCTTAACCAAAAAATCGGTTCATACGCAGCCGATAAAAATATACAGTGGGATATGAATTCGGTTGAGGCGCTCGACAGCGCCGGCGCATTGATTATCTGGAAAGCTTGGGGGAGAAGAATACCGGCTGCGTTACAGATGAAGCCTGAACATCAGCATTTATTTGACCGCTGTCAAGCCGCGGAGGCTCCCAAGCCCCAGCAGGTCAGTTCCAAATCAAGCCGGGCTATTAAATACACCCATCAATTGCTCACCACCTTCCGCGACCAATTGCTGCAATTGGTCGCTTTACTGGGCCAGCTGGTTTTGGATATAGGTTATTTGGTACTGCATCCGGGCGACATTCCCTGGCCGGAAATCTCCATTACCATTTATCAATCAGGTGTTCGGGCTTTGGGTATCACGGCGCTGGTCGGTTTTTTGATCGGCATCGTGCTTAGTTATTTGTCGGCGCTGCAACTGAAGATTTTCGGGGCGGAGATTTATATCATCGACATTCTGGGTTTGAGCGTCATTCGTGAGTTGGGGCCTTTGCTGGCTGCCATTCTGGTCGCGGGCCGTTCCGGTTCGGCAATGACGGCGGAAATCGGTATTATGCGGGTCACCGAGGAACTCGATGCGCTGTCGGCGATGGGCATATCCCATTCCTTGCGCCTGATTCTGCCCAAGGTGATGGCGTTGACCATCGTCCTGCCGCTGTTGAGCGTATGGACCAGTGCGATGGCGTTGATCGGCGGGATGTTTTCGGCGCAAGCAACGCTGGACATCAGTTACCAGCAATTTCTTCTTAAATTGCCTGATGCGGTGCCGCTGACTAACTTTGTTATCGGCTTTGGAAAAAGTGCGGTTTTCGGTTTGATGATTGCCCTGATTGCCTGTCACTTTGGCTTCCGGATCAAGCCCAATACCGAAAGCCTGGGCAATGAGACTACTAATTCGGTAGTGGCGGCTATTACTGTAGTAATTATGGTGGATGCGGTCTTTGCTATTATGTTTATGGATATAGGGATGCCATGAGTGGTTCATATGCAATACAACTTGAGCATGTTTGGACCAGCTTTGGCGATCCCGACCATGGCGGCAAGATCGTTCATAAGGACATTAACCTTTGTCTGGAACATGGCGAGATTTTGGGGTTGGTGGGTGCATCGGGATGCGGTAAGACGACCTTGTTGCGCGAAATCATCGGCCTGCAAACACCCAGCCAAGGCGAGGTGTTTGTGATGGGGCAGTCTTTGAAAAGTGATAATGTAAATCACGGACAGCGGCTGCGTAACAATTGCGGCGTGCTATTCCAGAAAGGCGCATTATTTAGCGTTTTAAATGTGTTTGATAATATCGCCTTTCCTTTGCGGGAAATCGGCTTTCATGATGAGGAACTGATTGCCCGCATTGTGTTTATGAAGCTGGTTATGGTCGGTTTGGCAGAAAGCGATGCCTGGTTGAAACCGGCCGATTTGTCGGGCGGCATGACCAAACGGGTCGCGCTGGCTCGTACTATGGTCCTGGACCCGGCGTTATTGCTGCTTGATGAGCCGACCTCGGGCCTTGACCCTATTTCCAGCGAGGATTTTGTCAGCCTGTTATCCGAACTGCATAAAGATCTTCATTTTACAGTCGTTATGGTGACCCATGACTTAGATATATTAAGAGATTTATGCACCAAGGTTGCCGTGCTGGCGGATAATCAACTGGTTGCTTTTGGAACATTGGCTTCCGTTTTAAATTGCAGACATCCGTTTGTAGATAAGTTTTTTCACAATAAGCGCGCTGAACGGGTATTTAAATACCAGGAGACTGCCCATGGGTAGGGAACATCATGCACTGGCTACCGGTCTGTTTTTGATTACGTTGATAATCGCATCGACAGCGATCATTTTCTGGATTGGCACCATGAATCAGGAACGTAATCTCTACGTTATTTCAACACGGGAATCTGTTTCCGGTCTTAACCCGGAGTCTACGGTTTTTTACCGCGGCATAGCGGTCGGGAAGGTGCTTAAAGTTCAGTTTGACCCTTTAGACTCCGGCAATATTCTTGTCCCGATTGAGGTCGATAAAAATATCGTTTTAAATAAAGGCGTTTACGCAACCTTGCGCTTAAAAGGAGTGACCGGCCTGACCCAGATTCAGCTGGAAGATTCCGGCACTATAACCGAGCCGCTGCCGCCCGGGGACGAGCCCTTGTTTCGCATTCCTTTAGAGCCATCCATGACCGATAAGCTGATGAGCTCCGGAGAAGAACTTTTGCATAAAGCCGACCACTTAATGCAACGGCTTAGCATGCTATTAAATGATGAAAATGAAAAAAATATCGGCGGCATTCTAAGCAACCTGAAAACCTTAACCGACAAGCTTTCCGAGTTACAAAAGAGTGTGGATAAGGCGCTTGCCGGTGTCCCCGCATTAACCACCAACGCCCGTACAACCTTGACCAACATCGATACCTTGACCAAGGAACTACAAGGCTTAACCAGAGAAGTGCAAGGCCTTAGTGCAAAAGCGGGCAGTCTTGTCGATAGCGGAAAGAGCTCCGGGGATACGTTGGCGCAGACAACATTACCGAAAGTTAACAAATTGCTGACTGAGTTGCAGTCGACAACGCAGCAGATAAAAAGAGTCGCCACAATGCTGGAACACGATCCGCAGGAATTGTTGCTCGGTCCAAGTCAACGAGATTCAGGGCCGGGCGAGCCGGGCTATAAGGAATAATAATGAGATACTTTTTAATTGCTTGGCTGGTATTTCTCGGCATGGGTTGTAGCGTTAACACCAGGCAACCTGCACTCCATGATTTCGGTCGGGTCGAGTCAACGCCGGCTCACCAGGACAAGGCGTCGGTTAACGTAAATGCGCCGACTTGGCTTTGGGATAACCGTATTCGCTATCGATTACTTTATTCCTCACCTTCCCAGATCAGGTTCTACGGTTTGGATCGCTGGATTGCCTCCCCACCCGAGTTGTTTGAGCAATTGCTGGCTTTGAAGAGCGCGGTCCGGGATTATGCATTGCTAATTCGGCTACAGGATTTTGAACAACAATTTGATGCGCCTGACCGAGCTCGTGTGGTATTGCGCTTTTCTGTGGAAGCTTATTCTGATAAGAATCAAAAAGTTGATACCCAGGAGTTTTACTTGCAGCAAGCCACTAAAACGCCTGATGCGGCCGGCGCAATAAATGGCTTTACTGATTTAGCGCATGAGGCTAATGAAAAGGTCGTTGCTTGGGTCAAAGGATTATCGGATCGCCAACAGTAGATCGCGCGTTGTTTTCGAAGCGTTGTAGCGCAGTTTATTTTACTTTTTTATAGGCAAAAAAAACCTCCCAGTGCCAAGGGCAAAGGGAGGAAGAGATGTACAGACACTGAATAGTTCTGAACTTTCACATTACGAGGAGGTATATATGAAACTATTGGAGATAAGCTGTTAAGCTTTAATCTCATGGCAATGCCAAAACAACAGCACTGTTAAAAATGATTGAAAAAACCCGTATTCTAAAAAATATCCATATAAATCAGTAATGCCAGCTTCTTTCCGGATGACTGAAGATTATACGTATGTATACGTAAGCCAACAATAAGGCTGAAAATTAATAGATTGTTTCTATTTTATTAATAGTCTCCCGATACCCTTGCACCTAAAACAAGTCGCGGCAGTGTAAAAGGCATGAAGTTTTAGCCTCGTCCACTCAATCCCGCATTCGCGCTAATTACCGGCATAATCAAAGTCTTATACACACATAATGGTAAGTAATTTTACTGATTGTATAAAAAAATTCCCTACTTTATTCTGTGATTGCTTTAAACAAATAACTAAATCTTTAAGTTAAATTGGTTGGGCATGCAATTGACAAAAGACGGGGTTTCCGTGCTTTTGTCGTTTGATTTCTTACGAAGATTGTTACCTAATGCTATTAATAATGAGGATAAAATCATGAAAAAATCAACATTTGCATTTGCAGGTTTATTACTATTATTAAGTACATTTTTAAGTACCGCGGTTTTCGCCGAGGAACACGCTCTCAATGCAATAGAACATACCAGTGCTGCAATAGCAAAAGGCAAGGTAGATAAAGCCCCTGCATTGGTCGAGCATGCACAACAAGCGCTGGAACACGCAAAACAGGCTGAAAATGTGGCATTAGGCCACTCAAAAACTCAAATGCAGTCCGCCGTGAAAGAACTGGAAAAAGCTATTGATGCCGGCAAAACAGGTGATTCCAACAAAGCTACTGAATCTGCAGAAGCGGCACTGGGATTTCTTCAGGCCGGGAATAAATAAATTCAATAACCTTAAAAAGGGCGGAAATATTCCGCCCTTTTTAATTCTGAGTTCAGCATTTTGGCGGCAAAATAAAATATTTTAATGTCCATGGCGGGACATTAATGTTGGGGCTTATATTGCTCGCAATATTGAAGTAGGTTCAATTAATCGATTACAGCTTAAGCCAACCCCTCTTTTTTGTATTATATTATTTAATAAAACTGTTTAAATATCCGATAGTTGTTGCATTTAAAGGCTGTCAAAAGATCGGATTAAACGATATAATTAATATAGAACATTCATCCGGCTGATGAGAATAGAGTGGATATTAAAGAATATATGAAAACGCTTGGCCTGCAGGCCAGGAAAGCGGGACGGGAAATAAGCCGTACCGAATCAGGAAAAAAAAATCTGGCCTTACTGAAAATTGCCGAAGCTCTTGAGAACAGTCGCGAACTGTTGATAGCGGAAAACCGTAAGGATTTGGATGCGGGCAAAAACAACGGTTTGGATGCGGCATCGCTGGACAGGCTGGAATTAAAGCCAGCCGGCATTCAATCAATGGTTGAAGGTTTAAAGCAGGTGGCCGCGTTACCCGATCCGGTCGGCGAAATCAGTGATTTAAGCTACCGGCCCAGCGGCATCCAGGTAGGTCAAATGCGCGTGCCTTTGGGCGTGATCGGCATTATTTATGAATCCCGCCCCAATGTGACAGTCGATGCGGCGGCTTTATGCCTTAAGTCCGGCAATGCCTGCATATTAAGAGGCGGTTCGGAAGCTCTATATTCCAATCAGGCGATTGCTGCTTGCATTACTCAAGGTCTGGAGGCGGCGGGTTTGCCGGTGGAAGCCGTACAAATCGTGGCAACGGCGGATCGCGCGGCGGTGGGTGAATTAATCACGATGGATCAATACGTCGATGTGGTTGTACCGCGCGGCGGCAAAAGCTTAATCGAGCGTATTTCCAAGGATGCAACAATTCCCGTGATCAAGCATCTGGATGGCATTTGTCATGTTTATATCGATGGCAAAGCCGATCTGGGCAAAGCAATCAAGATTGCCATCAATGCCAAAACCCATCGCTACGGCGTCTGCAATGCAATGGAAACCCTGCTGGTTGCCGAGAGCATCGCCGCAAAAATCCTGCCCCTTCTGTCTGAACAATATAGCGAAAAAGGCGTTGAACTACGCGGCTGCCTTAAAACTTGTTCCTTGATCCCAAACTGCACCAGAGCGACAGAAGAAGACTGGGACACCGAATATCTGGCACCGATTTTGTCAATTAAGGTTGTCGGCGATATCGATGAAGCGATGGAGCACATCAATCAACACAGCTCCGGGCATACCGAAGCCATTGTGACCGAAGATTACACTTTAGCCCGCCGCTTTTTGCGGGAAGTGGATTCCAGCTCGGTCATGGTCAATGCCTCGACCCGCTTTGCCGACGGCTTTGAATACGGGCTGGGCGCCGAGATCGGTATCAGCACCGACAAGTTGCATGCCCGAGGACCGGTCGGCTTAAAGGGACTGACTTCGCTGAAATATATTGTTTTGGGTGACGGCCATATCCGGCAATAAATGATCGGTATTTTCGGCGGCACTTTCGACCCTATTCATTATGGACATTTGCGTTCCGCGCTTGAAGTTAAAGACATCTTCGGGCTGAATGAGGTCCGATTGATTCCCTGCGCCAGTCCGCCTCATCGTGAACAGCCTGCCGTAACCGCCGAAATGCGTCTGCAAATGCTGACGCTGGCCATAAAAAACCAGCTGGGGCTAAAAATCGATACCAGGGAATTGGACAGGCAGAAAGCATCCGATCAAACGCCGTCCTATATGGTCGACACGCTGAAGTCGTTGCGCCAGGAATTTCCAATCGAACCATTGTTGTTATTTATCGGCACAGACGCGTTCAAACACCTAACCAGCTGGCATCAATGGCAGCAGTTATTTGATTATGCGCATATTGTGGTAATGACCCGGCCGGGCTTTGAAACACAAGAACTCAATGACTTTTTTAAAGCCAGACTGGCTGAAGCAAAGGAGTTGGCGCAAGCTAGCGCAGGGAAATTATGTTTTCAGCAAGTCACCCAATTGGATATTTCGGCAACGGCTATCAGGGCCATGATTGCGGATAAACAAAATCCGGGTTTTTTATTACCCGATGCTGTCATAGAATACATCAAGCAACATAAGCTTTACGAGACACATTGATCTCATTATTTACACTAGGAATTTGAATGCAAGCAGAACAAATATTGAAAATTGTCCAGGATGTTTTGGATGAACGCAAAGGGCAAAACATAACAACGCTCGATGTTCGGGGCAAGACCAGCTTTACTGATTATATGGTGGTAGTGACCGGCACTTCGGATCGTCACCTGAAATCCTTGTGCGAATATGCATCGGAAAAGCTTAAAGAAAACGGCGTTAAACCTTTGGGTATGGAAGGCGATCTGGGATCAGACTGGGTGCTGCTGGATTTGGGTGACGTGATTGTCCATGCGATGACCGCTCAGGCGCGCGAGTTTTATCAACTTGAGAAGCTATGGTCGGTTGACCGCGCAAAAGAGAGCGACGCCGGTTAATTGGCTTCGCAGATTGGGTTGCCTGCTGTTTGGCAGCAAAAGTAGGCGCTTTAGGTGCCCCAGTTTTAGACTGATGTTGGGTTAACGATAGAGCAGTTAACCCAACCCACACGATTTATTTAAATCTCTTTGTGCCTGTTTGCCAAAGCAGGCATTGACTTAACCAACTTCATGATGCCATATCCCAAAACCATATAGAGCAGGGCAGAGCTGACATAGGGCGGGTAATACATAGCTACCCGTGAAAAATACTGTCCCCAAGATAAATCAGGATAACGTCCTGAAAATAAATAAAAGCTGCCGTTTGAAATGGCGAACGCCGTGGATGTCGCCAGTGTGATCACGCCAAACTGCATTGCCAGATCAGCCATTTTCAGCGATTTAGATGCCGCACAGTAACGACCTGCAAACCACATTACCGCATAAGTAGGAATCAGGAAAACATAAGCTGCCGATACGCAAAAGCTGCTGGTGCCGTTTGCGATGGCAACATAATCAATTAACCCTGCCAGAGCCAGCAAGAACACAAAAAAAACTTTTTTGCGGTAAAAACCGGCAAAGAAAAAGACTGCCAAAGAGGCATCCGGCAAATGCAGCACATCGCCAAAGTGATGAAAGCGAGTCAGCGCCATCAGTGCAATGAGTGGGATCGGCAAATACTCTGCTTGCAGCCATTGTTTTATATTCATAATGTTATCTCCAAAGGTTAGTTGTTATAGTGAATTGAAAGAAAGAAATTCCGATCTGCGGTATTGTAGGTGTTAATGGTTTGATACTGTTTATCCAACAGGTTATTTAATTTTGCACTCAACATCCAGTTTTTATTTAAATGATAGGCTGTGCGTAAATCAATGGTCACGTAACCGGCGACCTTGGTTCTGT
This sequence comes from Methylobacter sp., assembly GCF_023227905.1. Classification (GTDB taxonomy): domain Bacteria; phylum Pseudomonadota; class Gammaproteobacteria; order Methylococcales; family Methylomonadaceae; genus Methylobacter_A. Next base: position 2,932 of record NZ_JALOCF010000071.1, on the reverse strand, counting down.
TCAATGCATCATCAAAGCGGTCGGATTGAGCCAACACATTAGCCCCCAGATCAAACTGTCCGAATGAGCGCGATAAATCGTAAGATAAGGTTTTTTCCGCACGGCGCGGCAGTCGGGCATTAGTTACCCGATTTTTAGGGCTTAACAGATTCATGCTCAACTTGTTATTCCAGCCCATCAGTTGAGTTCCTATCTCAGCTTCAATACCGTCAATTTGGGCCTTGCCGACGTTTTCCGCGCTAAATAGCGAAGTTGCAGGGTTTGACACCGTCACAATCAAGTTGTCGATATTAGTATGATAGCCGCGAATCTCCCATTGCATCCAATCATGGTCACCAGCCAGACCCGCTTCGAAAGAAGTTGATTGTTCGGCTTTCAGGGAAGGATTACCAAATCCCGGAAAATAAAGTTGGTTAAAGGTCGGTGCTTTAAAGGCATTACCGAAACTGGCAAACGGGCTGATACCGTAGCTGCTATTATAACGCCAGCCAAGATTGCCGGTCACCTGCTCGCCGAAGGCTTCGTTTTTATCCCCGCGTATCGATGCGTTGATAAAGTGATCATCCAGAATGCGGCTGTGCAACTCAGTAAAAATACCCGCATCATAACGTGAATTTTCGGTATAGGCGGTTGAGCCATCGACTTGATCCAACCGATAATCGGAGCCGATAACCAATTGATGATTATCCGATAAGGCAACCTCATTCAGCCAGCTGACGTTCCAGCGGGTGCTGTTAAACTGGCTTACAAAAGCCCCGTTAGGCGCAAAGCTGTCATTCTCGTCCAGGCTTTGTCCCAAGCGCAGTATTGAGCGCCAGTTATCGACAATGTTCATGCTGGCTGAGGTGCCTACAACCTGGTTGATAAATTCCGTTTTATTCGGAGTACCGTCATATTCGGTTTTCCCTTCCGCCCGCATAAAGGAAGCCTCAACTTCGGCAGTGTTATCGAAGCGGTGACCTAGTCGGGCATTCAACGCCGTATTCAGGTAGCCATCCTTATCAGGCTGATCTAAACCTCTGACGGGTTGTCGGGTATTAAAACCCTGAGAACCAAACTGCGATGAACCCAAGGTATACCAGCTGTTTTTCCATTTGCCGCTGATAGTACCAGAAGCGCGGTAGGTATCATAAGAGCCGCCGCCTGCGTCCAGGGTCACGCTGGGCTTCTCCTCCTGCCCGCCTTTGCGAGTAAAAATCTGGATAACCCCGCCTATGGCTTCCGAACCGTATAAGCTTGATTGAGGCCCGCGAATTATTTCCACCCGCTCGACCTGATCGATCGGGATAAATTGAAAGGGAGTGGTGCCGGAGGTAACTGAGCCGACTTTAATGCCGTCGATCAGCACCAGTACATGATCCGAATTGGTTCCGCGTATGTAAACATTGGTGTCTTTTCCGTAACCGCCGCTTTGCACCATGTCGATTCCAGGCGTGCCGCTTAACAGTTCCGGTATGGTTTTAGCCTGTAGGCGTTCAATATCTTTTCGGGTGTAGACAGTAGACGCAGCCGCCAGCTGATTTTTAGCCGTTTCTGTCCGGGTCGCGGTAACAACCAGATTGGGAAGATTTTGCGGAGTTTCCTGCGCGTGCAATGGGGTATTAAAGCCCGTAAGTAATAATGGGCCGAAGATGATTTTTTTCATGTTTGTTCTCTGCGCCGCCCGCGCATCATGATTGATTTACACAACAGAGGACAAAAGAAAACGAGAGATGACACAAACGTGAAGCTGTACTGTCATTTTCGCAGACAGCCCTCCGCTGTACCGAATTAAACTTTCGGGCCGGTCTCCGGGCTTATAAGTGGCGTTAACCTGAATCATCACCTTCCCATGCGTGAGCACAGTGGCATCTCGATGAAGCTTTTACTTATATACCGTTGCGGGGGCAGCGTCGGATTTGGCGTAAGCCTTACCGACTTCCCGTTTAACCATTGGGTCTGAAAAACCCTCTGGAACCTGAAAGCAGTTAGCAATTATAAGGACTGGGAAAGATAAAGCAAATTTGCGGATTGGATTTTGTGGAATTAGTTTTTTATCTAGAACTGAATTGTTTATACTTCGACAACATTAAAGAGCAGGGCAGTGTTATTTGCCGTTCAGGATTTTGATATACACCAATTACGTTAGAGCTATCTCATGGATCCACAAATGTTCCTAATTATTGCACTCTCAATTGCTAGCGTAGTTGGCTTCGACATTCAGCTCCGTGAAGCTAAAAAAGGCTGCCTCGAAAATGAAAAACTTCAACTTCGATTCCGCCGGTAATGCCACCTCGCGCTACACCTTAGGATGGCCTTATTCCGATCCACTGGCGGTAACGTTTAACTTATATAAGTAGAGTTTTAACTATGACTTACAACAGTGTGGAAGGATGGGTAGAGCAACGCGACTTGATAAAACACGCAGTGAAACCCATCGCGTTGATCATTGATTATGATGGGTTTCGGCTCCGGCCTCTACCCATCCTATTAAGTGGTTGGGCTGTATTTTCGTTGCTTAATATTTGAGTTTAAACTTAGTGGGCTGCATCACCCCGGCAGTCAGCTAACAAATTCAACGGGGCAAAGTGGAAGGAATAGACTATGAATTGGTATCTGGAAGTTTTGAGAAAATACGCAGTGTTCGACGGTAGAGCCAGAAGAAAAGAGTATTGGTACTTTTTTTTGATTAATACTGTTATCAGCATCTTTCTTGCATTCATTGATTCTTTTACCGGTACTGTAAGCGAAGATGTCGGTATCGGTCTGTTAGACGGCTTATACGCATTGGCCGTCCTGATTCCCGGCACGGCGGTAACGGTCCGCAGACTGCATGACACTGACCGTAGCGGTTGGTGGATTTTGATTGGGTTGATTCCAGTCATCGGCGGGATCGCTCTGTTAGTCTTTATGGTTCTGGATAGTACGCCCGGCGACAACCAATATGGGCCAG
>NZ_JALOCF010000070.1 GCF_023227905.1 Methylobacter sp. | reverse complement strand
GCGGCCTTGAATTTGTTGAATAACAACAGCCCCAGCAAAGACAGCCTACGCCAACGAAAACTGCGTGCTTGTTTGAGTGATTGTTATCGCGCCGAACTGGTCTTTGGGAAAAGGAAAATATAGCGCGATTGCCCTGACCGCGTACCTTTTGAGTTGTTTCAATGATTCCCTTTACGATTGACGGGAACGAATTACTGCCGTCATAATCCAATAAAAATGCATTGGACAGTCCAGTCGCTTTTATCATCATCTGAAATGGCTGTGGCTGCCAGATTTTTTCAGCCAATGCCCGGCACTATGTGGCTCTCCGCATTCTTTGATGTATGGGTCATGCTGAACAGGATTATCAGACACTTAAAAGGAAATCCACGCCATGAACGAAATAACAGAAACAACCGAACGGCCAATCTCAATAACAGTCATCTGTGTGATCGGATTCATTGGGGCGCTAATGGCAGTGCCTTTGATTTTTTCACCCATAGCGCAGCAAATCGGTTTTGGATATCAACTATATATAGGCTTTTCATCCTTCATAGGACTAGTCTGCATGCTCGGGTTGTGGATGATGAAAAAGTGGGCTGTTTATAGCTATGCAGGGCTTGTAGCGCTCAACCAGATCGTTTTTCTTGCGATGGGAATATGGAGCACCATGGCACTGATTGTACCGGCAATTGTCATATTCTTTGCATTTAAACATGTTTCCAAAATGTCATGATCACGTTGCCTCTCAAGAAACGCTATAAGATACGCAAGCATAATATGTGCTGAGGTACGAAGCGCATCGTTCTGATATATCACGGCGCTTGTCTAATCAAAAAGATTAATTTGACGGTAGGGCCAGACGAGATAGAATCAGTGTTCAAAGACTTGTCAACTTGCGCAAGCCAACTTATAGGTTTGTGTCCGATTCACCTTAACAGGAGTCATTATGAAAGGCGATATGAATATTCTGGAAATTCTTAACGGATTGCTTGCCGGAGAATTGACCGCATCCGATCAGTACCTGATCCATGGTGAGATGTTCGCAGATTTGGGTCTGCACCACCTTGCAGAAAAAAGCTTACACGAGTCCGAACATGAACGACTGCATGCCCGTGCCTTGATTCAACGTATTCTATTTCTTGAAGGTACTCCAAACCTAGCTAAACGCGAAGCCTTGAATATCGGCGACGGAGTTCAGGAAATGCTAAAAGCCGATCTTGACGTTGAATATCATGTCGTCGTTGAGTTAAAAAAAGCAATCGCCGCCTGTGAAAAAGCCGGAGACTATGTAACCCGCGAAATGCTGACTACGCAACTGGATGATACGGAAATGGATCATGCCTATTGGTTGGAACAGCAGTTGAAGCTGATTGGCTTGATAGGCTTGGAAAATTATCAGCAAAGTCAAATGAAACCAGGTATCTAATCAGGCGAGGGCGCGAATATGAAAGGCGATAAAAAAATCATTGAAATTCTCAATAAAGTACTCAAAAACGAGCTAACCTCGATCAATCAATATTTTCTGCACGCTCGTATGTTTCGTAACTGGGGGCTGGAAAAACTTAACGACTACCAATATAAGCAATCGATTCGTGTCATGAAAGAAGCCGATGAACTTATTGAGCGCATCTTATTCCTGGAAGGTCTGCCCAATCTGCAAAACCTCGGAAAGTTATTGATTGGAGAAAACGTCATCGAATGTTTAAACGGTGATTTGGAATACGAAAGAAATGTTCAGCGGCCACAGCTGATAAACGCCGTGGCTTTATGTGAGGAATTGCAGGATTATGTCAGTCGAGATCTATTCGAAGAGCTGCTGGAGCACTGCGAAGAGGCCATCGATTGGCTGGAAACCCAGCAAAGCTTAATGAAGAATGTCAGTCTGCCTAACTATCTGCAATCGCATATGTAGTATGGCGGCAATCACCAGTGTCATTAATTGCTACTACGCATAGTTAGTGACGTCGTTTTTAAAAAGAAAAATTGACCTTGACAGATACTCAAAACTAAATAAGAATGCTTCTCAATAAAAACGTTATTGGGCTATAGAGGAGCTTTTTCTATGTATGTATGTGTTTGTCAGGCGGTGACTGATCTCGATATTCATCAAGCCGCCAGAAACGGAGCAAAAACACTTAAGGATTTACGCCGGGATCTGCAGGTAAGCGTTGAGTGCGGTCGTTGCGCCAGTTGTGCCCGTAAGTGCCTAAAATCAGCCAACGAAGATTTTTTGGGAGACTTGCAATTACCCGCCCATGCCTGACTAATATTTGCTTCACGTTCTTAGGAGCATTGTTTGAGCATGCCTTTTATGGCCAACATTCCGATATTTTAATATGACGTCAGATTTTGAATTTGCCCTTGGCTATTTCATTACTGAACATCGAAATGCTGGGCATTAAAAACTATCGCCTTGTGGCACCAACTGTTGGCTCCCGTAACTTGTTCGGAATCTTCTGTAGGTTCGGATACGCAGCGGTTTCTAGAGCAAGTGATAACCTGCAAATTGTAACTATCTTTTCTCGGGCTATATCACTAGCGAGTCTCGCTCAAGCTCCATTTCATCAGTAATAGTGCAGATATAAATCCGGTCAGAAAAATGAATAATAACCACTAAAGCGAATCCAATTTGGGATTCCTGCATTTGTTTTTCTGTAAGGAATCCGAAAATTGCAACGTTATCTTCCTTTAGAGTTATTAATCATGACCTGTATATCAACACGCAAGGCGGTGGCAGTATGCCGCGTCATCTTTGTGAGTTTAGGAATTTTATTGCTACTACCAAGTGAGAGTAACGCGGCGCCTTATGTTCGGTCAGTGCGATGATCTACTAGTAGATGTAAAGCAGAAAATCGCAAGCGCCAATTTTCTAGGGAATAAGGCTGAGACCGACCGCACTAACTTCCTTGCAAAACCGGATGAAGCTCAAGCAAAGATTTATCTGAAAAAAAACAGTGATTTGATAATCAAACTCGGAAATATCTCCGATACCTCCACCGTGTTAGCTAACGCACCTAAGCCCAAGCTCGATGACGCCAGCGCTATTAACTATACAGTTTTAAGCGCCACCGACTGTGTTAGTGCATTGCTAATCCCTCACTTTCGTGAAAGCTGTTGCATTATTAGGAATAAAACTCGCCTAACCATCGCATATACACACAGGGAAAACCCTGGTTTTTGCCTAGCGGTGCCATCCTTAAAAATTAAGGATGCTCACCAGCTAGGTGATGGCACTTAATTGATTAAAGAATTTGAACTCATTATTCTGAATATAAACCAATATTCGACTGGACCTCTAATCGCCACCTTAGTGGTCCAGTCTGGAAGCTGGAGCTTCCTATCCTGCGAAGCAAGCGCTTCGTCTTACTGGTTTTCAAGCTGGAGCTTGTCAGCCAGACAAAAAGAGGATGATCGATATGAATAAGATTCTTCATCTGTTGTTCAAATGGAAACTGATAATCCTTGCTTCAATAACATTATCAGGCTGTCCGCTTACTGTGAACTTGAATATTGCGACGGATAAACCTATTTCTTTGGCTGTCGAAAAACCGATCGAAGTTAAGGTTGGTGCCGATGTTGCAATCACCGAGTTACCACCCATAAGAGTTACGAGGCTGCCGCCAATAAAAGTGGGAATTGCTTCTGACGCTAAGAAATCGGATACTAAAAAATAACGTGCGTTAAGTAATGGCCGCAAGAGTATTGGTTTCAGAGGTTCAGTTTGCTGAACCAATACCTGAATCAGATTGTGTCAAAGAAAAAGAGAGGAAGTATCGATCTTCCCACGGCTTGTTTATGACGCCGTGGGAGTGGTGAATAGCGATGCTACTTTTTGCGCCTTTTGTCTTTGGCCTTTTCAATTTCTTTGGCCAAATACCCGGCGGCGTTAACAGGAACGGTATCAGCAGTCAGAATGGCACCCAACTCGCTCATCGCTTTTTGATAAACCTTGCGCTTGAAATACACCACATCTTTAAGCGGTTCCCAATAGTCCACCCAGCGCCAGTCATCGAATTCCGGTTTGGCGCACTGATCGAAACGCACGTTGGATTCATGCGTCACCAAGCGCAGCATATACCAGATTTGTTTTTGGCCTATGCATAACGGCAGAGAGTTCTTGCGTATATAACGTTCGGGCAGCTGATATCTCAGCCAATATCGCGTACGGCCGAGCACCTGGACGTGCTGCTGTTGCAGCCCTGTTTCTTCGCACAACTCCCGATACATCGCAGCTTCTGGGTCTTCATTCGGATTTATCCCGCCTTGCGGGAATTGCCATGAGTTTACACCCATTCGTTTTGCCCAAAACACGCGACCCTCGTCATTGCAAAGGATGATTCCGACATTGGGCCGGTATCCTTTAGAGTCAATCATGTTAAAACCTGTGTTTTTACCTTTCCTATATCTTTAATCTTGCTAATGGTAAAATTATTAAAAGATTAGGCTAGTAAGTTAAATTTAATGGCCTCATTGTTCCATAAATAAAGGCCATGCGCCATAGGCTTTTTAATTACTCAACACAGGATTAACCGTGAGTTTAGCGATTTTTGATTTAGACAATACCTTGATTGCCGATGACAGTGACTATCTGTGGGGACAGTTTCTTGTCGACCAAGGCATCGTCGATAAAAATCACTATGAAAGCGCCAACGCCAGGTTCTACGATGACTATAAGCAGGGGACGCTGGATATTGTCGAGTTTCTGCGCTTTTCGCTGCAACCTTTGGCGGACAACAATCCCGAACAGCTTTATCAATGGCGGGCGCAATTTATTGAAGAAACCATCAGGCCGCTGATGTTGCAATCCGCGCAACAGTTGATCGACAAGCATAAAGCCCGAGGCGACACTTTGCTGGTTATTACCGCAACCAACCGCTTTGTTACCGAGCCGATAGTCAACCTGTACGGCATTGAAAACTTACTGGCAACCACGCCGGAATTTATCGACGGGCGTTATACCGGCGGATTCAACGACATCCCCTGTTTTAGGGAAGGCAAAGTTAAGTTGCTGGAAGCGTGGCTGAAAAACTCCACCGAAACCATGCAGGACAGTTGGTTTTATAGTGATTCCCACAACGATCTGCCATTGCTCAAGCTGGTAGACAATCCGGTGGCGGTCGATCCCGATGAAAAACTGACCGAGTTTGCGAAAACTTCCAATTGGCCGATCATCAGTTTGAGAGACGGCCAGTGTCCGACGCATCATTTTCATAAATAGAAATAAATAAGGCGAAAGGAGCAATAATTTTTAGCCTTTAGCCTTTAGCCTTTAGCCTTTCAGCTTTTACCTTGGACCTTAATCATCACAATGACTACCATGACTTTCCCAACCATTGAATCTTTTGTCGGCAATACGCCTTTGGTCAGGTTGCAACGCTTGCCCGGCACTACGGGCAATACTATTCTAGTTAAGCTGGAAGGCAACAACCCGGCCGGTTCGGTAAAAGACCGACCGGCATTGAGCATGATTAAGCATGCTGAACAAAGAGGCGAGATCAAACCCGGCGACCGCTTGATTGAAGCGACCAGTGGTAACACCGGCATTGCGTTGGCGATGGCGGCGGCGATCAAAGGCTATAAAATGACTCTGATCATGCCCGATAACATGAGCGAAGAACGTCGGGCTTCGATGAAAGCTTACGGTGCGGAGATCATCCTGACACCGGCGGCAGGCAGTATGGAGGCGGCGATTGACTTATCGAGGGAAATGGAAGCGGCCGGCAAGGGCAAGGTTCTGGACCAGTTTTCCAATCCTGATAATCCGCGTGCTCATTATGAAGGCACCGGTCCTGAGATCTGGCGGGATACGCACGGAAAAGTCACCCATTTTGTCAGCTCCATGGGTACGACCGGCACCATTATGGGTACTTCAAAGTTCCTGAAAGAGCAAAACAGCGCTATTCAGGTTATCGGCGTGCAGCCGGAAGGCGAGTCTAAAATCCCCGGTATCCGGCGTTGGCCTCAGGAATATCTACCTAAGATCTATCAAGCCGACCGAGTTAACCGGATTATCGACGTCGATCAGGTTTCAGCCGAAAATGTTACCCGCGCTTTGGCCGCCCAAGAAGGTATTTTTGCCGGTGTTTCATCCGGCGGCGCTGTTCATGCGGCCTTGAAACTGTCTGAAGAAGTCGAGAATGCGGTGATTGTGGTGATTATCTGCGACCGGGGCGATCGGTATTTGTCCACAGGTGTTTTCCCTGGCTAATGAAAGCCGCTCATTCTGAGCCTGCCGAAGAATTTTTAGAGGCGGCCGTCCCGTCGTCCTTGATCAGACTCATCCTGATCATCGTTTTTATTTTAATATCGTTCACCGCCAATGCGCTGGATAGCGTATCGCTTAATGTCGGCACCCTTGCAGGGACGCAATGGAAGCTGGAAGGCATCAATATCGCCCTGACCGACATACAGCAAAATCCGCAAAAACTGACCTTAACGATCGCCAAGCTAAGCCTGCCAAAACCTTTTAATGACCTCAATCTGGCCAACATTCGTTGTACTTCTTTCACTTGGCAAAACAAGGAATTGTTGTGCGAACAGGGCAAGGCGAAGATACAATCAAAACAATGGCAATCGCCGTCAACCAACTTTTCTTTTCACGTTACGGAGCAGCGCAGCTCATTCAAATTGACTGGTTTACGTTTGGCGGGCGGTATCGTAGCGATTGATGGTGAAGAGCAGGTTGAACTATGGCGGCTGCATATTGACGCTAAGGCGGTGGACGGCAAATTGATCCAGCAGCTGTTGCCCCAGGAATACTTCAAACTTAAAGCCGGAAAAATCAATGTTAAGTTAAACGCATGCGGCAGTCATGCGCGAGTTCATGAGTTTACCTTAAGCGTTGGGCTGGACGGCCTGACCGGACAAACCAAAGACGGGCGGTTTGCAGCCGAGGCGTTAATGCTTGAATCAACACTAGATGCTAAAAACTATAACGGCTTATGGCAATGGCAAAGTCATATTGATGTTAACGGCGGAGCGTTGTATGTAGAGCCTTTATATCTGGAAGCGGCCGGGCAACATATAGTGTGGGATGCCCAAGGCGATTGGGACGCATCAAACAACAGGGTCGAAATTAACGCTGCAAATTACAAACACTCAAATGCTGGGGAAATAAACGGCAACGCAACCGTTCATTACAAGGATGAATTAACTATTGAAAAGGCCCAGATCTCGTTGAACAGCAATAATTTGCAGGATGTTTCAGCAATTTACCTGAAACCGTTTTTTGAGCAGACCGTATTGCAAGACATCTCGCTCGCAGGAAGCTTAAGAGCCGACTTTCTGATTAACGATCAGTCCTTAACCGCGATGGCGGCAACCTTTGACAATTTTGGTGTTAAAGATGCAGCGGGACGCGGTGAAATTCAGGGCGGGGCAGGCCAGGTTAACTGGGCGAACGATGAGTTTTTTAGCCGGCCGTCGAAATTTTTCTGGCAGCAATTGAAGGTGGGAGGTGTAGCTGTAGGCCCTGCCGAGCTATCGTTCCTGAGCCGGGCTGACAGCATCCGGCTGCTTGAAAAAGCTCAATTGCCTTTATTAGGCGGCGCAATCGCTATCAACCATTTCAGTTGGCAGGCCAGAAACCAGCAAGAGCCCGAGGTGTCGTTTGATGGGAGCGTAAACAATGTGTCACTTGAGCAGCTATCCCGCGCGCTGAACTGGACACCGTTATCGGGTACTATCAGCGGTCATATCCCCCGAGTCGAGTACAGCAACAAAACCCTGAGTCTGGGCGGCGAACTGATTATCAAGGCGTTTGACGGTGAGATAAAGATCAGCAATTTGGCCTCTTCAGGGTTGTTTACGGATTTCATCAAGTTTCACAGCGATGTTGAAATTAACAATCTGGACCTGGACCAACTGACCGGCCGGTTTGAATTTGGCGGCATTACCGGCAAGCTATCGGGCTATGTCCAGCAGTTGTATATGGAAAACTGGCGCCCGGTCTCTTTTTTCGCGTGGCTGGGCACACCAGAAAACGACGATTCGCGGCATCGAATCAGCCAAAAAGCGGTACAAAACATCGCCAATATCGGTGGCGGCGGCGCAGCCGATTTACTGTCCAGAAGTTTTTTAAGGTTCTTTGACACCTTTGGCTATGACAAGCTGGGCATGGGGTGTTATTTGCATAACGGCGTGTGTCAATTGATGGGCGTAGAAGCCAGGGAATCAGGCTACGCCATTGTCACCGGCGGTGGCCTGCCGCGTATCGATGTGATCGGTTATAACCCACGCGTTGACTGGGATGTGTTGATGGAGCGGTTGAAGCGTATTACGGCAACGGATGAAGTGATTGTTGAGTAGGCGATGATTTGCGGCCAAGGTTCTCTATTTAATCTATTATTACATTCAATATAAATACGCTCATTTATTGCCGGATTAATTATTGACCAGATTTTTTACAGTATGAATTAATCATACAATAACTTGTCGAGTAGTCTGCTAACAATACGGTAAACTATGGCGATTTAAATTTGTTTCATCTTTCTTGTAATTTCGGAACACTCATGACTACTTGGTTAGAAACCTGTCAAAAACAATTGGCCAGATTGGAAAAAACGTCGGTACTGGCTGATAAACTGATTACTTTGGGCAATAAAACCGGCGTGGATATTTCCCCGGACTTGCTAAGGCGGCTCAACATTGAGCGTCCTCGTTTGGAGCGACAATTGGAACGCCTGCATGCCAATCGTTTTGAAGTAGCGGTAATCGGTTTGGAAAAGGCAGGGAAAAGTGCGCTGCTGAATGCCTGGTTAGGGCAGGAAATTTTGCCGTCCGCACGCGAGCGCTGCACATTCACCAGTACCGAGATTTGGTCCGCCCAGACTGAACAAGATCAACTGCTGTATATCCAGTATTACACCAAAGAAGAAATCAGCAAGCTTCAACTACAGCGGCGTGATGCGCTGTTAGGTCTTTTAAGCGAACGCGAGCGCAAAGAAATACAAGAAGATTTTGATGATACCGAAAAACATCTTACCCAGATTTTAGTGTTTTCTAAGCAAAAAGCCGGTTATACGCAACACTTTACCGATATCGGCGAAATCAGCGAACAATTGCAGTCGGCGGTGTTTAAAAACCGGGCTCAATCTTTAGCGATTAAGCGTATTCAATTGAAGACCGTGCGTTTGCGCAGCGACCGCGACATCATTTTTCATGATGTGCCGGGCTTTAACTCGGGTATTTTAATGCATGCCGAGCAAGCGACCGAACGGTTAAAAAACTGCGATGCGATCATTTACGCCAAGGAAATGAAGCAGCCGTCCATTACCGGACCCGAGAAAGAAATGCTGGTCATTGCCGATTCCGAAGACCCTACGGTAAAAGTTTCCGATAAGGTCTTTGTGGTGCTCACCCAGGCCGATGCGATGGACGATCAAATCGACTTTAAAGAGACCTACACCAAGCATCGCAGCTATTGGCCGTCAGTGCCTGAGCGCCGGTTAATCCCGGTTTGCGCGCGCTCTCATTTAGTCGAGTTTGGCATTCCTTCCGACGATACCCTAAGACGCGCTAAGAGCGCCGACGATAAAGCGAAAATGAAAAAGCTGGGTATCAACGATGGCATGGCGGCGCTCAAGGAATCCATTAATTACTACATCGACAATGAGCGCTCAGGTGTTTTAGAAAGACGTTGCGATGGCTTGGTCAGCAGCATCCGGCAAATCGCTAATGAAATATTGCTCAAGCTTGAACCGGTTTACGGCGTATTTGATGAAAATGAAATCCAGGAAGATGATTTACTGGGTAAGGATTTTAATCAATGGTGGGGACGGCAGTGGCAACGCATCAAAAAAGATTTCGATACCTGGTACGCCGAAGTTATTCAAGGCCGCAAAGAAGCCGACGCTTTGGGTTCGGAACATCATGAATTGGCTGCGCTGCATTCAGCCTATGACGAAAAAATCGAGCTTTTACTGTCTAATTTGATCACAGCCCAACCTGACGAGTTAAAGCGCATTTACACAGCGGGCGGTACCATTTCCATGCCTGACTCGCGTGAAGGCAATTATAAAATTCGTGAAGAATTATTTCGGGAAATTCAGAAAAAATTTGAAACCGAAATGACTGACCAGCTGGCGCAGGCGCTACAAGCCCTTATCGATCAAATTGCTCTAAAGACTCAAAGCCTGCTGTGGGAAACCGAAGAAGTACGCAAAACTTTGCTGCATTCCGATGTTGATGAAGTAGTTGAACAGGCGCGCATTCGGCACGGCTTTCAAGTACTGTTTTTGCGCTTTAGCCGGGTAGCTGTCGAAGCCTTTATTGCCAAGCCTTTACATGCAAGAGAACGTTTGTTGCACGAGCGTTCAGCCGAAATTAAAACCCTTGAAGCATTCTATCAAGGCAACGATAAGGCCAAGCGCGAAGGCGGCCTGACACATTATCTGCGTTACGGTCTGTGGACAAAACTCGCTCAAACCGCCGCTACCGGTAGCCGTGCCAAATCGGTGGAAAAACCGACAGCCAAAAACCAGGTCATACAAGATATTGTCAATGCGGTGACCGCTGAAGCGATGCCGCCGGTCAAAAAACTGATCGAAGACCCGGCAGATAAAATGTTTTCTACCGAGCCGGCTAATTTTGAAGAAGTTGTTGTCGAAATTAACGGCGATTTAGCTGCCTTACAAGACTACCTGAAAAACAGCGTATTTTATGCCGCAGGTTTTATTACCTATTGCAACCAGGAACTGGAACGTATTCGTAATCGCTTTAAAGACATGGAAGATAACGACCGGCAGTGGATAGGCATCATCCGCACAGCCGTCAAATACGAAAAGAACCCTAATATTCCATACAACATAGTCCACACGCGCCGGGATTTTCGCATGCGTCGGGAGATTGCCGTAGAGCTTAAGGAGATTAGGGAAAGCTGTACCAACGTGTTTTGATATTTAATGCTGCTTGCATTTGTTTCTTCAGTTTGATGGCGAATTTAATCAAACTGCACTGAAACCATGCCAGGGAAGCATTAAAAATGCCCGCCTTTATTCAAACACCAGTCCGCAATCGCTTGCAACGGGCTTGAAGTAGGGGCGGGCATGCTTTTTATGCTCGATTCCTATGCTCCAATAAGGCGACGGATCTCGAATTTACCGGTCGCATCGAATTCCAAAATGACGGTCGACGAAAAGATATCGTTCGACCTGAATGTACAGTCCAGAATATTGGATACCATCCTCTACTGCAAACTTCGTTTCTCTTGTTACCGACACCGGTCTGCCGCGAATCGATGCAATCGGCTATAATCCCCTGCTTGAGTGAGCGTATTGATGAAACAGTCAGTCGACATCAGACCAGTAACCATTGAATAGTTTGGAGAGCGTTATGAGAAAAATATCAGTTTTAAGCGCAATATTGTTGACTGCCTGTGTCACTATCAATATTTACTTTCCTGCCGCGGCAGCTGAAAAAGCGGCAGATGAAATTATCAAAGACATACAAAAAAATACGCCGCAACAAACTGAACCCAAGCCTAAGGCCAGTTTGCCGGATTGGCAGGCGAGCCTGTACCAGGTAATTGATACGGCAATTAATATCGTGGTATCGCCCGCGCAAGCTGATGAAGCAAATCTGGCAATCGACAGCGCTGAAATCAGGCAGCTGCGCGCCGCTATGGAATCCCGTTTTGCCAGCCTGCAACCTTTATATGCAGCTGGCTATATCGGCATTCAGGCTGACGGCCTGCTGGCAGTCAGGGATAGTGGCAGCGTACCGCTTAAAGACAGGAATCAGGTCAACAAACTGGTCGCCGCTGAAAATGCCGATCGGCAAAACCTTTATCAGGCAATCGCCAATGCCAACGGCCACCCCGAATGGGCTGCGCAAATCAAATCAACCTTTGCCGCTCGCTGGGTGAGTAATGCTCAACCGGGCTGGTGGTATCAATCTTCAGGAAGCTGGAAACAAAAGTAAACATGGCAAACAGAAAACGAGTCAGAAAGCAGTTACCGGATACGCCGGTTAAAGTCACTATAGAATCCTTAGCTCATGATGGGCGTGGGGTGGCGCATGTCGACGGTAAGGTGATCTTTATCGATGAGGCGTTGCCGGGCGAAGAAGTGGAGTTTATCTATACCGAGAGTCGCAAGGATTATGCGGAAGGCAAGGTTGCCAATCTGTTGAGCCGCGCCGCCGACCGGGTCGATGCGTTATGCGCGCATTACGGCGTATGTGGCGGTTGCAGTTTTCAGCATGTCGACTCGGCTGCGCAAATCAGGATCAAGCAGGATTTGCTGGTCGATCAGTTCAAACGCATCGGCAAGACTGAAATACCCGAGCTTTGGCAGCCGCTGGAAGGCCCGCATTGGGGCTATCGCAGTAAAGCGCGGATGGGCGTTAAATATGTCGAGAAAAAGAACCGGGTACTGGTGGGGTTTCGAGAAAGACGCCATCCTTATCTGGCAGAAATCGAAAGTTGTGTGGTCATGCATCCTGTCGTCGGCACCAAGCTCATGGCTTTGTCGGAAATGATCGGCGGCTTGACGATCAGGGACAAAATTCCGCAGATCGAAGTGGCTATCGGCGATAACCAATGCGTGCTGTCGTTTCGGGTACTGGAGCCGCCAACCAATGCCGATAAGGAACGGATGCGCGAGTTTGCTCATCAGCATGATATATCGGTGTGCCTGCAATCGAAAGGCCCGGATACCATCATGCCGCTGGATGGCGAACCGGAACTGATACCGATTTATGCATTGCCGGATCAAGGTTTGGAGTTTAAATTTAAACCGGCTATGTTTACCCAGGTTAATTATGAAATTAACAAACAAATGATCAACCGGGTGCTGGAAACCCTGGACTTGAATGAAAACGACTCTGTGCTGGACTTATTCTGCGGCTTGGGCAACTTTACCTTGCCGATGGCGAAATTTGCAGGGCACGTGGTCGGCGTCGAAGGCGACCAGCCTTTGGTCAATCACGCCAAGGAAAATGCCCGTCATAACGGCATTGAAAACGTTGAATTTTACGCAGCCGATTTAAGTAAGGATATTAGCGATCAGCCTTGGGCTAACCGTAAATACAACAAAATCATGCTCGATCCTTCCAGAGCCGGAGCTTCGGAGGTCTTGCATCATTTTAAGAAATGGCAACCTGAGAAGATTGTTTATGTATCCTGCAATCCGTCAACGCTGGCCCGTGATGCAGGGATTCTGGTTAATGAACTGGGCTATAAACTGGTTAAAGCCGGGGTGATGGATATGTTCCCGCAAACCGGGCATGTGGAGTCGATCGCTTTGTTCAAAAAGTAAAAAGCGTTCTTATTCAGTATCGCCGCTGGTTTTGTGTGTAGCTCTTTAAAGCACATAACGGCTTTCTATGCTATAAAAAGGATTTATCATTACAAAATAACAACAATAAGAGGTAGAGAGATATGCGGCGATTATTGATAAGCGTCGTGGTGTTGCTGGTGCCGGCTACGGCTTGGTCAACATCACTAAACGTTCAGGTTGAAGAGGGTCAGGTCAGGAATAAACCGTCTTTTTTGGGGGAAATAGTTGATAAAGTCGTTTATGGCGAATCGGTAGAAGTGGTAAAAGAGCAGGGCCCCTGGCGTATGGTCAATACTCCAAGAAAGCCGGGCGGCTGGATTCATCAGTCTGCGGTATCGGAATCCAGTGTTGAATTGGTGCCGGGTAGTAATGTCAATGCAGGCGCTAGCGGCAAGGAAATCGCATTGGCCGGCAAAGGCTTTAACGCGGATGTGGAGAACGCCTACAAGGCAGGACATCAACAGATGAGCTTCGCTTGGGTGGATAACATGGAAAAATTCACGGTCAAGAATACCGATATTGAGCAGTTCATTAAACAGGGCGGTTTACGGGAGGCTGGATTATGATGCGTTCAATATTAATAGCATCGTTGGCATTGGGATTGGCAAGCTGCGCCGAGATGACCAAGGTAGTTAATGGGGCGGCAACGGTTGCGGCAGCAACGGGCTACATCTCCAGCAGCCAGGCCGGCTCAGTAATGCGAGCTTCGACCGCCGTTGCTAAAACGATGGAAGATATTACCCCGGCCCAAGAGTATTACATCGGCCGGACAGTCAGCGCGGGCATAGTCAATCGTTACCCCGTCAAAGCCAATCCGGCCGCCAATAATTACCTCAACTTGCTGGGCCAGGTCCTGGTGATGGCATCCGACAAACCTTCAACCTATAAGGGCTATCATTTCCTGTTGCTGGACACCGATGAGGTCGTGGCTTTTGCAGCGCCTAGCGGTTATGTTTTTGTTTCCAAAGGCATGGTCAAGCTGTGCAAAAACGAAGACGATCTGGCGGCAGTCTTGGCGCATGAAATCGGGCACGTTCAACATTCGCATGCGCTTGCAGCCATCTCGACCAGCCGCATCACTTCGGCGTTGACTATCATTGCCTCAGAAGGCGCTCAAGCTGCTGTAGGCGGCTCTGTTGGGGAGTTAACCCGTTTGTTTGAAGGGAGTATTGATGATATTACCCAGACGCTGGTTAACAGCGGCTATGCGCGCGGACAAGAAAATGAAGCCGATGCTTCGGCCATTAAGATCATGCAGCGCGTGGGTTACGATCCGGCGGCGTTGATACGGGTCCTGGAAACGATGAAAATTAAAGTTAAGCCAGGGGCGACCGGTTTTACCTCAACGCATCCGCCAGCGGATGAGCGGATTGCCGATATCAGGCCGTTGCTACCGCAAAGCCTTATGGCAATGGCCGCAAACACCAATCGCGACAAACGCTTTGGCGAGATGTTGAGAACGCTTTAAGTGATTTACATCCAGGAAGCTGGAATTGCGCATTTTTAGTTACCACGAAGACACGAAGGACTGTACGGATACAGGAGGTAGAGCAATGCAGGAGCAATTGCCGAGGACACGAAGAAGAAACCTAAACTTTGTGTCTTTGCGGTAAATAACAGAATCGGGGTATCACCTAAGTTCAGTACGTAAAGATTGAAATCACCAATAGCACGGAGAAATAAAACTTCGTGTCCTTCGTGCCTTCGTGGTGAGTTTTTTATACCAAATAATTATATGGCTTTAACTATCCCCACGAAGCTGCGTTCTGCGCTGATTATCGGTTTGACGGCAGTTCTGTTAGCACAGGCATTGCAATCAACCAAACTCCTGGATCAGTGGGAATACTCAACCTGGTCATGGCGCGAGAAATTACTGGCGCGCCCTTCACCCTATACCCAAGACATTAAAATTATCCTACTGGACCAGACGAGCCTGGATTGGGGCGCGTCTGTCAATGGTTTGTCCTGGCCCTGGCCGCGCGAAGCCTATGCGCCGATCATCCGGTTTTTACAGAGGGGAGGGGCTAAAATTATCGCCTTTGATGTGTTGTATACCGAAGCGTCGGTTTATGGCGTTGAAGACGATCAGGTGTTTGCAGACGCGATAGCTGACAATAAAGTCGTGTTGCCGGTTTTTTTAGGCGAACAAGCCAAGCAAAGGTCGAACTGGCCAGATACTGTTGCACGTAGTTCGGTCAAGATACAGGGATTGGAGCAATGGCAAAAACTGACCAATTTGAGCGCGGTGAATAAAACTCACGCCACTTTTCCGATTGACCGCTTGGCAAAGGCCGCGAACATACTCTCGCATATCGATGAATTGCCCGATTCTGACGGTGTCTTCAGGCGCGCGTCGTTATTTAGAGTTTTCGATCAGCAAATCATCCCCTCGGTGGGCTTGGCTGCCTTGATGTTAAGTAAGCAGGACAGGGCATTGAGTTATGACGGTATGCTGCAATATCAAGGCAAAAGCCTTCCGACCGACAACCAGGGACAGGTCATTTTAAAATTTCGCGGCGATTCAGGTACGCATCAGGCTTTTAGTGCGGCGGCGATTATCCAGTCTGAATTGCATTTGCAGGCGGGCGAAACGAGCGTAATCGATCCGGCTCAATTTAAGGATAAATATGTGTTTTTCGGCTTTAGCGCGCCGGGCTTAAAGGACTTGCGCGCAACGCCGGTCAGCGGCGATTATCCAGGCGTGGAAGTCCATGCGACAGTGCTGGACAACCTGTTGGCAGGGGACGCGATTAAGCCATTCCCGGTATGGTTGGCTTTCTGCATTGCCTTGGTTCTTGCCAGTTCGGCAAGTTACCTGCTAATCCACAGCAAACGCATGCTGGGTTTGGTGCTTGCGTTTGCGTTGTTTGCGCCGTTACCGTTATTGATCGGTTTTGCCGCCTATTGCCGCAATTACGATTGGCCGGTTTTGTTTGTGGAAACGGCCGTTATTTTGGCGCTGGTTAATTCGGTCATTTTGAAATATGTAACTGAGGGCCGGAAAAAGCGCGTTATACAAACTATGTTCCAGCATTATTTGAGCAGGGACTATATCGAAATACTGAAAAAAGATCCCTCGCAGCTAAGGCTGGGCGGCGAAACACGGGAATTAACGATCTTCTTTTCAGATATTCAGGGCTTTACCACGATTTCTGAAAAGCTGACGCCGGAACAGCTGGTACATTTTTTGAACATCTATTTGACCGACATGACCGACATCATTACCGACGAAGGCGGCACGCTGGACAAATACGAAGGCGATGCGATCATCGCCTTTACCAATGCACCGTTAACGCAGGAAGATCATGCCATCAGGATGTGCCGGAGCGTTTTAAAATGCCAGCGCAAATTGGCCGAGCGGCGTGAGGAGTTTTTCCAGCAAACCGGGGCCTGGATTTATAACCGCATCGGCATTCATAGCGGCAATGTGGTGGTGGGCAATTTCGGTTCCAAGACCCGTTTCAACTACACCATGCTGGGCGATGCGGCCAATCTGGCCGCAAGACTGGAAGGGGCCAACAAGTTTTTCGGCACTTATACGATGATTTCCGAAGCGACCAAGCAGCAGACCCGTGATGAGTTCCTCTGGCGCGAAACCGGAACCATCCGGGTAGTCGGCCGCAATACGCCGGTGACTGTTTATGAACTACTGGGTTTTAAAGGCGAAGCTCTTTCGCTTGCCATACAAACATTCAACCAGGGGCTGGCTTTATATAAGCAGGGCGAGTTGGCCGCAGCAGCATCCGTGTTTGAAACGTTGCCCGACGATCCAGTCGCTAAAGTATATCTGGAGCGCTGTCTGGACACGAATGATGTCGCCTGTTCCGATTGGGACGGCGTCTGGGTATTGAATGAAAAGTAATCAAAAGACGGGATTCCTACTCTTCGGCTTCTCTTTTATCCAACAACGAATGTCAGCAGCAGGTAGACAGCGAAGCTTGCTGACTGTTCGCTGGACTGGATTGTTAGCGATGCGGCTACTGGAAGATGGAATAAGCAACCTGAACCCCCTTGGCGTTGGAACTTGCCCGAACAACGCGAGCGAATTGATGATGTTGAAGCACCGCGCTTTTGTCCGAGACCCAGCGGAACCGCACTTCCGGCCCGCCATTTTTCCATGACGGTGCCTGGCGATAGTCTGTATCCGCAGAGAAAATATTTCCACCTTCGTTTTCGAGACTACTGCTAGCCGGGAGTATTGAGACTTGGGTAGAAAAATCTGTGGTTGCGCCGCAATCACGGTCAAAGATCACAGCCTTCAATTGACCACCCGGTGAAGGATACTCAACAAGGGCAGTGTTGGCGCCGAGATCAGGGAGGCGGGAAACAAAGAGTGTTACTGCCCCAATAACGAGCAAGAACAGCAGACTCAACCCAATAAGTATTTTCTTCCACAGAGCCATGCTAGTGATCGCTAACGCCCAGCTCACCCGACGAAAACCGCATAGCGGTTTTTGGTCGGGTGAAGCGCCGTGTTATGCGAATTTACCTTTTTTCCTTTGCCTATTCTCTTAGCTGCTGTATTTTGGTTGATGCATCAGTGGTGTTGTAGAAAGAAAACGAGCCAGAGCAAGCAAAAACGAGCCCGTTTGATTCTTTGTTAAGAAATATGACATATTCCCAGCCGGGCCGAAGGCCCAGCATGCAGTTTCCATTGGTGAACGGTAATTCTTTTAGGAAATTTGGAGAAAACTTTTTTCCTTTAAATACTTCTTTTTCTTCGAAAGAGACGCGGACATATTCACCATTAGCCATATCGATGATGTCAGAGTCAGCATTTTCTAATTCACTCGCATCCCTAATTTCTGCGACAGTGATTTTTACATGTGCCACATAGTCAGCTTTGATATATAGGCTTTGCTCGGTTTCACCACTTGCACATTTGCAGGCTAAGACAGCTTGCACTGGAAGTAAAGCCAAAATAAAAACTACAAAAATCGCGGGAAAAATTTTAAACATCATCCTGGAGGTTGCGCGCATAACGTAGAGCTAACCGGGCGCGGCACGGAAAGCTGAAAAAATAAAACCGCATTATAACCGCGCTCCGGTTGAGCGCTCGGTTAGGGTTAGAAGCATGATTGAATGCCCCATATCTCGAATT
>NZ_JALOCF010000010.1 GCF_023227905.1 Methylobacter sp. | reverse complement strand
CCGGATTGGTCGATACCGTATATTGTCGAGTCTTGGGAACGACGGGAACCCAGCCTGTACGGCCGTTTCGACCTGGCCTGGGACGGCAGCGGACCGCCTAAACTGCTCGAATACAATGCCGATACGCCGACCGCGCTGCTGGAAGCCGGCGTCGTGCAATGGTTCTGGCTGGAAGATCGCTTCCCGGAAATGGATCAGTTCAATTCCATCCATGAAAAACTGATCGCGTTCTGGCAGCGTTACCGCCAATCTCAGCCGAGCCTGCATTTTGCCTGTGTTGAAGAAAGCG
This sequence comes from Methylobacter sp., assembly GCF_023227905.1. Taxonomy (GTDB): domain Bacteria; phylum Pseudomonadota; class Gammaproteobacteria; order Methylococcales; family Methylomonadaceae; genus Methylobacter_A. The sequence continues at coordinate 107,224 of NZ_JALOCF010000010.1, read as the reverse complement.
ACGAGGATTCGGGCAATGTCGAATACTTGCGCGACACCGCCATGCAAGCTGGCTTGCATACGCAACGGCTGGGCATCGGGCAAATCGGCTGGAACGAGTCCCAGCGCCGCTTTGTCGATCTGAACAACAAGGTTATCAAGGCGCTGTTCAAGCTTTATCCGTGGGAATGGATGCTGCAGGACGAGTTCGGCCGCTATTTGCCGCAAGCGAATCTGAATCTCCTGGAACCACCGTGGAAACTGCTGCTCAGCAACAAGGGCATCCTGCCAGTTTTGTGGGAGTTGTTCGAGGGCCATCCCAATTTGCTGCCGGCCAGCTTTGGAGACAAGCCGCTGCTTGGTGATTATGTGCGCAAGCCGTTGTATTCCCGCGAAGGCGCCAACATCGAGATACGCCGCGGCTGCCACAGCATCGAAACCGACGGCAGTTACGGCGGCGAAGGCTACGTCTATCAACGCCACGCGCCGCTGCCGAATTTCTCCGGCAATTTCCCGGTCATCGGCTCCTGGATGATTGCCGATCAACCGGCCGGCATCGGCATCCGCGAAGACCAAACCGAAATCACCGGCAACAACAGCCGCTTCATACCGCATTTTTTTACCGAGGATTGATTATGGAATCTATGAACCCGACCGACATTCTGGCCGGCGCCAACGGCTTTTTCCTGCATTTTGCTGCGGCCGTTATCCTGACCGGCCTGTTTGCGCTCAGTTACCTCTGGATTACGCCCTATGCCGAATTCAAGCTGATCCGTGAAGGCAAAACCGCACCGGCGCTGGCTTTCAGCGCTGCGCTGCTGGGTTTCGTGCTGGCTTTGGCCGGCGCCATTTCCAATAGTGTATCGTTTATCGACATGCTGATCTGGGCCGGCGTGGCGCTGTTTGTGCAAGTGCTGGTGTTCGTAGGGATGCGGTTTGCCTTTGCCGACCTGTGCCGCCGCATCGCCGACGACGAACTGGGGCCTGCGATTGTACTGGCCGGGTTCTCGCTCGCGGCTGGGCTGCTGAATGCTGCCTGTATGACTTACTGATATTTTCGGAATGCCGAAACGGGGCCGCTACCAATAATTCAATCGTTATAGTATCTTGTCTAACGGATTGCAGGAGTTACGTTTTACGCCTGTGATTGGAATTTGATATACGCTTGTTTAGGTGTCTACTTTATGTTAGACCACTTAACTTTCAACCAAGGAGCTTCAATTGAAAAAATCAGTAGCAATCATTGCCTGCTCGCTGCTAGCAACCGCTGCGTTTGCAGGCGACCACGACGATCGCCAAACCCTCAAACTTTCCGAGGCTCAACGCGGTCATGTGCTTGAGGAAATGCGGGCTTTGTTATCCGGCACGCAAAACATCTTGGCCGCACTTTCCAAAAATGACATGGCAGCGGTTGCCCAACACGCCCGTCCCTTGGGTATGAGAATGGCGCATAAAGCCGAGGATCACCTCAAGGGCGTGTTGCCTAAAGAATTCATGGGGTTGGGCATGTCCTTGCATCAGGATTTTGATCAAATCGCTTCGGACGCGGAATCAAAAAAAGACTCTAAAATCACACTACGTCAATTGAGCGACTCCATGAGCAAATGCGTCGCGTGTCATGCGTCTTACCAAATTCGCACAGTGACAAAACCGCTTGGCCCCGGCCACAATAAGCACTAGCTCTACGTTAGGTTCTTATCCGAGGCTGATCATGCTATATCGAGGTGTTAATAAAATAACTGACCAAAAGAATGATGACCACCTATTGCCAATGGGAAACATAGTAGAAGTTATTCCCTTGGCAGATGGAAAGTGGAAGTTTGATGGAACATTCAAACACGGGCCTTGCGAATCCAATACCGCCAGGGCTCATCAAATAGATTCTGGACTATATGGCGGAAGCGGAATTTCAACTTCACGATCAGAACAGATAGCAATACGTTTTGCTACATCTGACTATATGGAAGAGGGTTACGTATACGTTATCGACGAAACGTTGCTGGCTATTATCGCAAACGTAATTTGCTATGAATTCGACGATCCAGTAAATCCTCACGAAAAGGAAGTAACTCTTCTCGAGAGGTCTGGTGGTGCATTGCCAGAACACATAATTATCGAAAAGTATGCAGTGAATTGTGACGGTAAACGAATCTAATCCTGCGCTCAAGCGAGATGCTCCAAAAGCGGCGCGCCCTTTACTTTTACGTTAGGCAATGATGATATGTATTGGCTTTTATTAAGCACCGCAGGCGCAATAACTGTAATTTATGTCACTGCTCGGTGGGTTATATATTTAGCGCAAACCCAATCTTGGGTTGAGTTATTTCTGATCTTAATAATCTCTTTTTTAGTATCAGTTGGATTATGGTTGAGGTTTCGTTGGGCGGTCTATCTACTAACAGCAGCAATTGGCATTGGCAGCGCAGTAGTTTCTTCAGAAAACATTAATTTTCTTTTGCCCCCACCATGAGGATTCAGGTGTTTGTAATTTATAGGTTTTTCTCGTTCCCACGCGCTGCGTACCCTCTGGGGCATAAATGGGAATGCAGTACCGTAGGGTACGCACCGCGTACCTTTTTAAGACTTAATCCAGCGGAGAACCTTGAAAACGGTACGCGATGCGTACCCTACCACTTACGTCAGCCCAACCTACAGCACAGCCGAATAATCACCTCGCAGCCGGCTCAACAATACATAAATTGTACTGAGGACGACCGCTCTCAAACATAATAACCCGGTTTACAATATCCTCTGCACTGCTGTCCCCTATTGGGCCTGCGGTAACGCGGCCGGTTACTGTGCTGACCAGATGCACGTAGGTCTTGTGTGGGCCGCCGGCGAGATTTGAATTGATCAACAACTCGGTTTCATCCTTCTCCGTCACTTTTACCGGAGCCGCGCTGCCGGGGTTGCAGGCGCCGAAAAAAATCAGGCCGTCTGACGATGCCAGCGAACTCAGGGATTTTGTAAAATGAAAGAACCGCTCGGGGGATATGTCAACCGATGTCTTTTGCTCGAACAGCGGTTCGCGGCAAATGCGTTCGCAGAGTTCGAGCCGGTATCCGCGCTGGTCCTCCGGGCTTGTGGCCAGCCGATCCGCTGAGCAGTAGTTTTGGAAACAGGCATAATCCAGCGGCTGTAACTGTTTTTCCACTCCCTTAAGCCGGTCCCAGATATCAGTCGATTTCAGGTGTGCCAGTTCTTTCCAGCGCGCGGACATGTAATCAGTGAAGGTGCGATTTTTTTCGGTATCATAAGTGATGGACAGCAGATGCTTGAGTCCCGGTTGCGATTCAGAATACTGAAGCAATGAGCCTTTGCCTCCCTTTACTTTAAAGTCTTGCCAAAACACGGCATTTTCGAGCACCGGGCCGTCAAAGCCGCCGTGACTGATAAAAATAACCCGGTCGAAAGGGGGGAACTGCCGCTGTATGCGCTCGATCTCCCGGTAATAATCCGTCCAGTTCCAGATATCCCGCAGTTGCTGAACGTCTGCATTAAAGTGCTTACGGTAAAAAGCTTCCAGCATGCGGGCCGGTTGTTCAGACCACCTTGGGCTTTCGGTCGAATGCGGCTCCCGGCTCAGTAAAGGCACCAGCAGCACCCGACTTGGAGGCTGCTGCACCGGCAGGTCGCTCAATTTGTTATAAATGGATCTGCACGACCTTAAATGGCTTGCATCACTGTAAACATCAGCCGCACAAATCCACAGCAGCATAAAAACCATAAAACGGATGTTCACGATATTCTTCACAGTAAAGTTCCATTAACAAAAAAGTCGGAATCAGGACATTCCGAAAAGTACATTCTTAATATCCTAAATGTCCTACGGCATCATCCGTAGCGATGCCCTTACTTTACGCCCTACCGGTCCACACTTAAAGCCCAAACGAATTGACGCAGAACTTACAGATAAACTCCAGCCTATTGCAAGCTCAAGCTGATAGGCTTGGCTCGAGTATTGGCGCCAAAAACCGACCTTCCCGCTTTGGCCGAGATATGCTGGTATTTGGCGTAAGCGGCGCCGGCGGAATTGCGCATTTCAGCTTCACCCGCCTGGTTTGCAAAACCGCGCGCAACGGCTTCCAATACATAGGCTTCCGGCGCCATGAAGCTAAACGTGGTGACCACCGGTTTTGAACCTGCTGCCTGCAAATACTCCGAGAAATACTCATCGCTCATGCAGGCGAGCACAACCGCTTGTTTGTCGTGCCCGGCATGTTTTGGAAAGCGACTGATGATCGGCTGGTTTTGTTCGTCCATCAAGCCGTCATGGCCGATGAATACCACCATTTCACGCGCTGCCGCATCGGGCGGAGTCGCTGCCTGTTGCATAAAGTCAAGCATCGCCCGGTCAATCCGGCTGCCGCGATAAGCATCGGCGGTAACAGTCAGTTTGTCTTTCCAGGCGAAATGGCAGCGCTCCAGGATAGTGTCGTTGATATTCTGTTCGCAGCCCAAGTTACGCCAGCCGTCGGCCTTGCTCAGAAAGGTTTTAACGCCGTAAAGCGCCCCCCAATAGAGATTATTGCGCGGATCGTCGCCATTGCCGATTTTCGCAGGAACCGGCTCAATGCCTTGCGTGAGGTTATCGACCAGGGACACAATCACGGAAATGTGCGTAGTAGGCATGGCTGCGTTACAAGGCGATAACGCCGTAAAAGCCAGCATAGTGAATATGAAAATCGAGCGCAGGGTCATCATAGGTAGGAGTCCGCCAGGTGGTAATCAAGTTTCATTGAATTTTGTTCCCGAATCAAAAACGCGATCACACAACCCCGGCAGCTCCCAAACAGTCTGGATACCTGCCGGGTTTCCCCAAAAAATTTAACAACACTGCTTTAAGCTTGCTGTTTAAGGTATCTGTGACTTAATTCGACCGGAAAAGCCGATGTTGAAAAGATAAAAAATCCGGAAACTGCTTATAAGAAATATCAAAGTTTGATGCATTATAAACAGATATGGATAACATTCAATCCGCATGGCTTTGAGCTGGCTTAATGCAAAAATTTCAAATTAAAACAAGTACCGTCGGGTACGCATCGCGTACCAGGGCGTTAACGGTAAACCCATCGCCAGAAGCATTGTTCAAGTCAGTTTGTTCACTGTGTCATCCGGATCGGGGTAACGCCCACGATATGAGTCTTTGTTAGCAGCTAGACACATCCCTAAGTTTTCAATATTCCTGTTTTGTTAAATATCCCATCCCGTGTGATTAGGTGTTAGCACTGATTGTTTTATTGACTCATGTCTTATAACGTTTCATTAAGAAACATGACGCCACCGAACCGACCTAAGCCAGAAATATGCCTGTCGGCAATCGTAAAAAGTTATTTTGGAGGAGCCTGAAACTTACGCAATGTAACCTATGTATAGCCCTGTCATTTCCACTATTGGATTTGCTATGCAAGGAATCCACTAACCTTGAACGCGATATAAAACACAATGGTTTCAATATCTCATAAAGCCGGAATCACTTCGACGCGCCTGAAGCCAAGTTATATCGCTGGGGATATTGCCAATGAACAACACAGATTGACTGATGAGGCCACACCACCTGATTTACGGCTTACGAGTAGTGGCTCATGATTTTTTCATGTGCTTATTATTCCCGCCATAGAAAAAATAACGGAATAACGGCACTTAATCGGTGCGCAGTTATGCATTGCGCCTCGGCCTCATCTTAAATCGAGTACTTTAATTATGCGTTTCATTATTTTTGGACTGTCCATTATATTTTTTACCTTATCGGCAATTATCACCTTTAAGGCACTGGAGCTTCCGGTTCACAAAATTTCTTATCAGCCCCCCCCAAAAGACGTAACGCCTGAAAAAGAAATAACTTTCGAAAAAAACGTGTCTCCTGGAACAGACTATGCCATCAAGAAATTGATGGAGGAACAGGCTGCCAACAGGGCCATTGTTGCAAAACTACAGGCGACAATTGCCCAGCTTGAGGGGCAACTCAAAACCAAAGACGTCGCCCTTAAAAGCATTAACCCCCCAGAGCCTGATAACAGTCCACGGACCCTGGCGGTGTTTGGCGGCGAAACGTTTCGTTCCGGGAAATCAGCGATAAACGACATTGCCTTATCTACGATTGATAATTTTGTCGAGGAAATATCGGCATCGCAAGGCAGCCGCGTCATTATAGAAGGCCACACCGATAATATACCGACCGGCAAGCTGCACGTTGACAATAAAGACCTATCATTGCGCAGGGCAAGAGCCATCGCGAATATATTGGTCTCTCGCGGTATATCGCCTGACCGGATATCAGCAATCGGCTATGGCGACACCCACCCGATAGACTCCAACGATACTGAAGCAGGCAGAGCAAAAAACCGCAGGGTCGAGGTCAAGCTTATGCCTGGACAAGGAAATTAATGCATATGTACACAGAGCACTTTAACCTTAACTTACTCCCGTTCGAGAATGTACCGGACCCGCTGTTTTTTTACGATTATGGGAGCCGTGCCCATATTCGTAAACAGATATACGGGGCTTTGCAGAACAACCGGGGGTTAATCGTTGTGATCGGGCCGATCGGCTCCGGCAAGACTACCCTCAGCCAGATGATCAAATTCGATTTTTCTGAAAGCATCAAATTAATATGGATGGGCGAACCGCCTGCAAACAGCGCCGACCTCTATCTGTTTCTCGCCCAGGAACTCGGACTACAGCCGTCATCGCCTGAAAAGACCTTTGTTATGCGGGACATCAGAAATGCCCTTTTAAAGATCAATGCTGAAGGAAAGAAATGCCTGGTTATCCTGGATGAGTCGCATCTGATGTCAGACGATGTTATCAACGGCATCCGCTTACTGAACAATCTTGAAGAAGGGTCAATCAAGCTTATCCAGTTGCTGCTCCTCGGCCAGGAAGAATTGATGGACAAAATAAACAGTCTCGATATGGAACCTTTTAAACAGCGCATCGCTGCACTCGAAGTTCTGGGAAAGATGAATGTCGATACCATGATCAAATATGTCACGCATCGCCTTCAGGTGGCTGGCGGCACCCCCGACCTCATTTCAGATACCGGATGGGAAGCGCTGTCCATCGCATTCAGTACAGGCGGGACACCGCGTACCATCAACTCACTGTGCGACAAGTCATTCAGCGTTGCTTGTGAACGGGAAAAACCCGCTGTTGACGCCAGGGACGTCTATGAAGCAACGCAGAGAATGAGATTGACAACAGACGTTTTTCATTACATTTGCTTGTTAAATACCCAAGAAAGAGAACGAGAAAAGGAAATAGAGCGGGAAAAAGAAAGGGAAACTAAAAACCGTGAACCACCGCCAATAGCCGATAAGCCTGTCCCTGAAACAGTAGATAAAGCTGCGCAGAAGAAAGCAGAAACAGAACAAGCCCCTCCGCCCATTATCCAAAAAAAGGAAGAAAAAAGCTGGGAGATGGTTTACGAAATGCCTGACATTTCCAGAATAAGAATGGGGGCAGCCGAACTATTTCCCGCAGAGCGGGAAGATTTAAAAACGCCTGTTACCTTACTGTTATTATCGATACTCGCATTCATGGTAAGCGTTTTATTCTTTTGCCAGCGAACCGAATCCACAGGGTTTGTAGGCTGTCTCATGGACTTATTCAACGTTTTAATGGGCAATCCATAAGCCGCAACAGCGACTTTTATCGGGTATTTCACCGTATGGTAATCTGCCATGCTGCTTACCGCTTCATGGATGCTAACGAGCCATTAAGCGCTATAAATACCAGGTAGGTCTTGAGGATACTTCATCGATTCCAGTTGCGAAGAACTCAGGATTTTATCGGTGTTTTTGCATCCCGGCTGCCAGCAACCTGAAAAATTATGCAAGGGTATGCCCATGAGCTTGCCCAATAATGTATAGGCCGTGTTGCTGTTGATATGGGCTACGCCAACAATTCCTAAAGGGGTGTAAGGCACGTTAAGGCTATTCAGATAAGGGAGGGCTTTAACCGCATGATCCCATCGGCTCAATACCTCATCCTGGCTTCCAGAAAAAACCAGCTTTGATTTTTGTCCGGCCTTTATGAAGTTCAAATTGCAAGCCGGGTTTAAGCCCAATAAAATGGCCCGGGAACCAAAGTGATAAAATTTCAGCTTATCGCCAATCGTACCAATCGGCTTTATCTTGTTTTTAGTATCCGTTGCCAGTCCATGCAATTGCCCTAAAACGTTTCCTTTTTCATCTCTTAACACCCAAAAATCATGAGCCGCCAGGCCAACAATGTCGTAAGCGCGCGCTTCAATCGCATATTTAATTTCAGACATATCGTGTCGCTTTGTTACTGGTTAATATTATTGGATTGTAGACTTTATTCCGGCGTTAAAAAACAACGCTCATAGCCCTAAAGCCTCATGCTGATTTTTTAGTACCGTAGGGTACGCATCGCGTACCTTTTTAGGATTTGATCCAGCAAAAAATGTTGGAAACGGTACGCGATGCGTACCCTACCGAGCTTGAGGCGAAGCCTGCACTCCTATAACCAAACCCACACAGCTTTTGGTATTTTCGCCCCTATGCGCAAGTGCTACAATGAGCTTTCTCAACCACTTCGTTATTCGAAATATCAGTGGATTCAAAATTCTCCCCTTTGCTTTCCGAAGCATCATCGCCGATACGGCTACGCGAAATTCCCTATAACTACACGTCTTTTTCCGACCGTGAAATCGTCATCCGTTTGCTGGGTGAAGAGAGCTGGCAGATTCTGGAATCCTTGCATGACGAGCGGATAACCGGCCGCTCGGCAAGAATGCTCTATGAAGTCCTGGGCGATATTTGGGCTGTCCAGCGCAATCCTTACCTTGAAGACGATTTGCTCGATAACCGTAAACGCCGCAAAGCATTGCTGGAAGCATTGCGCCATCGTCTTCGGCAGATGGAAAAACGCCATGCCGAGCTTGAACGCGAAGATGCGCTTCGGGCCGGCCGGGTGGCATTGCTGCTCGAAGCCGCTCATCAGGCGGTAAATGCCTTTGAAGCCCATTTCGAGCGCACGCGGGAAATGCGCCGTAAAGCCCTGGCCTTGTTATCCAAGCATACGCGCAAAGACAATATCGGCTTCGACGGCTTTGCGCGTGTGTCGCATGTGACCGATGCCACCGACTGGCGGGTCGAGTATCCGTTTGTGGTGCTGTATCCGTGTACTGAGGAGGAAGTCGGCTTTCTGGTGCGCGACTGCATCAAGCTGGGATTAACGATTATTCCTCGCGGCGGCGGCACCGGTTATACCGGCGGCGCGGTGCCGCTGACGCCTTATTCCGCAGTGATTAATACCGAAAAGCTGATTGCAATAGGTAGGGTGGAACCTGAATCCATGCTTCCGGGTGTGGCACAGACTTACGCGACGATTCATACCGGAGCCGGTGTCGTAACGCGACGCGTCATGGATACGGCGGAACATGCCGGGCTGGTGTTTGCGTGCGATCCTACCTCAGCGGATGCGTCTTGCGTGGGCGGCAATGTGGCAATGAACGCAGGCGGCAAAAAAGCCGTGTTGTGGGGAACGGCGCTGGACAATCTGGCGTCCTGGACGATGGTGACTCCCGACGGCAACTGGCTGGAAGTTGAACGCTTCAATCACAACCTGGGCAAAATTCATGACCAGGAACAGGTCACTTTTATACTGAAGCGTTTCGACGCCACTAAAAAGCAGCTGCTTTCGGAAGAGCAACTGGTCATTCCGGGCTCGCATTTTCGTAAAGGCGAACTGGGCAAGGATGTAACCGACAAGTTTCTCGGCGGTTTGCCGGGCATACAAAAAGAAGGCTGTGACGGCATTATCACCTCGGCACGCTGGATTTTGCACAAAATGCCGCCGCATACGCGCACTTTCTGCCTTGAATTTTACGGTCAGGTCCGTGAAGCGGTTCCGGCCATTCTTGAAATCCGCGATTATCTGGCCGCTTTGCCTAAAAACGGCGAGGCGCGGGTGATGCTGGCAGGTCTTGAGCATCTGGACGAGCGTTATGTCAAAGCGGTGGGCTATGCGAGCAAAGCCAAGCACCGAGGCCGGCCAAAAATGGTGCTGATTGGCGATATTGTCGGTGATGATGAAAAACAAGTCGCGCTGGCCGCCTCGGAAGTGGTGCGTTTGTGCAATGCGCGCGATGCCGAAGGTTTTATCGCCGTCAGCCCGGAAACCCGCAAGACTTTCTGGCTGGATCGTGCGCGTACTGCCGCTATCGCCAAGCATACCAATGCTTTCAAAATCAATGAAGACGTCGTGATTCCGCTGCCGCGCATGGGCGATTATTGCGACGGTATCGAGCGCATCAATATTCAATTATCGCTGCGCAACAAACTGAGGCTTTGCGATGCCTTGACTCGTGTTCTGGAAGGCGGCTTGCCGCTCAGGACTTATGAGGACGGCGTTGACAAAACCGAACTGTTTGGCGACCGTCGTAACTTGGCATTAGCAGCCGTTACCTCTGTGCGTGAACGCTGGCAGTGGCTTTATGACAACCTGGATTTACCGTTGCAACAGGCGGAAGCCGCGTTCTCCGGACGCGGCATTAGTGTCGGCGAGCTAACTAATCGAGCGGAGCACCCCACTTTGTTCCACCGTTTACAAGACCGCTCGCTACGCGTGTCCTGGAAGCAGGAATTGCTGCCGGGGCTAAAAGAGATTTTTGAAGGCGACAATTTCCGCCCGGTCATCGAAAGGATCGAGGCTGTGCACAAGGAAGTCTTGCGCGGCCGTGTGTTTGTCGCCTTGCATATGCACGCCGGAGACGGCAATGTGCATACCAATTTGCCGGTCAACTCCGACAATTACGAAATGCTACAGGAAGCTAATGAGGCCGTGGCGCGGATCATGGTGCTGGCCCGCGCTTTGGGCGGGGTAATCTCCGGCGAACATGGCATCGGCATTACCAAATACGAGTTTCTAAGCGAGGAAGAACTCGCAGATTTTCATGCCTACAAACAGCGTATCGACCCGGAAGGCCATTTCAACCGGGGCAAATTGATGCCGGGCGCTGACCTTAGCGCGGCTTACACCACCTCGTTCAGCCTGATGGGCTTTGAATCGCTGATTATGCAACAAAGCGATATCGGCGCAATCTCGGATTCCGTCAAAGATTGCCTGCGTTGCGGCAAATGCAAGCCCGTATGTTCTACGCATGTGCCGCGAGCCAACCTGTTGTACTCGCCGCGCAATAAAATCCTGGCGACCTCATTGCTGATTGAAGCGTTTCTTTACGAAGAGCAAACCCGGCGCGGCATTTCCATCACCCATTGGAAAGAATTTGAGGATGTAGCCGACCATTGCACCGTGTGTCACAAGTGCTACAACCCGTGTCCGGTCGATATTGATTTTGGCGACGTATCGATGCACATGCGCAATCTGCTACGCAAGATGGGCAAGCAAAGCTTTAACCCGGTGAAAACAGCTGCGATCGCGTTTCTATCCACCAGTCGCCCCGGCAGCATTAAAGTCATGCGCAAGTTGCTGATCGAGTGGTCTTATAAAGCGCAACGGCTAGGTTACTATTTGCTTAAGCCTTGGGGTAAACAGCAGCTTGCGCATCCGCCGTCATCGACAGGCCAACCGGCGGTACGTGAATATGTTATTCATTTCACGAACCGGAAAATGCCTAAGGACGTGCCCGCCAAAACGGCGAGAGCGCTGCTGGGTATCGAGAGTGACCAGATCGTGCCCATTATTCGCGATCAAAACAAAACCCGCGCCGATTCCGAAGCGGTATTTTATTTTCCGGGTTGCGGTTCCGAACGTTTATTTTCGCAGGTAGGACTTGCGACACAGGCCATGCTATACGAAATCGGCGTGCAGACGGTATTGCCGCCGGGCTATTTGTGCTGCGGCTACCCGCAACGCGCAGCCGGCCAATACGATAAGGCGCAAAAAATCACCACCGATAATCGTGTGCTGTTTCACCGGGTCGCCAATACCTTGAATTATCTGGACATCAAAACCGTCGTGGTTAGCTGCGGCACCTGTCTGGATCAATTGCTGGATTACGAGTTCGAAAAGATTTTCCCCGGTTGCCGCATCATCGATATTCACGAATATCTGCTTGAGAAAGGCGTAAAACTCGATGGTGTTAACGGCAGCCGTTATCTGTATCACGACCCTTGTCACAGCCCAATGAAACAACAGGACGCGATGAAGACCGTCAACGGTCTGATCGGTACGGCGGTGAACAAGTCGGAGCGTTGCTGCGGCGAATCGGGGACTTTAGCGGTTGCGCGTCCGGATATTTCAACGCAGGTTCGCTTCCGTAAAGCGGCCGAGTTGCAGGATGACGAAGCCAAGCTTCGCGCTGACGGCTTCGACGGACCGATTAAAATGCTGACGTCCTGCCCATCTTGCGTACAGGGCCTGCAACGCTACAAGGGTGATGTTGACCAGCTGGAAGTGGATTACATCGTTGTGGAAATTGCCCGGCATGTGTTAGGCAAAGACTGGATGAAAACCTATATCAAACAGGCGTCAAACGGCGGTGTTGAGCGGGTCTTGTTGTAAGACGCGCTTGAGATTGTGAAAGTATTATTTACCACGGAGGACACGGAGGCCATAGAGAACGTAAGTAACCGAGCAAAAGTTCTTCGGTATTTTGGAGTGCAAGCTTCGCTTGCAAAGCAGGCGAAGCCTGCACTCCGGCTTTGAACCTTAGCTGAAAATTTATATCCCAGTACTTAATCCCGTTAATTCAATATAAAACTCGTAGGACGGAATACCCACAGGGCACAAGTAAGGCCACCCGGCGTCAGCCAGGGTGGTCGTTGCCCATAGGGATGTGGGCAAGGGGCGTGAGCAGGAGCGGAAGCTTTTCCGGCAATCGGAATGCCGGAAACACCTATCCTGCGCTTAATGCGCGGACAGGCTTATTCCGGCCTACTTCTGCGCAGCTTTAACTATCAGCGCCGGATTCACAGAAATTTCGGTTTTTTTCAGAAACGTCTACTCCGCCCAACATGCGATTTTCAAGGTTGCCTTTAGTTGACCAGTGTATGGCCGCGCTGGCGCATACAGGTTTTGAATGACCGTTTAAAGTCTTCGTTGGCTTCATAGCCTTTCCACAATCCAGCGGGGATAGCCAAAATAGCACCGCCCGCGGCACCTGTTGCAGCACTACCCGCTATAGCGCCAACAGCAGCGCCGCCAGCTGCACCGGTAATGGCACCCACGCCTGCGCCCATACCGACTTCTTTGGTGATATCCGATGCTTGATCCGCCAGTGCCTTACACTCGACCATGTCGCGCTGAACGGATTCCGGATGTTGGTCCATGCGGGGATCGACAATCGGACGCCAGCCACTCATCGATGCGCATCCGGTGGTTAATGCAGAAAGCACCAATATTGTTGATAAATTACTTCTTTTCATAGTTAGCTCCTTTTGTTGCCTCAATCCTACCGGGCACAGATTAATTCAACATGAAAAGCACATTAAAAATAGATTAAATTACCCGTAGTTCCGCAATTTAACGACTAAAGCGATTCAGGAGAGCAAGTGTCTTTGCACTTTGCTTATTTGGCTGCTAAAAATGACAAGCCATAAGGCCATCTTCTTCAGCGCCATAAATAATGGCAGCTTTACATAGTAGACAGGTCACCAATTTACAACAACGGCAGTTGGCTTTTGACCGAACACAGGCTTTCGCGACCCATTGCAGGCAGTCAAAATTGTTTTAAAACAAGATAATTTTTAAATGAACAGTCGAGCAAAACATTAGGCAGTTCGTATGTCTAGTGTTCAAAAACCATAAAAAAACCGCCCGAAAGGGCGGTTTGATTTGTCTCTGGCGTGGATTCAGGTTGCTGTTTTGGCTGATGTAAAAAATAGCCTTCAACGCCCAAGCTAGCCTATTTGTCCGATTTAAGAAGAACGTCTAGACCGAGATCTTTCACCCACTAGCAATAAAACGCCTGTTAACAGGGCTATCGCGCTCGTTCCTGACGCTGCATCAATTTCAGGGGCTTTAAAGTTTCCGCCACAACTATTTCCTTGGCAATCATTTCCCTTGCCTTGGTTACCGTTTCCTCCACCAGCCCAAACAGGGCTCGTCGTTAGTAACATAACCGTTGCGCCAGCTAATAATCTTTGTCGCATATTCATATAAACCACCTCATTTTTTCCTGGATTTTAATCAAATAGCCGAGCTATTCAGTTCGACTTTCCTGAGTCATAATTCGCATCCTTCTTATCTAGCTTATCCTAGGGTTAGCTTTATCATGCCTGAGCCAGAGATTATTACGTAATTAGGTATATGTTAATAAGTATTTACCCCTATCTTTTCACAAGCAACTGAATAATATTGATTATTTTTTGAGTTTTAATCTAGTCTTAATGAAAAACATGAGATTGGAGCGCTGTCTTGGCAGGTAAAATCTGTATCTATGGCTAATGACCGCTTTGGGCGGATTGCTAACATCCAGAATTGAATCACTTCAGTTTACCTCAGACGATAACCATTTCTTTTATTAACTCTTCGTAACAAAAAGCAATAGTCCCTATTGCCTCAAAAACAGTCCGCCAGCCCCACCCTATTACTTGGAATCATGCATGAAAATCAATTTGCCACCGCCAAATTATCCAGATAGCCGTTTTTCCTGGCCAGATAGTCATCGACAAAGGCCTGCATCGGCTCAGCTTCATAACCACTCATTACACTGATCGCCAGTTTTTTAAAACCTTTACCAACCACCTCTTCGCCAGACTTGACCTGGAAATGCAAAAAAGCCGAAGCGCGCTTGCCATCGACTTTCATCTCCGGCTCCAGCATTTGCACGGACGCTTGCTTAAAATCAAGATGATCAAATGACAGGGTCATGCTTTCGTAAATCACCAGCGGCCTGTTGAGATTGAACATAACATTTTCCTTGGCTAATAACGGTACCAGCACATAGGGAAAATTTTGCCCGGAGAAAGCGACATAGTCGCGAGCAAAGCTTTCGATCAACGCTGAATCCCGGCTAAGGCCGCCGGAGCGCTCGACCTGCAAATAGGTTTTACCCTGATTGTCAGTGACCTCTACGCGCTCGGAATCGGTGTCGGGAAAACTCAACAGGACGCCATCCCCGACCATGCCGGAAAAAATAAAGTGCATATTCTGGCTAAGGCCGTATTTTTCCAATATCAGGGAAAACAGTAAATCGCCCGGTACGCA
The DNA here is from genome assembly GCF_023227905.1 of Methylobacter sp. GTDB lineage: Bacteria > Pseudomonadota > Gammaproteobacteria > Methylococcales > Methylomonadaceae > Methylobacter_A. The sequence continues at coordinate 92,108 of NZ_JALOCF010000010.1, read as the reverse complement.
AAAACGTTTGGCATCGACATCGTGCAGCGGGTTGAAATCATGCGCCACTTCCTTGGCGAACATGCTGGCGTGCTCGGCGGTAATCCTGATATTGCCGTCATGAATTTCATAGAATTCTTTTAAAAACATATTATTACTAGGTTCCATTAGTGTTGTTAGATCGAGCGGCGGTCTGGACGTTTTGTTAACGACACATCGTCGCTCGTGTTATAAAAATTTGGATTGACAGGGGTTCGAGTTAATCCGTTCTCTTATGGCAAGCCCATATTCTGCATTGAGGCATTTGCCAAAGAGCGCCATTCAGCGCCAAAGCTGCATTCTTTGCCTTAAATTCCGGCTGTTTGTTATCCAGCGCTCGCATCAGTTCCGGTTTGACCACTATTCACCGCCCTTGAAAAAGGGGATTATTTTAGCAGGTTATTGAGTTGAAGCTTGCTTGGTTTAAGCCCTGTAAACAAAGCTATCTTGCTGGCGATGACATGCAAATCTTAGGACCATTCGGCAGATGCTAACCCATTCCAACCCCGTCAATCTTTCACACCATTTCACAGTACGCGCCGCCCTGCCATGCTGAATATCACCTTGCAACAGGTATCAAGCGCACAGGTTTCTTCAGGGCTTTGCTGAGAATCAGGTAAGTGTCGCGATCAAATGCCGGACGGCTTGAACTTAACAAGTCGTGTATTTCCGCTTCGTTTTTCGCAGTACCCAGATAACACCAGTGATCGATCACATGGATCTCCTCGCCTTCCTGAAGCCCCACTGCGCCGGGATAGCGCCAAGTCGCCAGTTTAAGCTTGTGCATCGCCATCATCAGCCGCGCGGCATGTTCGAGCGGCTTTTCCTGACCGATGCAGACGCCTTTGCATTTTTTTAACTGCTGGGCAAAACAAGGCCGCCCTTTTGCTGTCTTTTCAATGCCGAGCACGCTTAAACACAACTGGTTTTGATCGGCGATACTGCGCAACGCTTTTTGGGCGTCGCGCTGGCTGTGGTAAAGACCGTGCAGGTTATCCTGCGCGCCAAAATCAAGGTCGTCCGCCCATATCAGTACCGGTCGCAGATGCTCGCCCTGTTGTTGCAACTGCCATGTGCACAACGCATTGTGCCGCCGCAGACGCCGGTTGTGTATCGGTTGCAGGGTCTTGATCAGTTTGGCTTCCGTCAGCAGCGCGCCCAATTCACCCGCCGTTTCTATCCAGTCGATGCGGCGCAGCTGCTGCGACAGGCTCAATTCCTTGCCATGACCATGATCGGCCGAAAAATGTGATAAAACCCGCTGCCGGATATTGATGCTTTTGCCGATATACAGCGGCAAGTCATTTTCGCCGTAGAACAGGTACACGCCGGGCGCATCGGGCAAATCATCGATCAGGCTGCGGTCGATATTCGACGGCAGGCTGGAGCGTCCGACCAGCTTTTTCACGGTAGCGGCAATGGCCTCGGCATCATGCATCGCATGGATTTTTTGCCAAAACTGATGAATCAACTGAGCATCGGCCAAAGCCCTGTGTCGGCCATTAGCAATCAAGCCATGGCGTTCAATCAGGCTATCAAGATTATGATGCGAGTAAGCAGGAAACAGCGCTCTGGACAATTTGACAGTGCACAATACGTCGGGCTGAAACGCCAGCCCTGAGCGCTTGAATTCGTTCTTCAGAAAGCTGTAATCGAAACGGGCATTGTGGGCAATAAACAGGTAGCCGTGTAACAGCTCTGCCAGTTCTTTGGCAACAGTTTCAAAACGCGGGGCATCGGTTACCATGTCGTTGGTGATGCCGGTTAATTGTTCGATAAATGCGGGGATACGGGTTTGCGGATGAACCAATTGGCTCCACTCGCGCACGCCGTTCTCATCGACCAGCACGACGCCGATCTCGGTGATGCGGTCCACCGTGGCTTTAGTCCCTGTGGTTTCCAGGTCAACAAACGCCAAGCGCGGCAATGTAGAATTCAACATACAACCTCCAGTGATTTACTGGATTTCTTAACAAAAATCATAGCTTCTAAACAGGCGCATTAAGCGCGGTCCAAATCAAACGGTTTTCAGACGGCTTTTTACGTCTATAAATTTCTCGGTATAGGAACACGAGAACCCGGCGCCTTTTCGGTAATTTGAACAGCCCCAGAACTGTCCGGAAGGGCCGTTTCTTAAACTCATCTTGCCGTTGCACCGGGGACAAATCGGCTCAACATAATCGCAGCGTTTGTTCTCGCAAACCCGAAACCGGCCCTTCTCTTTTAAGCCGCTGCCGCACCATTGGCAGACTGGCTGGGTATGGTTACATAACGGGTATTGGCTGCATCCCAAAAAGCTGCCGAATTGGCTATCCCTAGGCACCAGGTAGCCGGTTTGACATTCGCTGCAAACAACGTCGGCCAACTTATCCTGGAATTTTTCACCACTAACTTCGTCGCAGAGAATTTCATACTGGCTATCGATCAGCTCCCTGACAAAATCCGAGGCTTTATTGCCATCGCTGATCAAGTACACATGCCGTCTGGCCCGGGTCAAGGCGACATAAAACAAGCGCCGCTCTTCGGCATGCGCAAAGTCTTCCGCTTTAGGCAACAACAACTCCAGTAACGGATGTAGCGCTTTTTCTGACGGAAAACCCTGTTTGCCCTTTTCAAGGCCCAGCACGATAACGTAATCGGCTTCTTTGCCTTTTGACGCATGCACGCTCATAAATTGCAGTTTTAATTTCGGGTACTGCCGCGCCAAGGCGGACAGTTCCGGTTTTTTGAAATTGAACCGCGCCAAAATCAGCACGCCGGCACTCGCATCGGTTTTGCGGTTAATGGCCGATAACGCGGCATTCAATCCGACCTGATCCTGAGAAGTCTTGATCAATGAGACCGCCGCTTGTTCGACGATATGATGGCTTTGGATTTTTTTGGCGATTTGCGTAGGATTCTGCATCACAAAGCGCGAGGCGACAGCGCCGATTTTGTTATTAAACCGAAAGGTCTTATCCAACACGCTGGTGGCCGTATAGCCAAAATATTGCTCAAATTCTTTGGTCAGGCTGACATCGCTGCCGGTAAAACGATAGATCGACTGCCAGTCATCGCCCACGCAAAACAGGCTATTATCCGGATGTTGCGCTAATAGCGCTTTGACCAGCCTGGCCCGGCTGGCGGAAATATCCTGGAATTCATCGACCAAGAGATGGCGGTAAGGCGATTGGTAACGCCCATCTTCGACATACCCAATCGCCCTGCCGATCATGTCTTCAAAATCGATGGTCGCGGTATCGCGCAAGTGCTGTTGATACACCTCATAAACCGGCTCGAACAAAAACGCGGCGGCCTGCATGCGTTCATGATCTTCATGCTGTCTGGCAAGCGAAACCAGGCTTTTTAAATTCAGGCAGGCCGCTTTAAACAACGCCAGCACTTGCGCCAACAATTGGCTGAATTCCGAAACCCGCCCAAATTGATTCAGTTTTGCCAGCAGTTCATTGTTGGGCAAGGGCTTAAACTTAACGCCGGCCTGAAGCAGCTTCTCTTCCAGCGACTTCGTTAAAATACCCTGGTGTTTCAAATAGCTATAGGTCTCGATTAAGCGGGTTCGATGGGTTTGATGCAACGCCCGCTTCCAGGCCATGCCGTCCAGATAACTTTGCTGATCGATAAACGGAGGCGTTTGGCTGTTTTCATTGACGGCAAAATGTTCAATGTAAATGCCATATTCAGGCAAATAAAAGTCCGGCTGATAAGCGCGATAATCAGGCCCCGCCGTATTTACCTGATAATTGGCTTCATATTCATAGTTGATGCCCTGACGGAACAGGAAATTGGCAATCTCGCATTCTTCATAGCTTTTCACCAACTCGCCCTGTAGCGTGCGGATGTCGTTTTCCAGGATGTAGTTGTTGTATTCGCCCAGGGTTTTGAAGTTGAAGGCGCTTTTATAGGGCTGGCTGAAGCGCAAGAAGTAAGTGACCAAACGCGATTTATACTGCTCATCCTGCAATAGGCGCTGGATTTGTTCATCGACAAAATGAATCCGAAGACGTTCGTCTTCGGCCATTTTATTGATGGCCGGCACCACGCCTTCGACCTGAGTAATGATGTGTTTGCCAAGGCCGTGAAAGGTTTTTGCGGTCAGATTCGTGATTCCCAATTGGCTCTGGATACGCTGATCCATCTCCTCTGCCGCCTTGCGGGCAAACGCCAGCATTAGGATGTTTTCCGGTTGGGCAATCCCCGCTTTTATCAAGTAACCGGCGCGGCCGATCATGGTGCTGGTCTTGCCGGTACCGGCACCGGCCAGCACTAAATTGTACTGCTCATCAATAACGCATGCCGCACGCTGGTTGGCCGTCAGCGGGTTGCTTTCGACTTGGTCAAAAAACGACTGAAAAGCCGCCAATTGCTGCCGTACATAGGCTTTATTGCGTTTGGCGATGTAGCCGTAACCTTGCGTTAACAGCGGCTGGATGGTTTTTAGATGTTGCCGCGCTTCAGGAGGTAAAAAATCATGGATATCCCGGCGCTCTATCCCTTTCGCCAGATGCTGGTGATTTGCAAACCATTGCTGCGCCGCTGCGTGACGAATGTAACGCTGTCCCGAAAACAATATGCGGGCCTGTTGACAGGCTTGCTGTAAATCAGGCGTTATGCGTTGAAAGAAGACTTTAATATTGCTGCGGCATTGGTGGTTAAGCGCCTTTTGCAATGGCCCCGATTTCTTCTTATTTAAGCCCCGGAATCGCAGTATGTCTCCGTTTTCCAGAGGAATAACCAGGACATTCCAGAAATAGCCCTGCTCTACCGTCACATCAGGATTGATCGCCAAATATGAAATCCTGTCCGGGGCTGATTCCCGTCCCGCCAGGACAATGCCATCGTTAGCCAAAGAAAGCGTTCGATAACCGGCCCCAGACGCAAACAAGGCAGCCAGCCAGCTTACTCGGTAGGTTAATTTAGGTGATTTTGTTTTCAAAATAACGGCATGAAAAGTTTTGCAGAACCGTGGATTTTCAGGCTCTAAGTTGCTTCATCCAGCGGTAAACAGAAGTTTCTGCGACTTTAAGATGCGCCCAGTTCAGCCAGCGGGTAATGGTGGTGTAAACCGTCATCAGGAAGGCAAAGGTTAATAGCTGCGGCTTGGTCAGCGCAAACACCCTGGCTACCAGCAAAGTGCCGAGCAGTTTTGCCAGCACTTCCATTAGGATGCCCTGCACTATCAATCCCTTAGCGATCAGGCCGAAGGCGAGCAGATTGATCGGGGTAACAATCAGCAAGGGGATAGTAAACGCTACCAGCGCCAAGGTCGGATTGGCTTGGCGGAGCCATTGCTCAAACCGGTCCAGATCCAGCCAGTGGAATAATGAGCGTCCGAATGCGGTCAATAAATCCCAAAGCCATTCTTCAACGATCAGGAAGACAGCCAGAAGCGAAAGTAGGATTTTTTTCATGATTTGACCGGAAGAGAATGCAACGGTCAGATTATACCTGATTATTGCGGCTGCGGGGCGTGAGGCGTCAAAATTCCGTCACCAGCAATAGCTCATGAAACAATTTGCATAACTCGTGGGGTAAATTTTCAGCGGGAGCGCAAGCTTTGCCTCAAGCACCTACTTTTGGCGCTTGCGCTGGCAGGCGAAGCCTGCACTCCCGCCATTGGCAACTTGCTCAAGTTATTTTGTGCGCGCTCCTAAGTTAATGACATGGTCATGATTGTGGGGGCGACTTCAGCCGCCCAGTCAAACAACAAGCTATTGCTTAATCGGCGACTAAAATCGCCTCCACATCAGCAACTATTTTGTCTAATCCGTTTAACTTAATGGCAGTGCCTTAATACTCGGCATCATGATAAACGTTTTGCACATCGTCCAGATCGTTCAACAAGTCCAAAAACTTTTCAAACATCGGCACATCATCGCCGCTGATAGCGGTAGCGCCTCTGGGCACAAATTGAATTTCATCGACATCAAAATCAATCTCGCCTAACGAATCCGTCAAAGCTTGCTTGGCCTTAAAGTAGTCGGCTTGAGGCGTGAACACGGTGATTTCTCCGTCTTCGTTTTCAATATCGGACACATCCACATCGGCATTGAGTAACGCTTCAAGAACAGCATCTTCGTCATCATTTTTAAACGCCAGGATAGCGGCATGGTCGAACATGTGGCTGACCACGCCTTGAGTGCCGATTTTGCATTTTGTCTTGGTGAAGCACTGGCGCACGTCGCCAAAAGTTCGGTTAGGGTTGTCGGTCAGGCAGTCGACAATCACCATGCAGCCGCCGGGACCGAAGCCTTCATAGCGGGCCGGGGCGAAATCTTCGCCGCCGCCGCCTTTGGCCTTGTCGATCGCTTTTTCAATAACGTGGGTGGGCACCTGGTCTTTCTTGGCTCGCTCGATCAGCCCCCGCAATGCCAAATTTCCAGACGGATCCATGCCTCCCGACTTGGCGCACACATATATTTCACGACCGTATTTGCTGTAGACTTTTGCCTTGGCATCAGACGTCTTGGCCATGGAAACTTTACGATTTTGATAGGCTCTACCCATTTGGCTGTTGCTCCAAAGAAAAATAGGCGGATTTTACACTTAAGCATTTTGCATGGGAAACCTTTTAGACACCTCATCAAGCAAACCCTAGTGATTCCGTTCCGCAGCCGTTATCTGCCTGCAAGGTTTAATTGAGATTAAATTTTTTAGATGACATCGAACTCATTCAAAATCAAATCCAGCCTTTTTCCATGCCTTCGCTCCGCCCTCAAGATTGTATAAGTTACGGTAACCCAAGTCATAAAGAGTCCTTGCCGCAGCATTCCCCATTGGGCCGCCTTCGCAATACAAGTAAATAGGGGTAGCTTTATCTTCGGGCAGCTTGCCCTGGTGTTTCTCGACTTCGTTATAAGGCATAAAAAGGTCGGTGCCTCTTATATGCTTTTGCTCTGGAACATGCACATCCACAAGGAATATATCGGCCTGTTGCATGACTTGATGTAAGTCAGCCGCGCTTATAGGTTTAAGATAGTCCGGCTTTTGAAACGCACAGCCGGTAACGATCAAAATACAAATGATGGGATAGAGTAGCTTTTTCATAACCAACCTCGGAGTCCATAAAACAACTTATCGATAGAAAAATCCCCAGAAAGAATATCAACGCATTCCTGCCGGGCAGCCGCGTGATCCAGTGATTGCTTTAACTGAAAATCACGGTAAATTGAAGAAAAATCATGACTATTCGGCCCGAGTATATTAGCTTTAACAACAGCTAACAACTGCCTAAAACGACCGACCAAACCCTTGGGTTACGTGGTGCGCCGCTGCCCAAGAGATTTCTGCGGTAGCAGCAAACGATCCAGCACAGGTAGCCGCCATGCCCCATCCAGCGCCACTTCCGTTATTGCCCTATTGTCCGTCAAGCCTCGCCGAGCAATTGCTGAGCGGCGGCAAAAAGATTTTATTGTATGGCGAGACCGGCATCGGCAAGTCCACGCTGGTTAGCGAACTTGCTCGAACATTATCCGAAAAAACCCTAACCTGCTCCTGTATCAGCGCCGACCCCGGATCGCCCGGCTTCGGCTTGCCCGGCACCGTATCGCTGGGGCAGTGGCGGGAACCCATCTGGCAAGTACAGGCATTTGAAGCGCTTTGCACCTTGGATGCAGGCCGCTTCCGGCTGCCGCTGCTGTCGGCGGTCAACCGGTTAATGCAAAAGGCCCCGCCTGGATTAATACTGGTCGACGCTCCCGGCGTAACTCGAGGCATTGCAGGCTCGGAATTGCTGACCGGCATGGTCGAACTGCTGGGCATCGATACCGTAGTGGTGCTGAACCGCCAATCAAAACCGCTGCCCTTAATGAACGAGCTGTTGTCGTTGGGCGTCCGCATCCTGCCGATGCATGCCCATCCGGAAGCTTGCCGTCCCGGCCAGAAGACGCGGGCGCACAAACGAACCCATCAATGGCGATCTTATCTCGCTACCGGCAATGAGATAACAATCAGCCTTTCCGATCTTCACTTGGTCGGCTCGCCTCCGCCGATTGATGTCCCGGATACCTGGACCGGCCGCCAATGCGCCTTTATTGATGCCGACCAGACCGTCAGCATCGGCGAAATCATCGCCCTGCAAGACACGAAACTCCACATCCGGCTGCCTGCGGCAGCGGCAACAACCTCGACATTGCTGGTGCGCGATGCCCGTAGCGAAAAAAACGGCCTGCTCGGCAGCGCCGCGCCGTTTGCAGCAAGTAACTTGCAATTTCTGCCGCCGCCCGACGCCATGCCCTACCCGACGACTGATTACAGCGGCGGACCGAGGCCGGCGGCCAAATTACGCGGCCTGTACGCGACGATGATCAATGGCGTCCTCGGCGATCCGTTGCTGCATCTGCGGCTGCATCAGCAGCAACGCAGCCTGCTGTTCGACCTGGGCGATTCGGGCAGATTGCCCACCCGCATAGCCCATCAAGTCAGCGATGTTTTCATCAGCCATGCCCATATCGATCATATCGGCGGCTTCCTGTGGCTGCTGCGCTCCCGTGTCGGCGATTTTCCAAGCTGCCGACTTTTCGGCCCGCCGGGTTTGATCGGCCATATTAAAGGCATGATCGACGGCTTTCTGTGGGATCGCATCGGCGATACCGGGCCGCGCTTTGAAATTGCCGAAATACATGGCGACCGGCTGCTGAGGGCTCGCATTCAGACGGGTTACCGGGATTGCGTTGCTCTCCCCGAAATTCAGATTACCGAAGGGCTGATTGTCGACGATCCGCTGTTTAGCGTCCGCACGGTCACACTGGATCACCACACGCCGGTGCAGGCCTATGCCTTTGAGAGCAAGGCCAAATTCAACGTCGATAATACCGCTCTAAAAACCTTGAATCTAACTGCCGGTCCGTGGCTGAACCAATTAAAGCAGCTTATCGGCGCAGGCGATAGCAAAGCGCTGATCAGGCTGCCCGACCATAGCAGCCGGGAGTCGGGAGAACTAGCCGCCCTGCTCCTGACCGTCACGCCCGGAGAAAAATTGGTCTATGCAACCGACCTTGCCGATACGTCAGCCAACCGCACCGCCCTGACCGCGTTGGCACACAAGGCCGACTTCTTGTTCTGCGAAGCGTCCTTTCTTGAAGCCGATATAGCGCAAGCCCACAGGACCGGCCATCTGACCGCCCGGGCCTGCGGCGAGATCGCAACCTCTGCTGATGTTAAACAACTGGTGCCGTTTCACTTTTCAAGGCGTTACGAAAAAGACCCTGAAGCCGTCTACATGGAAATAAGCGCCGCCTGTTCCCGTGTCATCCTGCCCCAAAAAAATAGCAACGGCGACTAAAGTCGAGTAAGCCATCGTACGAATAGCAATTACTTTGCAAAAAATGTAAATAGCTCTACGCAAAGTTGTTTTTTATCCGGTTGCGTCATACAGAGTTGTTTCTTCCCTTGAACTCCTCCGGCTTTATGAATGTCGTTCGATCATCAGGTAAAACGGCTTCCAAAATGCCATTTCCTGCGCGTATCTCTTCCAGAGAATCCACGCAAAATAATTTCTCATGGACAAGTTTCAAATCGTTTACTGGAAAAATTGGGTGTCGCTTTACATCTGTTCTGTTTCATGGCGCCCTAAACCTCTGCTACTTTCGCTTCTTTCCATGTCGCTATCGAGATTGAGTTTCAAGCTATGACCAAGCCGCTTTCAACCGTCGTAGACCTGGTCCGGCAGTACGGCGGCGTCGTATCGCACGCCGCCCTGGATCCCACGCACAGTACTTTCCGCGCTCCCGGCATTGACGGGCTGATCAGCTATTTGCCGGTATGCCGGTGCGCTGTCGTACAGGGCGATCCGGTCTGCGCGCCGGCGCATAAAGCCCAATTGGCCGACGCCTTTGCCGACTATTGCGCAGACAAAGGCTGGTCCATCTTGTATGTTACTGCCACCGCCGGCATGCAGGCCTACGCCCACGAGCGCGGGTATGTTTCGATGGAGGTTGCCGATTTGTTGGTGGCCGACCCCCAGAATGACCCTGAGGCAGGCCCGGAAGGTCGCCATTTGCGCCAGCACCTCAACCACGCCCGGCGGGCGGAGGTGAAAGTGAGCGAGTACAAGGGAGAACCCGATGCACAGTTTGAAGCAGAGACACAGGCGATGTGCGCATCGTGGCTGCGCGGACGCCATGGGCTGCAAATGTATCTGGGTCGGCCCCGGCTTTTTGATGATCGGGTGGGGCGGCGCTGGTTCATTGCCGAACAGGCTGGCAAGGTGGTCGGCTTTCTCTCCATGCTGAGGGTGGGATGCACTGAGTGCCCGAACCTGATCAACATCGTGTTTTCCTCGCCTGCTGCGCCGCTCTATACCAACGAGCTCATGGTGGCCACGGCCCTGCAGGCACTACGCGAAGAGGGTGTGCGCTCGATCTGCCTGGGGGTCGGGCCGCTGGAAAAGCTGGGGCGGATTGAGGGGTGCGGCGCCACCGCGGAATGGCTGTCCCGTAAGCTTTACTACTTGAGTTCGACCAAGCTAATGCACCAATACGACAAGACCGTGTTTTGGGAAAAATTCCGCGTGGCGCAAAGAGAACCCTTATACCTGCTGTTCCAATCGTCGCCCATCGGACTGCGCGAAATTTACGCCCTGTTACGGGGTCTTCACTTTTCCATGAAAGGGTAAGCCTGAACCACGCGGATCATAGCTTGGTCGGGAGCGGAATTTGGCAGGGTCAATTCGACGGTTCCAAGGGTGCTTGCTGTGCCATGCCTATGGCATCGTTTGCAAGCGTATCGGGCGGTGGCTGTTTCCAGAAGCCGTTGCAGCCGGGATTCAACAAAAGCAGGCAAGTGGCGAGGATAAAACGGGCGAGAGATGAATATGAAGTCATTGCAGGCCAGTATATATAAATACCTGATACGGAGAAAGCGATATGCAGGGACGCCCTCCGCCAACATGCTGAGCTCCAGACAGCGACGGTCAACGCTTTGGGAGCAGCGAAATAGCCAGCTCGGCAAGCCGCTCGTCGCTGATCGTGGAAGGTGAATCGGTCATGGTATCGCGGCCCGAGTTATTCTTCGGAAAGGCAATCACATCCCTGATGGAATCGGAGCCTGCGAACAGCGAACATAGCCGGTCAAAACCCAGTGCGATGCCGCCGTGCGGGGGAGCGCCGTATTCGAAAGCTTCCAGCAGGAAGCCAAACTGCTGTTGTATCTCCTCTTCCGTCAAGCCCAGGCGTTTGAAAATCAGTTCTTGGGTCTGACGATCATGGATGCGTAAGGAACCGCCACCGATTTCCGTACCGTTTATCACCAGGTCATAAGCATTCGCTCTGACTTTGCCAGGATCTGTGTCGAGCATGGCAATATCCTCGTGTTTAGGTAAGGTGAAGGGATGGTGCATTGCGAGGTAACGGCCGGTCTCTTCGCTCCACTCCAGCAGGGGGAAGTCGACCACCCAGAGGGCTGAAAAAGTATTTTTATCCCTGAATCCCAGCTGCTCGCCGATTAACAGTCTCAATTCGCCCAAGGCTTTCCGAGTCTTATCCGCAGGTCCGGCCAGGATCAGTAATAGATCGCCGGGATTGGCCCCGCATTTTTCCAGCCAGGTTTTTACCGAGTCCTCGGCGTAAAACTTGTCGACTGATGATTTCGGTAATCCATCTACAGTGTAATGAGCCCACACCAGCCCATCAGCTCCAAGCTTATGCCTCTTCAGGAATGCCGCAAGTTTGTCGAGCTGGCTGCGAGTATAGTCAGCGTAACCGCCGGGAGCGCAAAACCCGGCCACCCATTCCGCCTCATCGAATAATCCGAATCCCCTGCCCTTCACCTCCTCGTTCAGTTCAACAAACTGCATGCCGTAGCGGGTGTCGGGCTTGTCCGTTCCATAGAGACGCATGGCATCCGCGTAAGTCATGCAGGGGATTTCCGGAAGCTCGACACCTTTAACTGTCGCAAAAAGCTTCCGGATCAGCCCTTCAAACGTGGAAAGAATGTCATCCTGGGTGACAAAAGCCATCTCGCAGTCGAGTTGCGTAAATTCCGGCTGCCGGTCGGCGCGCAGGTCCTCATCCCGAAAACATTTCACGATCTGGAAGTAGCGGTCGAAACCCGCAATCATCAGCAGTTGCTTGAAAAGCTGCGGCGACTGGGGAAGCGAGTAAAACTCCCCCGGATTGATCCGTGAGGGGACAACGAAATCGCGCGCGCCTTCCGGAGTCGGCTTGATCAGAACCGGGGTTTCTACTTCGGTAAAATTCTGGCTGTGGAAATAGGCGCGGGTTTGTCGCGCCAATTGGTCGCGGAGCAAGAGACGCTCCCTGGCCTGCGGCCGCCGCAAGTCGAGATAGCGGTATCTCATTCTAAGCTCGACACCGCCGTCGGTATTATCTTCGATAGTGAAAGGCGGGATTTTCGAGGCATTCAAAACCGTGACAGCGTCAACCTTGAGCTCAATCTCCCCGGTTGGATTTTTTCTATTTTGACTTCCGCGAGCAACCACCACCCCGGACGCCTGGATTACGAATTCGCGCCCCAGCGAACGGGCCTGCTCCAACAACGCAGATTCTGTTTCGCTTCGGTAGAATACAAGTTGGGTAATGCCGTAACGGTCACGGAGGTCGATCCATAACACCCCGCCCCTGTCCCGGTTTTGCTGGACCCAGCCTGTCAGGGTAACGGTCTGGCCGATATGAGACCGGCGCAGTTCGCCGCAGGTATGTGTCCTTAGCATGAAGGATTCCGCCAATTGATAAATCAAGGGTGCCAAAGGACTAATATTTGTTCGACTCTGGCGTTAGCGACAGGTGTCTATAGTCAACACAACGATAACCCAGATTACGCTGTAGTCAAAGGTTCTTAAGTCAGGCGAGAAATCAATGGGATCAGTATTGACAGTAAACCCTTAATTTCCCAGCATCCTCTCTTGAGGTCGAATTCAACCAGCCAAACTTAAATTCATTTGTGTTGCTGGATTATCAGGAAGAAATCGAAAAATTGGCTGAAGCTGTCAATAATAATTGGGGGCAGATTAGATCACAGCGAACCATGGGTAGGGTACGCATGGCGTACCATTTCCAGACCGTTACCTCATTAAAATACCAAAAAGGTACGCCATGCGTACCCTACCCGGCTCGTACGCGATGCGACCCTACCCGGCTGATTTTTTAGTATTTATACGAATTGTGTATTTGACTTAAAGTGTTATGTTTTTTTAGCGGTTAAAATGGTATGGCGCTTTTAAACCATAGATGCCCCTCAGCAGCCGATTGCGGGCATTCGATTTACATTCTGTATTATCCGCAAACTATTTTTATGCGCATTGAAGTGTTAACGCCGCCCATCGCGCCGACTGATAAGTAGGCACGTCCTTACCTTCGCCCAATAGACTGTCTCCACGCTTCCGGCTTAACCGCAGCTATAGTTTCCTAATCGATTGAACAAAGGAGGAACACCATGAATATTCTGATGGTACTGACGTCTCATGACACGCTTGGAAATACAGGGAGGAAAACGGGATTCTGGCTGGAAGAATTCTGCGCTCCTTACTACACGTTCATTGACGCAGGCGCTAACGTTACGCTCGCGTCCCCCAAAGGCGGTGAGCCGCCGCTCGACCCCAAGAGCGACGCACCCGAGGGGCAGACCGACTTTACACGCCGATTTAAGAACGATCCTAAAACGCAGGCCGCACTAGCCGGCACGAAAAAGTTGTCCGACGTGAAAGCGCAGGATTACGACGCGATCTTTTATCCGGGCGGTCACGGTCCGCTGTGGGATCTGGCTGAAGATCCCCTTTCGAAGACCTTGATCGAAACGTTTTACAGCACTGGCAAACCCGTCGCGGCGGTCTGTCATGGTCCTGCCGTATTGCGTCACGCCATGTTTAACGGCGAACCGATTGTGAAGGGGAAACGCGTCACAGGCTTTACAAACTCAGAAGAAGAGGCCGTTCACCTCGCTGAGATAGTGCCGTTTCTGGTCGAGGACGAACTCAAGCGTCTAGGCGGCCACTTCGAAAAGGCCGCCGACTGGCAGAGTTTCGCGATCGCCGATGGCCACCTGATTACCGGGCAGAACCCGGCGTCTTCAACAGCGGCAGCCCAGGAACTCATCAAGCTACTGGCGTCGACTCCGGCAGGCATAAGTTGACCCGCCGGCCTTCCGCAAAGGCAAAACTGTGAGGGAATTAGCCTCTAGGCAATTCGCCGCAATTGCGACCAGCTGTTATCGGCGTTGCGCATTAGTCTGACAGTTTTAAAACATTCGTTTAGATTGAACCTGACATTGATCGTCTCAGTTCGGCCACACCCGGACTGTCAGCCGCTTTGGATTGCGGCCATTCAACAGGCCGCTCCACGTTGAAAGCTGCCAGATCGTCGAAACGTGCTTCTCGACCATTTCAGCCTCGCGGCCTCTCCGGTTAAAGCGGCTGATTTGAAAGGCAAAGCAGACCTATCTTTAACTACGAAAACCAGGGCAATTTAATACTGAGAAATTTGCGAAACACTCGCCAACACTGGCGTTCAGAGGCTAAATATCCTGCATAAACGACGCTGTTGAGTTATTATTGTCGGACTGCAACCGCATCGCCGAGCCGTCAGAACAACAAGAAATGAATTTGAACAATTTCCAGCCGTTGAAGGCCCGCTGGCCCCAGTTGCACCAACACGCTGCATTCGCAGAGAAATACGCGCACACTGATCCACACACCGTCGCAGTAAAGCTTCGCTGCTTCGCGGAAGCACTGGTTGGCATTCTATACAGAGAACTGAGACTGCCAAGCGAGCCTACCGACGGCTTTTTCGAAAAACTCAAATCCCCCTATTTCCAGGAAGCTGTTGGCGAATCCGTACTTCAGAAACTTCACGCTCTGCGCATACTCGGCAATAAAGCCGCACATGGCTGCTCGATGGACGCGCAGACGTCCCTTCCTCTGATTGAGGAGGCATACCTTCTCGCGCAGTGGTTCTGCAAAACCTACAGCGAAGATTTTCTCGAACCCTATCCGCCCTACATCCCCCCAGTCAAGCCGTCGGAAGGCGATTCAGCTCCCGACAAGAGGGCAAAATTGCTTGCATCGCAACTGGCCGCCGCCAAGGAGGAGCTGAGCCGCTTGGAGGCTTCCGAGAATGCCGTGCAAGCCAAGATCGCCGGCCTAAGCCAAACGCTCGACGAAGCAAAGCTTCTCAACTTCAAGAACGCTTCCACCAAGGCCTCCAGGACAATCGACTTCAAGCCCGCGAACACGCGCAGGTTGATAAGCATTCATGACGCTTTCGCGGAATATGACTTGACCGACGGACAAGCAGAACTCGTCAACCGACTCGAACGGTTCCTTGATGGCAGAACGGAAAGCGTTTTTCTCCTCAAAGGCTACGCTGGCACAGGCAAAACTTTCATCACCAAGGGCCTGACTGAGTATTTCCGCGCTATTGGACGCAATTACGTTCTCGCCGCACCGACAGGCAAGGCTTCCAAGGTGATCGCAAGCAAGACTAAATCAACCGCATACACGATTCACAAGACCATCTACTCGTTCGACGATATCGCCGAGTATCGCGACGACGACACCGACGGAACCGAGACCTACAAGTTCTACGCCCAACTTGCGGTCAACAGCCTCTCGGCCGACACGGTCTATATCGTGGATGAAGCCTCCATGATTCCGGACATCTATCAAGAGGCCGAGTTTTTCCGATTCGGAACGGGATACCTGCTTGCGGACTTCCTGAAATTCGTAAACCTGGATCACAACGATCACAGCAAGAAGGTGATTTTCATCGGCGACGACGCTCAACTGCCGCCGGTCGGAATGAATTTCTCACCCGCATTGGATGCTGACTACCTATACCGCGAACATCACGTGCGCTCGATTGGGTACGAGTTGTCAGAGGTTGTCCGACAGAAATCGGAAAGCGGCGTAATTGCAAACGCTGTCCCGCTCAGAAAGGCTTTGCGCGCGAAGTCTTTCAACCACTTGGTTTTTGATTTCAGCCATCCCGACGTTCATAAGGTCGAGCACCAGGATCTGATGTCTCGCTACCTTGAATCATGCGGAGACAAGATAAACGGAGAGTCGATAGTAATCGCTCATTCGAACTCTGATGTCGGGGATTACAACCGCCGAATTCGTGAGCACTTTTTCCCTGGCTGCTCGGAAGTGACGGCGGGAGACAAGGTGATGGCCGTCTCTAACAGCGACGCATACGGGATATTTATCTCGAACGGCGATTTTGGCTTGATACGACAGGTGCTCTCGGCCGCCCAGAAGCGTACCGTTAAACTGCAAAGGAAAAACCCCGCTTCACAAGCCGCGGAGGAAATACCCATTTCCCTGATTTTCAGGGATGTCGTGGTCGGTTTCAAAGATCTCGATGGCGCTTCTCACTTTTTCCAAGCCAAAATCATTGAGGATCTGCTCTACAGCAAAGAGCCGTCGCTCTCATCCGACCAGAACAAAGCTCTGTATCTCGATTTCTGCATACGGAACCCCGACTTAAAAAGGGAAAGTGCGGAGTTCAAGCATGCTTTGAGAAGCGATCCGTATTTTAACGCCTTGAGACTCAAGTTCGGCTACGCAGTTACTTGCCACAAAGCCCAGGGCAGCGAATGGAACAATGTGTTCGTTAAATGCAAGAGCCACCAGAGTCAACTTACGACCGACTATTTTCGCTGGCTTTACACCGCGATAACACGCACTGCTAAAAAACTCTATCTGCTCGACCCGCCGAACCTGCAACCGTGGAGCGGCATCCAAATAGTAGCGACCGCAGCTTTGGAGATGCTTGGGGCCGCAAACATTTCGGAAGCCCCTCGCTCAGTCCCCGCACCTTGTCCTTGTCCGACGTCATCCCAAGCTCCAACAGCACTGGATTCAGATACATTCGACATACCCGAGAGTGCTACGATCCTTCTCTCGATGCTTGCTGAGGTTCGCAAGCTGATCGACGGTAAGGGCATCACCATCGAGGACGTGCTCCACAACGAGTGGCAGGAGTCTTACCACTTCAGGCGCGGGACCGAATCGGCCCGCGTGAACATCTCCTATACGAGCAGGAACAAGATTTCCGCCGTCGTTTCTCACGGTCTCGGTGGCCTGGGCTCCGAGCTGGCAGACCTACTCTCCCCGCTCAAAGGCCGGCCGCTTCTCGCCGGCCGAGGCTCGGCGGTCGCGGATGCGTCATTCCCCAAGCAGTTCCTTAACGACTTCCACGAGAAGCTTCTCGTGCTTTGCGGCGCGAGCGGCATCACGGTCGAAAATGTCGTGGAGCAGCAATGGTGCCAGCGCTACAGCTTCGCCAAGGACGGCGCGGTCGCCGTGTACGACATCTGGTACAACGGCAGGGACCAGTTCGCCAAGTGCCAGCCAGTGATAACCGCTTGTTCTCCTGGACCTCTGGCAGGCACAATCGGGCGGCTACTTACAGAGGGTATTCGGCTGTGATTACCAGGTATGAGGTATTTGCCAAACGCAGGGAAGGCGCCATCGACGAGGCATACCAGATGGCCTTGGAACTCATGGGCTATCCGAATGCGGACGATTGGGACAGAAAAGCCTTCTGCTGGTGCCTTATTGATATTATCAAGCGGGACGCCAACAACGAGAACCTAGAGAATCTGGCCCATTTTCGCAGGCAATTGGAAAGCATCGAAGCCGACCCTTCGGACGAGTATCTCGCAAAAGGGATACGCAACGCCCTAACTCTGTACAACCCTGGCGGAAAGGAAATCAGCCAAGCCAAAGACCTGAGCAAAGCTGGCCGACACGCGGAGGCAGTTGCTAAATACAGAAAGGCTCTGGCCGCTGCCCCCCCAGACAGGGATACTCAGACTGGATTTGGTTGGGAGTTGTACAAGCACACCAAGGAGTTAATGGCAGCCGAAAACGTCAACATCGGAGCCGTCAAACGGAGCCTGAACGACTATCTCAAACTGGACATCGAGAAGCCGTCTCTACTGCATGCCTGCGTTCTCCAGCTTGCCTCCAAACTGGCCGGCGAAGACAAATTCAATATGCTTGTTTTTTCCCGGTTGTGGAATCTGGAATATCTGCGCCCAGAGGATTTTGAGCGCTACCACGCGGAGGACGACAGGGAATACCCATCCTTGGCCGAAAAGGTCATCCAGCAGGCTGGCAAGGAAGCCGCCGCATCCGACGACGCTCGAGAGCAGGAATATATCCTCCCTCACATTGGTGCGGCAATTGAGCGGTTTCCAGACAATGTCTGGCTCAAACTTGACAAGGCGAAGGTGCTTCTCTCCCTAGACATGCATGACGAGGCTTTGGCCTTCGGACTCGCCGTAGCCAAGGCAAAATCGAACGACTACTGGGCTTGGGGCTTGCTGGGGGACATCGTTTTGTGGACAGACAAGGAAGCCGCCCTAGGCTGCTATTGCAAAGCACTTTCCTGCCCTGCCGAGGACAAATTCACTGGAAAAATCAGGATAAAGGTCGCCCAGCACATGCTGGAAAGCAACGATTTTTCCGCCGCAAAACTCGAAATCGAAACCGTCATGCGCTCGAAGCAGAGCGAAGGGCACAAATTTCCCGAAGCGGCAGCCGAAATCGCCTCACAGCCCTGGTTTACAGAAACTCCGGCCGCCTCGTCCAACCGCGATTACTACAAATCCCGCTCCCCAGCCGCCGAAGCCCTGCTATTCGGCGATTTGCCTTGGATCGAAGCCTGCATCGGCGAGAAATTCACTGTTCCGGGCAAAGAGGGCAAACCGAAACGGACGATATTCCTCAAAACATCCTCTATCCCAACGAAGACAAGCATCCCGGAGTCTAAACTCGGACGCAGAAAATTGGTTCCGGGCGACGCGATAAGAGTGAAGGGCGAGTTCGACGACAACCAGCGTTTCAAAATTTTCGTTCTCGACGACAGGGAGTCCGAATCAAGCTGGGATGTGTTCCCCGAGACAATCGGCGTTGTCGATCACGTGAACCGCGAAAAGAGCGTCCTGCACTTCATCGTCGGCCGCGAGATTGACGGGGTCATCCCTCTTTCCGAGTTAGCCGAATCCTTCTCCGAAGGGGATTCAATTGCTTTGAGGCTCTCCAGGTTCACCTCAAAACACGGCCCTGCACACCGGGTCCATCAGGCTTGGGCGTCGGAAAAACAGCCGAGCGAACACGTCATGAAGCAGTTCTGCGAGGAAGTGCGCCTGTCCAACGGGATGGGTTTCACGACAAGCGATATATTCATCGCCCCCCCGTTAGTGGCTGAGCATCAAATCGAGGATAGCCAGAAAATATCCGGCACGGCTTTGATCAGTTTCAACAAGAAGAAGGGCAACTGGGGATGGAGAGCAATCTCCATTGCTCACGATTGACGAACCGACAATCACATTACCAGAGGACGGCGGGTTAGCTATACATTGCCGCCTGTCACACCTCATCTGAGCAATGGCCGCAATGGCCGACATGTTGCGGGTCAAAAGTTGTGATGAGAGAGCGCTCCTATCCGTAACCAGCCATTGAACCCTTGACGGCGCGAAGGTTGGCTCAGGGTCGAATTCATCCAGTCAAACCCAAATTCATTTAGTACCCATTTTTGAAACCGATCATATGAGCCGTCGATAAAATTTGGTGATACCATTAGTTTATGATCCTTGAGCGCCTTGAAGTCTTCAAACAGGCAGCCAATTCTAATGGACCCATCAATATGGCCGAATCCAGCAAACCTACCCAGATTAAAAATGCCCAATTCAAGAAATCCCGTCTTGCTGGGCATGATGCGAAGGTGTTGCTGGATTATCAGGTGCCCGCACGGCTCGAAGAAATCGAAAAATTGGCTGAGGCTGTCAATATGGCCCTACTCGACCGCGATCTGGCTTTCTCTGTCAACTTGTGTCTGGATGAGTTGATAACAAATACCATTGTTCACGGCCTCAAGGGCGCTGCTGGCCGTTTCATACACGTTCAGATAAACATGTCGAACGAATGGCTGGAAATTCTGCTGAAGGATGACGCGCCCCGGTTCGATCCCTTCATGCAGGCCCCGGTGCCCAACCTCGACCTGGATGTTAGCGAGCGCCCTATCGGCGGACTTGGGGTTCATATCGTGAAAAAGCTGATGGATGAGGTTCATGCCGATTACGATGGCACCGGCAATTTAATTGTCTTGCTCAAGCGTTTGCATCATCAAGTTACAATGTAAAAACTTTCAGTAACTAGTCACCCCTACCCGATGCTCGCTCCTATAAAGTTCAAAGCAAGCTTTGAACTCCGGCAGTCACGCTTTCCGGAATCCAAAGCTCGCTTTGGAATTGGCGTTGCGATTAACAGAGGTGTGAGCAGCTGCAATTTTGATTCACTCAGGCAATCGCGGCGAGCGCTTCGGCGACGGAATTTTCGATTTTGAATACCGAGCAGAAACCGCACATATCGAATACCGAACGCACGTTGCCCTTGACGTTCGCCAGACAAGATTGCCCGCCTTTTGCATTCAGCAGCTTGGCCATCAGCAACAGGCCGCGCAAACCGGCGCTGCTGATGTAGTCCACCTGGTCAAAATCGACCACGATGCGGCTATTGCCGCTATCGATCAATTCCCGGATGCTTTTTTCAAATTCCGGCGCAGTAACGGCGTCCAGTCTGCCGCTAAGCGTGACCACGATGGCGTTGCCTTCTGTTCTGGTGTGCAAATCCATGGTTGTTGTTCCTCATCGGAGATTATTTTTTAATGAGGAATTGTAATCTGTTTTTGCCGTTGATCCACTGGTAATCAATGCTTTCGGTCAAATTCCTGATGATCATCAAACCCAGCTCGTCGTCCAAGCTTTCGCTTTCGATCGGATTGGCCTGCTCCCCGGTGCTTTCGCAGATCAGCTCAAGGCGGTCGTTCTTTTCCGAATAGGTGATGGTCATATCCAGAACGATGGGGCCCAGGTACGGCGCATAGATTTGCAGCAACTCTTCCACCAGCAGCAGCAAGTTGTTTCGGGTTTTCTTCGGCAGGATTTGCTTTTCGCAAAAAGCCTCTATTTCAGCATTGATGGCATACAGGTCGTAATCCGGCGAGCTGATGCGGCGGGTGTAGCTGAGAATCCGGTTGATGAAAGCCCGGGTCTTTTCCTTTTGCGGATGTTCAAAAATCTGCTCCGGCGTCCCTTCTTCGTAAATCAAGCCCTCGTCCATGTACAACACCCGGTTGGATACATCCCGGGCAAAGTCCATTTCATGGGTGACTATCGCCATGGTCATACCCTCCCTGGCGAGGCGGCGGATGACCGAAAGCACTTCCCTGATCATGGTCGGGTCCAGCGCCGAAGTCGGCTCATCAAACAGGATGATGTCCGGCTCCATAGCCAGGCAGCGGGCAATCGCCACACGCTGTTGCTGGCCGCCGGAAAGCTCGTCCGGGTAACTGTCGGCTTTCTCGGCAAGTCCGACCAAGCGCAGCAGTTCCAGGGCTTTCGCCTGAGCGTCCTGCTCGCTGATCCCTTGCAGCTTGATCGGCCCGAGGGTCAGGTTTTCCATCACCGACAAATGCGAAAAAAGGTTGAACGACTGAAACACCATGTTCATCTTCTGGCGTATTTTGGCGACATCGGTTTTTTTATCCAGAATGTCTTCGCCATTAATGTAAATCGAGCCGCCGCTCGGAACTTCGAGCAGGTTCAGGCAGCGCAGCAAAGTGCTCTTGCCGGTGCCGGACGGGCCGATGATGGTGACGACCTCGCCGGTTTTTATCTCGGTGCTGATGTCCTTCAGCACGACCAGGTCGCCGAATTTTTTTGACAGATGCTCAATCTTGATCATGACTTGGCCGCCTTGCGCCGTTTGTATTTCGGGTCGGTCATCCGTTCAAGATATTCCAGTCCCAGCATCAGAATCCACGCGATCACAAAGTACAAAATCGCGACCATGACCAGCGGAAAGAACGCGTCGAAGGTGCGGCTGCGAATGATGTCGCTGGCCTTGGTCAGATCCTGGACCGCGATGTAGCCGACGATGGAGGTCATCTTGACCAAGGAGATGAATTCCCCCTTGTAGACCGGCAAAATGCGTTGCACGGTCTGCGGCAACACGATGTACACGAAGGTCTTGAACTTGGTAAAACCCATCGCGATGCCGGCCTCGATCTGGCCTCTGCCGATCCCCTCGATGCCGGACCTGAAAATCTCAGATACGTAGGCGGCAAAATTCATCCCGAACGCGATAATCGCCACCAGCACCGGATTGATGTCTATCGAGGCGAAGACGACATAGAAAATCAGCATCAACAGCACCAGCACCGGCATGCCGCGAAGAATGTTAATATAAATTCTGGCAGGCAGGTTTAGCACCGTTCTGCTCGACATCCGCATAAAACAGATCAGCGCGCCCAGCAACGTACCGAGCAGCGTCGCGAATATCGAGATAATCACCGTCGTTTTCAGCCCGTCCCAGATCAGCAGGTAGCGGTTTTCCTGGATGATGTTGCTGCGGAAACTGTCGGCTACATTGGCGAAGAAAGCAGGCGGTTCCATTGCTATGCTTGGCTCTACCTCATCATGGGCTGCCAAATTCTTCCCGAGGGCAAATACGTTGGTGCCCATCTGGTAATAAGGCTCGGAGAAATTGATCTGTTCTTCCCGCTCTTCCGTCACATAGATGGCGCTGGAAATTAGATCGACTTTGCCGGTAGATACTGCAGCGATCAAACTGCCGAAATCCATGTTCGCAAACTTGACCTCTTTGCCCAAATACGCCGCGAATCGTTCACAAAGCTCAATATCGAACCCGACCAGCCGGTTATCTTTGATTGCGGTAAAAGGCAGCCCGGCATCGCTGACCCCGGCAACAATCACGCCATGGGTTTTGGCGTTTTTTATGACCGGCATGCGCATATCGCCCTGTTCCATCCAGCGTTGGATCATGTCCCTGTGAACGCCGTTTTGCTTGATCTCGGCTAAAAATCGGTTGAACTGATCCCTAAGTTCAGGATTGTCTTTTTTGAAGCCGACGCCTACGTCAAAGGTGAACAGGGAATCGCCTAATAATCCGAAGCTGTCGTCCTGACGCATGATCTCGCGCAAGGGCTCGGCGTCGAACAGCGCGGCATCGACCTTGCCGGTCTTGACCGCCAGGGCGACATCGGAAGGGGATTTATATTGCAGGATCGTTGCCTCAGGAAAATGTTTGGTGGCATAGGTGTCGTGGGCGGAGCCGACCAGCACGCCGATGCGCTTGTCTTTCAAGTCTGCGACGGAGGCAAGCTTTGCGTCCTGCTTTTTAGCTGCTGAATCCTGCGCTGGCAGCCGTCTCACCAGCGCTGAAATGTCATTTTCAACATAGGCAAGTGAGAACAGTACCAGTTTCTTGCGTTCTTCCGTGACATTGAAGTTCGACAGCGCAAAATCGATCTTGCCTGACTGCAACGCGGGGATCAGCCCTTCAAAATTCATGTCGATAATCTCGATCTTTTTGCCGAGACGCTGACCAATCAGCTGGCCCAGCTCGATATCCAAACCGGTCAGTTTGCCATCCGCCTGGAATGAAAAAGGCTCGATGGTGGCGCAAGTCCCCATTCTCAGAACATCCTTACTCGGGTTGCCGTTGATTGGCGGCATCTGCGGCGTAGTCGTATATTTTGTATCGATCCATTTGCTTCTCAGTTTTTTCAGCATGCCTTCCTGTTTCAGTTCGGATAGCACGTTGTTTATCCCGGCAAGCAACGCGGTATTGTCTTTCCTGATCGCGGCGGCCACTTCAAGCTTGTCGACCGGTTGATCCAGAATGACCAGCTCCGGATTTTTCTCGGCAAGATTAAGCAGCACGCTTTTGTCATAGACAAAGGCATCCGCTTTGCGCGCCTTGAGCGCAAGGGCGGCATCCGCTGAGGCGACAAACACTTGAAAGCTTGCATTCGGAAAGTGTTTGCGGGCCGCCAAGTCTCCGGCGGAACCGCCTAACACGGCGACTCTTTTACCGTCGATATCCTCCAGCTTTGCAACCTCGTTATCACTACTGACTGGAGCGCTTGTAGGCGTTGCCGCAGCGTTTTTCCTGACCAGCATGACTTGGGCGTTGGCGTAATAGGGTGCCGTAAAATCGACATATTTTTTGCGCTCATCGGTTGCCGTCATGCCGGTGACGATCAGGTCAACCTTGCCCGATTGCAGTGCCGGGACCAGCGCCATAAATTTCATGTTAAAAAATTCGACCGGCCTGTTGAGTTTGGCGCCGATAATGCGCGCCAGCTCGCCGTCATGCCCGGTTACCCTGCCGTTTTGATCGACGAAACTGAACGGCTCGCGTGTGGCGCTGACGCCTATTTTTAGCGGTGTGCCTTCTGTGGGAAGAATGATGTTCATTTCTTCGTAAGGGCTCAAATCCGTCTTGAACCAGCGTTTTTTCATCGATTCCAGCGTGCCGTCGCTTTTCAGCTCGGCGATGATCCGGTTCAATGCGGCCAGCAGTTCGTCATTGCCTTTTTTGACCGCAATCGCGGTGTCTTCGTAATCTAATGGCTCGGACAGCAGTCCCAATTGTTGATTTTTCTTGGAAACCTGAAGCGCCGCCGGGAATGCGGTCACGATCGCATCCAGTTGCCCTGAGTTCATCGCGGCGACGGCATCCATAATATCGTCGAAACTTTTGACCTGCGCTTTCGGGAATCTTTTGATAGTGAGCGCCTCTCCGGTTGAGCCGGTCATCACGCCGATTCTGGCATTCTTTGCATCATCAAGGTTGGCAATGACGATTTCAGTTTTTCTACAGCCGGCCATCACCGCGATTGTCGCCAGCATAATCAGCATTAACAACGCCGTTTTTTTCATGTCCCCTTCCCTACCTGTTCCATGCCGGCGTTATCCGTCGTCATTTTTATCGCCAGCATGGTGATGTCGTCTGATTGTGGGGCGCCGCTGGCATAATGCGTCACCTCAGAGCTGATGTAATGGATCAGGTTTGCAAGACCCTCTTGGGGCGCGGCTTGCAATGCTTTCAGCAACCGCTCCTCACCGTATAACTCGTCCTCCGGACTCTTTGCCTCGGTCACGCCATCGGTATAAAGAAAGAGGATGCCTTCCTTCTCCAGCGTGAAGCGTTCAGTCGCATAGGCGGTTTCAGCCATGGCGCCCAACATTAATCCCGGCTTCAAGCTAAGGTAACGCACACCCGCTGAGTCAATGATAAGCGGTGGATTGTGCCCGGCATTGGCAAAACGCACGTCGCCGGTCGTGATATCGAGAATCGCGCAGAACACCGTTGTAAACATGCAGGTTTCATTGTCCGAGGCGAGAATCCTATTGACGGAGTTCAGCATCTTGTCCGGTTCGCCAAGCCGCTGGCCTTCGGTTTTCAGCAGGGTTTTAGCCACCATCATGTACAGCGCGGCGGGAACCCCCTTGTCGGAAACGTCAGCAATCAGGAAACACAGGTTCTTCTCGTCAATGAAAAAGAAGTCGTAAAAGTCGCCCCCAACCTCTTTGGCCGGCACCATTGATGCGTAGATATCAAACTCGGGATGATCGGGAAAAGGCGGAAAGATGCGCGGCAACAGGCTGGCCTGAATATTGGTCGCAACCTTGAGCTCGCTCTGGATGCGTTCCTTGGCGGCGGTGGTTTCGGTCAGGTTCTTGATGTATTCCTTGAGCGACGCCTGCATGGCCTGAAAGTCGCGGGTAAGAATGCCCACTTCGTCGTTCGAGCGTACCGTTGGCAATGCCACATCGAAGTTGCCGGAAGCAATCTGATCGGTTGCCGCCGTCAGTATTTGCAGCGGCCTGATGATGGCCCTGGCAATGCCGATGACCGCCAGGGTCAATAGCAATATGCCGCCAAAACCCATCGCCGCCATGGTCATGCTCAATTTCCTGACGTTTTCCAGAAGCTCCGCCTCGGGAAAGACCACGGCAAGCGTCCAGCCGGTCGAAGGAATCGGCGCGTAATACATCCAGCTCGTGAAACCGACCAGGCTCTGGTAGTGGACGAAGCCGGACTCGCCCCGGATCATTTTTCTGCCCAGTTCCCGCAGGTAAGAATCCTGACGCGCTTCCGCTATGCTGAAAAACGTTTCATTCATGATCGCGTCTTTCATCGGGTGGGCCAGTATCACCCCGTTGCGGGTAAGCAGCGCTGCATAGCCGGTCTTGAGTATCTTGACCGAGGAGATGAGTTCCGTCAGGGCCTCGAGGGAAATGTCTGAACCGACAATGCCCTGGAGTTGTTTCGTGCCATTGCTTTCCTTGTAAAAGGGTAGCGAACAGGTCGATATCAGGATATTGCCGGCACCTTCATCGAAGTAGGGCTCGCTCCATTCGAGTTTGCCCAGCTCGCGCGGGATCTGGTACCAATCCCAATACGGGTAAGGGTAGTCGATATAGGATTCATCCAGTCGGCTAAAGGCGATCTTTCCTTTTTCCCGGTAATAATAAGGCGCATACAAGGACTGTTTGGCATTAGAGGCATAAGGCTCAAAGGCGATGAACGAGCCGTAAATTTCCGGATTGCTCTCGACGGTCTTTCTGAGCAAGACATGCTGTTGCTGATCCGTATAGCTGCCTGTCTCCAGTGAGCGGGCTAAGCCTTCCGTCACTTTGGTAACTGCCGTCAGTTGCGTCTCTACCTTATTGACCAGCGACAGGGCAAGGTTGCGCGCATTGCTTTCCAGCTCGTCTTGCAGAATGACGCGGGACCGGTAGTAGTTATAGCCGAGCGTTACGGCAAAGATGACTGCGCTGAAGAGCGCAATGACCAGAACAAGCCTGACGACGATGCTATTTTTTCTGAGCATCGGCTCTCCAGGCAAAGGCGCTGTAATCGGGATAGCTGCGAATCAGGCCGTTGCTTTGCATGGCATGGCCTACGGCCTTGTAATCCTGCTCCATAAGATAGCCGAGCCTTGCTTGCGAATCGACCGGCATCATCAAGTCTCTCATTCGTTCCAGCATCCATTTCTGGTGCATCCTGTTGGCCGGCAATTTGGCTTCGCGCATGTATTTGATGACAATATCCAGCGCCTCGTCGGGATGATCAAAGGCATGACGCCATCCCTCCAGCGATGCGTCAACAAAGGCTGCCGCCAGCGCAGGATCTTTTTGGACAGTTTTTTCCATCGTGTAAATCCCGTCCTCCGGGAAATTCATGCCTTGATCGCTGAGGAAAATGGTGTTCAATTCTTCTGGATCGACGCCGGAATTGAGGATCGTGTGATACTCGTTGAACCACATCGCGGATGCGACATCGATGCCGCCGCGCAGAAAGAGGTTCACGGTCTGGGACTGGCGCACGACTCGAACCTTGATGCCGTGCCTGGCAAAAAGCGTGCGGGGCGGTATCGATACGTCGCCTTCCCACAAGCCCACCTTTTTGCCATCCATGTCATTAATGGTCTTAATGCCGGCTGTCTTTTTTGAAATCAGCATGACCGACGAACGCTGGACAATCTGGGCCAGGTTAACCAGCTCGGTACCCGCCGCGCGATGCTGTAGCGCGGTCGTCAGCCAAAGAATGGCAAAATCGACATCGCCTTTTTTCAGGGCTTCAGCGGGGGAACATCCGGGCCCTGCCCTGAGAATTTTAAGGTCAATCCCATGCCGGGCATAGATTCCCTTGTCGAGAGCTACATAATATCCGGCAAACTGGGCTTGCGGACTCCACATCGGCATCAGGGACGCGTTTTTTAGCGGAGTTTCGGCGGCATAAACAGGAAGCGCAACGGCACAGCTTATAATCAGTACAAATATCAATGCGGTGATCGAACGCCGCTTTTGCCGAGGGCAATTCTTAGACTGCATCTTGCCCATGATCACTCTTGTGCGCTGTTCCTGACAAAGGCCTGATCCACCAAAAATCACAGCCAACAAAGCGAATCACAATAGAAACCATATGACAAAATCCCTTGAAGTTTGTCTCAACATAAAAAAGGTCTGGAGAGTGGGCAACTGCGTTTTGATGCTATTTAAAATTATTGCGTAATTTGCGGGTGCGTCGCTATCCATTCACGGACGAGCTTTTTCCCTTCTTCGGTTTGCGACGGCGTTAATACTTTAACCAGGCTGTCCCGCGCCTCGACTGCTTTTTCTAGTCCTTGAGCAGCGGCGAGTTCTGTCCACATATAAGCTTGAGCGTAGTCCTGCGGCACGCCTGTTCCGTTGAAATACATCTGGCCGAGGTTGAACTGCCCTATTGCTTCGCCTTGGTCAGCGGCCTGAAGAAACCAAAACGCGGCCTGTTTATTATCTTGCGCGACACCCTTGCCGTTGGCAACCATCACGCCGAGATTGTTTTGCGCCTCTGCATAGCCTTGTTCGGCAGCCTTACGTTACCACTCGGCGGCTTGCTTATCATCTTGCACTACGCCTTCGCCCCTGATGTACATCGCGCCGAGATTATTCTGCGCCGTTGGCAAGCCCTGTTCCGCGGCTTTTCGATACCAAAGTGCGGCCTGTTTATCATCTTGCCCGACGCCTTCGCCATTAGCGTACATCGCACCGAGGTTGTTTTGTGCGATGGCTTCGCCCTGCTCTGCGGCCTTGCGGTACCAAATGACGGCTTGTTCATCATCTTGCTCTACGCCTTCGCCCCTGGCATACATTACACCGAGATTATATTGCGCCATTGCCAAGCCCTGCTCAGCTGCCTTACGGAACAATGACACGGCTTGTTTGTAGTCTCTCGCCAATCCGCCCTGGCCTTCGCTATACATCAAGCCGAGGATGAGTTGCGCCTTTGCATAACCTTGTTCGGCCGCTTTTCGGAACCAAAACGCGGCCTGTTTATCATCTTGCCCGACGCTTTCGCCATTGGCATACATCACGCCAAGATCGTTTTGCGCTTCCGCATCTCCCTGCTCTGCCTTTAGACGTATCCGCTCTACACTTTGATCATAGTTTGGCATTGGCTCAGCACTTATCTGACTGGTAGACCATCCAGTCAACAACAGGGCCGAAAAAACCAAAACCGTCAATAAACTACGCATACTTACCACTAAAAATTCGTTTGCTTAAAAAAGGGACTGAATAATAACACACTGTGAAAATAGCCCATCAGGATGTTACCGCCGGTTGAAAATGGAACGCTCGTACCGATCAATTTAAATCGGAAAATGGGCTAAAACCCCTGGATAATTAATGCTCTGGACAGGCTTAATAAGGGCCCAAATCGACAAGCACGGAGCAACGTTTGGCTGTAACCGCACATATTGCCATAACGATAGCATCGGAATGTATTTTATTAAGATGTTCAACCTAACGTTTGGGACGGGTTGAATAAACTCGCCCCGCTAAGTCGTTTGTGATGAAGCAATCTGCTAACCCTGCATCAAATCCGCATTATGCTCGATAACGTACATGAACCGAACCAGCGTCTCGCGCTCGGCATGGTCCTTGAACCAGCCATTCTCGGCCATGCGGGCTTCGCACAGAAAGGCGTTGCCTTCGGCCGCAAACTCGGACTGGAACTTACGGGAGAATTCATAGTTCTTCAGCCAATGGTTACGAATGTTAGTCGTGAAATCATGCTGAACGTAGCTGAACGGCGAGGATTGTAAAGCCTCGTCCATGCGTGTATGGCCAGGCAGCAGGATCGTATCCGGATCGCCATCTTCTTTTGCCTGAAACGCCGCGATGATCATACGGCCGCCGGGCCGCAGCCTGGCGTTGAGCTTGGCCAGCGTTTTGTTGTAATCGCCCATGAAGTAAATGGAATCGATGGCCAGGACGGCGTCATAATCGCCGCCGGGCAGCTCGTCATGAATCAGGTTCGCGCACTGGAAATTCAATGCGGCAGCTTTGTCCCGAGTTCTTTCTTGCGCCTGGGCAATGGCGGCATCAGCATAATCAAGGCCCAGGATGTTGCAGCCCGCCTTTTGGTGGAGGTACTCTGTAATGTGACCGTTGGAACAGCCGACTTCCAGCACCTTTTCGCCGGACTTGAGCAGCGAAGCCAGAAAATCCATCTCATCGATGTCCATCATGCCGTGCTGGCACAGGTCCCTGCCATAAACGGCCTCGCAAAAGCGCGAATGCGCCGGGCTTTCGGCTGCACGCCGGAAATATTCGTTGTACCATGCCTTGGAAAACATTTCTGCCTGGCCCATGTCGGCCGTGTGGTTCATCAGTTCACTCATGCTCTGTTCCATACGTGCCCCTTGAGTTATTAAATTACTATTTCTAATGTCTATCATAATAGCTGGCCGTTTCTCAGATAGTGTCAAAATGCGGCCTGCATCTCTCGCTTAGAACCGGAAAAACGGCCACTCGGGATCAAGCCCAAGCAAAATTTGCCCGATCGACTCCAGCTTGCTCGCGCTCAAAAAACCGTGCTGCGTGATGACGTGAATGTCGCGGAAGTATCGCTCAAAAGCATACTCCTCGCGAATGCCCGAAGCGCCGGCGATCTCGTGGATGAGGCTTACGGCCTTGGCGCATTCGAGCGTGGCATGGGTCATCGCCAGTTGCATGCGGCCTTTCAACGCTACGGTGATGGGTCTGCCGGCGACGGCTTCCTGCCAGGCTTCCTCAAACGCGTTAAAGAAAAACGCACGGCTGGCGCCGAGCTTGGCTTCGGCCTGCGCGAGCTGCGATTGCACGACAGCATTATCCTTGAGCGCTTTCACGCCGTACGCCGGCGTCTTGTTGATGATGAGCTCTGACGCTTCATCGATGGCCGCGCGTGTGATGCCGAGCGCCGGTGCGACCAAAGCCGCGATCGCCGGCCAGACCGTCAGCCGGTAAAGCGGCCCTTGATAGGCGCTGCCCGGATTCTCCAGCGGTCCCCACGGCGCGGCCCAGTGCTCGGGGATGAACACGTCTTGCATGTCGACGTCATGGCTGCCGCTGCCGCGCATGCCCATGGTGTTCCAGTTGTCGATAATATCGGCCTCGGACGCGGGAACCGCGATCAGCCGCGTCTCGGGCATGCCGTTGGTATCCACGCGCAGCTTGTCGCCATCGTAAATATGGGCAAAGCCGATAAACGCCGTGGCATGGTGCGCGCCGCTCACGAAAGACGTGCGCCCTGAGATGCGATAACCGCCTGCGACCGGAACGGCTTTGCGCACGGGGTTGAAGGCGCCGACCGGGATCGCGTCGGCATTGAAAATCTCCTGCGCGGCCTGATCGCCAAACCAGGGCGCGAACATATCATGGGCGACGGCGATTTGCAGATTCCAGCCTGCGGCGCTGTCGATACGCGAGACTGCTTCGATAATGCGGAAACCGGAGACCGGATCAAGCTCGAAGCCGCCGAATGCCTTGGGACGCCATAAGCGGTAAAGCCCCGCCTGGTGCATCGCTTTGGCTACGGGTGCAGCCAGCTTCCGGTCGCGTTCTGCATCAGGGGCGTACTGCCGGATAATCGGTTCGATTTTTCGAATGGCTGTTAAAAGGCTATCTGTTGTGGACATTAAGTCTCCTTTGTTTACATCGTTATCGATTCAGGCGCCAAACCCACTGCCTGCCTAAGTCGGATTATACAATAACCTTAAATAGTTTATGGAAACGACTACAGGCTCCGTAAGAAAAAGCGTTTCATCTCATTAAACCAACCATTCACTTATATCCTCGTTGGTGTCCAGGACGGTCATGATAGTTGGGGCTTTTTCGATGAAGTGAAATCGCTGAAAGCTTGGCGCTACCGATTAATACCTAAAGAGTGCTTCTGAACCGAGCGTTCCCCTTTCTTTTTGATTTCACAAGCGTAAACTCGCCTCAAACAACCTGCTGCGAGGAGAATGCCATGCCGACTTTTTCTGCCAGTTTGCTTAAAAACCAGTGCCTCATCGACGGCGCGTGGGTGGGGACGCCTGCACTGTCCGTGACCAATCCTGCCACCGGCGCGGTAATCGGCCAAGTTCCTGATATGGGATGCGACGAGACACGCGCGGCCATTGCGGCGGCACAGCGCGCTTTTCCTGTGTGGAGCAAGCTGTTGCCCAAGGAACGCAGCAAAATCTTGCGCCGCTGGTTCGATCTTATCACTGAGCATACCGAAGAGCTGGCGCGGCTTTTGACGCAGGAACAAGGCAAGCCGTTGACTGAAGCGCGGGGCGAAATTGCCTATGGCGCAAGCTTCGTCGAGTTTTTCGCCGAGGAGGCCAAGCGCCTTTACGGCGAAACCATCCCGTCGCACAAGCTGGATGCGCGCATCGTGGTGATCCGGCAGCCGTTGGGCGTGGTCGCCACGATCACGCCATGGAATTTCCCGATGGCGATGATTGCGCGAAAAATCGCTCCGGCACTGGCCGCCGGGTGCACAATCGTCTGTAAACCGGCCGGAGAGACGCCGCTGTCGGCGCTCGCGCTGGCTGAACTGGCGCAGCAGGCAGGCCTGCCGCCGGGCGTGCTCAATGTCATCACCACATCACGGTCTGCTATCGTGGGCGAGGAGCTGACCGCCAATCCTTCGGTACGCGCCATCACCTTCACCGGCTCGACCGAGGTCGGCAAGCAGTTGATGCGGCAGGCGGCGGGGACGGTCAAGAAAGTGGCGCTGGAACTCGGCGGCAACGCGCCCTTCATCGTGTTCGACGACGCCGATCTCGACAAGGCCGCCCAGGGACTGATGGCCAGCAAATTCCGCAACATGGGCCAGACCTGCGTGTGCGCCAATCGCGTTTTTGTGCAGAACGGCATTTTCGATTCCTTTACCGCCAAACTCAGGATGGAAGTGGGCAAGCTCAAACTCGGCAACGGGCTGGAAAGCGACGTGACGCAAGGCCCGCTCATCAATGCCAAGGCAATTCAGAAAGTGGAGCGGCATGTGCTGGACGCTGTAGCCCAGGGCGCAAAGCTGGTGTTGGGCGGAAAACCGGCGTCGCTGGGAGGCACGTTTTATGAGCCGACGGTGCTGACCGGCGTGACGCCGCACATGCTGATGATGCAGGAGGAAACATTCGGCCCTGTCGCCGGGCTGGTGCGATTTTCGACGGAAGATGAGGTGATCCGGCTCGCCAATGCTACGCCGTTCGGGTTGGCCGCCTATTTTTACGCACGCGACATCGGCCGCGTGTGGCGTGTCGCCGAGGCGCTGGAGTCGGGCATGATCGGCATCAATGAAGGGATGATTTCGACGGAAACGGTTCCTTTCGGCGGCGTGAAGGAATCCGGCTTTAGCCGCGAAGGCTCGCGCCACGGCCTCGACGAGTTCGTGAGTATGAAATACATGCTGATGGGCGGACTCTAGCAGCCTGTTATCTGGAAATGCGAACCGCCTTCGATTTTTCCACTGTAACGCTGGGTCGCCAGTCCTGTCACTCTATAGCAAGAGTAAGTTGTCTAATAGACATCCAATCTAATCGTTTATTGAAAATACACAAGCCGATACAGACCTTTTAAAACGGCTCACTAATTACTGGTATAGACCTATCAGTTAAAGAATGCTTAAAAAATGATGAAAGATGAGCAATGGACGCTACCGTACAGACCAGGTCCAGTATTAAGCGTAGAGTCTGAAATTGATGAAGAATAGTTTATCTATTACCCATGAACCTGTTAGGAGGACATATGGATATTGAAGTCGGCGGTTTTTTAGGTTTTATCGTACTTGTGCTGGACATCTGGGCCATTATTAGCATCGTAAAAAGCGGCGCTACAACTGGATCGCAAATTTTATGGGTGCTTTTAATTTTGTTACTGCCCGTTGTCGGTCTGATAATTTGGTGGTTTGCAGGCCCGAAAGGCGCTTAGGAGGTTTATCAAGGAGATAGAATCTGTCCAGTTAAGGCGCAATACGTAGGGTGCAATACGGCTAAAATCTATTGCACCCTGTTTCGCAAAGTGCGAATAACTATGACGTCGGTGTTACGGATTACCGGGGCGGTGTTACGCTTCGGTGTTTTAAATTTAAACGCTAAAGATGTCGATTTTACGCTGAGCTGGTCTTTTCCCTTCTTGTAGGCAAGTCTATTACGGCGGACGCAATGAGAAAATCAGATTATTCTTTTAGGCGTTATTCATAACCACATCCGCCTTTGCGGAAGCAGTCCCCATTGGGCGGGTAGAAAAACCTTAACCTGTCTGAATGCTATTCGACCAAATCCGCAGACCACGGCCTATTCGGTGACTCCGGTCGAAAAATGTAGTAACTGTACTCAAGATGTAAACCTGTGTGCGGGCGGTTCGCTTGTAGGCCGCGTGCCGTCTTCTTGCAATTTTGCCCTTGCCCGGCAACACAATAAATGTAACGAGTGGGTCGGTTTTCAGGACCATCTCAGTATGTTTGGAATGTCGGGAGCGCCTGCTTTGGGCTCCCGACCCATCCGACTACGATCGAAGCTCGTTTTCCATTTTTCTGCATTGCCCTTCATCCAGCCATCGCTCGCACCAGACATTCAAGGCGGTTACGCTGCCTTTCATTAACTCAAATTCACGCTTGGCTTCGCCCGGTTGTTCTGTCGGCCACCAGCTATGCGCGGCAAACTGTTTGGCTATGTAGTTGCAGGCTTTGGGTAAATCGGCCTCTGTCAGGTCTATTTTTTTTGAAGTCATGAAGTTCACCATTGCAATAAAAAGTGAGGGCGGCAAAAAACAACATGCCTGGCTGGAACAGTGGCATTAGCCTACTGCGAGGTTCCAACTCATAAAAGCCGGCTTCGTTTTCAGGCTTTTTTACGAGCAATTGGTCTTTACCCGGCTTTAAGCTTTAACTGCACAGAATCGCCGGGAAAGGACAGCTTTTTTCTGCCAATCATTATTTAATGGAAATGGTGGGCAAGCGGTAAAGCTTTGCCCACTGTACTGATATCCCTACTTCTTGTTTGATCTGAAACTTCCGATATTTAGACTGTTTCAGGCCGAATCTACAGAGCTCATTGTCTCGCTAAGGGAGGTTCAATTCCAGAATATCTGGGTAAAATAAACCTGCCCCGTGCTACTTTTCGCCACGCCGATTCCTGTCAATCGGTAATTGCCGACAATATTGGCATGATGCCCTGGACTGTTCAGCCATCCTGCCACGGCTGTAGCCGCCGGGTCGCTATAGCCTCTATTAGCCGCTACGTTTTCGCTTACGCTTCTATAGGAAATGGTTTGCGCTATCGTTTGAATGCGGGTTTCGAAACCCGTGTGTCCAAAAGCGACTGTCCCTGATGCCATATTCCGGCTATGAATCCGCGCTTGCTCACTGATAGTCGCATTCAGCGTTAGTGCCGGCAGCCCCTGAGAGATACGATAGGCGTTAATCTGCTGAAAAACACTCTGCTCTAGCGCTGCTATGTCCGTGCTGGGAGACGTTGGGGTAGTAGGCGGCTGGACATCGGGAGAAGTAACAGCCGAATCCGAAGGAACTTCGCCATACAAAAGCGATACACTGCCGTCGTTCTGATTGGCAACTGCCAGATCAAGGCGCTGGTCACCATCAAAATCACGCACGGCAATGGCAGAAGGGCCGTTGCCTACGGGATAGGTTTCACGAGCTGAAAAAGTACCATCACCTTTTCCCGGCAGCACCGATAAAGTAGCGTTTGAGAAACGGGCTGCCGCGATGTCAATTGCGCCGTCTCCATCAAAGTCTGCGCTTTCTATTGCCTTGGGGTTATTGCCGACGGCCAGTTGACGCTCGGGGAGGAAATAGCCATTGCCTTTGCCTAGCAGTATGGAAATTTTGTCACTCTTGGATTTTGTGACAGCCAGGTCGATATTTTTATCCCCGTTAAAGTCGTTTGCGGTGATAGCAAAAGGGCCCGAGCCAATAATCAAATTGGTTTTTTTATAAAATTTGCCTGCTCCATTACCCAATAGAACCGTGACCGAGCCCCCCCCATAGTTTGCAACGGCAAGGTCGACCAAACCATCGTTATTGAAGTCGCCGTTAGCGATTGAGCTGGGCCGGTAACCCACTGCGAGAGTCGATGGCGGCAGAAAGCCTCCGCCAGCCTTTCCCTGGAGTAAGGAGATGGTATTGGCTGTATAGTTGGCAACCGCAACGTCCAAGATCTTGTCACGATTGAAATCGGCCAATATGAATGAAAAGGGAGAGATACCGGCTGCGTAGTTGACCGCTTTAAAGGTACCGTCGCCGACTCCTAACAACACTGAAAGGTTATTACTGCCCTGATTGGCTACGACCAGGTCGGACTTGCTATCAGCATTCAGGTCTGATGAACGCACCAGCCTCGGGCTAGACCCTACACTAAATTTAGTCGGTAATTGAAAATCGCCATTACCGTTACCTAGCAACACTGAGATAGTGTTATCGTTAAAATTAGTAACGACGAGATCCCGTTTTTGATCTCCGTTAAAATCACCCTCGGCTACGGAGCTTGGGTTATCGCCCACAGGGACATCACTCCCTACTTCAAAGGCACCGGCGGTGCTTGTGACAGTAATGGTTGATATGAGTATGAAAGAAGAAAGGCTTCTCATCATATTGTTCTTATTCATAAATTAAATCTCATACATTACAAAATAAAATCTACGGACGAATTGTTGCAATCGCCGGTAGCTATTGATTTCAGATAAAAGACTACAT
Organism: Methylobacter sp.; assembly: GCF_023227905.1. Taxonomy (GTDB): domain Bacteria; phylum Pseudomonadota; class Gammaproteobacteria; order Methylococcales; family Methylomonadaceae; genus Methylobacter_A. Next base: position 55,750 of record NZ_JALOCF010000010.1, on the reverse strand, counting down.
GAGGCAAAACCAGATACGGCACTTTTAAAAAAGCCCATTCAGTTTTGAAGGCGTAGTCTTTTGGGCGTGTACTGTGAGGGTATTAACATGAGATGGGAACATCGCTAATAGAATCCAAACTACGATTCTGTTACTGGCAAATCCGGGTTCATCCCAATGGTAAAAAACTCAGGCTCATCCTAGCGGCGAAAAGTTAAGCATTGCTTAATTTTCGTCCTAACGGAGACTCTGGCTCAGGCTCTGTCCATGCGGGCACGGCCAGAGAAAGCGTTCAAGTTCGCTTGACGGTGAATTGGAGAATTGCTCTAGTCATGCAACAACGCACCGGTTTATTGCCTGCCGTCGTTTCCCGGTTTGGGTTTGGGTTTGGGTTTGGGTTTGGGTTTGGGTTTATGCCGTCCATACTGGCTGGCGGCTTATATAGTGAAGTAAATTAGCGGAAGAGCCATCGAACAATGGCTTACTTTTATGTTAACGCAACGGGGCTAAGTGCACTCACAGCCCTATGAGTCAATAGACTTTCTTGAGACTAAAACTAAAATTGCTGAATTAGGAGCTAATAGGAAGGATAAATTGGCCTCAAAACTTATCCAATATCAAATAAGAATCCAACAGACAAATCAACAGATCAAGTTATTCTGCAAAGTTTGATGCTCTCAAAATAAAGCAACTGAGCCTTCGCTTGACTTAAAAACGACAAGCGAAGGCATTATTTGCAAAGCCAAAGATCATCTTGATCCGTAGTAGAGAAGCATTGCAGCAACTTCGCCAAAAGCTGTTTGGGCACGGCTTGGTTACCGCAATGCAATGATTCCGTTAGGCTTTATTTAACAAATAATGCCTGCATAAGCACACTTCAAACTTGTCCGGCATGCTTGTTCGGGCTAATTGCTTTCTCATCAGCTATCCTTTTTACTTCGCTGCCCGACTCCGAAGTCTTGCTCGCTGAATTACCGTCGTCCATAGGCGGACGAGGATCTTTGCCGGCCATTAAATCCTCAATTTGCAGGCGGTCTATGGTTTCCCATTTCACCAAGGCATCGGCCATTTTGTGCAGGATATCGATGTTTTCCTGCAAGATAGTTTCAGCCCGATGATAGTTGCGGTCTATCACTGAGCGGATTTCCTCATCAATAAGCTGCGCAACATTATCGGATACGGAACTGCCTTGAGCGCCGGGATGTCCCATAAACGGCCGGCCGCTTTCTTCACCATACACCAATGGGCCGAGTTTATCGGATAAGCCCCAACGCGTAACCATGTTGCGCGCCAGCTCTGTGGCGCGCTCAATATCATTCGACGCGCCCGTGGTTACCCGGTCTCCCCCGTAAATCATCAATTCCGCAAGTCTGCCGCCAAATAAGCTGGCAATCTGGCTTTCCAGTTTGCGTTTGCTGGCGCTGTATTGATCTCTGTCGGGCAGAAACATGGTGATGCCCAAGGCCATGCCTCTGGGCATGATGCTGACTTTATAAACAGCATCATGGTCAGGCGACATTTGCCCGACAATGCAATGCCCGGCTTCATGGTATGCGGTCAGCAGTTTGTCCTCTTCGGTCATGATCATGGTATGCCGTTCTGCGCCCATCAGGATTTTATCCTTGGCTTTTTCAAGATCGGTCATGCTGACTTCCTGTTTGTTCGAACGAGCGGCAAACAGAGCGGCTTCATTGACGACATTGGCAAGATCGGCGCCCGAAAAACCGGGGGTTCCTTTGGCAATATATTCCAATTCGACATCGGCGGCTGCCGGCACTTTTTTGATATGCACATTCAGTATTTGCTCGCGGCCGCGCACATCGGGCAGGCCGACATTGACCTGGCGGTCGAAACGTCCCGGCCTGAGCAAGGCTTTATCCAGTACATCGGCGCGGTTGGTGGCGGCGATAACGATAACGCCTTCATTGCCGTTAAACCCATCCATTTCCACCAGCAATTGATTGAGAGTTTGCTCCCGCTCGTCATTGCCGCCCCCCACACCTGGACCGCCCCGCTGGCGACCGACCGCGTCAATCTCGTCAATGAAGATAATACAGGGCGCGTGTTCTTTAGCCTGGGCAAACATATCCCTGACTCTCGACGCACCGACACCGACAAACATTTCGACAAAATCCGAACCCGAAATGGTAAAAAACTTTACGCCTGCTTCACCGGCGATGGCTCTGGCAATCAGGGTTTTACCGGTGCCAGGCGGGCCGACCATTAATATGCCGCGAGGTATTTGTCCGCCCAACTTTTGGAATTTCTGCGGATCGGCCAAAAAATCAACCAGTTCGGCGACGTCTTCTTTGGCTTCTTCACAACCGGCAACGTCTCGGAAGGTAACGGTCATTTTGTCTTCTTCAAGCATTTTGGCCTTGCTCTTGCCAAAAGCGCCGCCGCCCATGCCGCCTTGCACTCTGCGCATGTAAATAATGAGCACAATGATCATTAACAGCATTGGAAACCAGGAGATGAAGATTCTCATCAGCAATGTTTCCTGCTCGGGTGGAACTGTTCTTATCTGAACGCCCGCAGTTAACAGATCGTCAATTAAATGCCCATCGCCGGGATTGAAGGTCAGGTAGCTTTGCCCGTCGGAAGTTCGAACGCCAAGCTGCTGACCGGACACTTCCACGCGCTCAACCTGCCCATGCTTTACCTTACTGATAAAATCTGAGTAAGCCAGGGTATCAATTGCCGGTGGCGTAGAGCGGACGCGGTCGTAGATCAAATATCCTCCGACAATAACAACGCCAAAAATCAAAATATTGAACAAATATTTTTTCATGTGTATCTCCTGGTTACGACTGCCATGGGTGGCGGAAGCGCCACAGCTCATGGGAACCGGTGCGACCTCGTATATTAATGAGCGTAACTCATAAAAAGCTCATTAATTGGTTACCATAGCTGAGTTTCATTTTATTGAGCGCCTTAACCTGAATCTGTCTAACCCGTTCCCGGGTTAAGTTAAGTTCCGCGCCAATTTCCTGCAATGTCATTTCATTATCGGTATTGACGCCAAAATGGCAACAAATCACCTTTAATTCACGTGGATCAAGGACTTTAATCGCATTGCCGATCCAGTCTTTAAGATCTGATTGCTCTATTTTTTTAAACGGATGAGCAAAAACCTGCTGTTCTAAAAAATCTATCGGCGCTAATGAATCCTCATCGTCCTCCAAGCTTTCCAATGACACTGCCGTTTGAGAAATGCATAAAATAGCATTTATTTGATCGTCAGGTATTTTTGAGTAGTCGGCCAGTTCTTTAATCGAGGGCTCTTTACCCGTTTTTGAGAGCAGTTCGTTCTTGGCGCGCAGCACTTTATGAATATTAGCCACCTGTTCGCAAGGCACCCGCACGACTCTTTCGCTACGAGACAGGGCGCGGGATATCGCCTGCCTGATCCAATAAGCCGCATACGTCGAAAATTGAAACCCCAAACGGTGATCAAATTTGTCGATAGCCTTTAATAAGCCGGTTTGACCTTCCTGGACCAAGTCATCAAAATCTAAAAAGCCGCACTTATACCGATTGGCTATGAATAAAACCAGACCGGAATTCGCCTCTGCTAAAGCTTGCCTTGAGTTTAACCACAACCGTTCGGCAACAATCATATCAGTCACATATTGCTGCATATCAGCACCGGACAAAAACAGAAATTGCTCATCAAATTGGCTGGCGCGTATAGCATCCATTATATCAGGCAAATTTAACTTGCTGTGCCGATTTGATCCTTTCAGCCGTTTAACAATCCAGGCGGAATGATTTTTAACATTCTGGGCAGCCGATTGATAGCCCCCTTCTCGATTCGTGAAAACACAAATAATAAACTCAATCAGCACCAGTAGATCATCAACCGAAAAAGGAAATGCCTGCAGTGCCTCAGTTAAATGTCGTTTTTCATCGGTTTCAGCTTTACGCTTAAAACCTCTGCCTGAAAACGACAAACTCGCCTGCAAATAACGGCTCTTAATTTTGGCCAAAGCAACCGTCAGCGCTTCGGAAGCCTGCTCGGACTCGCAAACGCTCGCTTCATACTTATGAAGCAACCATAACGCAATGGCGGGGAATTGTGACAGAACATTAATCAACCTGGCTTTATTGGCCTCCAGATCGATTGCCAGTTGAAGATTACAATGCTCAGCGCTTTCTTTCGCCTCTTCAACGCCATTAGAAATCGCCGTTTCCGGCTTTAATAAAGGTTCATTTGAACACATCATGGTCACCAAATCTTGACAAAGCGGTTTTTTAAGGCTTATTAAGTGAATCTACTGCTGAGAAAAATAGTGCGGTTAATGGGATTTATTTGTTTTATATAATAATCTTCATTTTATTGAAAATAAATATCACTAAAATAAGGGTTTATCGAAGACCGGTTACAGCAGCCACGCCGGCCACTTCACAGCTTAAGACTGCATCACTTTCAACAGAGATGCTTTCTTTATACTGTTTCGACCCGGATTTGATGTCTCTTGCGGCAGATAAAGCGCTGAATTCAACGTTGCCGCCTGTGCCTCAACCCAACAATCGAGTGATTTGGTGCTATGACTACTCTCTCGCCACCTTTTGCACAAGCACATTCTATCTTCGACAAACTTTATGATAATTTAGAGCGGGTGATATTTGGGCAACAGCGCACTTTACACTGGCTGCTGGCGGCGTTCAGCACCGGCGGGCATGTACTGCTGGAGGATGTTCCGGGCACCGGCAAAACCACGCTGGCTAAAGCGCTTGCAGTTTCCTGCGACGCGCAATTCCAGCGCATTCAGTTTACGCCCGATTTGCTGCCGTCCGACATCATAGGTATCTCGATTTTCGACCCGCAAAAGCAAAGTTTTCGTTTTGAGCAGGGGCCGGTTTTTTGCCATATCCTGCTGGCGGACGAGATTAACCGCGCCTCCCCCAGAACCCAGTCGGCGTTATTGGAAGCCATGGCGGAAAATCAGGTCAGCGTCGAGCGCCAAGTCAGGCCGCTGCCTTCGCCTTTTTTTGTGGTCGCCACTCAAAACCCGGTTGAGTTTCACGGCACTTACCCGTTGCCGGAAGCGCAGTTGGACCGCTTTGCGATGAAGTTCAGTTTGGGCTATGTTTCCAGCGCTCAGGAAGTCGCAATCTTAAGCTCGCAAGGCAAACAGCATCCCTTGGATACGTTAAAAACGTGCATTACCCTGGATGAGATGCAGTTTTTACAAGCCCAGGTTAAGCAAGTGCGGATCAGCGAGGAACTTAAACGCTACATTGTCGCTATCGTCTCGGCCACCCGCGACAAGGCGGAAATCAAGCTGGGCGCAAGTCCCAGAGCCTCGCTAACCTTGATGAAAACGGCGCAAGCCTTGGCGCTGCTGGACGGCTTTGAGTTTGTCACCCCGGATGTGATCAGGGAACTCGCCATCCCGGTTATTGCCCATCGGCTTAACGTGGACTCGCAAAGCAAGTTTTCCGGCATTGAAGCGACGACGTTAATGCAGGAAATAGTCGACAGCCTCCCGATACCGAGCTAGACGATGCGGCAAGGTTTTATGCTCAGGCAGTATCGCAGGGTTTATCGTTTCGATAACTGGATGCGGCAGCATTTTACCTTTACCGGCCACCTCGTTATTACTTTCATGGTTGCCGCCGCCGTTTTTGGCGTCAACACCCGGCAAAGCACTACTTATCAGTTGTTCGTATTTTTATTCGTGCTGCTGGCTTGCTCCTTTTTGAACAGCATGTTTAATGGACTCAAAGTGTCATTAACCCGCCGCTTGCCGCGTTACGGTATGGTCGGCGAGCCGCTGCGCTACAGCGTCACGCTGACTAATTTAACGCCGCGGACTTATGACCGTCTGGCGCTGTGCGAGCAGTTGTCGGAAACCCTGCCCGGCGCAATGCCATTACTTAAGTTTTATCGACTGGAAAAACAGCCGTGGTTCAAACAGGGCGTAAGCTTTCGACAATGGCTGCGCTATCTGGCCTATCGGCGCGGCGGCGTGATTGCCGAAACGGCCTTGCCTGAGCTGGCGCAAACGCCGCTACAGGTAAAGATCAGCTTTACCCCTACCCGGCGCGGCGCCCTCATTTTTGCCGACAGCTATCTGGCTAAACCGGATTTACTGGGCTTGTTCAGGCGTTTAATCGTGCTGAAAGCGCCTCAAAGCTGTCTGGTGCTGCCCAAACATTATCCGGTCAAGCCGCTAACGCTGCCCGGAAAGCGCAAATACCAAGCCGGCGGTGTGGCGCAGGCAAGTTCGGTCGGCAATTCCAGCGAGTTCATGTCGCTACGAGACTATCAACGCGGCGATCCCTTAAACAGCATCCACTGGAAGAGCTTCGCCAAACACGGCAAGCCGATCGTCAGGGAATATCAGGATGAATATTTTGTCCGCCGCGCGTTACTGCTGGACACCTTTGCCGGCGATGCGCCGGTTGAGCAATTTGAAGCGGCGGTGTCGGTGGCGGCCTCACTTGCGGCCAGTGAGCGGCAACATGAAGCCTTGCTGGATTTAATGTTTGTCGGCTTACAAGCCTATTGTTTTACCGCCGGGCGCGGTGTCGATCAGTTAGCGCATTTGCAGGAGATTCTGGCGGCGGTTCAACCCAGCCAACAAGGCACGTTTACCCAGTTACAGCAGGCCGTGTTAGCCAGAGCCGGATTGTGCAGCAGCTTGGTTTGCGTGCTGATGCATTGGGACCCGGCCCGGCAGGACTTTATCAAACAATTATCGGCTCGCGGTTTGCCCGCTACGGTATTTTTATTGCACGACGGCTCACTGACCCAACAGCAATGCGCGGATAAACCTGAATGTTTTTATCTGCTCGACTATCATCATCTGGCCGAACAACTGGCGGCGTTATGAATAAGAACATGCTGTTTTTATGCTTCAGTCTGCTGTCATGGGGATGGTTATCGCAAACCTGGCTGGCGACTTTTGTGTTGTTGCTTGTCATCGCTATCGGTAAATATAGTGAGTGGCGTTGGCGGATAAGCTCACGCCAGTTTTACCGTTGCGGCGATTTATCCGCGCTGCTGGTGATACTGCTGTTAATCGATGTGTATATTTTACAGCCCACCGATCGGCCTATTTTTGTGTTGCTAAAGTGGCTGCCGGTGGTGTTTGCGCCGACGTTATTTGCGCAATTGTTCAGCAACACTCAGACCTTGCCGTTAGCGGCTTTGCTTTATTCATTGCGCAAACCCGGATCAGCTGAAGAATTTGACTCCAACCCGCCTTATGCCTCGCTCTATAACAGGGAGTCCGGCGTTATCAGGCTGCTTAGAGAGATTGATTTCATCCTGCCTTATGCGGCTTTAACCGTGTTGAGCGCCGGAGCTGCCAATGTGCAATCGCCTGTTTATTTCATCATTGCCGCGACGCTGTTTACCGGCATTTTATGGTCGGTTCGGCCCAAGCATTCCCCGGTACCGCTATGGCTGTTATGCATCGGCTTGGCTGTTGCTGTGAGCCATTCCGGTTATCAGGGTTTAAAACGGTTAAGTGCAACATTCGAAGAAGAATCCCTTGAGTGGCTTGGCGACCGGCAAACCGATCCTTTTAAAGGGCAAACGTCTATCGGCGATGTCGGCGAGTTGAAATTATCCGACAAGATCCAATTCCGGGTAAGAGCCGATGGGCAATTGCTGCTGCATCAAGCCAGTTATGACTTGTATTTAGGCCACAACTGGACCGCTTCCACGCGGCTGTTTACGGCTAAAAATCCGGTATCCGAAAACGGCAAGTTACACAAACTGGAAATCCTGCAACAACTTGATCATCAATCTGTATTGGCGTTGCCGGATGGCACGGCGAAAATAACAGGACTCGATGACGCTGACCTGCAATACACCGAGCTGGGCGCGGTAAAAGCGAGCCTGCCGCCAAGATTTGCCCGCTATCAGGTTTTTTATACCGGCCAAAGAGCCGGCGCGCCAAGCCAATTGGACCTGCAAGTGCCTGAGCAGCATCTCGATTGGTTACAGCAGGTTCACGGTGAATTAAAAATGGAAGGACAACGGCCGGAAGCCATCGCCGAACGCATCAAAATCTATTTTCAGAGCAACTTTTTTTACAGTCTTTATTTAGGTAGTCAAACGGATTCCGATCTGGCCTTGAAAGACTTTATGCTAAAGCGCAAGTCCGGCCATTGCGAATATTTTGCTGTCGCCACCGTACTATTGCTCAGGCATTCGGGAATTCCCGCACGCCTGGCCAATGGCTATGCCATCAATGAATACGACAGTCGGCAAGGCTTATATATCGTTCGCAGCCGCCATGCCCATGCCTGGGCGATTGCCTATATAAACGGTGTATGGCAAGCTGTCGATTCTACGCCGTCGCAATGGCTGGCGATGGAAACAGAGCATGCCAGCCTGTGGCAGCCGCTCAACGACTGGTGGTCGAATTGCATGTTTTATTTTAGCCAATGGCAATTTCAACAGAATGCCGAACTGGAACTGCCCGCCTTATTGCTACCGGTTTTTCTGGCATGGTGGATATATTCCGCAAGGCAGAAACTAAACAGGAATGTACCGTTTACAAAAACAGCAGTGCTTAAAACTTCTTATCAGGGATTCGACTCCGAGTTTTACCTGATCGAGCAATGCTTGCAAAATACCGGCCAGGCCCGACGGCATAACGAAAGCATTCAGCAATGGGTTGGGCGTTTGCAAATACCGGCATTAAATCGGCTTTATAAATTGCATTATCGACTACGTTTTGACCCTGTCGGGCTTTCCGCCGAACAAAGACAGCTGTTACAGCAACAAGCAAAGGAGTGGACGGATGATTTCCAAAACAACGCAGCCAAGCATTAGCATTCTAGGGTAAGCTGTGCGTACTTTAGCTACATCGTGAACTGACAAAACGATTTTTATGACCTCTATCCCGCTATTGATTACCGCCCCGCATCCTTGCAGCTATTTGGAGGGTCAGCGGGCACAATCCGTGTATGTTGTTCCCTCTCTTGAAATTAATACCGCTATTTACTCGCAACTTAGTGCTTACGGTTTCAGGCGTAGCGGTGACGATGTTTATAGCCCGCATTGCGAACATTGTTCGCAATGCGTTCCGGTGCGCCTGCCCGTTGCGCAATTCAAACCCAATCGCAGGCAAAAGCGCTGTTTGCAAAAAAATCAACATACCACCGCTATAATCAAGCCCGCTGCCTTCGAACAAACCCATTACGATCTTTATTTACGCTATCAGAATCAACGCCATGCCGAGGGTAATATGGCAAGCTCCAGCCCCGATGAGTACATTGGATTTTTGGGTAGTTCATGGTGCAATACCGAATTTATAGAATTTTCCATTGCCGGCGAACTGGCCGCTGTGGCGGTCGTAGACCGCCTTGATAATGCTCTTTCGGCGGTTTATACCTTCTTTGACCCCAAGTTCTCCGACCATAGCCCCGGTGTTTATGCGGTGCTGTGGCAAATTCAATATGCGCAAGAACAAAGGCTGGAGTGGCTGTACCTTGGATTTTGGATTGCCGACTGCCAAAAAATGAACTATAAAAACCAATATCACCCCCTGCAAGGCTTGATTAACCAGCAGTGGGATTTTTTGAATACCGACAACCCAGTGGGAAACAACAATGGCTAAGTTAAAAAATGAATCTCAGCTGTTAAAAAAAGCGATGGAGGTTGCCGAAAAGTATGCGAAAAACCGCGGATACTCCGGATTTACTTCAACGGATTCGGCAAAGGATAAAACTGAATGCCTTTACCGTCTGCTGGTCAATGATCAACTTATCCAGCCGTTGGCGATTGACCAGGAAAACGGGGTGAATATGAAACATAAATTAGCATTATGGATAGCGCGGCAATTGCCTAAAGATCATCCACTCTTGAAATAAACTCAGCGACATAAGCAAAAAACATACACCGAAGGTAAATCTGATGAATAACAATAAAAAACTGCGTTGGGGCATTTTGGGAGCGGCGCGCGTCAATGAACGCTTAATGCCGGCCATCTTGGAAGCGTCCAATGCCGAGCTGGTCGCCATCGCCAGCCGCCGCCCCGGCGCCGCCCAGCAAACACTGGCACAGTACGGGCTGCAACAGCAGCAGGCGCGCTGCTATGACAACCTGGAAGCGCTACTTGATGATCCGGAAGTCGATGCCGTGTACCTGCCGCTTTCCAACGATGAGCATGCCGAGTGGACATTACGTGCCATCGAACAGGGCAAACATGTATTGTGCGAAAAGCCTATGGCGCTGGCTGTGGCCGACATCGAGGCCATTCAGGCCGCCGCACTGAGACATAAAGTCACGGTCATGGAAGGCTTCATGTACCGTTTCCACCCGCAACATGCCAGAGTGCGGGAATTGATCCAGTCGGGGCTGATCGGCGAAATCAGGTCAGTGCGGTCCAGCTATTCTTTCATGATGCGGCCTGAGCGAATGTATCGCTTGGCAAAGAACGTTGAAAACGGCGGCGGCGCGATGTGGGACATCGGTTGTTACGCGATTCATTCGGCGCGGATGTTTTTCGACGAGCCTGCTATCGCTGTTACAGCCATCGCCAAATATGTCGAGAGCGGAGCGGATGTGGCAACCAGCGGGATTATCGATTTCGGAGACGGAAAGTACGCGCATTTCGATTTCAGTTTTGAACGCGCAAGGCGTTGCGAGTATGAAATCGTCGGTACAAAGGGCGGTGTTAAATGCCATAACGTCTGGTGTATGCCCGGCGATGTGCCGATGATTTCATGGTGGACGGAAGGCGGCGAACCAAGCGAAGAATGGTTGCCAACGGCTAATCACTTCCGGCTGGAAATCGAGCATTTCAGCGATTGCGTATTAAGAGGCAAGGCTCCGGCACTTTCGCTGGACGATGCGAAAGCCAATTGCCAAGTCATCGTTGCCGCTTTGCAATCAGCGGCTATTGGACAACGAACCAAGCTGGGTTAGGCCAATACCTGAACGCGCCGGATCGATTTGATTTCTCACTCATTCAAAGAGCTTGGCATTGCAAAGCAAGTATGAAGATGCTTAATCGCAAATAAATATTGCACATGGCAATGGGTGGGAGCATTATCAAATATGTCTACTGAATATTTGCAAAAGAAGGTTAAAAATGAAGTTAAGAATTGTATTTTTATTAGTCACAACTATGATTTTACAAGGATGCGTATTAACTAAAATCGCTTCCGTACCCATGCGTTTAGGCGGAGCGGTTGTATCAATCGTACCGGGAGTTGGCAATACCGCTCATGATGCAATCGATGAAGCGGCTGAAACCGTGGATGATATTCCCATTTAAACGCTGAACGCTTTGATGAAACTTCAATGCATGGGTTGCCGGAAAGCGGGCAACCCATGCATACGGGCTTAAGCAGGAAGTCCGCATATTCATCATCTACGGTGTCAAAACAGCTCTAAGCCTAGGGTTCGCCAACAAATCCCGACATGAAAGCAAGCCGATATTCTGGCCCCTGAACGGATAATGATGATCGACTAACGACGGGGACAATGCCTCTTCATCCTGATAGGTCACTATGATATAACCGGACTGGTGTTGCCCAGCCCAGCCGTACAAAGAATCAATGTCCGGCACGACGGTAATTGCCTTTTTAAGACGCCCGGCAAATTGATATTGGCCGTGATATTTACCGCCGAAATACGCAATATCCCTATTTTCATCCATTAATTCGGCAATTTCCTGTGCAGCGGGCTGGGTATCGTAGCGCCCGTATTTAATCTCAAAAAAACCGCCGCAGACAGTGATTAATGCGATAGCCGAAGCTATACAAATATATAGAACCGAATCCTGCGCCCCTTTTGCCTTGGTTACGCCCAAAATTAACGCGCTAATAACCAGCAGAATTCCCCAGTCTACCGATATTGATGATAATTCGGTCTGCCAATGATACGTATCATTTAAAAGCAGCACTGCTATGAATATCGCACCCAGCAATCCGAAAACCGCCATCACAACACTGTGGGCTCGTTCCCAACGCTCAGGTTCCGTTATTTCATCCACGGCCCGCGCCAATATCAAAGCTACGGCTGGAACTAAAGGTAATAAATAATGGATGCGCTTGCCGCTGATCAGGGAAAACGCGATAAAAACCGGTAATGCCCAAGCCAGACAAAAGCGGATACCCGGATCCTGGTACGTGAGCTTGCGTAATCCGATCCACAAAGGTTTCCAAAGCAGCCACGGCAACAGCAATAAGGGCAAAATCTCTAAATACCACCACCATGGCAATTTATGCGCAAAAGACTCGACCAATCGCCCGCTGGTCTGGCCCAGGAAGATCGCATTTCTATAAGCGTCCCCACCTGCAATTCCGGCCGGTATTGCCCAACATAATGCGATGACGGCCCCAACCAAAATAGCGCCAACCAAACCAAAATACCAATGTTTCCAGCGAAAACAAGCCACTTTCAACCACCAGGGAGCCAACAGCGCGACAGGTAAGATATGCAGCAAGATCACTGGACCTTTGCTCAGAACACCACCACCTATGGCTATTCCTAACAGCGTCCAGTATTTTAATGACAAACCCGAATCCACGAGTTTTAGCAGACTGTAGATGCCTAATAGCGCAAAAAATGCCAGCATCATATCGAACATGGTCAATGTGCTGTAGACCATCCAGAAAAGCAATCCCAACAGCAGTACGGGGGTCAGCGCTTCAATCCGTTTGCGACCAGGCCATAAACTACGAGCCACTGCACCGGATAAAAATAGTATTGCCAGAGAAAAAAGCGGAGTAATTAACCGTAGCGACCAGTCATTGATACCAAACAGCCACCAGCTTAACTGCATCAGCCAGAATAACAAGGGGGGTTTATGGCTGTAGGTTTCCCCGTTTAAATAAGGGACGAGGAAATCATTTCTAAGCCACATTTCCCATGCCACGGCGGCGTAGCGGGTTTCATCGATAGGAAATAGCGGTCGGATATAAAGGCTAACGGCAGTTAACAGTCCCCATAAAAGAAAAACCCAAAGTCTGGCAGACAGCAATTGAGACATGGCGGGCTATTCAATGCTTAAGTTCTTACGCTCATGGACCACAAAATACAGATTCCGGAAATAAATAAGCAGGCCGGAAAGTTGTCCCACGATAAAAACCGGATCTTCCCGGTATACTGCATAAACCAGCAGGGTCACTCCGCCGCCAATGCTGAAATACCAGAAAGCGATAGGAAATACGCTTTTCTTCTCACGTTCGCTCTTAAGCCATTGCACTATGAATCGAGCCGAAAATAACGCCTGCCCTATAAAACCTATAATGAGCCAAATAATTTCTTTATCCACGTTCAACTTCGCTTGCCTCCGACAGCTTTGCCCGCTTTTTCAACCATATCACGCCTAATATATCGATAATCCCTACCCAAAGCCGATCCAACGTACCGTACTTCGAATGGCCATGTGTTCTGGATCTGTGATTGACCGGTTCGGATATCACCTGCCCTCCCGCTCTTAAAATCAAAGCGGGCAGAAACCGATGCATATGGTCAAAATACGGCAAGCTCAGGAATTCATCTCTTAAAAACACCTTTAAACCGCAACCGGTATCCGGTGTATTATCGTCCAATAGCCGGGAACGAACGCCGTTAGCCACTTTTGAAGAAAAAAGCCGCCAAGCGGAATCATGGCGATTGTTTCTCCATCCGGCTATCATCCATAAATTGCTGATGTTTTCTCTTTGCTGTATCAATGCTTCATATAATCGGGGAATGTCGGCTGGATCGTTTTGTCCATCGCCATCCAGTGTTGCGACAAAGGGGAATTTTGCAGCCTTTACTCCGGTATAAATAGCAGCGCTTTGTCCGCAGCTTCGCTGATGGCGAATTACTTTCAATGCGTTAACCTGCTGCAATTCCTGCTTCAAAACTTCAGCTGTATTGTCATTGCTGCCGTCATCAACATAGATAATCTCGTAGGCTTCGACTCCGCTCATAGCCCTGCCAACCTCTGCAATTAACGCACTAATATTATCGGCTTCATTATAAACAGGAATAATAATCGAGATCTTCACATCCCATCCTCCTTTGAGCATCCATAAAAAAGGGTCGCATCCGTAAGAATGCGACCCTTTATTTTCACATGAGTAACAACGCGAGCTACCACATGGAAGTAACCGATTAACGTTTTGAGTACTGTGGACGTTTTCTGGCTTTGTGTAAACCCACTTTTTTACGTTCTACAATACGCGAGTCGCGGGTAACAAAACCGGCTTTTCTAAGCGCTGGACGTAGGGCTTCATCGTATACCATTAACGCACGTGTCAGACCGTGACGAATAGCGCCAGCCTGACCTGATGGACCACCGCCTTTAACGATGACATTAATATCGAATTTGCCTTCCATATCAACACAACCTAATGGTTGACGAGAAACCATCTGATCAGTTTTACGACCGAAATAGTCTTCGATGGTTTTTTTGTTAATAGTGATTTTTCCGGTACCTGTTGTTGCATAAACACGTGCTATTGCACATTTACGACGACCTGTTCCGTAGTACTGAGCTGCTGCTACCATGATCTACCCGCTTATAATTCTAAAACTTGTGGCTGTTGAGCCTGATGATCGTGTTCAGGACCTGCATAAACTTTCAATTTCTTGAACATTGCACGACCCAGTGGATTGTTAGGTAACATTCCTTTAACTGCTGTAGTAAGAATACGATCAGGGAAAGTCTTTCTTAATTTTCCCAAGGTAACAGTCTTAAGATTACCGATATAACCTGTATGGTGCTGATACAATTTATCATTTTCTTTATTGCCGGTAACGCCTATCTTCTCTGCATTTACTACAATAATATAATCACCGGTATCAACATGCGGTGTGTATTCTGGTTTATGTTTACCGCGAAGGCGTAGCGCAATTTCAGAAGCAAGACGGCCAAGCGTCTTTCCTTCTGCATCGATCACGTACCAATCACGCTTAACTTCTGCTGGCTTTGCACTAAATGTTTTCATCGTTGCTTAGGCTTTCTGTTAAAGGCTCAATATAAAGAGCAAAATTCTACTAAAAAGTAACATATTTTTCAAGTTTATTTGTTTTCAGATGAAAAAGCACAGTTTTTTGAACCCTCCATCTCTTGTTTGAATTATAACTTAATATTCAATGAATGTAACTTGCGATAAAGATGTGTTCGCTCCATGCCCACTGCGGCTGACAATTTCGCAACACTGCCGCCGGTTCTTTCAAAATGGTACTCCAGGTAAGCTTTCTCGAAATGATCCCTGGCCTCTTTTAACGGTAAATTAAAAAATTCAGGTACCGCGTGGGAAGTCGGGGTGTCACTAATCACCGAACCCAGCGCCGCCTTCACCTCATCCATTTCTATATCTTCGCCAGCTCCCAGAATCATCAACCGTTGCACCAGGTTTTTCAATTCCCGCACATTGCCGCGCCAGCTGTAATTACGTAAGAAATTTTGCGCGGCCATGGAAAACTTTCGAAAAGGCAATCTATCCTGACTGACAAAATAATCGACATAAAAACTCAGCAATGCCGGCACATCTTCACTGTGCTCCCGAAGCGGCTGGATATCGAGCGAAACTTCATTAAGCAGATAATACAAGTCCTGTCGAAAACGTCCGGCCTTGACCTCCTCATCCAAGGCAATGCGAGTTGACGCCACAACCCGAACATCGACACGAACTGCCTCGCTACCGCCTACCCGCAGAAAAGAGCTGGACTCCAGGGCACCGAGCAACCTTAACTGGGTTTCCTTATCCATGCCGCAAATTTCACCTAAAAACAATGTCCCCTTGTGCGCTCTTTCCAACAAGCCGGGATAAACCTTGCCGGCATCTTCTTTTCCGAAAAACTCTACCGCCGAATTTTCCGGCGAGATACTGCTTACAGCCACATCCACAAAGGGGCCGTCCCGATGCGCGCTGTTGTTATGCAGATACCGGGCAAACATCTCCTTACCAACGCCAGCCTCACCGACAAACAAGACCCTGGCATCATGCTGAGCCAGACGCTTCAATTGATCCTTGAGCCTGGCAACGGTCGCACTCTTGCCAACCGGCTCAATATCGGTGTGCAACTGCTGCTTAAGCCCTGCATTTTCCATTTGCAGGCTGCTGGCTTCCAAAGCCCTTTCCACGATCAATAATAATTTTGCCAGAGACAACGGTTTCTCAAGAAAGTCATAAGCCCCCAGCCGGGTTGCCTCAACAGCGGCTTCGACGGAACCGTGCCCCGACATCATAATGACAGGACAAAGCATGATCTCTTCCGCAACCCATTCTTTCAATAAGGTAATGCCATCCGTATCCGGCATCCAGATATCGAGCAGGATTAAATCGGGAGCTTTAGATGCTTTTAACTGCCGGGCTGCACTGGCATTCTCGGCTGTAGCGACCTGATAGCCCTCATCCTCAAGAATTTCACAGACCAGCCGGCGAATGTCCGGCTCATCATCTACAACCAATATATGTGGTTTTTGTGCATTCATATTTTTTACGGCATCTCAAAAATTACACGCCGGAAGCTGAATGATGAATCCCGCTCCCACTTTTCGGCTGGTGTCGACCCATATCGCACCCCCATGTTCTTCAATTATTTTTTTAACTATAGCCAACCCCAGCCCGGTTCCCTTGGCTTTGGTGGTAACGTAAGGCTCAAAGATTTGTTCAATTTGCTCGTCTTTAATGCCCGGCCCGTCATCGTAAAGCGCTATTTCAATAAAATCGGTGTTATTTTTTTGCACCCGGCGCAGGCTTATTTCGATCAAGCCCTTGGTGTTTATCGCTTCCAACGCATTTTTTATCAAGTTGTGCAACACTTGCCTGATACTAACCGGATCGCCCTTAATCATCAACAAGCCGGTATCGTAGTCGGCTTTGAACTTGACTCCCGACCTTAGCGCATAAAGCGCTAACACCCCTTGGACCAGATGAGGCAAATCAATATCCACTGTCTGCTTTTTGGAAGGCTTGGCGTATTCCGAGAAATCATCCACCATTTCTTTCATCGCTTCAACCTGCTGCACGATGGTCGTGGTCGAGCGCTGTAACATATCCGCATCGCCGGCAGCCAACTTATCGGCCAGCTTATGCTGCAACCGTTCTGCCGATAATTGTATCGGCGTCAACGGATTCTTGATTTCATGAGCCAGACGCCTGGCGACCTCTCCCCATGCCGCATTTTTCTGCGCCTGAATCAAGTCGGTCACATCATCAAAAACCACTACCGCCCCGACCCGAAAACCTTCTTGGGAAAACAGTGGCGTACCTCTACACAACAACTCTTGCCGACCATTGGGGCCTAAAAAAGCAATCCGCTGCTGCCATATATCGTCGGCTTGCTCCAACAAGCGCTGAATGGATTTTAAAGGTTCGGCCAATTCCGCATAATTCTCGACCAGTTCCAGTAAAGTCCGCCCGACAAACTGATTCACATGAATATGGAAAATCCGGTAAGCCGCCTGATTTGCAGTACGTATTTTATGCTCCGCATCGAAACTGATCACGCCCGCCGTTAAATTCGCCAGTATCGTTTCCAGATAAGCCCGCTGATTCTCCACCTCAATACCGGCCATTCTGGTTTCGTCGCTGGCCCGGGCAATACGATGAGTCATTTCATTGAAGGACTCCACCAGAAAGCCCAGATCATCCTGAGCCATAACCGGCAACTCCTGGTCGTAATGCCCGGAAGCGACTGCCTGCGTGCCTTTGACCAGGGCTTTTACCGGGGCAACAATATTACGGATACTGATGAAAGCCACCCAAATGGCCGCCAGCAAGCTCATCAACAAAACCAGCGATAAGGCCAAAGAAAAGCTCAACTTTAACGAGTGCCTTAAAAAATGCATTTCCTGGTAACGCACAAAGGCAAATTCCACCGAATCGGCCAAGTCGGCAATTCTTACCGGTACCGGATATAACGCCTGTAAGTATTGCGGCTCCTTGGCTTTAACGGTAACGATCACCCGGATCATCAACTCATCATCGCGTACCGGCGTTAAAGCGACATACTCAGAATTCTGACGCAACTGTAACCACGTATGCTCATCCGGCAAACTCGGCAAAATATCGCCGGGATTGATGCTGCTAGAGGCAATAATCCTGCCCTGCCGGGAGAACAACGTCATCTCGGATGCCCCGGAAAGTTCGCGCAAATTCTCCATCTCCAGCGTTGCCTGCGTTTCTGACGACTCCACCAGCTTCGAGGTTAGTTGCTGAGTCTGCCGCAAATGCCAACGCATCCGTTGATCTAATGATGCCTGACTAAGCTCCAGGGCGTCTTCCATCGCCCGGTCTATTTCCACATTAAACCAGCTGTCGATGCCCTGATGCAGAAACTGCATCGAAAAATAAAACACAATAGCGGCGGGCGCCAAAGCCAGCACCACAAACAACGACACCATGCGCGTGGTTAACCTCGAGCCTGCCTCGCGTTTTTTTAACTGCCGCGCCAAGGAGTAAATATTAACGCCGACCAAGCCCAGCAACACCACCGATCCCAGCGCATTAACCAACAGCAGCCATGAATACATTGCGCTCAGTTCTGAAGATTCCTGAGTTGCCGAACTCATCAGCTGCAACAACAGCAAAATCAGGCCAAACAGAACCAATATAGACAAACTAATAGGGGGTTTTATTTTGTCAAAGGCCATAATGTCCAATCGCTGGATAAATACCATTGAGGATTAGTATAAGCAACCGGACGTAGCGGCAAAGGCAGCGCGTCCCGGTCTAGCGTTACTTTTATGCCGACAGCGTAACGTTCTTTCGAGGTATCAGCCGGCTTATCCATCAGGTGAAAATTATGTATCGTTGACATTAAATCCAATGCCGATGACAGCGTAGAAAAATTGTACAGCTCGCCGCTACCCTCATTTCTGACCCGGTACATATTCAGTAACGCATGATACTGAATGCGATAACGAATGCCGGTGTTGATCAGTGTTTTGTCCCAGAAGTAATCGCGATGCTGCTGAACCTTAATATGCGTATCCCAATACAACGGCACACCGTTTTGCAACGCCTCCATTGCCCTCGCACTGAGCTGATAATCGATATCCGCCGATACAACATAGCTGTTGCCTTGCAAAGTCATTTCGGCATTTTTCACCTCTACGCCAAACGCATCGGCATAGCTTAAAACAGGCAACAGCCATGCAAAAAGACAATATAGCAATGAATAGCAAAACGATGACTTACTGCTTGCTGATACGCGCATAATAAAACCCGTCCATTGCCGATTCACCGGTAAGAATCTGGCGCCCGCATGCCCCGGCAGCACCCCAGCCGGCATTTATAGGCAGTTCGACGGCATCGCTATGTTCGGCTAGAAAAGCTTTAACTTGCAGCTCATTTTCCTGCTTTAAAATGGAACAGGTTGCGTAGACCATAAGCCCGCCGGGCGCTAACAGCGGCCAGACAGCTTTCAGGATGGTTTGTTGCAAAGCCTGCAACTGCTGAATGTCTTCGGCTCTGCGTAATAATTTAATATCGGGGTGGCGGCGGATAACGCCTAATGCCGAACAGGGCGCATCCAGTAAAATCCGATCAAACCGCTTACCGTCCCACCAGCCTGACGGATTGGCGGCATCGCCAACCACCAGCGTGGCTTGCAATTTTAAGCGCTGGCAATTTTCGCCCACCCGCTGCATTCTGGACTCGTCTATATCGACCGCAACCAGTTCTTTTAGTTGCGGTTGGCTTTCAAGAATATGCGCAGCCTTGCCGCCCGGCGCAGCGCACACATCCAACACGCGCTGTCCCGGCTGGGCATCCAGCAACCCTGCGGCCAGCTGCGCGGCGGTATCCTGAACGGACACCAAGCCATCGGCAAAGCCGGGCAACATGTCTACCGGCACAGGTTTATCCAATCTAATTGCCGACGGGCAAAAGCTGATGGTTTCAGCCTCTATGCCCTGCCCAGTTAATAGCTGTAGATAGTGTTCGCGACTGACTTTCGCCAGATTGACCCGCAGCACCATAGGCGGCTGCAAGTTGTTTTCCAGGAAGATATTCAAGGCCTGCTCAGGCCAATCCCGCTCAATCTGCTTAATCAGCCAATCAGGATGACTCAAGGCCGCAACCTGAAATTTATCGGCTTTATGCTCAAGCCCTTCCTGCTCTCGCAGATAGGTTCTGAGCACCGCATTGATCAGCGACTTGGCCCACGGCTTTTTACGCGCCGCCAAAACCGTTTCGGACACTGCCGCATGAGGTTTTACCCGCATGTATTTGAGCTGGTACAAGCCCACCAAAGCCAGCGCCTTAACGTCGGCATCTTTCAGCGGCTTATCCAGCAACTGGCTTAAAATATAATCCAGCCGGTGATATTGCCTGCAAACGCCGTAGCATAACGCCTGAATGAAAGCCCGGTCTTTTCCCGACTCTACGGCTAAAAATGCATTATCCAAGGCGGCGGTTAAAGACTGCCCGTCCTGCAAAACACGGGACAGTACCCGTGCTGCGACTAGTCGTGTATTCAACCGAGTTTTACCCCGTTAACATCATGTGCACTCAAAAAAGCCTGAACCGGCATGCGTTTCCCCCCCGGCAACTGTACTTCCAGCAGCCGTAAAAAGCCTTTACCGGTTGCCACATCCATATGCTTATCGGCACACCGCACGACACCGGGCTCCAACTGTACGGATGAATCGTCATTGACTTCGACCGCTTGCCAGATGCGTAACACGTTGCCCTGATAAAGCGTTTGGGCAACCGGCCAGGCATTCAAACCCCTGACTTTCAGCGCTATTTGAGCAGCAGGTTGCGCCCAATCAATAAAGGCTTCGCTTTTTTCCAGTTTTTCGGCATAGGTCACCAGCGCCTCGTCTTGCGGCTCGGGGTGAAGGGTTCCTGCTTCGATTTGCTCCAGCACTTTGGCCAAGCCTATGGCGCCCAACGCACCCAATTTGTCATGCAAGCCGCTAGCGGTATCGGTCGCAGCAATCACGCATTCTTCCTTATGCAGCATGTCGCCGGCGTCCAGCTTGCGCACTATTTGCATAATGGTCACGCCGGTTTTTTCATCGCCCGCCATCAACGCCCGTTGAATAGGCGCGGCGCCGCGCCAGCGCGGCAATAATGAAGCATGTACATTGATGCAGCCCAATCTGGGCACATCCAGAACGGCTTGGGTTAAGATCATGCCGTAAGCGACCACCACCATCAAGTCGGCATTAAATGCACTGATCTGCTGCAAGTCCTCACTGGTTTTCATGGTAAGCGGCTGAAAAACGGGGATTCCGGCAGCTACGGCCAGTTCCTTGACCGGACTGGGCTGTAACTTGCGTCCCCTGCCCGCCGGACGATCGGGCTGGGTGTAAACGGCGCAAACTTCATGCTTCGAATCCAGCAACATCTGCAAACAAGGCACAGCAAACTCGGGAGTTCCCGCAAAAATAATCTTCATGCTCAGCTCGTTTCCATTTTGTGAATTTTTTCCAATTTTTTCTTAATTCGCTGCCGTTTTAACGGTGAAATGTAATCAACAAACAGTTTTCCATCCAGATGATCCAGCTCGTGCTGAACGCACACGCACAGCAAGTCCCTGGCGCTCAATTCAAAAGGTTCCCCCTCCTTGTCGAGCGCTTTTACTATAATGTGTTCGGCTCTGGTCACTTTTTCAAAGAAGCCGGGCACCGAAAGACAACCTTCTTCTGATTCCTTAACGCCGTCTTTTTCGATAATTTCAGGGTTGATTAGACATAACGGGGTGTCTTTTTCTTCACTGACATCAATAACAACTATCCGTTGATGCACATTAACCTGGGTTGCGGCCAACCCTACACCATGCGATTCGTACATGGTTTCAAGCATGTCATCGACCAATTTTTTAACTTTATCATCGACCGTTTTTACGATTGCAGCCTTCTTACGCAACCGTTCATCCGGAAACTCGAGAATAGATAGAATACTCAACAAACTCTCCACTATAATGTTTGAATACTGGAATTCTATCTGAATTCATCTAAACTTTGAATTCAGATAGTAAAAAAGACTCTACAGGAACCCAACATGGCTTTTCGAACACTCACCGGATTGATAGTTTCTCTGCTTTTCAGCTTAAGCGCATGGGCTGATGAAATACAAATAAATCCGTCCCATCCTGATCAATACACTGTTATTAAAGGTGATACCTTATGGGAAATATCCGGTAAATTTCTGACGCACCCGTGGCAATGGCCTGAACTGTGGAGTCACAATACTCAAATCAAAAATCCTCATCTGATTTATCCCGGCGATACGCTTTATTTTTCCGTGATAAACGGCAAACCGCAGCTTAGTCTTTCCAGAAGCGATATACCTCAAGCTCAAACCACAACCAATGCTCCCTGCGTGCTTAAAGAAGATGATTATAAACACGGGCGTAAAGAATTTGCCGTTTCAGAAGACGGAAAGGTATTGCCCTGCATTCGTGAATCCAAACTAGAACAGGCTATCCGGTTAATTCCTACGGCAAACATAGCTAGCTATTTGACGTCACCCAAAGTAGTGGGCGAGGATGAACTCAACAACGCTCCTTATGTTGTTGACTTTGCAGGCGAACATCTCATTGTAGGTATCGGCGACCGTGTTTATGTTCGCTCAATAACCGAAACAGATAGCCTATCCCACACAATTTACCGTCCCGGAAGCGCGTATGCCAGTCCGGAAAGTGGGGAAATCCTGGGCTATGAGGCGCAATACATTGCTGAGGCTTCATTGCAACAACCCGGCGATCCGGCAACGTTGGCCATAACCAAAGCCGATCGTGAAATCCGCATTGGCGATCGGATCATGCCCACTCTAGAAGAGGACCTCGCCTTAAATTATTTTCCCCGTCCGCCTGAAGAGAGCATAAAAGGCAGCATTATCAGCGTGCTCGGCGGTGTTTCCCAAATCGGCCGATATAATGTCGTCGTAATCGACAAAGGCACTGCCGACGGTCTCTTAGCCGGACACGAACTGGATATATATAGAGCTGGCAAGATTGTCAGGGATGACTATAGCCCAATTAAGAATGATGCCGTTAATCTTCCCGATGAAATTGCCGGCACCCTGATGGTTTTCCGCCCGTTTGAGCGTGTCAGTTATGCCCTGGTTATGAAAGCGACCCAGGCTCTTCATGTTTTAGACAAAGTTAGAACCCCCTGAACATTACCGCCCAACAAACCGATGACGACATAAAATACTGGCTTGCGTTATTGCGCACGCCAGGCGTTGGCTGCCGAACATTTCTTCGCTTACTTGAAAGCCATACCCCGGCGCAATTATTTGCTGAATCAGCATCCGCACTGAGCGCATTAGGCCTGAAAAGCGATATCGTTAATGCGATCAAGAACCCTGACTGGTCGCTGATCGACTATGACCTGAGCTGGCTGAGCCAGGAAAACAACAGCGCGATCACTCTCCATGACGTTGCCTATCCATTGCCGTTAAAGGAAATTTCCGATCCCCCGCCTATTCTGTTTGTTCGCGGCAACCCCGAACTGTTATCACTGCCGCAGCTCGCCATCGTCGGCAGTCGCAACCCTTCGACCTCAGGCCTGGAAACCGCCTTTAACTTTGCCAAGACCCTGAGTCATTATGGTTTTGTAATTACCAGCGGACTGGCTTTGGGCATAGACGCCGCCAGCCATCAAGGTGCATTAAAGGCTCAGGGTTATACGATTGCGGTAGCCGGAACCGGGCTGGATCGCGTCTATCCGGCTTGCCATAAAAACTTGGCCACTGAAATCGTCAATACCGGCGCGATGATTTCGGAATTTCCGCCCGGCACGACCGCCAAAGCCAACCACTTTCCCAGACGCAACCGCATTATCAGCGGCCTGTGCCAAGGACTCTTGGTAGTCGAAGCCGCTAAACAGAGCGGCTCGCTGATTACTGCGCGCATGGCGCTCGAACAAAACCGCGAAGTTTTCGCAATTCCAGGCTCTATTCACAACCCGTTGGCCCGCGGCTGCAATGCACTGATCCGTGAAGGCGCGAAACTTGTCGAAACAACTCAAGATATTCTTGAGGAACTACATCAATATAATCAACAGGATGAGAATTTCTCCCTATCCACAATGCAATCAACGCTTGACCTGGAGCAACAAACATTATTGAATCTTGTCATGTTTAGCCCAACTTCTATCGATACTCTGGTTGAAAATGCCAACGAATCCGTCGAAGTTATTTCGTCAATGTTACTGATTCTGGAACTGCAAGGCTATATAGAAGCATCCGCCGGCGGATGCTATACCCGAATCAAATAAACAACCAAGAGCTTATGAAAGAAAATATTTTTGATGTCCTGATGTACTTATTCGAAAACTACATGGAAGATGAAATTGAAATACTTCCTGACAGCGATATCGTCAAAACAGAATTGCTTGAAGCGGGCTTTGAACAAATCGAAGTCAACAAAGCTTTTGACTGGCTGGAATCGCTTAGCCTGCAACGGGCCATAAATGCATCGATATTGCCTACTTTCCGCATTTTTTGCAGCCAGGAGAAAGCCCGTCTGGATCTTGATTCCCGCAATATGATCATGTTTCTTGAACATAGCGGCATCCTCAGCTCCGCCAACCGGGAAATTGTCATCGACCGGGCCATGGCACTTGAAAATGAAGAGCTGTCAATGGAGAAGCTAAAGTGGATAGTGCTGATGGTATTGCTCAGCCAGCCTGATGAGGAAATCGCTTTCTCCAGAATGGAAGATATTGTCTATGATCTTATTCCAACTTATTTGCATTAAAAAATAGACCCAGGGCGAAGGGCTAAAGGCGAAAATGTACGTTTTTTGCCTTTAGCCCTTCGCCCTTCGTCTTTAGCCCTTCGCCTTTCATCTTTTTAAATAAATGAGTAAGAACCTCGTCATTGTAGAATCACCTGCAAAAGCCAAAACCATAGAAAAATATTTAGGCAAAGACTTTCAAGTTTTAGCCTCTTATGGACACGTCCGCGACCTGATCCCAAAAGAAGGTGCCGTCGACCCGAATAACAACTTCGCAATGAAATACGAAGTTATCGATCGCAACCAAAAGCATGTCCAAGCGATCAGCAAAGCCCTTAAAACCGCAGACACCTTATATCTGGCGACTGACCCTGATAGAGAAGGGGAAGCCATTTCCTGGCATTTACTTGAATTGCTGAAAGAAAAAAAATTACTAAAAGACAAGCCGGTGCATCGGGTTGTTTTCCATGAAATCACCAAAAGAGCCGTCACCGAGGCCATAGCCAACCCAGAGCAAGTCGCCATCAGCCTGGTCAACGCCCAACAGGCGCGCCGCGCTTTGGATTATCTGGTCGGTTTTAACCTGTCGCCGTTATTATGGAAAAAAATCCGCCGCGGCTTGTCCGCAGGCCGCGTACAAAGCCCTGCCTTGCGCATGATCGTCGAACGCGAACTGGAAATCGAGGCCTTTAAATCCCGCGAATACTGGACGATCGATGCCGCCTTGACCTCGCAGGATCAAGCCTTCAAAGCCAAACTGACCCAGTTTGACGGTGAAAAAGTCACACAATTCAGCATTACCGATGAAGAGCTGGCGGAAAAAACCAGGCAAACCTTGCTGGATGCCGCCGACGGCCAATTAATGGTCGCCAAGCTGGAAAAGAAACAGCAAAAACGCAACCCTGCCCCGCCCTTCATCACCTCGACACTGCAACAAGAAGCCTCGCGCAAACTGGGATTCACCACCAAACGCACCATGATCGTTGCCCAGCAACTGTATGAAGGCATCGATATAGGTGGCGAAACCGCAGGTCTAATCACCTATATGCGTACCGACTCGGTCAACCTGTCGGTAGACGCCGTCGAAGAAATCCGTGCGCTGATTGCCGAAAACTACGGCGCTGAAAATGTGCCCAAAGAGCCTAGAGTCTTTAAGACCAAATCTAAAAACGCCCAGGAAGCGCACGAAGCGATACGCCCGACCTATCCAAGGTACCTGCCGAGCCAGCTAAAAAACCATCTGAGTATTGAACAGTTCAAGCTCTATGAACTGATCTGGAAGCGCACCATTGCCTGCCAGATGATTCATGCCACGCTGAACATGGTCGCCGTCGACTTAACCTGCGGCGACGGCAAGCACGTGTTCAGAGCCACCGGCTCTACGATAGCCCATCCCGGCTTCATGGCCGCCTACCTGGAAGGCAAAGACGACAGCAACGAGAGCGACGACAAGGAAAGTTTCCTGCCGCCGATGGAAGAAGGCCGTCCGGTTCAACTGAACGACATCAATGCCGCACAACACTTTACCGAGCCGCCACCACGTTACGGCGAGGCCAGCCTGGTAAAGTCGCTGGAAGAGCACGGTATCGGCAGGCCGTCGACCTATGCATCGATCATTTCGACTTTGCAAAACCGCGACTACGTCACTTTGGACGGCAAACGCTTCTACCCGACCGATGTCGGCAGAATCGTCAATAAATTCCTGACCGAACATTTCACCAAATATGTCGATTACGGTTTTACCGCCAATCTGGAAGATGAACTGGATGCGGTTTCGCGGGGAGAAAAAGACTGGATTCCGTTAATGCGCGATTTCTGGACGCCGTTTAACACGCTAATCCACGAAAAAGAAGAAAGCGTCCAGCGCAAGGATGTCACCCAGGAAGCTATCGATGAAAAATGCCCGGATTGCGGCAGCCCGCTGTCCATCCGTTTGGGACGTAATGGCCGCTTTATCGGCTGCACCAACTATCCCGGCTGTTCATACACCCGAAACCTGAACGATGACGCGGGCGCTACCGACGAACCCGAAGTTGTGGAAGGCCGAGTCTGCCCTAAATGCGAATCGCCGTTAGTGATCAAGACAGGCCGCTACGGCAAATTTATCGGTTGCAGCGGCTATCCCAAATGCAAGCATATCGAGCCTTTGGAAAAACCGTCGGACACCGGCGTCGAATGCCCGCAATGCAAACAAGGCAATATACTCAAGCGTAAGTCGCGAAACAGCAAGATTTTCTATTCCTGCTCGGAATACCCGAAATGCGATTACGCATTATGGAACGCGCCGATCAAAGAAAGCTGCCCGGAATGTGCATGGCCTATTTTGACCGTCAAAGAGACCAAACGGCGCGGCGTGGAAAAAGTTTGCCCGCAAAAAGACTGCAAATACGCAACACCGTATGAAGGCGATCCGGCCGATGTGCAGGGGCCTAAGTAGCTTAAAACTTTAATTCACCACGAAGACGCGAAGAACACGAAGAACACGAAGAAAGTAAAAACTTCGTGTTCTTCGCGGTGAAGCTTTAAAATCCAACTCAAATGCCCTACTGCTCCGGCTTCAAAATAAAAAACGCTGTTCGTCATATCAAAACCGGAGCAGTAATCGCCTATCCCACTGAAGCCGTTTACGGCTTAGGCTGCGATCCGCTCAATGAAACGGCTGTGATGTCCCTGCTCGCCATCAAACAGCGCCCGGTAGAAAAAGGCTTGATACTGATCGCCTCATCGCTGGAGCAATTGCGCCCTTACCTCGTCTTGAATCAAGCCATTATTGAGCGGATCACACCGACTTGCCCAGGCCCCGTGACCTGGGTTATTCCAGCCCAGCCTTGGGTGCCAAAATGTCTGACCGGCGAACATCAATCCCTGGCAGTCAGAGTAACCAATCACCCGATAGCCCGAGCTTTATGCGCCCAATTCGGCAGTCCGCTAGTCTCCACCAGCGCCAACCCGACGACCCGACCAGCCATCAAAGATTCAAGGAAACTCCTAAAAACCTTTGCCGGTTCCGATATTTTTATCGTGCACGGCAAAGTCGGCGAACTTGGACAAGAAACTGCTATTTATGATGCGGCGAGCGGAAAGCGGTTTCGTTGAACATAAAGCCAAAAGCAGCCTGCCCACAGCTAACCAATAACCTCCAACCCGCCCATATAAGGTCGCAACGCTTCAGGAATATGAATGCGACCTTCTGCATCCTGATAATTTTCCATCACCGCAATCAAGGTTCTGCCCGCAGCCAGACCGGAACCGTTCAGGGTATGCGCCAGCTCGGGCTTGCCGGTTTCGGGGTTGCGCCAACGGGCTTGCAGGCGGCGCGCCTGAAAGTCTTTGAAGTTGCTGCACGATGAAATTTCGCGATACGCGCCCTGCCCCGGCAGCCACACTTCCAGATCGTAGGTTTTGCTTGATGAAAAACCGGTATCGCCTGCGCATAACAACATCCTGCGGTAAGGCAGGTTTAGTTTTTTCAATATGGCTTCTGCATGATTGGTTAACTCTTCATGAGCCGCAACTGAATCCTCAGGCTTTACGATTTGCACAATCTCGACTTTTTCGAATTGGTGCTGACGGATCATGCCTCTGACATCGCGGCCATAGGCGCCGGCTTCGCTACGAAAACAGGGGCTGTGGCAGACGAATTTAAGCGGCAGGTCTTTGGCGTCGATAATTACGTCCCTGACAATGTTGGTAACCGGCACTTCGGCGGTCGGAATCAGGTATAAGCCTGGATCGTCGCTGGCCTTGAACAGGTCGGCTTCAAACTTGGGCAACTGGCCGGTGCCGCGTAAGCTGTCGGCGTTGACCAAAAAAGGCACGTAGGTTTCGCTGTAGCCGTGTTCGGAGGTATGGGTATCGAGCATCAGCTGGATAATGGCCCGTTGCAAGCGCGCCAGCGGCCCGTTTAAAACAACAAATCTTGCGCTGGCGATTTTTGCGCCCAGCTCGAAATCCATGCCTATCTTTGCGCCTAAATCAACATGGTCTTTGGGCTCGAAATCGAAGTTCGGAACTTCGCCCCAGCGGCTGATTTCGAGATTGTCGTCTTCACTCTTGCCGCTCGGCACGGACTCATCAAGGATGTTGGGTATGCCTTCCATCAGGGCGGTCATTTTCGCCTGAATACCGGACAACTCGGTTTCCGCGGCTTTCAGTTCATCGCCCAAATGCTGAACCTGATCCAACAGCGGCTGCACGTCTTCGCCTTTGGCTTTGGCCATGCCGATGGCTTTTGAGCTGCTGTTGCGTTCGTTCTGCAATTCCTGGGTTTTAACCTGGATATCTTTGCGCCGGGCTTCCAGCTCGGAGTAATACTCCGGGTTAAAATCGAATGAACGTCTGTTTAGCTGTTCCTTAACAAAATCAAGCTCGGTTCTGAATAAGCGGGGATCTAACATGATTAAATTATTACCTTAAAATTAAAATATATATGAGGCGAAAGACAAAAGGCAAAGGGCGAAAAAAGTATGTGCCTTTAGCCCTTTGTCTTTCGTCTCTCAAATCTGCCTGCCGACCAGCAAGCCCATCCAAATCACTAAAATACAAACCAGGCTATTGGCGACAAAGGTGCTCAGCATTAAATTCAGATGGGTGTCGAACGAATAACCGTGCTCAACCAAAAACAACAACAGGTATAAGCCGGACAGGGTTAAAAACACACCCACTGTGATCACGGTCAGGACGACGCGATATTCCACGGATATCGCCACTTTCTGCAACAAAATGGTTGCCAACATACTGACCAGAAAAGCGAATATCGCATTGATTGTCATCAAGGCATAAGGGATGACGCCGCCCGACACCTGAATAATGCCATCCGAATAATAAAACAGGCCCCGGCCGCACAGCAATCCGATCCAGATTGCACCTACGCAAGCCGTGACGCTGATGAATATATTCAGCGCCGCCTTGTTTAAATTGCCCTGTTCTATCAGGTAAAAAGTTTCCAGCGAAAAGGTGGAGAACGTTGTAAACGCCCCGATAAAGCCAATCAGAATAGCCGCCCGGTATTCAAATGTGATGGTGATACGTTGCTGGATCAACGACTCGGTCAACAAGCCGAGCATAAACGAGCCGATCACGTTGACAACTAATGTTCCATACGGAAAGCCTCGTCCCAACCACTGGTAAATACCCGACGACACCAGGAACCGAATCACTGCGCCAAACGCTCCGCCCAGCCCAACTGCAAGTATTTGGTTCATAACTTAGAACTTGATAAAGTGCTCGCGGTAATAACGCAGCTCTTCAATAGACTCGATAATATCGTCCAGGGCCTGATGCGAGGACTGTTTTTTAAAGCCGTCTTTGACATGCGGCGCCCATCTGGCGGCCAGCTCTTTGATCGTTGAAACATCGATATTGCGATAATGAAAATACGCCTCCAACTTGGGCATGTAGCGGTATAAAAACCGTCTGTCCTGGCCGATGCTGTTTCCGCACATTGGTGAGGTGTTTTCCGGCACCCACTGCTTTAGAAATGCCAGCGTTTGCCGCTCGGCTTCAGCAGCATTAATAGTAGACGCTTTGACGCGCTTAATCAGGCCGGACTGCCCGTGATGCTGCTGGTTCCACTCATCCATAGCCGCCAACGCCGCATCGGACTGATGCACCGCCAGCACCGGGCCTTGGGCCAAAACATTCAAATTCTTGTCAGTAACAATCGTAGCAATCTCGATGATCAAATCGTTGTCAGGATCGAGTCCTGTCATTTCAAGATCTACCCAGATGAGATGCGATGAATCCTGCGCCATTTATTGATTCCATTGTATTGAAGGTGGCGGTTAGTGTAGCATTGGCTAATGTGTACGTCTAACTCTTAAACTTTGAAGAATCCCGTCTATGAATAGCTTTACCATCGTCTTTTTAGTCGCGCTAACCCTGTCTTTTTCAGTCCAGTTCTGGCTGGCCCAACGGCACGCTAATTATGTTGCAAAGCATCGCTTCGCCGTGCCAGAAGCCTTTAAAAATACTGTCTCGCTGGAAGCCCACCAGAAAGCGGCCGACTACACGCTGGAAAAAAGCAGGCTAGGCAATATCGACAGCGTACTCGGTGTTGTACTGCTATTAATATTGACTCTCGGCGGCGTCATTAATTGGGCTTTCGAATTTTGGGCCGCTACGGTGCAATCGCCTTTAATAGCAGGCTTGGCGGCACTGGCTACTGTGTTTCTGGTGATGACTTTGTTAGAGCTTCCTACCAGCGTCTACCAAACCTTTATAATTGAAGAAAAGTACGGCTTCAACAAAAGCACGCCACAACAATTCGTCAAGGATCAACTATTGCAGATGGTTTTGGTTGCCGCTATCGGCATGCCTTTAATCGCCCTGATCCTGTGGGTTATGGACAGCATAGGTTCATTGTGGTGGTTATGGGCCTGGGCCATACTGATAAGCTTTTCGCTGCTGATAAGCTGGCTTTATCCAACCTTGATCGCGCCGTTATTTAATAAGTTCACCCCGATGGAAGAAGGCTCGTTAAAAGACCGTATTCAGGATTTGCTTGCTCGTTGTGGCTTTAGCAGCCAGGGCATCTTCATTATGGACGGTTCCAAGCGTTCAGGCCACGGTAACGCCTACTTCACCGGCCTTGGCAACAACAAGCGCATCGTATTTTTCGATACCTTGATTAATTCCTTGGACGATGAAGAACTGGAAGCGATACTGGCCCACGAACTGGGACATTTCAAGTGCAAACACACCATCAAGATGCTGATTGCCAATGCCGTCATGACCTTGGTCAGTTTCGCGGTTTTAGGTTGGCTGATCGACCAGCAATGGTTCTATAACGGACTGGGCGTAGAGCAACCGTCGCATGCTGCGGCCTTGTTGCTGTTCATGCTGGTATCATCGTCGTTTACCTTTTTTATCCAGCCTATCGTTGCCTACTTTCAACGTAAATTTGAATTTGAAGCCGATAATTTTGCATCAAACAATGCCAAAGCCGAAAAGCTGATCAGCGCCTTGGTTAAATTGTTTGAAGAAAACGCCAGCACCTTAACGCCGGACCCTTTGTATTCCGCATTCCATTACAGTCATCCGCCTGCGGCTATTCGTATTGCCAACTTAGAATCACAAATACGCCCTGCTTGATGAGTGAATTAATTGAAGGCCTGGTTATCTCCCATTTAGGCCAGGGTATCGCGGTTGAACATAACGACAAGATTGTACTGTGCCAAACCCTGCGGCGGCTTGAAACCGTCGCAGTCGGCGACCGAGTTTTATGGACACAATCCTCGCCCGACCAGGGGCGCATAGAAAAAATCCTGCCGCGCCGTTCGCTGTTGATGCGCCCGTCCAGAAGCGGCAAAACGCGCCCTGTTGCCGCCAATATCGACACCGTCTTTGTCGTCTTTGCTGTCGAGCCTTATTGCGATTTTTTGCTGATAGACCAGTACCTGGCCATTTGCGAAAACCGCAATATAGATGCGGCGTTAGTGCTGAATAAAACAGACTTGGCGCAATCGACCGTTATTGAACAGGAACTGCTGGACTATACCAATCTGGGCTATCAGCTATACCGGGTCAGCGCTACGGCGGCATCGGGACTGGACGAACTGGAGCGGGCCTTAAAAGATCAGGTCAGCATTTTGGCGGGACAATCCGGCGTCGGCAAGTCCTCATTAACCAATGCGATCATTCCCGATAAAGATCTCAAAACCAACACCATCTCGGAAACTACCAAACACGGACGGCACACCACCACAGCAGCGACGCTGTACCATATGGAGCAAGGCGGCGATTTAATCGACAGCCCCGGCGTCGCCATATTCGGGCTAGCGGGCCTATCCGAACAACAGCTGGCTTACGGTTATCGTGAGTTCCAGCCGTTGATTGATCAATGCCAGTTTAAGGACTGCCGCCATCTGGTTGATAAAGGCTGTGCGGTGCGCTCGGCGGCGGAAAACGGCGCTATTTCCATGACGCGGTATCAGCGGTTTTTAAAACTCAGGGAAAAAATGCCGACGTCTTAGCCTGAACAGTAATTTGTAAAAATTATTATGTCTTAAGAACTTATTGCAGCTCACCCTTAAAAGATTATCTGTGGCAAAAAAAGCCATATCTACTTATAATGCGCGGTTAAATTCAGTCTTTTCGGTAACCTTTTAAGTACAGATAAAGCCATTTTTTATGGGGGCTGTATGGACAAGCGAACTAATCAAACACGAGAACTATGGAACAACACAATCTTACCCTAGGCATTCCCGGCTTTAACTACCCCGATTTATATGACTCTGCACGTCTGAAAGATTTGCTGGATGTGTTTGATGCTTCGGTTGAGCGCCATGATTCAGTGCTGCACAATGAATTCAAGGCTTACCGCGAGAACCAGGGCGCCGGATTATCGGCAGAAGCTGTTTCCGACCTGCTGGTGCGCATGGGGCCTTATGTCGGCCAGTTTGTCGCTCAGTTGTTCAATGTTACCGAGCAGCATCAAGCGCAGGGCGCCAGAATTAAGGATGAAATCGACACCATTTTTACCTATAAAAATGAAGTGGTCGAAAAGTTAGGCTTCGCCTTTAAAGGCCAGGATACCAGCGATTGGGCTATTCCTTCCATCCTGAACCGTTTTGATCTGCTGATAGATGCCGGCTTCCCCGAAGCCAACCAGGATAATGACCCCGAACACCGCGTAGCAAGAGTTGGCGCAGCTATCGGCCTGCTGTCCAGCCATTACAAATTGGTTGCCAAAGGCAAAGACAGCGATTACGAAAATGCCGATTTGGTCGCCGAGGCTCTGCGCGCAAAACTCGCCGCGCATCAGGAAGCGGCAAGCGAATTTAACGACATCATCAGTCAGCAAGACCCCGCCGAATTTGTCGCCGCCCTGATGGACATCGTGCAACGCTGGAGTTTCGTCGCTCAACAAGACAACGATGTGGTTGCGAATTGGTCAAGCTTCAAATTCCCGAAAAAGCGCGATTTCGACCACTTGGTTGCACACGACCTGGTCGACCGCGGCGAGTTCAAGGCCTGGATGGGCGAGCAGGAGCACCGCCGCCGCCGGGACGGTTTCAAGCTGACCGACCCGCGTTACAACCAGCGCCAGGTATTGTCCGAAGTCAATCATTGCATTTACTGTCACGAGCGCGACACCGACTCCTGCTCCAAGGGCATGCGCAACAAAAAAACCGAAACTTTCAAGGTTGACCCATTAGGCGTGACCACTATCGGCTGCCCGCTGGATGAAAAAATCTCGGAAATGCACCTCGTCAAGCGTAACGGCGACAATATCGGTGCGTTGGCGATTGTCGTTATCGACAACCCAATGTGCCCAGGCACCGGACATCGTATCTGCAACGAGTGCATGAAAGGTTGTATCTACCAAAAAACCGATCCGGTCGATATTCCGCAAATTGAAACCAGCGTCCTGACAGACGTATTGTTCATGCCTTACGGCTTTGAAATCTACAGCTTACTGACCCGCTGGAACCCATTAAACGTCAAGCGCCCGTATATGCTGCCTTACAACGGCAAAAACGCGCTGGTGGTCGGCCTCGGCCCTGCCGGTTACACGATGAGTCATTACTTGTTAAATGAAGGCTTCGGCGTTGCCGGTATCGACGGCTTAAAGCTTGAGCCGCTGCCGGTAGAACTGACCGGTGACAGCGAACATCTGCCTATGCCGATTGTCAACTTCCAAGACCTTTACGAAGAGCTGGACAAACGCATCCTGGCCGGTTTTGGCGGCGTTGCCGAATACGGCATTACCGTACGCTGGGACAAGAACTTCCTGAAAGTCATTTACCTGACCTTGCAGCGTCGCGCAGCGTTCCGCTCTTACGGTGGCGTGCGCTTTGGCGGCACGATTACTATCGAAGATGCATGGAGCATGGGCTTCGACCATATCTGTATCGCTTCGGGCGCAGGCAAGCCGACGATTATCGACATGAAGAACAACCTGATCCGCGGCATACGCAAAGCGTCGGATTTCCTGATGGCCTTGCAATTAACCGGAGCTGCTAAGGATTCCTCTCTGGCAAACTTGCAGGTTCGTTTGCCTGCCGGCGTTATCGGCGGCGGCTTGACCGCTATGGATACCGCAACCGAATTGATGGCATATTACCCGGTACAGGTCGAAAAAATCCTGCATCGTTATGAAACCCTGGTGAACGTGTACGGCGAGCAAACCGTCCGCAGCCGTTACGATCAGGAAGAAACCATTATCCTTGATGAATTCCTGGCGCACGGCAAAGCTATCGTCGCCGAACGCCAACGCGCCGAAGCGGAAGGCGAACTGCCTGATTTTCAACCGCTGGTAGATGCCTGGGGCGGCGTCACGCTGTTTTACCGTAAAGGCATCAACGATGCGCCTGCGTATCGCCAAAACCACGAAGAAATCGCCAAAGCGCTGGAAGAAGGCATCGCTTTGGCCGAGGGCATGAGCCCGCTCGGCGCAGAAACCGATGAATACGGCCATTTAAACGCAGTAGAGTTTGAAAAACTGGTGCTGGAAGAAGGCCGCTGGCTTAGTTCAGGGCAGAATGTCACAGTTCCATTGCGCAGCCTATACGTTGCGGCGGGCACTTCGCCGAACACCATTTACCAAAGCGAATACCCTGACACCTTCGTGATGGACAAATGGTTCTTCCAACGCTACCAGCCGGAATGGAACAACGATTCCGTTGAACTGGTGCCGATGCACGATGAAGCTATGCCCAAACTCGGCAAACCCGCGCCGCTGACGTCTTATCAAAAAGACGGCAAATTCATCAGTTTCTACGGCGATAACCATCCTGTTTATGCCGGTAATGTGGTTAAAGCCATGGCCAGCGCCAAGAACGGCTACCCGCATGTGGTCAAACTGTTTGAACAAGAACTGGCTCGATTAAATCCTGCTCAGCAAGCGGAACGCGATGCAGCCTTGAAAGCCTTGTTTGCTCGTCTGGATGAAGCATTTAAAGCCACTATCGTCGCCATCAACCGCTTGACCCCGACCATTATCGAAGTGGTGGTCAGAGCGCCGATGGCGGCGGAAAAATTCCAGCCCGGACAGTTTTACCGCGTACAAAACTACGAAGCCTTTGCTCCTGTCGTCGAAGGCACGGTGCTGGCGGCCGAAGGCCTGGCGCTGACCGGTGCGGAAGTCGATAAAGACAAAGGCACGGTTTCATTGATTGCACTGGAGATGGGCTCGTCCTCACGCCTGTGCGCAACCTGGAAAGTCGGCGATCCGTTGGTGTTGATGGGTGTAACCGGTACGCCAACCGATATCCCGACCGGCGAGACCGTATTGTTGCTCGGCGGCGGTTTGGGCAACGCGGTACTGTTCTCCATCGGCAAGGCGTTAAGAGCGGCAGGCAATAAGGTGATTTATTTCGCCGGTTACAAATATGCGCAAGACCGCTTTAAAGTCGAGGACGTGGAAGCTGCCGCCGATATCATTATCTGGTCGGTCGACAAAGGCGAAGGCGTAACCCCGATTACCCCGACCCGTCCACAAGACAAGACTTTTGTCGGCAATATCCTGGAATGCATGTTGGCCTACGCCAACGGCGAACTCGGCGAACAACCCATTTCGCTGTCGGATGTCGACCATTTGATCGTGATCGGGTCGGATCGCATGATGGCCGCAGTGAAAAGCGCACGCTTCGATGTATTGAAGCCTTATCTGAAAAAGGCCCATCACGCCATCGGTTCGATCAACTCGCCGATGCAGTGCATGATGAAAGGCATTTGCGCGCAATGCTTGTGCAAACATGTTGATGCAGAGACCGGCAAGGAAGTGTTCGTGTACTCGTGCTACAACCAGGATCAGGATTTGGATAAGGTTGACTTCCCGCACCTGAACGCAAGATTGCGGCAAAATACCGTGCAGGAAAAGCTGTCTAATCTCTGGCTGGATTATTTGCTGGAGAAACAGCGTCAAAATTAGAGGTCGAATCACCGCACCTCAGTGCTGAACGATGACATACCCTTATGCGTCAGACTTGATGATAACTCTATTTAAAATCAAGCTGACGCATAGAGGGATTGTTGCTAGCCAGCCATGCCGAACCAATAGAATATTGAACCTCGCTCAGCGAAGTTCAGTCATATAAACATGTAACACCTCGTTTCATTTAAATACCGATTGCTGCTTTCGTGCTAAAAATTAACCACGCAGCATCCGCCTCATCATCAACACTTAAAAATTGCCAAATAACGTGGAATAATAACCGAGATCGCGCCAACCAAGGCGCCTGCTTTCTGGTACCCTATACCAATTTTAAACTGATGAACTAAACATTATGGCGCAATACATATATTCAATGAACCGGGTCGGCAAGATAGTCCCGCCCAAGAAATATATCCTCAAGGACATCTCGCTGTCTTTTTTTCCCGGCGCAAAGATCGGCGTATTGGGTTTAAACGGCTCGGGTAAATCGACGCTGCTACGCATCATGGCGGGCATCGACAAGGAAATCGAAGGCGAGGCTATCCCGCTTAAAGGCATCAACATCGGCTATTTACCGCAAGAGCCGCAGCTCGACCCCAATAAAACCGTGCGCGGCAATGTCGAGGAAGCGGTCGCGGAAATCAAGGAAACTTTGGCAAAACTCGACGCCGTCTATGCCGCTTACGCGCTGCCCGATGCCGACTTCGACAAACTCGCTGCCGAACAAGCGTTCCTGGAAGACTTCATCAACGCTTGCGACGGCCACAACCTGGACCGCAAGCTTGAAGTCGCTGCCGATGCGTTGCGGTTGCCGGATTGGGATGCCGATGTCACCAAACTGTCGGGCGGTGAAAAACGCCGCGTGGCCTTATGCCGCTTATTGCTGTCCAACCCCGACATGCTGTTATTGGACGAACCGACCAACCATTTGGATGCGGAATCGGTCGCCTGGCTGGAAAGATTTCTGCACGATTATCCCGGCACCGTGGTCGCGGTAACCCATGATCGCTACTTCCTGGACAATGTCGCCGGCTGGATTCTGGAGCTGGACAGAGGTTCCGGCATTCCGTGGGAAGGCAATTACTCCAGCTGGCTGGAGCAAAAGAGCAACCGTTTGTTGCAGGAAGAAAAACAGGAATCTTCCCGCCAAAAAGCCATGAAAGAAGAGTTGGAATGGGTGCGTTCCAGCCCCAAAGGCCGCCATGCTAAAAGCAAAGCCCGATTGGCCCGTTTTGAAGAGCTGTCTTCATCCGACGTGCAAAAACGCAACGAGACTCAGGAAATTTATATTCCGCCCGGACCTCGTCTGGGCGACGTGGTCATTGAGGCCGACAACATCAGCAAGGCTTTCGGCGACAAACTGTTATTCAACGGTTTGAGTTTTAAACTGCCGCCCGGCGGCATCGTCGGCATTATCGGCCCGAACGGCGCGGGTAAAACCACGCTGTTCCGCATGATGGCCGGTGTCGACAAGCCCGATTCAGGCGCTCTAACACTAGGGCAAACCGTTCAACTCGCCTATGTCGATCAGTTGCGTGATGACCTGGACCCGAAGAAAACCGTGTTTGATGAAATTTCCGACGGGCTGGACATGATTACCGTCGGCAAGTATGAAACGCCCTCCCGCGCCTATGTGGGCCGTTTCAACTTTAAAGGCGCGGATCAGGGAAAACGTATCGGCGATCTTTCCGGCGGCGAACGCAACCGCGTACATTTAGCCAAGCTGCTAAAAACCGGCGGCAACGTACTGTTGCTCGATGAGCCAACCAACGATCTGGACGTTGAAACCCTGCGCGCGTTGGAAGAAGCGCTGCTGGCCTTCCCCGGTTGCGCGGTGGTTATTTCGCATGACCGCTGGTTCCTGGACAGAATCGCCACGCACATGTTGGCGTTTGAAGGCGACAGTAACGTGGTCTGGTTTGAAGGCAACTATGAAGATTACGAAGCCGACCGTCACCGTCGGTTAGGTAGCGATGCGGATAATCCTCATCGGTTGAAGTATAAGAAGCTGACTGGCTAAAAAGATAAAACCACGAAGAACACAGAGAACACGAAGTTTTTATTTTGGCTTTTCTTCGTGCTCTTCGTGTCCTTCGTGGTGATTAATAGATCAGGTACAAAAAACACAAAATAATTTGGCTCTAAAGCCGTTTCCAGACCTTCCAGGTTTTAAAAACCTGGAAGGTCTCTAAACCCTACCCCGCAAACACCACATCAAATCGCTTCATCAATCCGGCTATGTCTTTCCGGTAAAACTCCTGCACCGACAAGCACAAATCTCCCGGCTTTAAGCCGCGTTCCTGTAGCGACTCCACTTCGGTGTAAATGTCATTCACATCGTAGATTTCCAGCGCCTTAAAAATAGCAGCGGTATCTTTCATGCCTGATAGCTCAGGCTTCTGCCCGTTTTTCAGCTGAAACACGCCATCATCCAGCAACAAGATGCTGACGTGCTGGTCGAACGCGGCTGTGGTCAGAATGATGTCCAGCATCTCCTGAACTTGGGCGCCGCTATGCGGCGGCTTGCGCAGTACGAATAAGTAACGTTTCATGCCTTCACCCGAATACGATAAAGCGATCGGCTTCCAGCGTGGCCTCGACCAGTTGCCCCAAACCGGAAATGCGAAAGCCATCGGCCAGATCATTATCCTGTTTGCCCTGCCGCTTGGCTTCGTCGCTGCATAGCAAGCCGCGCCGTTGGGCGGCGGAAATGCACACTACCAAGTCAATCTGATGCTGTCTTGCCAGCTCGCTCCATTGCGCGGTGAACTGGAGCTCGTCATTCGGCGGTGTCGCGTATTTGAATGCATGGTAAATGCCGTCTTGATAAAAAAATACCCGGAACACTTCATGTCCCGCTGCCAAGGCGGCATTGATGAATTGGTATGCGGTGTACCCGGCATTGGACTGGTAAGGGCTGGCGTTAACTTGTATTGCGAATTTCATTAGGGATTTAACCTCGTTCCCACGCAACGCATTACTACCATCAAGTTAAGAAATACACTGGTTCCCAAGCTCCAGCTTGGGAACCCAAGTAACGAAGCTCTAGCTTCGCGAGACGGGAAGCTAGAGCTTCCCGCACCAAATTCCCAAGCTGGAGCTTGGGAACTAGCACAATAATATTTCATGCTTTAGTGTTCCCACTCGTCGCGTATAGATTCAAATAATTGATCGACATGCTCTACATGGCTAACTCCAAAAAACTGTTCTGGATTTAACCGGACTTTTTCGGTATCTAGGTGGTTCTCGGCTTGCGCTTCAAGAAGCATTTTGGCTACGTCACGCGCAATTTCTAAGGTTTCGGTTATTGTCCGCCCTTGGGCAATTAAGCCGGAAATATCGTCCGAGGTAGCTAAATAAAGGCCTTCAGGTAGTTTTTCAATATGAAGATTAATAATCTGTTCCATACGATAAATCCTGGTAATTAAAAGTAATTTTGTAGGTCGGGCACCAACGGTAGGCGCTTTAGGCGACATCTTTTCGTTGCCCGACATTTAATGTATATGAATG
This sequence comes from Methylobacter sp., assembly GCF_023227905.1. Taxonomy (GTDB): domain Bacteria; phylum Pseudomonadota; class Gammaproteobacteria; order Methylococcales; family Methylomonadaceae; genus Methylobacter_A. The sequence continues at coordinate 15,767 of NZ_JALOCF010000010.1, read as the reverse complement.
TCGGGCATAAACAGCATGCCCGACTGCCTGACTGATTGCTAACCCCAAGCTAATCAGATGTGCTTATTTTGTCTATTTGCTAATAGGTACTAATTTGATGTGTGCTAGCCTCGCGAGAGTTTCTCCGGACTCAAAGCACCAACCTGGTGGCATTTCCGACTTATAATGCTTGTCAATTTCCGATGCTTGTTCTTTTGTTATTCTTGCGATCTTCCAATGCTTCTGAAGTAACTTCGCAATTTCCGTGTCACTCAGTACGTTTTCTTCAATGAGCCTAAGTGTTTCTCTTATTAGAACAGCACACGGAACAACATGTTCAGGATGAAAACCAGATTCATTTGTTACCTCAGCTGACTGACCTACCCCAACAAAGTCAAATTCCCAATGAAGCATGTGTTGAAATATTCTTGAGTGAAAACCGCAGTTAAAACCGCCAGCTCTTGCCTTTATAAGATTTCTAAAATGTTGTACTAGAAGCACACATGTTCGATATACAAGTTCTTCCTTTGAATTGTGCGACATTACTCTCCCTCAAATATAACTACAAATAGACAAATTTTAAGAATGGTTGCCGGAAACACCAGTTCTCGCTGCCGCTCGAACCGGCTTATTCCGGCCTACGGAACTGAAATCATCAGGATATATCAGATAACCTTTTCATCTACGCCTCAATCCTGCCTAATCTCATTAAAATAAAGCGTAGCACCAATCACCGCAGCCGGGGCGATGATGATATTCAGCAACGGAATGGTAAGCCCCAACACCGCCAGTCCGCCAAAACTTAACGCGCCCAGCCTTACGCTTTTGACCAGCTCTTTTTGCTCGGAAAACAATACGCCTTCGTTTTCAAGCGGGTAGGCCAAATACTCCAGCGCCATGCCCCAGGCTCCGAACAGCGCCCACAAAAAAGGCGCAATGACATTGATGCCGGGAATGATCGACAATATCAGCAATGGCAAGGCCCTGGTCGCCAGATAGCCCATGCGCTTAGCTTCCCCAACAAGGACTTTGGCCAAAGGCTGTTCAGCGCTTGCAAATGCCTGGCCTTTTACCATCGCCAGCGTTTTTGCGGATAATTTTCCGTAAAACGGCGCGGCCAATATATTCGCCAATAAGGTAAAGGTGAAAAAACCGGCAATAAAAAAGCTGATAAAAAACAACGGCCATAATATCCAGCTCAACCAACTCAGCCAGCTGGGGATAAACTGGTCAATCAAGTCTGAAATATAAAAATAACCCAAGGTTAACGCGGCGCTGTACAACACCACATTGATTAACATGGGGATAATGATGAATTTACGCAGTTCCGGACTGCTTAATAGATTCAGCCCCTTAAATAAAAAGCTAACGGCCAATACCGGATTGTTGCCTTTTTTATTAAATTGCATTTTTTAAACCTCTCACGCCTTGTTCGGAAGGATTTAATATTACGCCGCGTTCGGTCACAATCGCTGAAATCAATGCCGCCGGGGTCACGTCAAAAACCGGGTTCCAGGCACTGATCAAAGAACCTTCTTTGCTATAACAAGCGGGCAATAATTCGTTCTGATTGCGTTGCTCAATCTCTATCTTGTCGCCGTTTTCGATAGTCCAGTCGATGGTCGAAGTCGGCGCGGCGACCATCAACTTGACGCCATGCTGTTTGGCTAACACGGCCAGGGAATAGGTGCCGATTTTATTGGCGGCGTCGCCATTGGCTGCAATGCGGTCCGCGCCGACCACGATCCAATCGATAGCCCCGGATTTCATCAGCCATGCCGCCGCCGAATCGGCAATCAGGGTCGCCGGGATGCCGTCTTGCGCCAATTCCCAAACGGTCAGCCGCGCACCTTGCAGCCAGGGCCGGGTTTCGCCCGCATAAACGTTGAGGCGCTGTCTTTGATAAGCGCTGCGGATAACGCCCAGCGCCGTACCGTAGCCGCCTGTCGCCAGGGCACCTGCATTGCAATGCGTCATTACCCCCTTTGCACCGTCCAGAATATCGGCGCCGAATTCGCCCATTTTATGGTTGGCGGCAATATCATCGTTATGGATTTTTTCCGCACAAGCCAGAATGGCGGCCAGCGGATTATCAAGTTGCTTGGCTAGTTCGGCTTTCATCTGGTCCAAGGCCCAAAACAAATTGACCGCTGTGGGCCTGGACTTTGCCAGCAACTCGATATCGGCGGCCACTTTTTTCCGCCACTGATTGGACTGGGCATATTGTTTGCGAACCGACAGCACCACACCGTAAGCTGCCGCTATGCCGATAGCCGGTGCGCCGCGAACGCGCATGCTGGCAATGGCTTCGGTGACACCTTCGGCATCCTTGTATTCGTCGTAAACGATTTTTTCCGGCAATTGTCGCTGGTCCAGCACTTTTAAAGTATCGCCCGTCCATTGCAAGGCTTGTACAGTCAATCTATTTTGCATAGTCGTTAATATATAAATTAAAGTCTGATTGTTTAATGTCTTTTAAGAGGCGAAAGGCGAAGAAGCTTTTTTGCCCTTCGCCTAAATCTTCCTTCGTGCCGAATAGTTACTAAAAAGTTATAATTTGGCAATTCAATACAGGAATATCTTATGACAGTTGTCGATACCCTCATCCACGCTCGCTGGATTATACCCGTTGAACCGGAATCCGTAACCTATGATCACCATACGCTGGTTATCGATGGCGGCCGGATTATCGATCTGCTGCCTACCGAGCTCGCCAAGCAAAAATATCAGGGTACCACTACCGAAAATCTGGACAACCATGCCTTGCTGCCCGGCCTGATCAACAGTCACACTCATGCCGCAATGACACTAATGCGCGGCATTGCCGACGACTTGCAACTGATGGACTGGCTGCAAAACCATATTTGGCCGCTGGAACAAAAATGGATGACTGAGGCGTTTGTCAAAGACGGCACCGATCTGGCAATAGCCGAGATGATCCTGGGCGGGACAACTTGCTTCAATGACATGTATTTCTTCCCGGAAATTACCGCCGCGCAGGCGATACATCACGGCATCCGCGCCAGTGTCGGGCTGATCGTCATCGATTTCCCGACGGTCTGGGCCGAAAACAGCGACGCCTATATTGAAAAAGGCTTGGCGCTGCATGATCAACTGCGCCACCACCCGCTAATTTCCACACCGTTTGCACCGCATGCGCCGTACACAATATCTGACGAACCGCTACAAAAAATTAAAGCATTTACCGATGAGCTGGAGTTATCGATCCATATTCACGTCCACGAAACGCTGCACGAAACCGAACAGGCGCTGGAAAAAACCGGACAGCGGCCTTTGCAGCGGCTGCATGAACTCGGTCTGATCGATCCGTCATTCATCGCGGTGCACATGACCCAGCTAACCGACGATGAAATCGCGCTGTTTGCAGAATCCGGCGCTCATATCGTGCATTGCCCGGAATCCAATTTAAAACTGGCTAGCGGCTTTTGCCCGGTCGCTAAATGTATCGAAGCAGGCATTAACGTGGCCTTAGGCACTGACGGCGCGGCCAGCAACAACGACCTGGATATGTTCGGCGAAATGCGCACTGCGGCATTGCTCGGCAAAGCTGTTGCCGGTGACGCCAGCGCCATCCCCGCCATGACCGCCCTGCGCATGGCGACTATCAATGGAGCCAAAGCCTTGGGCCTGGACCATGAAACCGGCTCGTTGAGCATCGGCAAAGCCGCCGACGTGATCGCCATCGATTTATCGCATTTGGAAACCCAGCCGTTATATTGCCCGGTTTCGCAGATTGTTTATGCCGCAAGCCGCCAGCAAGTCACCGATGTCTGGGTCGCCGGCAAACGCCTGTTAAAGCAGCGCCATCTGACTACGGTTAATGTTGATGAGTTGAAAATAAAAATCGCCGAATGGCAGGAGCGGTTATCGAGTTGATTGATACCTTGTTCCACGCGCCGAATTGAACGACTTGAGTTTGCCGGGCAGTATCTTCCGTGCCCGGCATTTTTGCGTTTGAGGCAACGACGGGAGAGAAACCCAAACCCGTCGCCATATTTAGACCTATGAATGCCAGGCATAAACAGCATGCCCGGCTTACGCAACATCTTAACCAAACCAACGTAAACGTTTCGAACAGGGCAAGCCGCCCTTCGCCCCGCTTTGACGATTAAACCAGTTTAGAGAACTACCTTATGGTTGCAAACCTTATTATTTTTTTCTTGTATTTGATTGCAGTTATTTATTTCGCAGGCCTTGCGCTCATCAAAAGCCCAACGGAAGTAAGAATCAAAGAGGTCTACATGTATTCAGGAACCCTCGCCCTGATAGGCGTTATTAGCGAGGTGGCTGTTAACAGCTTCTGTAGAGCAGCTTTCCAATCGCCTCTTTGGGTATATCTAGTGACACCTGTGCATAATGGCGATACTTCGATTTTTGCGTTTTTCCAGTGGTCACTCTATGGCTACCATCTTTATTTTGTTAAGAAAAAGATTCACTACCTTAACCTTAAACATGAAGCCTATATTTTTGCTTTCGTGCTCTCTGTTGAGGCCTTGTTACTTGAAATATTTGTAAATATTTCAAGCGACTTTTTCCTTAACACGTTCATATTTTATTACACCCCCGGAGATATGGGACACATGACCTCTATCTATGTATTTCCTGTTTATCTTTTGGGCGGCGCCATACTGAATGAAATCTTTAAACGGTTTTTAAGAGACCCCTTATTTTTCGGCAACCTGAGCTTTTCCATTGCTTTTATTTTTGTGTTTTTAGCCTAATATTTTTTGCACTTTATTGAAACAAGCATCCGGTGCCCAAAGCTGTATCGTAAGATCATGGGTCATGAAGCCTTGTTCCTTCTGTAAAGGTTTGAGCAACTGGATAACTCGCTTTGGGCCCTTCAGCCAGCCTGTATGCCGCAATAACTCCAGCGTATTACGGCATTCGCTTGTCCTGCTAATCCCACTTCATAACCGGCACAGATGAAATGGCATTCTTTGGCGAGCCTTCAATCACTTTGTCACTGTAAGCCAAGTAGACCAGGACATTACGCTTCTTGTCATAGAAACGCACAACTTGCAGCGTCTTAAAAACCAGCGACAGGCTTTCTTTAAACACCGTACCGCCATTTTTCAATTTATCCAGCTTATTTACATCAATGGCGCCTATTTGCCGACATGAAATGGATGCCTCTGTCGGATCCTCAGCCAAGCCTACGGCGCCTTTCATCCCGCCTGTTTTAGCGCGTGAGATATGGCAAGCGACACCGGGAACCTCAGGATCGTCGAAAGCTTCGACCACAATTTTATTATTGGCCCCCAGAAATTTAAATGTCGTGCTGACATCACCGATTTCTTCGGCCGGTGCAGTAAAGGCTAATGTGCCGAGAGCTATTGTTGCCGCAAGTAAAATTTGTTTTTTCATAAGTTTTATTTACAAAGTTAAAGTTGTAAGTGAGTAAGGTCGGTCTGCTACGCGAAACCGACCTTACTCACTTCAAATATAATTAAATAATTAAGCGGCTATTTCAACATATTGAACGACACTTGCCGGTTCGGGTATTGGTAAACCATCTTCAACCAATCCTTCAATATGGAACTCCATTGCTTCGCGTATTTCATGCTCGACTTCCTCTAAAGTACCTCCAGTAGCAACGCAACCAGGCAAATCAGGCACATAGGCTGAATAGTTATTTTCCGCTTTTTCGACAACAATTGCGTAACGCATGGGTTACTCCTTTAGTTTTGCTTGTTTGATTATGCTACTTAAAGTGCCGGGAGCTAAATCATCGCCCGGTTTTCCTGGTACAGTTACGCGACCGCTTTTGATTGGATGCTTGAATTGCCGATGACTTCCGCGCGTAGCAACAAGGTACCAGCCGTCTTCTTTTAGCATGATTAATATTTCATTTACTTTCATGTCGGTAGATTAGCAGACTAAAACAGCGCGTCCCAAAATGCCACACATACCGACAAATGTTTGAAATGGAGTTCCACTTCAATGCTCCATCTTCAAAACCGGCACAGCCGCCAACAGTTTTTGGGTATAAGCCTGCTTGGGCTGCGTCAAAACCTCGGCCACGCTGCCCTGCTCTATGATCTTGCCCTTATACATCACGGCAACGTCATCGGCAATTTCCGCGACGACGGCAAGGTCATGGGTGATGAACAAATAGCTGACGCCTTTCTCCCGCTGCAAGGTTTTTAGCAACTGGATAATCTGCGCCTGTACCGACACGTCCAGCGCACTGGTCGGCTCGTCGCAAACGATCAGCTTGGGATCGACAGCAAGAGCCCGTGCAATGCAGATGCGCTGGCGCTGACCGCCGGAAAATTCGTGCGGGTAGCGCAGCGCCGAGTCTTCCGGTAAATCGACTTGCTGCAACAGTTGCCGGACTCTGCTCTTGCGCTCCTCTGAACTGGTATGAGGATGCAAGGCCCTGATGCCTTCGGCAATGATATCGCCGACCAGCATGCGCGGATTCATTGATGAAAACGGGTCCTGAAACACGATCTGGATATTGGCGCGTTGCTGCCGCAATGCTTCACCGGTCAAGGCATTCAACTCGACGCCGTTGATGACGACGCGCCCGCTGCCGGGTATCAGGTTCAGCAGGCTCTTGCCCAGGGTGGTTTTGCCGCAGCCGGATTCGCCGACCAGGGCCAGCGTTTTACCCTGCTGAATATTGAAACTGACGCCATCGACCGCCCGCACATGATCGACGATACGCTTGAAGATGCCTTTCCGTATCGGGTAATAACAATAAAAATCGCTGACCTGTAGCAGCGGCGGTTTTTCCTCGGCGCTGTGCGTTAAGCAGCTTTGCATCAACGGCAAGGCATTCAGCAGCTTGCGGGTGTAGGGGTGTTTGGGTTGGCTAAAAAACTCGGCGGTCAGGCCGGTTTCGACGATTTTACCCTGCTGCATCACTGCAACCCGATCGGCCATCGTGGACACCAGCGCCAAGTCATGACTGATCAGCCACAGCGCCATGCCGGTCTGCTGCTGGATGTTTTTCAGCAACGCCAGGATTTGCGCCTGGATGGTCACGTCTAGCGAGGTGGTCGGCTCATCGGCAATTAACAAATCCGGCTTTCCGGCCAAGGCAATGGCGATCATCACCCGCTGCCGCTGGCCGCCGGAAAGCTGATGCGGGTAGTCTTTAATGCGCTGCTGCGAATCGGGTATTTCAACCTGCTGCAATAATTCCAGCGCCCGTTGCTTAAGCGCTTCTCTGGGCAAGTCAAAATGCAGCTTGATGACTTCCTCGATTTGTCTGCCGATAGTCATCACCGGGTTCAATGAAGACATCGGGTCCTGGAAAATAAAGCCGATGCGCCGGCCGCGAATTTTGCACAGATCGAATTCCGAGCGGTTCAGCAAATTATCGCCATGTAGGCTGATCGCGTCGGCTTTAAGCCTTGCATTGTTCGGCAACAACCTGAGCACCGACAAGGCGGTGATCGATTTGCCGGAACCGGATTCCCCGACCAACGCAAAGGTTTCGCCTGCCTGAATTTCAAAACTGATGTCATCGACGACTTTCTGCCGGTGGTTGAAGGTGACGCTAAGGCGCCGTACGGCCAGTATCGGATTATTCATTGCCGCTCCTTCTTGGATCGAACGCATCCTGAACCACGTCGGCAAACAAATTGGCTGCCAGCACCAACGCAAACATAAACACAAAAGCAGCCGACAGCGACCACCACACGATAGGCTCGCGCGCCATTTCCAGCCGCGCGCCGTTAATCATATTGCCCCAGCTGTAGCTGGTCGGGTCGACGCCGATATTGATGTACGACAACACGGCTTCGGCCAGCACCAGCGAACTGAAATCCAGCACCACTGAGATCAACACGATATGCATCACGTTAGGCAGAATATGGCGCAGCAAAATCGCGCCTTGCTTGACTCCTAAAGCTTGCGCGGCCTGGACGTATTCCATTTCCCGGAGTTTGAGGGTTTCCGCCCGGAGCAACCGGCACAAGCCTGTCCAGCTGGTCACGCCGAGAATCATGCACAGAAACAATAAACGCATATCGGCCCTGACGATGACGCTGGTAAAGTCCGCTTCGTGATTGGCCATGTACACCTGCACCATCAGGATGGAGGCGGCGATCAGCAATACGCTGGGAATGGAATTTAGCGTGGTGTAGATGTATTGGATGACGTCATCCACCCAGCCGCGGAAAAAGCCGGCCAGGATGCCGAAAACGATCGCCATCGGCAGCATGATTAACGTGGTTAACGTGCCGATAACCAAGCCGGTGCGGATGCTTTTTATCGCCTGATAAAAAACGTCTTCGCCGACTTTATCGGTGCCGAACACATGGTAATAGCCGGATAGATAGATTAAGGCATAACTAAACGACACCATAAAAAACGCTACCGCCCAGACTGTTTTTGCCGTTGAGCTGCGCATAAAACGTTTATGCTGCTCAACAAATAACATCCACATAAGCAGCATAAAAAAACCAATCAGGCTGGCGCCTTGGGCCAAACCGTAAACTGTTTTTTGTAAAATATCGGGGACTTTCTCTATCTCAGGATTATTCAAATGCCTGCCGCCGAACTCCAGGCGCGGGTAACCCCATTGCATGGAGCCGTCTGCCAACGTCATCATTTCCTTGCTGTAAAGCGTGGTCGCAAAAGGCGCGGAGTAGGTTTTTTCGCCATGCTCGCGTAGCGGCGTCGCCCAATCGTCCAGCAGGCTGATGATCTCGTTTTTTTTATCGTCGGCAGGCCTGAAATGCACGGAATCGAGCAAGCCGATCAGCACAAAAAACAGCAACACCACCAGCGACACCATGCCGATTTTGCTGCGGCCAATTTGCTGCAGCGGGCGCTGGATATGTTCCTTGCCGCGCAGGTACAAGCCCAGCGCCAGCATCACTGCGATCAGCAAGTAAATCAGCGCGTCTGTCCATAGAACAATCATTGCGTTAGCCTGTGTTGGTCACATCCGACAATATTCAAAGCTAGCTTTGAACTCCATTTTAAATAGTGGACGCCTGAATCGGAGTCCAAAGCTGGCTTTGGACTATTAAAAATCATCTTCTTGCAACACCATTTTTTGATAACCGTCATTGTCTTTAAATTGTTTAGCCAAATCTTCCCGTCCCGATTGCGCTAACCGTTGATGAAAACTGGAAAACGGATAAGCGTGTAAATCCTCACAGTAGCCATGCTTGACCGGATTAATCAATAAATAATTCAACCGAACCAAGTAATCTTTTTCATCGCGCGGACAATAATCCCAAAAGTTCCACCAAACCGGTAGCTCACATAAGCAGTGCGCTTGAATAACATGACTGGTTATGCCATGAATTTTACGAAAAATCTTGCTCAAGTCATCGCCTTTATCACTCACGCCTAAAAGATGATAATGGTTATCCAGAATCACCCAATCGTTTAGCGTCCAATTTTTCTCACGAAAGCAGGCCTTAATCGTTTCCAGCAAATGCTGCTTGACAGTATCGGCTGCCAATAGCGGTCTTTTTTGATAAATGGCGCTGGTGACAAAATAGGGCGTATTGTCCAAAAATAAATGCGCTGGCGTATGTAGGCTTTTCTTTAGCATCGCAGAACCTTTACAAATCGTTCAAAGCCAGCTTTGAACTCCGACTAAATGACTAAATACGTGTTAAACCACCAGTATTGTTCAAAGCTGGCTTTGAACAATACTCAAATCATTACGATAACCTCACGCGCGGATCAACCAGTGTGTAAGAAATATCGGTCAACAATAGCCCGATCACGTATAACACCGAACCCAGGAAAACCATGGCCCGGACGATCGCAAAATCCTGCATGTTGATCGCATCTATGGTGTAACTGCCCAAACCGGGGATGCTAAAAAACGATTCCATGATCAAGCTGCCCATGAATAACAGCGGCAGCACCACGACGACACCAGTCAAAATGGGGATCATCGCGTTCGGCAATACATGCTGAAACAGGGTTTGTGTTTCGGTCAGGCCTTTGGCTCTTGCGGTGCGCACATAGTCTTTTTCGACTTCTTCCAAAAACAGGGTTCGGTACCAGCGCACGCCTGAACCTATGCCTGAAAATACGCCGATCAGCACCGGCAGGATAAGGAATTTAATGGCCGCCAAACCGCCGTCATAGCCGGAAATGGGCACTAATCTTAATACCTTGCCGATGAAAAACTGCCCGCCGATAATATAAAACAGCGACGAAATCGACATCAAAATCACGCACAGCACGATGCCCCCATGTTCCAGATAAGTGTTGCGAAACAAGACCATCATTAAGGCAAAACAGATATTTACCAGCAGGCCGACTATCAACGTCGGCAACGCCACGGCCAGACTGGGCCAAGCACGCTCTTTAATGTCCGCGCCAATATTCCTGCCGCTATCGGACACGCCGAAGCGAAACAAAAACAGGCCGACCGATTTTTGATAGAAAATGGTGTCGGTTATTTTTTTCGCGCCTTCTCTGTCGCTATTCCAGAGCAGCGGCATATCGTAACCATGCTGCTGTTTCCAGTTTGCGATGGATTGTTCGGTCACGTGCTTTTGCCCCAGTTGCATACGCGCCATGTCGTCAGGACTGTTAACGACAAAAAACAGCACGAAGGTTAAGATATTGACGCCCATCAACAAAGGCAAACTATACAGAAGCCGCCGGATAATATATTGGGTCATAAATTGGGTTCCTTTGCTCGGCGGCGGTAGGCATTAACCGCCGGAATCAGCATCAGCACAAATCCCCCGCCGACCAATGCCAACGGCCAGAATACCGGGTTGTTCCACAGCTGCCTTTTCTCGGCTCGGGCGGCTGTATCGATGCGGGTATATTTAAGCTGGTTATTCGCCATCAGGTTCGGCTTGAGGTTTTTGTACCAGCTGTGAAATAGTGAAAAATTCTTCGGATGAAAGCCGAAAATCCAAGGTGCATCGTGACGCACGATCTCCTGCATTTGCTGAATAATCCGGTAGCGTTGCTCGCTGTTATCCATGTTGCGCATTTGCTCGAATAAGCGGTCGAATTCAGGATTCCGGTAATTCGAGGCATTTTCGCCGCCGTGCTTCACTTTGGAATTTGGGCCGTACAGCAGGAAAAAGAAGTTCTCGGGATCGGGATAATCGGCATTCCAGCCCCAGAAAAACAGCTGGGCATTGCCGGTGCGCATTTTTTCCTGAAAACGATTGTAGTCGGTGGCGCGTATAACCAGTTTTATACCCAGCTTTTCAAATTGCTTGCGATACCAGTTCATTCTGGGGCGGTCGTCAACACTGGTCGCGGTGGTGTCGAAGTATAAAATCAGCGCCTCTTTGGTTTTGGGGTCTATGCCGCCGGCATAGCCGGCTTCGGCCATCAATTGCCGTGCTGCCTCGATTTTTTTGCGTTGCGGCTTGCCGTTTTGGTTATCGTAAACATAGGGATTGATGCCCGTTTCATCCTCGGCAAAGCCGTAGATGCCGGGAGGCAATGCGCCTTGTGCCGCAACGCCGCGCCCGTTCATAAAAATAGAGATAAACTCTTCATAATCGACCACTATAGAAATCGCCTGCCGCAACTTTCTGGCCTGCTCGGTCGCACCGCCGACGGTGGTGTCCAACATGTTAAAACCCATATAAAAATTGGAGGTCGTTACCGACGTTTGCAGCTGAATGCCTTTTTCCAGCAACGACGGCGTCAGCGCCACGCCTCCGCTGCCGGTAAATTGTATGGCCTGATCGAAGCTGTCCGAGGCGATGCCCGACGCATCGTAATAACCTTGCAGGAACTTGGTCCAGTAGGGGATGGTTTCTTTTTCCAGCATAAAAACCACTTTGTCGATAAACGGCAGCGGTTTTCCGGCATCGGCCAGCAGGCCTTTTTGCTGGTCTTCCGGCTCGCCTTCGCTCGGATAGGTTTCTAGATGGAACAACGGATTTTTCAGCAGGATCATGCGCCGGTTCGGGTTATTCTCTGACAGCAAATATGGCCCGGTGCCGATCGGAAACCAGTCCAAGGTAATGTTTTTGTCGGCAAGCCCCGGCTGGTCGTAAAACACATCCGCTTCCCACGGCATCGGCGAGAAGAACGGCATGGCCAGCCAGTAGATGAACTGCGGGTATTTGCCTTTAATACGAATGCGGTACTGGTAGCGACTCAGCGATGTTGCCCCCTCTATCGGTAGGTCTCTAACCGCTGTCTTGGGTTTATCTTTGACCTGCTTGGAAAAATCGTCAAAGCCGACAATATAATTCTTCATGATTTCAGCAATCGGCGATTGGATCTTGGGATGCGCCAAACGTTTGATCTGGTAAACATAATCCTCGGCGGTGAGTTCGCGCGAGCCGGTAGTTTTAAAATCATTCAGCGAGGTAGCGGCCTCGATTTGCTCTTTGTCTAACTGGTGATATTCATAAGCGCCTTGGAAGTTTTTAGCCAGCGCGGGGTGCGGTTGGTATTTAATGCCTGACTGGATTTCAATCACATAATCGCTAAATGCGATATCGCTGTTATTTGCGCCCTGCCCCAGCTTTTCGCCTTTCTGGTTCAGATAAATCACTTCAGGCATACGAGTGGCGGTGAGCGGTACAACCTGATAAGGCCTTTTCAGGTAATGATATTGAAACGGCGGTTCGTATATTTGCGAGATAAAGGCATATTCATTAGAACTGTAGGCGACAGCCGGATCCATATGCTTGGGCCGCTCTGAAAAGGATTCATACAAAACCGCCTGCTCGCCCTCATCTTCCGGATAAGGATTGTTAAGTTGCCCAGAGGCCAGCGCAGCGCACGAAAACGAGACGGCCCCAAATATGACCGACAATATCATAATTAATACACGAGCTTTGCAGGTACGCATCTTCATAGACAAAAGACTGGACATCAATAAAAGGGTCATAGATACTTGAAACTCTATTGTAACAACAAAAACATTGGGAGATGATAATGGGTTTTATGCAAGGCAAACGAGTCTTGATTGTAGGTTTAGCCAGTAACCGTTCTATTGCATGGGGAATTGCTCAAGCCATGCACCGCGAGGGAGCTGAATTAGCCTTTACCTTTCAGAATGAAAAGCTGCAAAGTCGCGTCGAAGAAATGGCTGGTCAATGTGATTCCAACATTACCATTGAATGCGATGTCAGCATTGATGCTCATATCGACAATGTATTTAACAAACTGGGCGAACACTGGGACGGCCTGGATTGTATCGTGCATTCGGTTGCTTACGCGCCTCGTGACGCGCTGAATGGTGATTATGTTGACGTCACCACCCGCGAAAACTTTCAGATTGCCCATGATATCAGCTCCTACAGCTTTACCGCTCTGGCAAAAGCCGGGCGCGCAATGATGCAAGGCCGTAACGGTTCTCTTTTGACTCTGTCTTATTTAGGCGCCGACAGGGCGATTCCTAACTACAATGTCATGGGCGTGGCTAAAGCCAGCCTGGAAGCCAATGTCCGCTATATGGCTGTAGCGCTAGGTGCCGAGGGTACGCGCGTTAATGCGATCTCGGCAGGCCCTATCAGAACGCTCGCCGCGTCGGGCATTAATGATTTTAAAGCCATGCTCAGCAAAGCGGCCGATACTGCGCCGTTAAGAAGAAACGTAAGCATTGAAGAAGTTGGCAATGCCGCGGCATTTATGTGTTCGGATCTGGCTTCGGGTATTACCGGCGAAATCACTTTTGTCGATTGCGGCTATAACATTGCCGGTCTAGCGGCATCTTAATGCAAAAGTAGCGCACAAAAAAAGGGAGCTTTAAGCTCCCTTTTTTATTTCCGGCCCAGCAGTTTTTACTTAGGCGCTCTCACCTCTATGTCAGCATCAGCCTGCAAGCTGTTTATCAATGCATTGAATTCAGTCTGACCGAACGCTTTGGCAATATTTTTAGTCGCCAGTTCCATTTGTTTCTTGTCATCCTCAGTCATTGCACCCTCTTTTACTTTTGACAGGCTCACAACCACTTGCTCGCCGGCAGGCAATTCGGCGATAAAGACAGTCGGCTTGCCGCCAACAGGTTTAGCTGCCTTGAAAATGGCCTGACTCAACGGAAGCGGCACATCTTCCTTGCTACGCGTTAATCCTGTTGCTGTCTTCACTTGCAGCTTATTTTCAGCCGCAACAGCTTGAATGGATTCTCCCGCCTGCAATCGAGCCTTAATCTGACGGGCTTTTTCAACAGCTTGTTGCTTAGCCTCATCAGTTAGTAATGCGTCAACTATATCCTTCTTAACATCTTTTAGGTCGCGTACAGCAGCAGGTTTATGCTCCAGCATTCGCAATGCAACCAGACGATCGGTTCCTAATTCTATTGGCGCACTATTGTTACCTTTCAGAACTTCTTCAGCAAAAGCAGCATTACGAATTTTTTCTTCAGCGGCAATGCCGTCGCCTTTATCTTTGGTAAACAAGGCTGTTTTCTTAACAGCAATGCCCAAAGCGTCCGCCACGGTTTTCAGGTTGTCGGGATTTTCATAACTCATTTCAGTTAATTTTTCCCCCGCCTCATAAAAGGCATTTTCCGCTTGGGCTTTTTGATAAGCCTTGGTTACTTCATTTTTGACTGATTCAAACGGTTTAACCTCGCCAGACACTAACTCGGTAACTTTTATCAAATGATAACCAAACGCCGATTTAACGGGATTTGATACTTCACCCAGTTTTAAAGAGCTTGCTGCATCTTCAAACGATTTCTCCATGACGCCTGCATTAAACAGGCCTAAATCTCCGCCTGTTTTAGCGGTTAGCTTGTCATCGGAAACTTCCGCCGCTAAAGCGGCAAAGTCTTTATTTGCAAGTTCTTGTTTTGCCTTTAAAGCTTTTTCCAGTGCGGTTTTCTCGTCGGTCTTGTCGTTAATTGCAAACAGGATATGACTGATTTTTCTTCGCTCTGGGGTGGTATATTGATCTTTCTGCTCTTCATAGAACGCTTTCAGCTTGTCATCGGTTACCGTTATAGTCTTGGCTATATCTTCAAGTGATAATTCTACGTACTCTACCGAAACCTGCTCAGGTATTCGAAACAAATCCTGATGCTGCTGGTAATAAGTCTCTATCTCTTGCTCTGAGGGTTGTTCCGTCAACTTCTGTACAGCAACGGTGACATAATCCACGTCGCGCTGTTGATTCTGGATTTTGAAAAAGCTTTCCACATCATATTTAGTTGCAAAACTGCTATCTATAATGCTGCGCTGAAACTGCTCCATAATCAGAGCATTCTTGATTCTATTTACAAATTCAGCCGAGGATATTTTTTGTGAATTAAGCATTGCCTTGTAACGCTTATCATCAAACTTACCATCTACCTGAAAATAGGGCAAAGATTTTATAAATTCACGCGCGGCATCATCTGTTGTTACAAGTCCCTGAGCACGTACATACTGCAACAAAACCTCATCCTTTATCAGTTTTTCCAAGGCTTGCGCCTTCAAGCTTTGTTCATCAAACGTCATTCCCTGGAGTTGCTGGCTATATTGCTCGTAAGCCCTATTAACATCGCGCTGATAAAAATCTTTATCGCCTACGGAAGCGACAGGCGCTTCTTCTCCAGTATCCAGGTAATTCTGTATGCCCCATAATGCAAAAGGTACACAAATCACTATCAGAATACCCCATGCGAAAGCACCTTGTGCTTTTTCTCTTATTTTTGTCAGCATATGATCTATCCTAAAGAAACAACTTAATTTTAATCAAAAAAAAAGCCCCGAACCAATCGATCCGGGGCTTTTTAATTTTGGCGGAGTGGACGGGGCTCGAACCCGCGACCACCGGCGTGACAGGCCGGTATTCTAACCAACTGAACTACCACTCCAAAGTCTGGTGGGTGCTGAGGGGTTCGAACCCCCGACCCTCGCCTT
>NZ_JALOCF010000069.1 GCF_023227905.1 Methylobacter sp. | reverse complement strand
AGTATATTGAAGTCTTTTACAATCGCGAACGCCTTCATTCTGCCAATGGCTATATGTCGCCTGTAGACTATGAATTGCAGCACAAAGCTGCTTAACCGCGTGTCCGGAAAAGTGTTGACACATCATTCTACACATAGAGGTCGCTATGTTAAGCTTAACATAGCGGCCCATAGCTGCCCTTCACAGCAAATTCAAAATCTAGTTTTTGATTTCTATTTTTTGGCCAATGCCAGTATAAACTTGTTCAACAAACGGTCGTTTGGTGAACACTGGTTCCAGTCAAAACATTAAACAGACCGTATCGAAAAGTTTAATGTCACCAGACAAAAAAACATCTCCAGAAAACGTGGATTTTTCGGATACTGGAAGTATAGCTGCTATTAGTACGCCCCTTTCTTCAGTTGACTCACTAATCTTTATGAGAAGTAAAAGATTTCATAACATCCTCAAGCTCGGCGAGCTTACGTGGAATGTCTTCCGACTGCCCAGTATCCAGATAAGCCGAGTCTCGTGGAGTAATTAGCAAGAGTCCGGACTCTCTATACATATCTAGTATAGTTTTCCAAGCAAGGTCTCGTGTCACTTGAGAATCGTTTTCCGTAAGCTTGTCAATTACGTCATCTTTCACGTCATTTCTAAATTCTTTTAGCCTACATAGTGCTCTATGCCTGTATGCGTTAACAACAAAATTGTGCCAGTGAGCCTTCTGATGCTTTGACGCCCATAACCATATAAAAATAAAAATAGAATAAACAAAGACGTTCGGTATTATATAATTAATTATCTCTAGAATTGACACAACTAAATTAGTGTTATTTTTAATTTCGCCTAACTGTTCTGTCGGACAGATATGTATACCAATATTAAAAGTGGCATAAACTACGCCACCAATAAATATGACCAAAGAAGACGTAAACCATACCTGTGCCCATTCTTTATGTGATTCTGCCAGCGAATGGAAAGAAAAAGGATCGCTTTGCTTTTTTTTGCTTCCCTCACTATATTTTAGATCGCCAATCGCAAAGTTTATTTCTTCAAGCTTAGCGCGAGCCCTAAGGTTTATATAAAGGTGTATAGCCCAGATTAACGCAGCACAAAACGCTAGAATAAAATATATTCCGAAAAATGGAATAATACCATTACACACGAGGTGCTCAGCTATATGTGCTTGGGCTTCTTTAGAAGCATCTAAATTAGCGTGCCTATATTTGAAAATTAACCACGTGACGCACAATGATATTGCGAAAAAAATAACAATAAAAAGTGAAAGATAGCCTACATGCATCCCCATATTTAAGTCTGTAACAAGTATTTCTTTCAATTCATTACGCCGGCGCCCTAGATAAAACTGTTCACGCTGAGAACTATTATTCATCTCTAATCCCCTTATTCTGAATTAATGAAACTTATGAGGTTACTCTGAAATTAGTACCGCAAAAACAATCATTTCTCGGAAACCAGAACTGATAGATAGCCTAATGATAGCGCAATAAGTAACGCTCTGCCCGCTTGCTGTAAGGTTTGATAAAGTACGTCTGCAACATTGTAATGTACGACAGTTGTTGGTCCAGGGTGTGTCAAAACGTAGACATCGAAAAGCCAGTGGTTTAATCATGCTGGTTATTGAGCTAAATACCGATCACTGTGGAGCTAACATTAAAAAGGCGCTCATTTAAAGCTGCATAGTGGAGTAATTTTTACTTCAGACAGATGCGATCACGAGTTTTGACACACCCTCGGCCGAACTCGGGCATTCAAAATCTGGCCGGGTTTGTATCGGAATTGGTAGCGGTTTTAAATCGGAAAAGCTGGTGGGTATGCGATTGGAATCGATAGTGGATTTCATCGGAATACGCACCGATTGAGTGCTTTAGCGAAAAACAGGTTTTTTGCTGGATTCTTGGGGCAACCAATCAACTAATATCGCTTGATGTTTTTGGATTTAGTAGGTGTGGCGTAGCGTTATTTCCCTTGTTCTATGGGGCACTGGTGGGGCACTTGAGGATAAAAAAGGGCAGTAAATGACAATACAAGACAAACAACAAAATAAGATAACTCATTGTGTTTATTGTCATTGTTTGTTGTGGAGCATTATAGATTGTTAATTTTAACCGATTTGTAATCAGCCGGTCGCGGGTTCGATTCCCATCGCCAGCTCCAAGAATATCAAGGCCTTAGGTGCAAACCTAAGGCCTTTTTTATTGCCCAACGTTTTTGGTTGCCATTTGTATAAAAGTCGTTTTGGCATCTTTGTCGGTACCTCATGGAAACCGACAACATTTCCTCTTTCCAAATTGTCAAAAAGTAATTAAAGACAGCGACATTCCTATTGTCATTCTAGTAGTCAGTCATGATGAAGTACAAGGATAAAGTCGAGCCAGCTTCCGTCGTGCCTCTTGGGTGGTAAAGCGCCAATTGACGGGGGTAGCCTTCACATTACGCTCGCGGACATTAGCTTCAACTTCACGGCGTAGACGCGCTTTGTCCGGTATCCGCTGCGATAAACAGCTGTTCGACAAGACAGCCAATCCGATTTCGGCGATGTTCAACCAGCTGCCGTGCTTGGGGGTGTAGTGGAACTCCAGCTTGCGTACCAAAGTTCGCGCTTGCTCGGCGGGGAAAGCCTCAATCAAGGACGCCACTTTATGGGTATTGAGGTTGTCCAGCACGACACGAATTACCGAGGCTTCAGGATAGCGTTCGGCCACGTGTTTCATGCTGTGGGCGAAGTCGATTTTGGTGCGCCGGTCGGTGACGTCCACGTGACGAAATCCCTGTTTGGGCTCGCAGATCATCATCAAATCGCACACGCCTTTGCGTTCGTAGCCCGTATCATAGCGGGCCGGTGCGCCCGGTTCGACCGGTATCGGTTGCCGCACTTCGACAATCAGTTGCTTGGGACTTTCATCGAAACACACCACCGGACGCGCCGAATCGTAGGGCGCTTCATACAGGTCCAGGACGTCTTCCATGGCCGCCACGAACTCCGCGCTGACGTCCGGAATGCACCACTCCTGCTTCTGCCAGGGTTTTAAAGTGTTTTTTTACTTGTGCCCTGTGGGTAAAAGCCGGCGGATTAATTCATAGCGGCACGAAGCGGCATAGTCCACCACCACCACTTGGTCGGCCAACAATCGCAAGGTCCAGTGGTCGTGTCCTTCCGGGGCATCGCTACAGGCGATGGCAATCAGATGGGCGGCTTGTTTGTCCGTTAACGTGGGCGCTTGACACCCGGACGAGGACGTTCTTTGAGTGCCGCTTCAGGACCTTCTTCCACGCAGCGTTGACGGGTTTTTGCCACCATAGACGCTGAGACGTCCAGCGCCTGGATGATGTCCTTATCCTGAAGGCCGGACGCGGCTTTTAACAGAATGCGAGCTCGCGTTTGACTACGAGCGGCGCTTTGACCTTGATGAAGCAAAGCTTCCAACTGACGTTTTTCTTCGTCGGTCAAATTGACTTTATAGCGGATGGCGGGCATGACACTAAACCTCGTTGCGCCAAAGCTTATAGTCATATCATAAATTATCGCTTCACTTCAATATGACTGACTACTAGTCACTCGTCCCAAAACACTGACATTAACAAAGTGCGCCATTCTAGTGATTCGGTTAAGCAACCGGACTTTATCGGGCATTAATCAAAACCGGCCTGAGGTTTTGCATTTTCATTTTTGGTCGAACCAGCCGATAATAGCCGTATTATTAATTTAACTATCAATGAGAAAATTATGAGCAACGTATTTAGTTTTACCGGCACTGTTGGCCGTGATGCGGAAGTCAGGTATTTACCGTCAGGCCAGGCGGTATTGAACGTTACCGTCGCCAACAATATTGGCTTCGGCGACAAGCAGCAAACGCTGTGGATCAGATGTGCGGTATGGGGCAAACGTGCAGAAGGACAGCTGCAAAACTACCTGAAAAAAGGCCAGCAGGTATTTGTCTCTGGCGAACTGAGCCAAAGCGAGTATCGCGCGCAAGACGGCTCGACCAAAACCAGCCTGGAACTTAATGCCAATATTATCGATTTGGTCGGCAAAAGAAACGAGTCAAGCCAGCCGCAACAAAGCTACCCATCTTCGCAGCCATCCGGCCAACAAGCGCCGAGCCACGACAACTTTGATGCGCCGTATGATGATGACATCCCGTTTTAGTTGATGAGAAAAATATCCGACATGCCCGCAGACCGGCAAAAGGTGAGTGTCACTGAGCGTAACCTGCTGGTGGCTCATGGGCAAAGTAAAAAATTGGCGGATATGCGCAAACGGCTGCAACCGGAGTTGAAGGTGGCAGCCGTGCAACTACCGGAAAAGCAACTGTTCCCCGGCTTGAAACCGGAAGTGGCTATAGAGCTGAACAAAGCAAGGGCGCTGATTGATGATCGCATTGCTCAAATAATGCACAGTTTTCCCGAAGGCAAGAAAAACAGGCTGTTTGGTTTCAGGTTCGGTTCTGTCGATGCCGTAAA
The DNA here is from genome assembly GCF_023227905.1 of Methylobacter sp. Classification (GTDB taxonomy): domain Bacteria; phylum Pseudomonadota; class Gammaproteobacteria; order Methylococcales; family Methylomonadaceae; genus Methylobacter_A. The sequence continues at coordinate 14,100 of NZ_JALOCF010000069.1, read as the reverse complement.
AGCGATGGGCATAAAAGCCGCTTTTAAGGCGTTAGGCATCGATGATCATCCAGTGAAAATGAAGCTGGTTGCTGAAACGGATTATCATGGCAACCCTGTTAAAGGAAGCTGACTTGCCCGGTTTTTGAACTAAAAAGCAGGAGGGAATGTGCATCAATTACATGACTTGCTAGCTTCTATCGCCGACCGGCCTTTCCACACTATCCAAAAACTGCGCGGTTCTTATCGTTTCCCCCGATTTGAACTCAGCTTTATCAAAATGCAGGGTAGCCCCGGCGCCAACCCTGCTTCCATTGCATCGATAAAAATAGCGCTGCAGGATAGTCAAATCCCCGAAGAGTTTTTCAAGACCGCGGAGTGCAAACTTGCGGTGGCCGATTTTTTGATCCGGCGTTTTCGTCACGGCATTAACAAGTTTGCGCAGCAAAATCGCGGCAAGGACGGCAGCGGTTCTTTTAGCACCACTGCCTTGAGCCAAAAGATGCTGAGCAGGGATAGCGTTTTGTTCGCTGACCAGGCCGTTTATTTGCGCTTTATCATCAGCCTTCCCGCCAAAAGGCAAGGCGGCGTTTTTGATGCCGAGCAGGCGTGGATCATGTTCAGCCAAGAACTGACGGCAATTGTTGACGCTACATTTTTTTATCAACACTACGAAGAGAAAACCAGAACTCTGCTCCAGCAGTTTGTAAATGTGCAAAAAACACGCGCTGAAATCCTTCAGTTTATACGGCAGCATGACCTGATTGCCTTTATCGCCAATGGCGCAAAGTTGCCGCGACAAAGCGGTGTCGATGACCGACCTGCAATGGACGAGTCTGTTAAAACCTTTCAATCCCCCGCATCGTTACAAATCAAGATTCCCTTAGCGGATGGCCGCGACATAATCGGCATGGGCATCAAGGAAGGCATAACCTGCATTACCGGCGGCGGCTATCACGGCAAGTCGACGTTAATGCAGGCGATTTTAACCGGGGTTTATGCGCATATTCCCGGAGACGGACGGGAATATGTAGTAACTAGGGAAGATGCTTTTTTTATCCGAGCCGAAGAAGGCCGCAACATTCGGAATGTCGACATCAGCCCTTTTATCGGCGATCTGCCGAACGGCCTCAAAACCGCTTGTTTTTCGTCCGACAATGCCAGCGGCAGCACGTCGCAAGCAGCTAATATTGTCGAAGCCATTGAAAGCGGCAGCCGCCTGCTGCTGTTTGATGAAGACACCTGCGCAACCAATTTCCTGGTGCGCGATGAGCTGATCAAAAAAATCCTGGATGCCGCACAGGAACCGATCAAGCCACTTTATTCGACAGTGCGGTCGCTATGGGAAAAACATCATGTGTCGATGATATTCGTGGTCGGCGGCCTGGGTTATTTCTTGCAGAAAGCCGATACCTGCCTGCTGATGGACAATTACCGCTGCGAGGATATTACCGCCAAGGTGCGTGACAGGCTTGGCCCGATAGCGGAAGAGGATATGCCGATTCACGACTTTGCTATATCGCGCCGCCTGGCAACCGATAATTTCGATCCGGCCTATGTCAACCAGCGCTTGAACAAGACGCTTTCCAAGCGCATCAAGGATTTGCGCAACGCGCCAAGGCAGCTTGAATACGGCATGGATTTGATTAATCTGGAGGCGGTCGCGCAAATTGCAGAAGCCCCGCAGGTGCTAGCTATCGGCTATTGCCTTTTGACGTTACGGACGCAATTAAAGCAGTCGGGCGATAGACCCGAGACCATCCGTTTCTGGATAAACTGGCTGGAAAATAAAATAAATAAGCATGGATTAGACTGCTTGCAATCTGATTATCCGGGCACTCTTTCCATGCCGCGCAAATATGAGCTGGCTGCTGCTATCAACAGAATCAGGTCGTTAAGGATTTTTCAGGAATGATGGGGAATTGCTGTGCCTCTCAAAAAAAAGACCACCCCAGAGAGAAAGGGGGCAGACCCCGGATGGTCTTTGTAAGAGAGATAATACGACAAACTCGGCATCCAGCCTTTCTTGTCGAAGCATAGATTAACAAAGCATATAAACTGAGTTTATCCGTACGAATACCTATATCTGCAATTTAATCCCTTTTCCTTATTTACACGCTAAAGTTAACCTGCTGAATGGTGCCGGTTTTGCCGTCTTCCGTTAAATAAATACCGGTATCGGTAACCTCTCCCAGCGACTGGTTCTCGGTGTTGCGCAACTGGAAAGGCGTAGTAGCATGACCCAGATAAATAGCGCCTATGTTTTTATCGCCTAAGGCAATAAGCTGCTGGCTGCCGTCTTCGAACCGCTGCCAGATTCTTAAACTGTCATAAATTGGATCGGCTTCGTCAATGAAGCGGTTGTTATCGCTGTCATACTGGGCCAACTCTGAAAACCCGTTGCCGGAATTCGGGCCGAACAATTCAGCGCCATCATTGATAATGTCGTCCTGGTTTTTATCCAATGCCAGAAAGCCGCTACCCGGTTTTAAATTGGCGATTTGTTCAGCGGTACCATTGGCGTCAATGTCGAACTCAAAGCGCGTTTGTGACAGTTCCGCCGCATTGCCGCCAAAATTAATCACCAGCGGATCGACTTTCTTTTCAGGATCCCCGGCAGTGATGGCAAGGTTGGTCTCCAGACGGAATTCTCGGCTCATATTCAACTTGACTGAAAAATCGATGCTTTGCCCGTCTTGTGTCCGGATGGAGCCGATAGCGGAAAAGCTAGTGTTTTCCGACTCCTGATACACGGCATGATGCTCGTAAACAAGCCCGAAGCCCGCAGAGGAAGGCTGCTTGGCAGGCGGCGGGGTTGCGGTGATTTCAATAGCCGTATTTTCAGCGTCGCCGCTCAATTCAGCGGGAGAAAACAGCTTGAAATCCTGGCCGGTTATCGCCTTAACCATCTGCCTGACAATAAGCAGTTTAATGCTGTCGTTGTCATCAAGCGGTTTATCAGTATCCAATGCTTGTCTCTCGGCTTTGAGCGCCTGCGCCGGGCCGCTAAGGCTAAGCGAATCTGCCGGTCGCTCGTTTCTAGCCGGCCCCGGCTGGTCCTGGGTTTTCCAGAACCGTAACGATTCCGACTCCTGAGAGCTCTTTAAGAACTGATGCCGGCTGTTTAGTTGTATGCTGGAACTTTTTATGATCATTAGTTTTGCCCCGAAGAAAAGTTTTGCTCACCTCCGGTTATCGGCCGGCATCAAAATTAGTTTAACTGACGCCCAAAATGGCGGCTGACAGTCGCTACGAGACAATAGTGCTTGGTGTACAATAGAATTTTTTATTCAAATTAGGATCAACAATGGAAGCTTATCCCGAGAAAACCTGTTCGATAGATCGCTTGGTTACTCACGCAAAATTGGTAGAAGCGGCAAGAGCCGGAACAAAAACGCAACAACGTCGTGATGGCGTCTATGGCTGGCCCGGCGAAACTTTCGACCTGGACGGAATGACTTTTGTTGTTACCGATTTAAAACGTCAGCGCTTAGGCGACATGACCGATGCCGATGCCCAGGCGGAAGGCTATCCCAGCCTTGAAATGTACCGGGATATCATTTTAAAGATGCATGCCGGAATGACCTGGAACGACGATGCCCTGGCATGGGTGCATAGTTTTGCGGCGCAAACGGATTAGTTAACGCTAAGAACCCTCGACCTTCCGGGCGAGGGTTAATATGGCCGGTCTTGTTTATACTCGCTTAACAATGCCTCAGCAGCGGCTGCTTTTAAGCCGTCGGATATCAAAGTCGCCTTTCTTTGCAACGGCAATTCAATATACCGATACGAAAGCATCGCAAATACAAAAACGGCAGCGATGTAAACGAAGGTTAAACCGCCGACATAATTTCCCGTCACTAATTCCTGCCACAAATAGACCGTGTAGGATATTCTTCCTAAGTAACAGAGCAGCCTGTTCTTAAAAACCAGGGCAATTGCTTTAGTCTGTACGGGCGTGCCCAGCACCATCAGTAGAATAAGCGGCGGGTAAAAGAGCGTTTTAACCTGTTTTTCGATTTCACCCGGCAAATAGCCGACACAAACCAGCAGCAAAGCAATAACGCTTAACCAGACGGCAGCGTGCATTTGGCAAATACGGCTGATGATATTTTTAGGCAACAGCGCGGAACAGCAGCCGCTAAGCAGAAAAATAAAATACATGAGATATTCGCCCATAAACAGATGGCCTGTCCTGTTCAATAACACCGAACCCATCGCCAGAATGCCTATTGCAATGCCAAAGCGCAAACTGTTATTAATCAGCGGTACGAACAGGATCAACAGCGGAAATAGCAGGTAGAACTGCTCCTCATAAGCCAGCGTCCAGGTATGCCCTGCGAACCAGGAGCAGCCGTCGGGAAACGGCATATTACATAAGAACGAGGCCGAGGTAAGCGCTTGTTGCGGCGAAGTTTCAATGATGCCCGCCGTCCCGAGTATCAATAGACAGGACAGATACAGCCAAAGCGGCGGAATAATCCGGTAAAACCGGCGCACATAAAATGCGGATAGACAAACCCTACCCGTGCGGCTTTTTTCTGCAACCAGACCGGAACAAATCACAAACCCGCTGATCACAAAAAAGACCAAAACCCCCAGTTCTCCTAGCCGGTCCAGTTGATCCAAGAAAGGTGTCAAAGAGTTTATCGTTAAGCCGCTGTAAACAAAAACATGCGACTGAATGACCATGAGAACGGCCAAAAACCGCCAAGCGTCAATATAATCGATTCTTGGCGGCACAACTGCTTGATGGGTGTTACGCAATGAGGGTTATCCTGCCTGGGAAATGGCGGGGCGTAGCGGCCCCGGTTTTATGCGGAATTAATTTTTCGACTGTATTTGGAAAATAGCCGTTGCCGAATCGGCTATTTTAAAGAAGTCCTTTAGTTAACGAAGCGCTATTTGTTGATAACCCGCTAACCGGCAGTTAAATAATACAAGCCGCTGCTTAAGCATATCAATGAGAACAGGTAGTTCATGCGCTTGCCAGTGTTCAGTCCGATGATGCAACCGCCCAGACAAATGACCAGACTCACCAGCATTAACGATGAGAAATACCAGATGGCGTTAGAATCGGCCGGAATTTCCGCGGCATGCGCATAACCATGAAATACGGCGAAAAACGATACGCCCAGAAAGAGCATTATAGGATGGGCTGAGGCACGAAGCCCATCTTTAGCGATGACCAGCAAGCCAAACGCAAGCAGCGATAAGGCGATAAAGAATTCAACAAACGGGATTTGCACGGCTACAGCGCTAAGCAACGCACCAGCAGCCATCAAGCCAAAAAAAATAGCGGGGAACATAAACAACGCTTTGCCGCCCTGCTTTGCCGCAACCAGGCCGACCGCCAGCAATACCAACAAATGGTCGATTCCGGTTAAAGGATGCAGCATACCGCTGAACAAACTGTGACCGATATGACCGCCGGTGTGCGCATAGAGCGCGGGCGATACGAGAAATAAGGCGGCAATCAGCCAGTTTTTAATATGCATAATAAGTTCCTTTAAAGTTATTAAATCGTGGTGAGCAATGGCCGGCCAACTTGCATCATTGCTATAAGCAAATCTCAGTCTATTAACTGGCCCGGGGTCTGTCAACGCTTTATCGGGCAATGGCCTTAATCGCATCCGCCAGCAAAGCATCGAGTTTAATGCAGGCGCTGGGATGATCGATGCTGTCGGTACTCCAGATGTTTTTGACGCCTGCTTTAAGGATATGCTCATAAGCATCGCCGCAAAACAGGGCATGGGTAATGACCGCATAAATATCATCGTTGCCTGCGGCTTGCAGCAGTCCTGCTGCCTTGGCAATTGTCCTGCCGGTACTGGCCACGTCGTCGATAATAATCACCGGTCTGTTTCGGTAATCGCAATCCTGCAAGATCATTTCGACCTGCCTATCGCCCAGCCGTTTTTTTTGGGCAATGGCGTAATCAAAACCGATGTTTTCGGCGATAGCGGACACCCACTGTTTTGATTCGCTGTCCGGTCCCAACAGTATCGCGCTCTTGAACTGTTGCTTTAAAAAAGCCCCGATTTCATTGGCGGCGGTCAGGCTGATCGCGTTTTTTATCGGAATTGCCTGGGTTAACGACGAAATGCGGTGCAAATGCGGGTCTACGGTGAGGACATCGTCAAACAGGTCCGCAAGCAGCTTGCCGACAATACGCTGACTGACCGCCTCGCCGGGCTGGTTGGCGATATCCTGGCGCATATAGCTTAAATAAGGCGCGACCAGCGTCAGGCGCTTGGCGCCTAATTCTCGCGCCGTGACCGCGCACAGCATCAGCTCGATCAATTTGTCGTTGGGCTGGTTAAGGCTGCGGCAGACAACCACGTGTTCCGGTAGTGACGGCGGCAGGCGGACCAGGCTTTCACTGTCAGGAAAATGATGCAGCACAATCTCCGCCAGCGGTACGTCAAGCCGGGCCGCCAGACGCTGCGCCTGGCTTAAGTAATCGGGAAAAGCAAGAATCATCATGGCTGGAATTGTTCCGTATTAAAAGGCAATTAACGATTTGATAATTTGCTCTTCGCTGCCTATCGTGTAACCGCTGTTTTGGGCGGCCATCTCCTTGGCAAATTTAAAATCGGTCTGATATTCGGCATAGATCCGGTATAAGATTTCGCCTTTTTCTACCGGACTGCCCAGTTTCTTCAATAAATCGACGCCCGCTTTTTTTATCTTCGGCGCGCCGGCCAGCCCGGCTATTTTTGCCATTTGAAAGTTATCGATGCTGGTGACTATTCCGGTGCTATCGGCAACAACCTCATGACAAAGACTGCCCGGATGCAGGTCGATTATTTTTGCGCCCTGCGCCCGAATCAATGCATTCATTTTGGCGCCGGCCCGGCCCGATTCAAGAATATCGCGGGCAATCGCGTAACCTTGGCCGCCGCGCACGTCGGGGTCGAACTCAATAATCCTGCCGGCCAGCTGCAAGGATTTTTGGCGTAGATCGAACGGCGCATCAGGCTCGTTATGCAGCACCTGCATAACGTCCCGGGCTTCCAATATCGGACCTATGCCCCGCCCTATCGGCTGGCGGCCGTCGGTTATCATCACTTCCAGATGAATGTTCAGCCGGTCGCCGACAAATTCAAACAGTTTGCGCAAGGCCAGCGCCTGGTTCATGTGCCGCACTTTAGCCGTGGGGCCGACCGGAATATCGATCAGCAAATGCGTGGAACCGGCGGCCAGTTTTTTGGACAGGATCGACGCCACCATTTGCCCCTGCGAGTCGATACCCAGCGGACGTTCAACGGAGATCAGCATGTCATCGACCGGCGCAAGCCTGGCCGTGCCGCCCCAGGCCAGACAGCCGCGTTCCTGGCGCACGATATCATGAAGCTGGTCCGGCGCCAGATTAACCTCGGCCAGCACCTCCATGGTATCCGCCGTACCGGCCGGGGAGGTTATAGCGCGGCTGGAGGTTTTGGGTATCAGCATGCCGTGCGCGGCAACAATAGGCACGACCAGCATCGAGGTGCGGTTGCCGGGAATGCCGCCGATGCAGTGCTTGTCGGCGACCAGCGATTCATGCCAATTCATCTTGTCGCCAGACTGCAACATCGCGCGGGTAAGAAAAAACAGCTCATCCCGATCAAGATTGTTTTGCCCGGTTGCAACCAGAAATGCCGCCATTTCCATTTTCGAATAGCGGGCTTCGGCGATATCCTTGGTTATGCTGTTAAAATCGTCCTGGCTGAGACGCTCACCGTTGATTTTGCGGCGCACCGCGTCCATGGACTTTGGATGTTCCGCGTGATTGACCGTAACCAGACTGCCTTCGTCGGCATTCAGTTGCTGAAACGCCTGCTCGGATAATCCCAGTTCTCCCGGCAGAACGATGGATGAGTCATCGACCACGTTAAGAACCGCAAGCACCTTGGAACCGTTGGCGCTGACCAGAATCTTAGACAGTGCCTGGAAACCTTCGGCCCGATAAATGCCGCATTCCCGATGCAGGTAAGCAACGTTCTCATGATAGGTATCGATAGCGATGCGACGGATTTGCAGGTTGTCATTACTCATGGGATAAAATGGCCGGTAAATAAACTGGTTCGATGATGCGGTTTGAGGTCGGGATTGTCAACCGCCGCGCATCAACTTGTGAATGGAGTGCAGGCTTCGCCTGCGAGTAAAACAATGCATTGTTTACTGGCAAACACCGCTTGCATTTTTTCTATGACCAACTTTAATAACCAGCGCAATCGATAGCCTTATACCACCGGGAAACACCAATGAAAAAATGCATATGGGCGCTTTCCAGCCCGTCCGAACAGCAATATCACGATCTTGAATGGGGCGTGCCGGTGCATGATGACCGGCTGCTGTTTGAGTTTCTTATCCTTGAAGGCGCACAGGCCGGTTTAAGCTGGTCAACTATTTTAAATAAACGCGTTGGTTACCGTTTAGCCTTCGATAATTTTGATGCCGAAAAGATTGCAGGTTACGATGCTGAAAAAATCAGTTCATTGCTGCTTAATCCGGATATAGTAAGAAACAAACTGAAGGTTAATGCGGCGGTCATCAACGCCCAGGCCTTTTTGAAGGTTCAACAGGATTTCGGCAGTTTTGGCAGCTATATCTGGCAATTTGTCGGCAACAAACCGCAGCACAACGCTTGGAAAAACGCCGCCGAAATCCCGGCTTCCACGCCCATCTCCGAGTTGATGGGCAAGGATCTTAAAAAGCGCGGCTTCAAGTTTGTCGGCAGCACCATTTGTTATGCTTATATGCAGGCGACCGGCATGGTCAATGATCACACCATCGATTGTTTTCGACATGCCGAAATTAAAACCAAGTATTCATAAGGAGAAACACTATGCGTTATTTACATGCCATGGTTCGGGTTCAAAATCTGGATGAATCACTCGATTTTTATTGCAACAAACTGGGCCTGATCGAACACCACAGGATGGACAGTGAGGAAGGACGTTATACGCTGGTTTATCTGCATGCGCCGGAGGATACCTATCAGGCTGAAAAAATGCACGCACCGTTGCTGGAGCTGACTTATAACTGGGATACCGAGGATTATGACGGCGGACGCAATTTCGGCCATCTGGCTTTTGAAGTCGATAATATTTACGAAACCTGCCAGGAACTCATGGATGCCGGCGTGGTTATCAACCGCCCGCCGCGGGACGGACATATGGCGTTTATCCGCTCACCGGATCAGATTTCTATCGAGCTGTTGCAAAAAGATGCGCCGTTGATGCCTTCGGAGAAATGGCTTGCCATGGAAAATACCGGAACTTGGTAGGCTTGATAGCATGCGCAGAAGTCCTGTTCCTAAAAATCATCACGAAGAGCACAAGGCCAAGGTGAAAATATTATGTTCTTCGTGTCTCGCAATGAATCATCCGGTCTGCAAACGACCGGCATGATCCATGCTCATACGGCCGATTGTTGCAGATACGGGCAAATCTAAAGTCATGCGTACACGAAAAACTCCAAGAACGAAATACCATTCTTATAATGACGGCGAAACGCTAGCGCCGTGGCGGGAATCGCTCAATACGGTTGTTTTCGGCTCCGAAACGCCTATGGGCAAGGCGTTCGATGTCGTTTTGAGCATCAGCATCGTGCTCAGCGTGATAGTAATCATGCTTGAGAGCGTGGAAGCGTTCCAAACCCGTCATGCACAAGCCTTAAATATTATTGAATGGTTTTTTACGTTGCTGTTCACGCTGGAGTACGGGCTACGCTTGATCAGCGTTCGAAGGCCCTGGCAGTATTTCAAGAGCTTCTTTGGCCTGGTCGATTTGGTGTCAGTACTACCCAGCTACCTGATTCTGCTGTTTCCCGGAGCGCAGCCCATGCTCGCGATACGCATATTGCGGCTGCTGCGGGTTTTTCGTATTCTCAAACTGTCGGCCTACATGGACGAAGCTGAGATCATGATGATGGCATTGAACAAAAGCCTGCGTAAAATCATGGTGTTTCTTTATGCTGTACTCATGCTGGTGGTTGTGTTCGGCTCACTGGTGTATGTCGTCGAAAGCCGGGAAGCCGGTTTTACCAGCATCCCAAGGTCAGTCTACTGGGCCATTGTGACGCTGACAACGGTCGGCTATGGCGATATCTCCCCGCAAACCCCGCTGGGTCAACTGCTCGCTTCGACGATCATGATCATGGGCTATGGCATTATCGCCGTACCTACCGGCATCTATAGCGCCGAGTTGATCAGGACGCACTCGAAGGAAAAAGTCAGGAATGACGCCTGTCCCGGCTGCGGCCGGACAGGACATGATTTTGATGCCGGTTTTTGCAAATACTGCGGCCATGAACTGGAGCATTAATCAGCGGGGTTGAGCTGATTAATGCTTGTTGCTGATGGTTCAGTGGCCTATACTTTAAATCTATGAATTTTGAATGGGATGAAAACAAAAGTGACGTATGTTTTGATCAACGTGGGTTTGACTTTGCTTACGTAGTTCAGGCGTTCATTGATCCCGATCGTCTTATTAAGAAAGATACGCGCTGGGATTATGCCGAAGAACGCTATCAACTTTTAGGCTTAATTGCCCAACGGGTATTCTGTGTTGTCTATACGTTACGCGGCTCAACCATTCGGATTATTTCAGCACGCAAGGCCAATCAACGCGAGGTGAATCGTTATGAAAACAGTAAAAATTAGTATTGATCTTGAAAGTCCGGCATCACTGCCTGAAGGTAGAGTGGATTTCAACCGTTTGGACGCCACTGACGAACGGGATATTGCCGCACAGCAACACATTGACGAAACCAATGCCATGTTAGACGCCGCTAAATTTGCTCGTCGTGTACGAACGCGACTGGGCTTAAGCCAGACTGAATTTTCTCAGCGGATTGATGTATCGCTTGAGACCATCCGCAATTGGGAGCAAGGAAAACGCTGCCCTACTGGCGCGGCAAAAGCATTATTGAAAATTCTCGACAAGGCGCCAGAAGCGGCTTTGGCTGCTTTAGAATGAAACTCTGGCGGTCAAATCTGAAATACGCCGCCATATTGAAGCATATTGCAGTCCTAAATAACTATATCTCTGCATTCACTTTCAAGAATATCCAGCTTACCATCCAGTTCATATGAGGAAACGTTGTTCTTTAGTCGTTTAATTTTTTCTTCAGGATCTGAAAGCCTTGATTGTGTGGAACTGTTAAGCGCTATGTTTACATCTTGAAAAAACTCATACTCATCAACAAAAATAGTATTTATCCTTTTGTCTCTATCATCTATTAGCACACACCTTATTGGACATGCCTTCATTAGTTCTTTAAAACGCCTATCAAACGTCGCTATAAATGGAACATAAAATCTTCCATATTTTGACTTGATTGACATTGTTTCCTGATGTCTTAGGGAATATAAATCCCAGCTCATTCCATTCAGTTTTTGGATTGCGTTTTCAGATTTTTGCATCAATTGCCCAAAGAATCTGTATCTGTCTCCATATTTAAGTAATTTCCATCCAAAATAGAGTTCCATCTTTGCAAAGCGGCCGAGATGTTCAACAGAAAATTCGACTAACTTATCAAGATTGGCTAGATGCCCTTTTTTATCTTCCCAGCGCAATTTCATGGCTTTCATCAAAATAAGCTTTAATCCTTTCCTTCTGTCTAGGCTTCTCCGAATATCTTCACTACTCTGGAATGAAGATATTGCGTCAGCAGCTCTCCTTCCTGCCGTTGTTCTATCATCGTTAAATCTCGGTATTTTAGGATTTTCCAAAAATGAATCCACATCAAAATGGTCGAAACGCTTCAAAGCTCGAACCGTATTGAATGGCCTTAAATTTGTATGATCAAAGGTGTGAAGTAAATCCTCTACCATGTAAAAAGTGTAGTCAAAATTGAATTTTGACTCCTTACCTTTTACCAATTTTATCAATTGGTAGAACCACTCCCACTCAGATATATTTTTTCCATCTTCATAACAGCGAAACGCTTCTGCCACCTGTGTATCAAAACTTACGGAATAATCTAAAGGAAAAGATATGGCACCAATATTTTGTACCTCTTCATATATCTCGTCATCATAAAAAAGCAGACCCGAAGCACCAAAATACCTAGAGATGGCTGGACATATATCTTCGATTGATGAGAGTAACACTCCACCAAAGTTAGAATCTAGATTATCTGTAGAATACAGCAGTCTAAATCCTTTAAAATCGTTTCTGCTTCGCTCAATGAGTTCTGCGAAAGTAGAGGACATAGGGTGCCGCAGTATTATATCCGTTGTACGCTCAAACCTATGAATCCGCTGCTCCAGCGTCTCTAACAAAGCGAACTCCTTTAGCACGTGGATGGGTAGAACAACGCGGAAACCCATCGAATTGGACATTGGATGTGATGGGTTTCGGCTAACGCCTCTACCCATCCTACCAAGCGGATTTTTTTACAAAACTTAAATCGCCTTCTTAATCCGCTCCATCGCTTTTTCCAGATTCGCCATGCTGGTGGCTATCGAAATCCGGATATGTCCCGGCGTGCCGAACGCAGAACCCGGCACCAACGCAACACCGGCTTCTTCGATCAAATATTCGGAAAAGCCAAGATCGTCGTTGATGTTATCCAGTCTGGCAATCAGCTTTTCGACGTTAGGAAACACGTAAAACGTGCCGTCGGTTTCAAGGCATTCAACGCCGTCGATGCTGTTCAGTTCGCTAACGACATAATCGTGACGCTGTTTAAATTCAACGCACATATCGTCGATAAAGCTTTGATCGCCGGTTAACGCGGCTTCGGCAGCATGTTGTGAAATCGAGGTCGGGTTGGAGGTGCTTTGTGACTGGATTGTGGTCATCGCTTCGATCAAGTCCGCCGGGCCTGCGGCATAGCCGATACGCCAGCCGGTCATCGAATAGGCTTTGGATACACCGTTCATGACCACGGTGCGGTCATACAATTCGGGATGCGCGTTTAAAATGTTAACAAACGTGCCCTTCTTCCAAAGGATATGCTCGTACATATCGTCGGTTGCGATGATGATGTTGGGGAAATCCTTAAGCACGTCGCCCAGCGCTTTCAGCTCTTCCAGGCTGTACGCAACGCCGGACGGGTTGGACGGGCTGTTGATAAAGATTAACCGTGTCTTATCGGTAATGGCAGCGCGCAACTGTTCAGGCGTTATTTTAAAATGCTGCGCCTGGGTGGTTTCGATAATAACCGGCACGCCATCGGCCAATAGCACCATATCGGGATAGGAAACCCAGAACGGTGCGGGAATAATGACTTCATCGCCCGCGTTAAGCAGGGCCTGAGCCAGATTGAATGAGCTTTGCTTGCCGCCGCAGGAAACCAGGATCTGGTTGGCCTGGTAATCAAGACCGTTATCGTTCTTGTACTTCGCGATAATGGCTTTTTTAAGGCTGGCTATGCCGTCAACCGCCGTGTATTTGGTGTAACCGCTATCAATAGCCTTAACTGCCGCAGCCTTGATATGATCCGGGGTGTCAAAATCCGGCTCACCGGCGCCAAGGCCGATAATGTCTTTGCCCGCAGCACGCATTTGCGCCGCTCTGGCGGTAATCGCCAAAGTCGGTGATGGTTTAACTGCCTGAACTCTGTTAGAAAGTTTGATGCTCATGTTTCCCCGTGTAGAATCAATGTCAAAGGTGAAGCGGATTATACCCTATGTATAATGGCTTACTAACAATCCGGCGTTAAAAGTTTTTTATTCACCACGAAGACACGAAGTTTTATTTCTTCGTGTCTTCGTGGTGATAATCTTTTAAGTTTTTTTACCATTTTTTTGTGAATTACCTCGGTTTCACGCCCCGCTCCGGCATGGGGACAATTAAAGTAGTTATGTTCATTGAGAAATCCAAGTGAAAAAGAAGTTTAAAATCCACAGCCGGTTTCAGCCTGCCGGTGACCAGCCAACCGCGATAAAAGCGTTGGTCGAGGGCTTGAGCGATGGTGAAGTGCATCAGACCTTGCTGGGCGTGACCGGCTCCGGCAAAACCTTTACGATCGCCAATGTGATCAATGAGGTGCAGCGCCCGGCCATGATCATGGCGCCCAATAAAACCCTGGCCGCACAGCTGTACGGCGAGATGAAGGAGTTTTTCCCGGAAAACAGCGTCGAGTATTTTGTCTCGTATTACGACTATTACCAGCCGGAAGCCT
>NZ_JALOCF010000108.1 GCF_023227905.1 Methylobacter sp. | reverse complement strand
CCACGACACGTTCTTCGGGAAGCAAACCGTTTGCGGAAGTGGCCGCCTGGTCGACCCTCCCGCACCTGGGGGCTTCGCCCCACCGTGTCGGGTCGACGACCATCAAATTGCGTGAGTGGTAATCGCGGTGCACATACACGCGCGGTTGGGCCAGGTTGTTGGCGACGATGCGGGCGAAGACTGTTTCCAGTTTGGCTTGTTGCGTGTCGCTGAGCGTGACATTGAGATGCTTGGCGATGTACCACTCCGGGAACAGGCGCATCTCGCGCAGCAGCAGTGCTTCGTCATAGGGTGGTAATTCGTTGTCGCGCGAGGCGAGCTGGATTTTGATCAGCGCGTCAGTCGCCGCGCCATACAGTGCGGGCGCAGTATCGGCGTTTAACGCTTGCAGATAAGTAGTGTTGCCGAGGTCGGATAGCAGCAGGAAGCCCTGTTGCAAATCCTGTGCGAACACGTGCGGTACATGCGTTCCGGCGTCCTCGAACAATTTGCCGATGTGCAGGAATGGACGGCAATCCTCGTGTTGCGGCGGAGCATCCATGACGATCAGCGTGCCGCCATCCGTGAAGGCGACGCGGAAGTAGCGCCGGAAACTGGCATCGGCGGAGGCCGGGGCGAGGGTGAAAGATCGGTTGGGAAACAGGCTGTGCAGCCATTCGGTTAGTTGTTGCTGGCGTTGCATATCGGGCTTTTCAATGAGTGGTGCATGTGGTTAAAAACATCGCGAGCGATGGCAGAACGAAGCGCGAAAATCAGTAGTGTCCGGCAATTTTGCTCGGACGGTTATATAACAACTTGATTAGGAATTGAAAATATCATGTTTAGGGGTGTCACCGATTTGAACGTGAATTCTTTGCGAAACTGGGGTTTTCCCTCCGCAGTTTCTCATCATGCATTCAGGCAAATTGGTGTTCGCACAACTCATGGAGCATTTACCTCTTCACACGTTCCGCCGTTGCGTACAGCGTTACCCTTCCAAATATCCCACCAAGACTTTTTCGCATCTCGATCAGTTTCTCTGCATGGCCTTCGCACAGCTGACTTATCGCGAGAGCTTGCGCGATATCGAAACCTGTCTGCGCGCTCACCAAGCCAAACTCTATCATCTGGGCATACGAGGCAATATCGCCAAGAGCACACTCGCCGATGCCAACGAATCTCGCGACTGGCATATCTATCAGGATTTCGCGTTGAGCCTAATTCAGACCGCCAGAACACTTTACGCCAGCGACAACTTTGCGGTGGAGTTGGAGCAGACAGTCTACGCACTCGATACAACGACTATCGACCTGTGCTTGAGCGTCTTTCCTTGGGCGTGCTTTCGTCAGGCCAAAGCTGCCGTCAAGATGCATACGCTGCTGGACCTGCGCGGCAACATTCCAACTTTCATCCACATCAGCGATGGCAAGATGCACGAGGTCAATGTGCTCGACATTCTGATACCCGAAGCCGGCAGCTTTTACATCATGGATCGGGGCTTCACCGACTTCGTGCGCTGGTTCAACTTGCATCAAGCACAGGCGTTCTTTCTCATCCGTGGCAAATCCAATCTGCTCTTTCGTCGCGTCTACTCTCGCGCCGTGGACAAGTCCACGGGACTGCGCTGCGATCAGACCATTGCCTTGACCGCTCCCAAGGCCAGCAAGGATTACCCGCAGCACCTGCGACGCATCAAGTTCTACGATGCCGAACACGACAAGGAACTGGTATTTCTAACCAACAACTTCGACTTGCCTGCGCTGACCATCGCTCAGCTTTATCGTTGCCGCTGGCAGGTCGAGCTGTTCTTCAAATGGATCAAACAGCATCTTCGGATCAAGCGGTTCTACGGCACCACCGAGAACGCAGTCAAGACGCAAATATGGATCGCCATCACGGTTTACGTCTTGGTCGCCATCGTGAAAAAGCGGCTCAATACCGAGGCTTCGCTTTACACAATTCTACAAACCCTGAGCCTGACTCTTTTCGAGAAAACGCCACTCGATCAATTGCTTAAGAATACGGAGATGCAAATGGCCACACAGCAAAATAACAACCAATTGAATCTATTCAACTAAATTGCCGGACACTACTGCGCGAAAATATAAAAAGCAACTGTCTTGGCTCAATGGGGCGAAACACTCTGGGCGGGAAGAGCTGCCTGTTTTCGCTCGAGCGACGAAGTTATATCGCGCGCAGCAGTTTTTCAACTTACTGTTAATGGTAAACTTGCGCGATTTTACCACCTTACTATTTGCTGTGCGTTATGCGGTTTCGCCTTAACCCTGTCACCTTCTCTTTGCTTTGTATCTTTGCGCACAACGCCAGCGCGGAGGCGGATTTGCCCGCGCTGAGCATAGACAAGACCTCTATGGCGAAGGGAGAGCCGTCGCAGGAAACGCCTGCCTTCGTTGAGGCCGATCGATTGGAGGGGAAGAAGGAAAACCAGATCGAGGCGACGGGCAACGCGATATTGCGCAAAAGCGGGCAATCTATTCGTGCCGATCGGCTGTTGTATTTTCAGGACACGCAGGATCTCGATGCGCTGGGCTCGGTGGTGCTGGAGCAATCCGGCAACACCATGAGCGGGCCGCATCTCAACATCAATCTGAATACCTATCTCGGCACTATGGAACGGCCGGAATACTATATCAAAGAGAACGATGGGCGCGGTTCGGCAGATATGTTGCACATTCAGGATAAGCAGCATTACACCATGGATAAGGCAACCTACACCACTTGCCCTGCAGGCGACCAGGACTGGATGCTGAAAATGAATGTGCTGGAGATCGACCGCGACCGGCAGATCGGTACTGCACATCATGCCAAGGTCGAATTCATGGGCGTGCCGATCCTCTATTCGCCCTGGATGACTTTTCCGCTCAGCGGCCAGCGCAAGTCCGGGTTTCTGTCTCCGCTCTTTGGCAGCACGAGCAAGGGCGGTAGCGAGTTTACCCTGCCGTATTACTGGAATATTGCGCCGAATCGCGATGCGACCATCGCGCCGCGCATAATGAGCAAGCGCGGTTTGATGCTCAACAATGAGTTTCGCTATCTGGAAGCGAATTATGGCGGCGAATTGCATCTGGACGTTTTGCCAAGCGACGCCATTGCCAAGCGCAGCCGCAGCCGTATTGCGCTGAGGCACAATCAGGCGCTGGCGAGCCGTTTGAACGGCTATGTCGATTTAAACAGCGTCTCGGATAATGCGTATTTCCGCGATTTGGCCGATGCGGTGAACGCCACGTCCCAAGTCAACCAGTTGCAAGAGGGTGGGCTGAACTATGGCGCGGGCTGGTGGAACGCATCTGCGCGCGTGCAGCGCTATCAAACCCTGCAAGATCCGGTTGCGCCGATTGTCGTGCCTTATGCGCGTT
>NZ_JALOCF010000009.1 GCF_023227905.1 Methylobacter sp. | reverse complement strand
AATGGTTGATAACAACCCAAAACCAACAGGCAAATATTTTTGAGCACAAAATGCCATCTGGGATAAGCCCTAACGTAGAGCTAACCGGGCGCGACCCGGAAAGCTGAAAAAACAAAACCGCATTATAACCGCGCTCCGGTTGAGCGCCATGTTAGACGGTTTTGTCTTCATCGCACAAACCTGAATAAGACATGACCATCGGGAAGTTTCTCCCAAGTCTGGGATGCCGAATTAAGAACAACCACTCGCCCTAAATCAAAGAGGCGCGAATGCATGATGGTGATCCGTAGCGTAACGAGCAGGCCTTTCGCCAAAGGCACAAGACGCGCAAGAAAAGGTGTGTGATTTTTCGACCAACTCTGAGCTACCTGAACGGTCTCGATAAACGAAATAAGTGCTGAGGCATGATTAGGCGGAAGTGAAATAAGTAGCTCCCCCTTCTCGTCGAGGATGCCATCCACGCGATTCATGTCCAAGTCGTCATAGCGAAGAGCTGATGTCATACGGGGCACCGTCTAACGTAAAGTAGACACCTTTTTAGGTGTATATTAATTTTCAATAACAGGCGTATAACGCAACTCCTGCGATCCGTTAGACAGGGTACTATATACATCGGGCTATTGATAGCCGCCTCTTTACGCCAACTAAAAATGCACCTCTAAAATTCTCTAATCCAACTTACAACTGTATCCGCGTTCAGTCGAGTTATCCCTCAGGAATATTCATAACCCCTTCAGCCACCATCACCGCCGCCCCGCCGACCCGAATAGTCAGGGTGTCGCTACCTTTATGATCCATTTCCAGATTCAACACACTGCGGCGATTGCGTTCATCGCCGCGATCTACGGCAAAGGTATAGGTGCCTTTTTGCATGAAATCGAATGAGCACAGGTACGACGCAAACGCCGGCATGGCATTGCCGACCGGCGGGTCTTCGTGCATGCCGATACGCGATCCGAGCAGGCGGGCGTTAAAATCGGTATCCGCAAACGGCGTTTTCGGGGCGAACAGCAGGATTTCCTGGGCGGCGGTTTGCGGGGCGCTCGATTGGCTCCAGGCCGCGTAATTGAATTTTGCGGCTCTTACGCTTTCGTAGCGCCAAACCGGGACGATCAGATACGGAACGCCGCAAGACACCAAGCGCGTGGCATATTTTTTATGGTCGAGTTCCGACTGCTGTATGCCCAGAAAACTCGCCAATTCCTCATCGCTGGGCGTAAAGCGGTCAATGATGGAAGTTGTCTTGCGGGTGAACTGCACGAAACTGGGTTGGCCGTCTTCTGCGGTAATATTAACGTTAACCGGGCCGGTGTTTTGCTCAAAAACCATCGGCGTAATCGAGTCATTCAGTTCAATATCGCCGCAACTTGCCAACACAAAAGCAGTGGCGATAATCGGGTGTCCGGCAAAATCGATTTCGCTGAGCGGCGAAAAAATCCGCATCCTACGGTTTGCGGTTTGTTTATCCCGATGAAATACAAACACCGTTTCCGAGAGGTTTAACTCCCTGGCCACCAGCTGCATGTGCTGTTGGCTTAAGCCTTCGGCATTCGGGAAAACGGCTATTTGCGCGCCGCTGAAAATCTGCTTGGTAAAGACGTCGGCGATGTAATAGTTATATTTCATAACGCTTGCACCCCGCTATGCGGCATTGACGAAAGCTTGACTTGAACGCTGCCGTCCTCAATGCGAACTCCATACACGGGTATTTTCACGGTTTCATCTTCCAGGCAAACGCCGGTTTGCAGGTTAAAGTGCTGTTTATATAAAGGCGAAGCGACGACCGGCTGTTTGCGAATATCACCGATCAATCCGCGCGATAAGACATTGGCGTTGCCGATCGGGTCGTAATTGCCGACCGCGTAGACTTTTGCGGCGCGCGGATCGGTTGGCGTTGCGCCGATGGATTCGCCGCCGTGTTCCTGAATGCAAAAGATCGCCACTTGCTCGCCATCAACCAAGGCGCATACGCCCGAATCCGGCTGTAAGTCATCAACACTGCAAACCTCTACCCACTTAGCCATTACGCTATCTCCATCAGTTTAAAATGTTTTCGCTCGCTGTCTCTGGCGGGCCTTATCTGGCCGCGTTCTTCAACAAAGACTACGTTGTCATCGGGCTGGTCACTGTTGATAAAGGACCTGAAACGTTTGAGCTTGGCTTCATCTTCAATCGCTGTCTTCCATTCGCATTGATAGGTGTCGACCACATAGCGCATTTGCTGCTCCAGCTGATCGCACAGCCCCAACTTGTCTTCAATGATGACTGATTTTAAGTAATCCAACCCGCCTTCCATGTTCTCCATCCATACCGAGGTGCGTTGCAAGCGGCCTGCGGTGCGTACATAAAAACTCAAGAAGCGGTCGATGTATTTAATCAGGGTTTCTTTGTCCAGACCGGTGGCGAATAAATCCGCATGGCGCGGTTTCATGCCGCCGTTGCCGCAGACATACAAATTCCAGCCGTTTTCGGTAGCGATAATGCCGACATCCTTGCCTTGCGCTTCGGCGCATTCGCGGGTGCAGCCGGACACTGCAAATTTGATTTTATGCGGCGAACGCAAACCCTTGTAGCGGTTTTCCAGCTCTATCGCCAGACCGACGCTGTCATCGACGCCGTAACGGCACCAGGTGCTGCCGACGCAGGATTTAACGGTGCGCAGGGATTTGCCGTAAGCGTGGCCTGATTCAAATCCGGCAGCTATCAGTTCTTTCCAGATCTGCGGCAATTGCTCGACTCGCGCACCAAATAAGTCCACGCGCTGGCCGCCGGTGATTTTGGTGTAGAGCTGGTATTTTTTACCGACCTGCCCTATCGCAATCAACATGTCGGGGCTGATTTCGCCGCCGGGAATGCGCGGCACCACCGAATACGTGCCATCTTTTTGCATATTGGCTAAAAAGGTGTCGTTAGTGTCTTGCAGCCCCAAATGAGCTTTTTCCAGAACATGCTCGTTCCATTGCGAGGCCAAGATATTGGCAACGGTGGGTTTGCAGATTTCGCAGCCTTTGCCCTGCCCGTGTTTGTGCAGTAAGTCGGCAAAAGTTTTGATCTGCTCAACCCGGATCAGGTTGAACAAATCCTGCCGGGTGTAGGCAAAATGTTCGCAAAGATCGGTATTGACTTCAAAACCCCGCTTTGCCAATTCCGAATCCAAAATCGAATTAAGCAAGGCCGAACAGCCGCCGCAACCGGTTGCGGCTTTGGTTTGAGATTTTAAGGCGCCCATCGTCATGCAACCCCCTTCAATCGCCGAACAAACCGCTCCTTTGGTCACGTTATGGCAGGAGCAAATTTGCGCCGAAGCGGGCAACGCATCCGGTCCCAAGCCGACTGAGGCATCGGAACGGTTCGGCAAAATCAAGGCATCGGGATTTTCCGGTAGTTCAATACCGTTCAGGCAATATTGCAATAAGGTACCGTAACCCGACGCATCGCCGACCAGCACCGCGCCCAGCAATTGTTTTTTGTCCTGGCTGACGACCAGGCGTTTATAGATTTCGCTGTCACCGTTTTGATAGCTGTAAACCATCGCGCCCTGGGTTTTGGCATGGGCGTCGCCGATACTGGCCACATCGACTCCCATCAGTTTTAGCTTGGTGCTCATATCCGCACCGGTAAAGCTGGCCTCATCATCGGCCAAATCGGCTACCACGGTGCGCGCCATTGCGTAACCGGGAGCAACCAGCCCGTAAATCATGCCGTTCCACAACGCGCATTCGCCGATCGCATAAATGCTGTCATCGGAGGTGCGGCATTGGTTATCGATGACGATGCCGCCGCGCTGGCCGACTTCCAAGCCACAAGCTCTGGCGAGATCGTCGCGAGGACGAATCCCGGCCGAAAATAGCACGATGTCGGTTTCCAATTCTTCACCGTCGGCAAAACACATTTTGTTGATGCACCGCTCGCCGTCGGTAATGATGCTGGTGTTCTTGCCGGTATGCACGGTCACGCCCAGATTCTCGATCTTGCGCCGCAGCATTGCGCCGCCCGCGTCATCAAGTTGCACCGCCATCAAGCGCGGCGCGAACTCAACGACATGGGTTTCCAAGCCTAAATCCATTAATGCTTTGGCCGCCTCCAGGCCTAACAAGCCGCCGCCGACCACGGTGCCGACCTTGCCTGTTTCGGCTGCGGCGGCAATGGCTTCGAGATCTTCAATCGTGCGGTAAACCAGACATTGCGCCCTATCATGCCCTGGCACGGGCGGCACGAACGGATAAGAACCGGTCGCCAGTACCAACTTGTCGTAAGGTATTGTCAGTCCTTTTGCCGAAGTGACGGTTTTACCCGCTCTATCGATGCTTGCGGCTTTATCGCCTATATGAATGGTAATGCCGTGCCGTTCAAAAAAGCCGTCTTCGACCAAGGACAGCTCCTGCGCCGTTGTGCCGGTAAAAAATGCCGATAAATGCACCCGGTCATAGGCCACTCTGGGTTCTTCACAAAAGGTAATGATTTGATATTGCTCTTTAACGGCGCTTTCGACCAGGCTCGCCAGAAAAGACTGTCCGACCATGCCATTGCCAATAACGACTAACGTTTGTTTTATGCTCATATACAACCCCGATAACAATGTTCTTGTCTGGAGTTACAGAGCAATGCCTGTGCCACAAAAAGCAAGCCGGTGATTTTAATTACTTATTGAATAATCAATCTGAAAATAAAGCATTCCAATGAATCAAGATGGTGCATATAAATAATTAATGCCCATTATAAGTGCGGCGATAATTTAATTGCCTCACGAACCGTAAGCATATTATCGTATCGAGACCTATCCCCATGATTCAACACAACGGTGGAAATCAATAAAACTTTATTTAATTGACGGCTTAGGCGGTTAATTCAAGCACTTGCAACAACTGGCGTAGTTTGTGCTAATTATTTAAGCATGAATATTTTAAATATATTACTTATTGAAGATGAAACTACGGATCAGTTATTAGAGCAGCTGCTGGTCGTTCAAGGCTATTCCGTCACACCCGCTGCAATATCCGAACCCAACCAGCCATCCTTAGCGATGGGCCATAAAACGGATATTGTTATTTTTAATATTGCTAGTCCCAAAAAATATTTTTCGTATATTCATTCCCTTAACCGAAACCAGCCACTCCCCATCATTATTTTTGCAGCTGACGATACGCCCGACACCATTGAACAATCCGTTAAAGCCGGAGTCAGCGCCTATGTTGTCAACGGTTTGGAAGCCAGTCGTATCAGCAGCATCATCAATATTGCCGTGGCAAGATTTAAAGAGCAGCAACGGCTTGCAAATGAATTGGAAAAAACGAAATCCAGGCTTGAAGACAGAAAGCTGATTGACCGGGCCAAAGGCATTTTAATCAAGACCCGAGGCTTTACCGAAGACGACGCTTATCACACCCTGAGAAAACTGGCGATGGACCGGAATATCGCCATCGGTGAAATGGCGAAAAATATTATCGCCATGGCTGAATTGCTTAAGTAGCTGATGCTATGGAATCTGAAAAAAATACCACGAAGGGCTGAGACTTCGTGGCAAAAGCCTTAGCCGTCGAACAAACCGAAAGTCATCGGCACCCTGAAATTAAGCGTAACATCTTGCGAATCTGTCGTAGTGCCAATGCCTAACGATAAGTTGAAAGTAGTCCTTGGGGAATATTTGAAAGAATAGCCAACCAAAAGCTGCCCGATATCCAGTGTGCTTCCCGGAATTTCTACGCCATTAATCTCAGAATCCAGAACATGTTTATGTGAGTACCCCAAGCTGAACGATGACTTCTCATTAACGCCGAAACCGAGGCCAAAGCTTAATCCCAGCGTGTCTCCCGGATCAATGTCGCCGTTTTTGGTGCTGGTTTCCGCATTGTAGCTATAGCTGAGGTTACCGAAAAAGACCGCCGGATCAGTTGGGTAAAGCGCTGTAAGGCTGGGCTGGAAACTGAAGTATCCTGATCCTGTCGGCAATTCGGTGGGAAATGTCGCGCCAGGGACACCTTGAGCCAGTACATATTCGATGTCAAAAGGGCTTTTCCCCGTCGGCGCCGTTGCGATGACATTGCCGACAATAATCGGCCAGCCATTGGCTCCGCTGTTAAGCTGATAGCGACCGGCAAATTCAAGGTCGCCGATATCGCTTCCGGTGGCATTGAAAGTTTCGTCAATTCCCGCCCCAATACTAACCGGCCGGGAACGCTGAGTATCATCACGGTAAACATAAGGAAGCCTGAACTCCAGTTCTAACCGATCCGTTACGCCATAACGGGCGCCTAACGTGCCGATAAAGCTGTGCCGTTTAACTTCCCGCATATCGATAAGGCCGATGGCAATAGCCGGAAGGAAGGTAAACGCATCAAGAAATACCCGGTTATTACTGGTATAGGCATAGTACATTGACGGCTCAAAAACGATATTGCCTTTTTTGGTTAACACCCCCCCTACGGTTTCGCTTAATCGTGGTATTTCCGGTGGCCTTGGCTTTTCCGTGGCGCTTGGGGGCGCTTGACCTACAGGCTTGGACGGGAGCTTATTAGGCAATGACGGCGGCTGGTTGTTATCTTTTGCCGCAACGATTTGAGGTTTATTGGCTGCTTGCTTGACTGGCGCTTGCTTAGTGACTGGTGTTTGATTCATTAAAGTATCAAGACGCGCTTTCAGCTCCTCCAGTTGCTTTCCCTGTTCAGCAATAATTTGTCGTTGTATCTGGAATTCTTTTTGCTGTTCAGCAATCAGTTTTTTATATTGTGCCGAAGAATCATTTTGCTTGCCTGTTTCTGCATAACAGTTGTTTATAAAAAAAACACAACAAATATAAATAAACCCATTAATAAACCCAAGCAGAAGAAATTTCCGATGCCAAAATTTCATCTTCATATTATTATTTCCATTTTTTATATATTAGATTAATAGCGATTAAATCCCCTACATTGTCATTTAGGATTGAAATTAGATTCGGCAATTAATAGAAGATAATTATTCCTTAATTACATTAAATACGTTTTATTAAATTAACCTTATGAATAAGTAAAATCTCTCGCTAAAAAGACATGCGCAACCAAATAGTCGATCCGTTAACTTTATAAATTATTATGCCGATGGCGACAATTGGTATAAACACTTATCTTGCTGACAGATAATGAATGGCCGAACCCGTGTTCAGAAAGACGTGGCAATTCAATTAGGCAGGGTATGAGAATAATGCAAGGCTATAAACGGAAAGGTTTAAGGTGAGTTTTTTTCAACAACCCAAGGCTGCAATGGATTCCCTGTAATTAACGCGCATTGGGCAGGATAAGGTTATTAAAGACCATGCCTCTGCTGTTTAAATCCATATTTTTCAAGTTACTAACCGCTATATTAATATCCGTCATATTTTTAATAACCTGATTATCCATATTATTCTGTATAACTGAATTCAAGGCCGACCCTGTCATGACCGGAGCTTGATTCAAGCCTCCGTTCTGAAACAAGAAAGCATCGTCTGGCAATCGAAAAGATGTGGAAGAAACAACTGTGCCATTCAAAGTAGTCAGTCTCTCAAGGCTAAAATCGATGTTCACTCCATTTGCAAGCGCAAAACCGCCTCTTAGCTGGTCCAACTCACTGTCTGATGCGCGGCTCCAGCTGTCGGATGGTTGATCGGTAATGCCTGCGATTTCATCCGCGTATACGCCCGGACCGACCAAAACGGTTATCCAGAGTCCCGCCATCACGAATGTCCGGTAGATGCTAGATTTATATGCTTTCACATTAAACACTCCGCTTAGTTAAAAATCCCAACGTCCGGGTTGCAACATGTTGAATTGGCCCAAGCTGGCTCGGTCGACCGCAGATCCTAATGGTGCCTTGACCCGAAGCGCCCATTCTTGCTGATCTTGAAAATGTTTCGCCGCTATATCTTTTTTGCCGTGTATTAAAAATAAAATGCGATTCCCCCACATTGCTTCAAATTCATCGCGAGGCATTACTTTTACGCCTAATGCGGGATCCCCCACCAAAACTTCCTCGCTGTTGACGCCTTTAATAATTATAAAATGCAGGTAACCGTTGTTATTGATAATGGTGAGTGCCGGCGCCTTGGCGTTAAGCAATTGATCCAGGTTGATTTTGAAACCATCGGATCGATAGCCGCGTCTTTCGAGGTAAAGTTTTATATCCAGCAACGAAAATCCCTGTTTTTGGATCTTTTGCTGATCGCCGTTTTTATACATATCGGTAAATACGCTTTGCTCGTCTACCGTATCGTCATAGTGATAGGTCAGCAAGCTGGCCAAAGCTGCCGAGCCGCAACTGAAATCGTACTGTTGTTTGTAGATGGTTTTGAAGCGTCGCTCCGCAAAAGTCGTTACCGGAACGTCATAGTTACCGGCGCCCGCTATGCCGTTAAAGTTCAATGAACCGGCATGGCTACAAACGGGCAGCATCAGCAGAATGTATTTAACAAAAAATCGTTTCATGTCGCGCTTCACCGGATCAAATTATTACGGCATGATTGTTACGTTGACGATCGTTGCATCCTGAATAACGACATTGTTCCCAGTGTTTTGAATGACACTGTTAATGCCGCTGGCCTGAGCAAATGCGCCGTGATCGATGATGTTGTAACCGTTGACGGTATTGTTTGCCTGGTTGCCGCTTAGCGTAGCCCGCACATTCATATTATTCAGGGTTGTCATATCCACGCCTTCCCGGCCCCGCTCATTATCCAGTTCATCTGACATCGCTGTTTGGGTCGAAGAAAAAAGTAGCTCGCTCTGATCTTGAAGAGCCTCGGCTTTTACTTCCTGACTGTGCAAAATAACGACAAGCAAGACTAAAAGGCTGCCTTCTAAAGCTTTTATAGTTGTTTTCATAGCGCCCTCTTTACATATTTGGTGATATGCAGCTAGAAGCCGGCGAGCGATTGCTCGCTCACCAGCATGAATCATCAGCTGATTAACTGATGAAAGCTTAAGGAGCTACTGATTAACATTGACGTTGCCTTGGAAAGACACTTGTTGTTGAGCCAGAGCATTAGAGGCAGTGTTTTGAACGCTTTGGTTAATACCTGCGCTGCCGTTGAAAGCATTTTCCAATGTGTTCTTGGCTACAAATTTATTATGATCCGCATAATCGCCAGTAGAGTAGCTGACTGTTGCGCCTGTTACATAGCCATCCAAGGTTGAATTATTCACCTTATATTCGGCAGTAGCATTGCCGTTTCTGGATACCGCAGAACCATCTCCTTCCGCTGCTAGTACGCTGTAATCATGGAAAGAGTTGTCGGGGGTAGTTGCATCGCCGCCGCCATTAGCCGCTGCCGATCCGGTTCCGTTTGCAAATGCAGCGCTATTGTCGGTAGTTGCCGTTGCAGTGCTGCCGTTATTAGCTGCGGCAGAACCTTGGGCAGTTGCACTGGCATAGCTGTTGTCAGAGCGGTCTGAGGTAGCGGTGCTGCCGTTATTGGCTGCCGCATCGTCCGCAGTAGCGTAGCTGTTGTCAGAATTGTCGGAACGATCTGAGTAAGCGGTGCTGTTATTGTTGGCTGCTGCATCGTTTGCAGAAGCGGAACTATGGTCAGAATTATCAGTACTGGTTTTAGTAACGGCTTTAGTGCTGGTATTAAAGCTGTCATCTACGCTGTTATCGGTATTAGTTTCGGTACTGGTTTTAGTAATATCTTTAGTGTTATAGCTATCGGCAACACTGTTGTCGGTATTGGTTTCGGTTTCAGTACTGGTTTTAGTAATATCTTTAGTGTTATAGCTGTCTACGGTTTTAGTAATGTCTTTAGTGTTATAGCTATCGTCGGTGCTGGTTTTGGTGATGTCTTTAGTGTTATAGCTATCGTCGGTACTGGTTTTAGTAATGTCTTTAGTGTTGAAGCTGTCGTCTAAACTGGTATCGAAGGTGGTTTTAGTAATGTCTTTAGTGTTATAGCTATCGTCGGTGCTGGTTTTGGTAATGTCTTTAGTGTTATAGCTGTCGTCGGTACTGGTTTTGGTAATGTCTTTAGTGTTATAGCTATCGTCGGTACTGGTTTTAGTAATGTCTTTAGTAAAGTCTTTAGTATTAAAGCTATCTGTATTAGTGATATCTGCCGCCCATGCACTAGAAACGGAGCCCAATGCAAGAATAATACTTGCAGTTAATATTTTTTTATTGAATTGTTTCATTGTCATTACTCCATAGAATATATTAAAAAATATAATCAGATGTGGCTAAATAAAATATCTGACGAGGATACAATGACCGCCTATCCCTCCACTTCGATGAGCTAACACGGCCATCGCAATAACAGTATCCCGAGCTGGTCCTTAAAATTCCATAGAGCCGATATCAAAAAACAATCAAAATTATTTCTATAAGTATTATTACGTGCTAGTAAAAATCCAAGCTTTGCTAATCTCAATAAGGACAGAGCACAGTATCGATATTCCTTCCATACCAATGTCAATTTAAATCGCAGTAATACAACCGCCGGCGTTAATTGAGCCGCGCATAGCTCAACGAAATATCTAACGTTTCAACAAATTCCCTACATTAATCTTTTCTCGCCTGAACCGTTTTGCTTATGGGCCTTTCGATAACGGGATTTTTGAGCTGGCAAGAATTATTAGAGGACATGTTGCCGGAAATTCGGCAATGGAAGACGCGCCTGTTTCTATCGTCACGGTAAAAAAGACGCGGTCATGGATTGATCAGGCTAAGGAATGAGCATGAAACAATTTGAACAACTCGCGGATAAATTTTTAACTGGAGTGCATGCTTTGCCTCAAGCACCTGCTTTTGGCGCTTGCGCTGGCAGGCAAAGCCTGCACTCCCGCTTATTGGCAGCTTGCTCAAGTTATTTTGCGCATGGTTCCAAGCCTGAATGTGAACGCGATGAAATCCAGTAATTTAGAAAGAATATACGGGCTGCGCCGCTACAAGCCCGCGATCCCCTCTATTTCTTTAACAAGTCTTTAATAACAGGCCAGCCGCGTGCCAGCCATTGCTCTTTTGCAAAATAGGCGGCCCGTTTAACTTGCTCCGCAAGCACCTTGGTGTAAAACCATACTCTATCGGCAACTGAGGTTTCCGAGCTGTCGCGCCACTGTAAATAACGTGAGCCTACGCCATCAACGAAGACGGGTTTAAAAAACCACATTTCCAACAGAGCGGTCACCCACATGAACGCGAATGAAACAGCCATGCCCATACCGGCAAGAATAACCAGCCACGCAAACGTCGGATGAATTTTAGTCAGCCACCATGACAATATATCGGCGATCAGGAACACATAGGGCATGCCGATAGCGATACACTTATATTGCATGGTCGGAGTCTCCGCAAAGCTGAAAATGAGCCCTACGAACATGAAAATAAAACTGATCCCGAACAAATGAATATGCGAAACGCGGATTAATGAGCTGAAGGTAGCACCCGTATCCTGTGCCGTTAAGATTTTTAGCTGCTCAAACTTGGTAAAGTCCGGTATGCCGGAGGCGCTTTCGTTATGGCACATCACGCAGCGGCTCTCGATTATCTTGTCGATACCGTCATCCCTGTAATCTTCAATCAGCGCACCCTCCCTAACCCATTCCATGATCTTGAAACGCTCCTGCTCCGGCGCCTTATCCTTCATCGAACCATTCAGTTTCTGCTCCAGGACCGTGCCTGAACGGTTACCGTAATAGCTGTAAACGATGTCCTCAACAGACAGGCCGAATTTGCCGTCCGCCATGCCATGGGTAAACAATATCTGGATTAATGCGAAAAGATAGCCTATGCCAACCGTACACAGATAGCCGGTAAACAGTACCTTGATGGGGGTATCGTGATCTTTTAAAGGGGTATATTTTGTTGCCATAATGTCAATCCATAATTTGTTGTGTTTAAGGCTCAATCATGAACCCATGATTTCATGCCTGGTGCGCAGTATCAGTTAATGACCGGACTAAAAGATTATACGTTGTCTTGATGACGTTATTATTGCCGTCTATCAATCTGATTTGTGCTTGTCACAATTATTCGCCAGCACTCCTTCTACTTTGCTGCCCAATAACCATAAAACCCTGCCGATGCCGACAGCACTGTCGCGGCAATAATAATCCATAGCGCTTCAATAATATGTTCGCTGTCGCTCTTTCCGCAAATTTAAAAATTATCACTGTGACTTGAGGGACACCGCGATAAAACCAAACTGGTGCGATACCATGAAATTGCGCACCAACTTAGCGCACCCGATCTGCCTGCACCACTCGCCAAGCCACAGCCCATACCAGCTGCGACCGTTTAAATCAGGCGGATAAAGTTTGCATCCCGCACCAGGCAATTTTGGCACATCGCTTGCTTTAGATAACATGAATTCCAATATTGGAGTGCTGCGGGTTCAATGGCGAACCCCTAAAACAACTCATGTCGATATGTATCAACAAAAAAAATTATTTCCTTATTTCCAGCCTATTATCGGCGCTGCCAGCGGCTCTATCATCGGTTATGAGGCATTAGCCCGGCAACACGATGCAAATGGCCGGGTTATTTCGGCAGGCGGCTTATTTTCCTCGCCGGATATTACCGCCGAGCAACTGATAGCTTGGGACCGCATGGTTCGGCGGTTAGCGCTGGAGCAATTTAGCCAATCAAATTTCAACGGTTATTTAACCATCAATATCTCGGCTGCCTGGATCGACCAGCTCTCCGACTTTAATTCGCTACCCACCCTGCTGATGCTGGACGAATTTAATGTCGACAAAAATCGCATCATTATTGAAATAACCGAATCAAAAGGTGATCTGGATAAACTCGTTGCCACTGCCGCCGTGTATCGCAAGCACGGCTTGAAGGTAGCGATTGATGACTTCGGCGCAGGCTTTTCCCAGCTGGAAAGAGTCATGGCCATACAGCCCGACATCATCAAACTGGATATGCGGCTATTCCAGGATGCGGTCAAAGGCGGCATAGCCAGCGATATAGTGCATTTAGTATCCCATCTGGCGAAACGCACCGGTTGCCGTATTGTTTGCGAGGGCGTTGAAACCGCCGAGGACTTTCATTTCGGCTTAAGCTGCGGCGCTCAATATATGCAGGGCTATCTGTTTTCGCCCGCCACCGCGGAGTTTAAAGAGCCGCTGCATTATCAAAAACAAATCACCTCACTTAGAAAAATTTTCCTGAAAAAGACCTTAGCCACCGAAGAGCACAAAATTCAGTTTATCGCCAAGGTCAAGAGCTTGATCGAGTTGCTGAGAAAAGCCCTGGAAACCGACTTCAACCTCAATAAATTATCAGCGCACCCGTTTGAAGAAAGCGGCGTGCTGAGGTTTTATTTATGCAATAACGCTGGCGACCAAATCTCATCCAACTTTAATTTTGCAGCCTCAAAATGGTTCGAAGACCCCAAGCAGCTTGGCTTTAACTGGGCATGGCGGCCTTATTTCTACCAATTGCTGGCGCTTGAGTCGGCAAAGGACAGCTACCGGATTGTAACGTCTGAACGTTATAGGGATTTTAATACCGATATGCTATGCAAAACCTTCTCCCTTAGACTGGACGACGAGCGTATTTTATTGATCGACATTGCCGCCGAATGGCCATGATGTCTCACTCTCAAGCGCTGAAAGCGGACTACGAGTTCCGTCGCCGTTATTAGCTGAACCAGTCTTTGGGACAAGGTCTCCGGCGGCAGCCGGCTGGTCGCCCAGGCGGATGTTACGCACAAGATGTACTTCTTCCGTTTGCCGCGCCGAGCGCCGGAGCTTTTGCCGGGTCGGAGCACAAATTCGCCTGGAGCGAATTTGAACAGACATAAGGCTGGCCCGCACAGGGCGAAAACCAGGGAGGGTTTTCGTAGCGAAAAGTATCTCTCCCTCGGGTGCGACAAACCCGACTCAAATAAACTGTCGCGTTAGCGACGCCTTAAATTCGACTGAATGCGTAACATCAGTGAATAATAAAGCAGTAAAATTTTGTTTTGCCGCGCATTAATTAATAAACCTTAAGAGCCATGGACATCACCATCACCACCCCTGCCCTGTTATTTCCGGCCATTTCAGTTCTGTTTTTAGCCTATTCCAACCGTTTTCTGGCAATTGCCAACCGGATTAGGGAGCAGCATAACCTGTTAACCAAAACCCAAAGCCCGGCCGCAAAAAAACAGATCGCCAGCCTGAGGCTCCGTATCCGCTTCATTGTGGCGATGCAGGTGCTGGCGGTGGTTGGGATTATCTGCTGCATACTCGCCATGGGGCTGATCTTTTTCGGACAACAATATTACGGCAACATTACTTTCGGCTTCAGCATGGCCTTTATCGTGCTATCGCTGTTGGCTTCGGTAAGTGAGCTTTTGCTTTCAACCCGAGCGCTCAATATCGAGCTGGAAGACATGGAAAAATAGCCAAGCCGTTAAAATAGAAACGCAACCACCGCCTTAAAATGCCCGTCGTCTATCACAGGCACGGCCAGCATGGAATTCAGCCCGCCTTCCGCAAGAGTGCAACTTGAGTTATCCCTGATAACAGGCACTCCAGTCAGCCATACCCGGCCCAATAATCCCTCGCCTTTGCGAACTGACATGGTTTCAAAGATTTCCGCTAATTCGTCATTTTGCCTGCTGTATCCTGACTGGCATACCAGACACTGACCGCTTTCATCCGGCACCCAGATCTGTAGCCGTTGGGCAATCGGCGTGGCTTTAGCCGACAGAAAGGTCATGGTATAAACCTGACTTGCAACCGCCGAAACGGGAATGCCCAACACTGTCGTTATCCCGGCTTTTTTAGCATCCGCACTCCTGACAAAGGCAGGTGATTGGCCCATATCCTCAATCAGCACAGGCATGCCCGATTCCCATACCAGTCCCGGCAAACCGGCGCCCTTGGTGAATTTCATAGCCCTGGATATCGCTTCAAAATCATCCAGCGTCCCATAATACCCGTCCATCACAGCCAGCTCGTCACTGTTTTGCAAATTGCTCCACAGCTCTATAGCGCCCGCATGATGCTGATCGTCCCCGCACAAAAAAACCACTACGGCCATTAAAAACTCGCCTGAAAAAACGGGTATGGCAATCCCGCAGGTCAAACCGGCTTTTTTGGCTGATTTTGTCCGCTTGAAATAAGAATGGTCGAATTCGGTTAATACCAGCGGATGGCCTGCGGCCCATGCTTTGCCGGGCAAGCCCTCGTCATAAGCAAAAGATTCTTTTTCACTGGCGCTCCGAAACTCATTTAAGGAGCCGTACAAACCGGCACCAAACTCCAGGCGGATGCGATCTTTTGTCGGTATCCAAATTTCGGCTACCTTGATAAACGTTTTCATATTAAATACAGAGGGCTTGTTTCAGACATAACCGGGATACCTGAGGATTAATTATAACTGTCCAATCTAAAGCAGGATTTATGCCTGATTGTAGAGACGGCCCGGATGACTGTGCATCTTCTGCATCTTACCTACATCATCCACAGAGATAGGGTGGCCGCGATTGCTCCAGGCAATCTTGCGGCATTTCCACCATCCCTGGCAGTCAGCCGCGATTGCTCCCTGCAATCTTGCGGCATTTCCTCCCTCCATGGAGGTCAATGCAGACATTGCATAACGCCATGAATGGCATGTAGTCGAATGATGCAGGAGCAAACATCTGCCCCTGTAGGCCTCCGCTTGATGTATACCCTCCCCTCGCTTGCATATCAAAAGAACTCAATTGGTGCGGCACACAGAAAAAATCGCACACATTCGATGCGTTGTTTTCAAAAACTACCCACCCTCGTTACATAAAAGACAACTAATAACTACTTGTATTTATTAAACAAGGATTACAATCAAACCCAAATATCAGTTTTGGCATAACGATTGCTCGCCGTCACTATAGGGACTCCAATAGCGGAGCACCAAAAATCTTGGGTTCAACGGCGAACCCTGTTGACAAAGGCGTCTATCCGGACTGAATGCATCGAGCATCCCGTTTGGAGGCGTTTTTTTTTGCCTTATCTTTAGGATCAGAAAAATCTGTCAACGAATTAATCCGAACTTGAGGAACTAACTATCGCAATCGGTGAAACGGCAAAAACACGTTATTTTTTTTACGGTTGAGCGCCTTAATTAAACACTGCTATATGAATCAAGAAGAAAACCACTCCCTTATTTCCAGGTCATTGCGAGCGGAAATACCCTTGGTTATGAAGCTTTAACCCGGCAAGTCGATATCGATAACCGGGTTACCTGCTCAGGCAAATTACTCTCTGCACCGGATATAGAAATATTTACTACTTAACATTCCCAATCATAAAATTAAAATAGGTGGGTATCATGCTAAACAACATGAAAAATTCCGGGCAATTAACTATCAAAATGCGTTTTACGATAATTTTGAGCACCTTGGTCATCGGTTTTTCGCTGTTCGGTTTCGCAACATTCAAGGCCATGAATACCGTTAATCTTGATGGCTCAATTTATCAACGTATTATCCAAGGCAAGGATATTATTGCCGATGTATTGCCTCCGCCTGAATACATCATCGAATCCTATCTGGTCGCGCTGCAACTGACCCAAGCCGCAGACCCTGCTGAAATCAACGCATTAGTGACGCGTTTTCATGAGCTGAAAACGGAATACGAGTCCCGCCATAGTTATTGGTTAGGCCAGTCTTTGGAGCAGGATCTTCATGTTTCTTTGCTTGAGCGTTCTTACCGGGCGGCGCAAACCTTTTACAATGAAGCCAACCAACGGTTCCTGCCGAATATCCAGGCGGGCGACCGAGCCGGCTCACAGGCCGGTCTTATGCAAATGCGCCACGCTTATGAACAGCATCGTGCCGCTATTAATGAGGTGGTAAAGCTTACGGCAGCTCGCACTGTAAAAGATGAGGCGCAGGCACGCGCGACAAGACACGGGTACAAAATCGTCTTAGTCGGCATTTTCGTATGCAGCATCTTGGCGGTTATCGTACTGATGGTACTGATCAGTCGCGGCATTTTGCGCTCGCTCAAAACCGTTCAACAGGTGGCGGGAGCCATTGCCGTGGGCGACCTGAACTCCAACATTGATATTCATCAAAAGGATGAGATCGGGGATCTATTGCGCGCCATGAAAGCCATGCAGGACTCTATTAACGCCTTCGTTGCCGACCTGAACGTGATGGCGAAAAAGCATGCCGAAGGCTGGGTCAAAGAGCAGCTCGACGCTTCAAAATTCTCCGGCACCTTTGGCAAGATGGCGCATGAAGTTAATGAATTGATTCAATCGCGCATCGCTATCAATAGAAGACTGATCAGTATCGTCAACCAGTATGCCAAAGGCGACTTTTCCATGGACATGGATATTCTGCCCGGTGAGACAATCGCCATTACCAAGATCATGGACAATGCCAAAAAGACCTTCCTTGACGTTAACAACGAAATCAAAATGCTCGTAGAAGCCGGTGCTAAAGGCGATTTCTCAAAGCGTAGCGATGCGGATAGATTCGAGTTTATGTTCAAAGGGATTTTGACTCATTTCAATAACCTGATTGAAACCTGCGATGTTGGCTTCAACGACGTATTGCATGTCGCTAATGCACTGGCTCAAGGCGACCTGACCCAAACCATCGACAAAGACTATCCCGGCACTTTTGGTGAAGTGATTGCCGGGATGAACAGCATTGTAGAAAACCTCAAAGACTTGGTAGAAGACATCAAGGACTCCACCGATACCATTAACACGGCGGCCCAGGAAATCGCCGCAGGCAACAATAATTTGTCGCAACGTACCGAGGAGCAAGCCGCAAGCTTGGAGCAAACCGCAGCCAGCATGGAAGAGTTGACTTCCGCCGTGCAGCATAATGCCGCCAACGCCCATCATGCCAACCAGCTTGCCGTTGATGCTTCAAACATAGCGGGCAAAGGCGTTGAAGCGGTCGATCAAGTCGTAATAACGATGAAGGACATCAACGAATCTTCACACAAAATCGGCAACATCATCTCGGTGATCGACGATATCGCTTTCCAGACCAATATTCTTGCCCTCAATGCCGCCGTGGAAGCTGCCCGAGCAGGCGATCAAGGTCGGGGCTTTGCCGTGGTGGCTGTGGAAGTGCGCAATCTTGCCCAACGCGCCGCGACGGCTGCCGGAGAAATTAAAGACTTGATTAATGATTCCCTGGATAAAGTCTCAGGAGGCAGTCAGCTGGTTACCCAGGCAGGGTTAACCATGGAAGAAATCGTCAACTCCATCCGCGGCGTTACCGACATGATGGCCGAAATCACCGCGGCCTCCGCCGAACAAAGTTCCGGCATCGAGCAGATCAATCAGGCCATCGCCCAAATGGACGACGTAACCCAACAAAACGCCGCCTTAGTGGAACAAGCCGCAGCGGCAGCGGAATCGCTGGAAGAACAGGCGCACAACCTGTCGGGCACGGTAGACGGTTTTAAAGTGGACGTTATCCCGCGTAATGCGGGCAGCTCCCTTCACCTAAAATCCGTACCGAAGAAAACTCCTCCCGCCAGAACAGCTGCCGCTAAACAACTGCCGGCCAGACAAAAATTACAGCTACAGCTTGTCGGCAATGATGATTGGGAAGAGTTTTAATCGTTATTCAAGCGTAGGGCGTGCCGCGCGCCTACTCCGCGCTGATCCATAAAAGATAATAAGGTCCACGAAAAGCACGAAAGACACGAAAAAAGTCCCCTCTGGCGCGCACGGCGCACCCTACGCTAGCTGAATGCAAAGATCTTTAATTCACCACGAAGACACGAACGACTGCATGGATGCAGGAGGTAGAGCAACGCAGGAGCAGTTGCCGAGAACACGGAGCTTTATATTTCTTCGTGTTCTCGGCAATTGCTCCTGCGTTGCCTACATGGACAGATATTTGCTCCTGCAATATCTGCATTCACCACATCCCTGTGGATTATGTAGGTACTTAGCGTGAGCTGGAGCGGAAGCTGCGCCTCGGCAACCGCTCCCTGCGTTGCTCTACCTCCTGCATCCCTGCAGTCGTAAAGCGCCTACTGTTGGTGCTCTCGGCAATTGCTCCCTGCATTGCTCTACCTCCTCCATCCGTGGAGTCGTACCTCCTGCATCCGTACAGTCGTTCGTGCCTTCGTGGTGAGTTTTTTAAACTTTTTAACACATCAATTCTCATCGTTGGTGCAAACAGACACCCGGACGCACAAAATTGATGCATCTCCGACAGAAACCCGAACCACCTTACCCTACCCAATACCGAGCATAACTGCTTATTTTTGTTAACTTAAATACGCAAAATAATCATTTCCCATCTTTGGCACAACGCTTGCTTTAACCATTACAAAGGTTCCGACGATGGAACTTTAAAAAATATGGGTTCAACGGCGAGCCCAAACAGACAAAGGCGTCTCCCCGGTTGAATGCACCTGTATTCAACCGGGTGACGCCTTTTTTTTGCTGATTTTTCAAACCTGCTGAGGTCAATATGAAACAAACCGGACGATTTGCGATTAAAAAGCTGGCTACGGCACTTATTGCTGTGGCGGCGGTATCAACTTTTTCCTTTACCGCCAGTGCTTACGCAGCTGAAAAACTGGAAAAGGACAATTTAAAACTCGGCTTTATCAAACTGACCGATATGGCGCCTTTGGCGGTTGCGCTGGAAAAAGGCTATTTCGAAGATGAAGGCCTTTCCGTTCAAATTGAAGCGCAAGCCAACTGGAAAGTCTTGTTGGACCGCGTTGTCAGCGGCGAACTGGACGGCGCGCATATGCTGGCCACCCTGCCCTTTGGCGCAGCCATCGGCTACGGTACCAAAGCCGATATTGTCAGTGCCTTCACCATGACTTTAAACGGCGACGCGATTACCGTATCCAACGATGTCTGGAAGCAAATGAAGCCTCAGATTCCGGTAAAAGACGGCAAGCTAGTACATCCGGTTAAAGCGGACACGCTAAAACCGGTGCTGGAAAAATACAAAAGCGCCGGCAAACCCTTCAACATGGCGATGACCTTTCCGGTCGGCACACACAATATGAAATTGCGCTATTGGCTGGCGGCCGGCGGCATCAAGCCCGGATTTTACGCGCCGCCTGAGGACACCTCCGGCCAGATCGACGCCGAAGCGATGCTGTCGGTCACCCCGCCACCGCAAATGCCTGCAACAATGGACTCGGGCACGATTGTCGGCTACTGCGTCGGCGAACCGTGGAACCAGCAAGCCGTATTCAAAGGCATCGGCGTACCGGTCATCAGCGATTACGAGCTGATGAAAAACAGCGCCGAGAAAATCTTCGGTGTTAACAAGGAATGGGCCGATAAGAACCCGAACACCCACAAGGCCGTCATCAAGGCATTGATTCGCGCCTCGATGTGGCTGGATGCGGAAAACAACAAGAACCGCAACGAAGGCGTGGAAATGCTGTCGCAAAAACAATATGTCGGCGCCGACTACGAAGTGCTTGCCAACAGCATGAACGGTACGTTCGAGTATGAAAAAGGCGACAAACGCGACCTGCCCGATTTCAACGTGTTCTTCCGCCACAACGGTTCGTATCCTTATTACAGCGATGCGGTCTGGAGCCTGACGCAAATGCGCCGCTGGGGACAAATCAACGAATACAAACCTGATGACTGGTACCTGGAAACCGCTAAAAAAGTGTACCGGCCTGACATTTATATGGCTGCGGCCAAGGCCTTGGTTGCCGAAGGTAAGGCAAAAGCCGGCGATTTTCCGGCCGACAACGAAACCGGCATCAAGCCGCCCAGCGCTGACTTTATCGACGGTATCGCGTTCGATGCTACCAAGCCCAATGACTATCTGACTAAGTTTCCTATCGGCCTTAAGGGCAAGCAAAAAGTAGTCGGCGGCAAGGTAGTTGAGTAACTCGAACGGTACGCGATGCGTACCCTACCGCTCCGGCGTGGGAACGATATGAATCCAAAAAACGTGTGAGTGCCTACAAACAATGGACGTTGATTTGGTGCAAGGACGCGCCTTTTTTGCCTTTAACCTTTTGCCTTTCACCTGCTTTTAGAGGTACCGACCATGCACAAGCAATTGATAAAATTTTTAAACATAACCGGGCTCACCTGGTTCGTCCCTCTGGTAAAAATAGCTGCCGGAGAAAACCCCTCGCTGCAAGTCCGCCAGCTGTGGCTGGTCATGGGCGTGCCGATACTCGCCTTTATGGTCTTCCTGGGGCTGTGGAGTTATTCCGCATCCAAGGTCAACACCAGCCTGGGCGCCATTCCCGGCCCTGTCGCGGTGTGGCATGAAGCCGCCGGATTGCTGGACGACCATTACGCTGAACGAGCCAAAGAAGCCCAGTATTACCAACGTCAGCAAACCCGCAACGAGCAAAAACTTGCGGAAGATCCGGCCGCTGAAACCAAAACCCGCCCCTATAACGGCCAAGCCACTTATCTGGACAAGATTTTCACCAGTCTGTACACGGTGTTCGCAGGCTTTGTGATTGCCACATTAATCGCCGTGCCGCTCGGCCTGTTCTGCGGCATGAGCCCGGTCTTCAACACCGCGATCAACCCGCTGGTACAGATCTTCAAGCCGGTATCACCATTGGCCTGGCTGCCGATCGTCACGCTGGTGGTCAGCGCCATGTACGTGACGACTAGCGATTCCTGGTTTGAAAAATCGTTCCTGACCTCCGCAATTACCGTCACGCTGTGTTCGCTGTGGCCGACGCTGATCAACACCGCGGTCGGCGTATCATCGATAGACAAAGACCTGATCAATGTCGGCAAAGTGCTGCGCCTTAACTGGATCACCCAAATCAAGAAAATCATTTTGCCGTCCGCATTGCCTTATATTTTCACCGGCATGCGGCTGTCGCTGGGCGTGGGCTGGATGGTGCTGATCGCCGCGGAAATGCTGGCGCAAAATCCGGGACTAGGCAAATTCGTCTGGGATGAATTCCAGAACGGCAGTTCCAACTCGCTGGGCAGAATCATGGTCGCGGTCTTTACCATCGGGCTGATCGGCTTTGCCTTGGACCGGATCATGCACTCATTACAAAACCTGTTCTCTTTCGGTAGAGCGCTTTGAATAAGGAGCCTGAAATGTCCGTCGTAAATCTTAATATTGTGAATCAGCGCATCCCAACCCCTCCGCTTGCGCCATCGAATGACGCGCAACTGCCTTTGCTTGAATTAAAGGGGGTATGCAAAAGCTATGGCTCAATCTCCATCCTCAACAACATTAACCTGAGCATTAAGGAAGGCGAATTCATTGCGATTGTCGGCTTTTCCGGCAGCGGCAAAACCACGCTGGTTTCAACGATTGCCGGGCTGATCCAGGCCGATAGCGGCGAAGTGCTGAAACAGGGAGCACCGATCACCGCGCCGGGGCCGGATCGCGGCGTGGTATTCCAGAACTATTCCTTGATGCCGTGGCTGACGGTATTCGAAAACGTGGCGCTGGCGGTCGATCAGATTTTCAAGCACTGGCCCGCCGAGCAACGCAAAGCGCATACCGAAAAATACGTCCGGATGGTCAACCTCGGCGCGGCGATGGATAAAAAACCCGCCGAACTGTCCGGCGGCATGCGCCAACGGGTCAATGTCGCCCGCGCCTTGGCCGCCAGTCCCGACATCCTGCTGCTCGACGAACCGCTTAGCGCATTGGATGCGCTGACGCGCGGCAATTTGCAGGACGAGATTTTGCAAATCTGGGCGCAGGAAAAGAAAACCGTGATCCTGATCACCAACGATGTCGATGAGGCCATCTACATGGCGGACCGGGTTATCCCGCTTAATCCGGGCCCCGATGCGACTTTCGGCCCTGATTTTCATATCAATATCGACCGTCCCAGAGACCGGACTGCGTTAAATCATAACGTCGAGTTTAAGCGCTTGCGTGCCGAAATAACCCGCTATTTGATGGACATCGGCGTCGAAAAGAACAAGGATTCAGGCGTTGATAAAATCGTCCTGCCTAAAATCAAGCCCAATACCAGCACTGACATCGATCGAGCCTATCCGGTCTTCGCCGCTCCCGACGGACTCGCGGCATACACGCCATCCCTGGTGATCGCCGCGTCCGCTCCCGGCGGACTTGCGGCATACACGCCATCCCTGGCGATAAAATCCACGGCGAATGGTGTTGTCCGCCCGCGTTACCTGGAGTTTTCTCAGCTGTCCAAAATCTACCCGACGCCCGACGGCA
Source organism: Methylobacter sp. (assembly GCF_023227905.1). Classification (GTDB taxonomy): domain Bacteria; phylum Pseudomonadota; class Gammaproteobacteria; order Methylococcales; family Methylomonadaceae; genus Methylobacter_A. Next base: position 85,015 of record NZ_JALOCF010000009.1, on the reverse strand, counting down.
ACGGCTCGGTCAAGGTCGTGGACGGCTTCGACCTGAAAATGAAAAAAGGCGAGTTCATCTCGATCATCGGCCATTCCGGTTGCGGCAAATCCACCGTGTTGTCGATGACCGCAGGTCTGAACAGCGTGTCCGAGGGCGTCATTATCCTGGATAACAAGGAGATTGACGGCGCAGGACCCGATCGCGGCGTGGTATTTCAGTCGCCGAGCCTGTTCCCGTGGCTGACCGCGTTCGAAAACGTGATGTTAGGCGTTGATAAGGTCTATCCCCATGCCGCCAAATCGGAGCGCAATGACATCGCCGAATATTATCTGACCCGCGTCGGTTTGAGCGACTCACTGTTTAAAAAAGCCGCCGATCTGTCCAACGGCATGCGCCAACGGGTCGGCATTGCCCGCGCCTTTGCCTTGTCGCCCAAACTGCTGCTGCTGGACGAACCGTTCGGCATGCTGGATTCGTTGACCCGCTGGGAATTACAGGAAGTGCTGATGGAAGTCTGGGAAAGGACTCAGGTGACGGCCATTGTGGTCACTCATGATGTCGATGAGGCCATCCTGCTGGCGGACCGGGTGGTGATGATGACCAACGGTCCGCACGCCAAAATCGGCAAAATCGAAACCATCGATCTGCCCCGGCCGCGCAGCCGCAAAGCCCTGCTGGAGCATCCGGATTATTACAAATACCGGGAGAGCATCTTGAGCTTTCTGACCGAATGCGACCACACGCATTAACGCAAATAATCCACGACAAGCATGAAAACATTCCATGCGTAGAATTTTCATGGATGGCGCGCAACACCCCATATCAGATACAAAAGGAGGCTTTATGCCGCAAAAAAAAATATCTTCAGCATCACTGCTGGCACTTTCGGTGATGAGCGGCTCGGCCTTTGCCGACATTACTCAACAAGTCGAAGACGCGCTCAATTTCTATCATTACGGTAAAAACGGCGCAATCAAGGTTGACCTGAACTACCGTTATGAAAACGTCGATCAGGACCGGGGGCCGCAAAGAACCGCCAACGCTAATACCGCCCGCTTGCGGGCAGGCTTGCTGTCGCCGGTATTTCACGGCTTGCAAGGCTATGCCGAATACGAGGGCAATCTGGCGATGCAGGAAGACTTCAACAGCTTACGCAACAACAGGACCGCTTACTCAACAGTGGCCGACCCGGAAAAAAGCGAACTCAATCAACTGTGGATCAGCTATGCCGGCATCCCCGATACCGTGATTAAAGGCGGTCGGCAACGCATCAAGCTCGATGACGACCGCTTTATTGGCAACGTCGGCTGGCGGCAGATGGAAACGACCTTCGATTCGGTGCTGGTTACCCACAACAATCAGCAAATCTACGGCCTGACCGTTAACGCAGGTTATATCGGCAATGTGCAAACCTTTACTTCCACGACCGAAAACATCGAAGCGCCAATCCTGAACGTCAATTATAAAGTCGGTGATTACGGCAATCTGGTCGGCTACGGCTATTGGCTGGATTATACCGAGCGGGAAAATTATGAAAAATCCAGCCAAACCTACGGCTTGCGGATGACCAATTTTCAAAAACCGGGGGATACTTACAAGATAGGCGATAACTACGGCCTGGTTTATACCGCTGAATGGAGTCATCAAGAAGATTACGGTCATGGGGCGGCACAGTACCAAGCCAACCGCTACAATGTGATGGTGGGTTTTACCGCCTACAACTTCACCTTCCAGGGCGCTATGGAACAGCTTGACGGCAAAGGGCTCAATAGGACTTTCGATACGCCGCTCGGCACCAACCATGCTTTTCAGGGCTGGGCGGACTTATTCCTGGTTACGCCAAATAACGGTATTCGCGATGTATTCGGCACCGTACACGCCACGCTGGATCGCGGCAACGTCATTTTAAGCGGGGTTTACCATGATTTTACCGATGACACCGGGCAGCTTCATTACGGCAAGGAATGGGATTTTTCGGCCATCAAGAAATTCGGCAAGCATTACTCGGTGCTAGCCAAATACGCCTATTACGATGCGGATCAATTCAGTACGGACACCCAAAAAATCTGGGTACAGGCGAATATCAGTTTTTAATAATGCGGCATGTCGCTGGTGAAAAACCGGGTATTAGTAAAGCTTCGTTGGGCACCCGGTCGCCCATCGAAGCTTTACCACGTATCAGGCGCCTACAGTTCAAATTCAGCAGGATCAATCCCTAATTCTTTGGCTATTCTGACAGCCACCTTTTTTTCATCGAAATCAAAAACGCCGTCTGAAGAAGCAATGCCGATAATCATGCGAACCAGCAGGCGCGAAGCCTGGGCATTGGATTTCATCTTGCCGAGCGCTTCATAAGCTTTGGCTTCGCCAATGTCCTTATCGAATTCAAGCTGGCCTATAAAGTCCTGAAAGGCCTTGATAACATCGCTGGTGGTAAAAATCGACAGCGCATCATTGCTTTCGATAAATCTAACCATTTTTTGTTTTTCTTCCGAACTGACGCTGCCGTCAGCCATGGTGATCAATGCGGAACCTGCCATCGCGGCATTCAAAAAATCCTTGTTCTTGAACTTTAAAGCCTCTGTTTTTAACTCATTGGCTTTGCTTTTTAGCTGACTTAGAAAATTATCGAAACTCATTGTGTTCTCCTGGTATAAATGTTGTTGTGTGAATTTTTATTTGCTGCCCGCGACATAGTTTAACCCCCAGCCGTAAGCGCGATCCATTTGTTGATGGCCTGAAAAATAATCGATCAGTTTGGTGATCTGAAGCCGACCGTTAATATTCTCAAGCATCGCAAGGGCGCACAGAAACTGGTCATCACGGTAACTATCAAGACGAATCTCTATATCCGGCTGACTTTTGCTTTTAATAGTAATAACCGCATCGACATGCGACCAGTTCGGGACACCTTCATAAATAAAGGTATAAATCAAAATACGCCGAAATTCATGCAAATGTTTAGTGTTGATGCGCAGCGTTTCGCCACCCACTGAACTACCGCTACGGTCGTCCTGATCCAGTTCAATAAAAGGGAACTGGTGTATATTGCCGAAATGCCCGCCCAGCGCCTGTACTCCGCCAATCTCGCCCTGCTCAAACTCCCAGAGACAGGCCAAATCCAGGTCGATGCCGGAAGATGAGGATTGGCGAAACAATCCTACCGATTTAACAGGTTTTGCGTTCCAATTCAGGTTGATCAATATTTCGCCGGACTCGCCGGTATTTTTTTCCAGCGAAACGGATTGGCCTTTCTTGTCCAACGTGATTTTGCTCAAATTAACTTTTCCCGCCGGTGCTGGAGCAGGGGCGACAGGAGGTGCCGGTCTTGCTTCGCCTTCGCCGACGTCGACACCGTAAAACTCGGCTAAAGGCTGTAGCCCGCCAATAAAACCCTGCCCGACTGCGCGAAACTTCCATTTGTCCTGATGCCGGTAAAACTCGCCGACAATTAATGCCGATTCTTTGTTTTGCTGCGTGTCGAGACAGAAACAGGCGATTTCGATACCACTCAAAAAGTCCTTGACCAAAACGGTAGCATTATTAAGCAGGCTGAAATTTTGCCCTTTTGTATGCCCGTCGAAAATAGTCATTGCCAAGGCAATTTTCTGAATATCAGCGCCGGTGCGATCAAGATGCAGCGTAAACCGATCCTGATCCGGTTCAAGCAAAACGCCTTGTTCGGCTCGGGCCGGTTGGTTAAAAAAAATGAAATCCTCGTCCGTTGATACCTTTCCCTGGTTGTTAAGCAAAAAAGCGCTGAAATCGACAGTAATACCCGGCGTTCTTTGTCCGTGGCTAACTAAAACATGAAGCGCCATCGTCGGTAACGGACAATTTTGTCCTGCAACCAAATCAATACGGTTACTCATTATCTCCCCCTTTTTTATTTTTATTGAATGGAGCCAAGGATGGGCTTTGTGCTTCAGCCCATTCTATCTGAAACTTGCGCAACATCAGTCAAACAAGGCGATTCAGTATATTCCAGCAAGACGAAGGCCCGCCTGTCGCCATAGTACCGCTGCCTGTCTATGATACCCTGCCCCCATTCCTTATGCGTCGCCACTTCGCACATCGCGTCGTGCATCCTGAACACCGCAGGCGATGAACTTTGATTCAAGGCGAGCGCCATTTCATAGTCTTCACTATCGACGCTGTACATAGCCTCAATAACCGGCACCTGGGTAGGATGAATGGCCGTTTTGCCGATCAGCCCATGCGCCAAATCCAGCCGAATCTCTTTTTGCAGGGTAACGGCGTCATCCAGATATTCGAACACCGGCGCCGCCAGTGAGAAGCCGTAAGGGTTAAACACCGTCACCAGCTGCGCTATCACAAGGCCCAGCGGTGTTTCATACAAGGTCATGTTCCTTGGCCGCCGGATGCCTAAAAGATTCATCAAGTCGTTGCCGCCAACCCGAAGCATTAATATCCGCGCAAAAATATCGTCCTGCAGCAAGCCCTGGCGCAATTCCTTCATCGCGCCTACGTCAAAAACATCGGGGGTTTCCAACGTAGGCATGACCTTAAACGCTGTGCCCCGCAATTGATCGAAATAAGCGTGAAAATTAGTTTCGTTAAATTTCGGCAGCACAAAGCCGTCGACTTTTTCAATATCGGGCAACTCCAGCAGCCGGGCCAGAATTTCCGGATTTCTGGCGCGGATAAAACGGAACCGGGTCGGCGTATCTCTAAAACCCTGCAAGCAAAGCCCTAAATGACGCAGACTGCTGTCTACCTCGGTATGGGAGACTGCATCTTCGGTGCAAAAAATCATCGAACGCAAGGATTGCAGTTTTTCGCCATTGGCACAATCCATCAGATCATGGCGATGCGCGGGCATATACAGCGACGCGCCTAAACACCAGGGTGAAAAAGATTTTGGCAGCGTGTTCATAATTGGACCTCCCGGTAAGTGCTCCTGCATTACTCTGCCTCCTGCATGTCTGCAAGTCGTTTGATTAATGCCACCGCCCGGTACGGCAGATCGGCAACAACATCTATCGGGATAGAACGAGATTCAGCCAGCCAGCGCAAATGCCGGGTGGCCTCGCAATCCATATCCCGCAACAGCAATACCTGCGCTTCGCGGCGCAGTAAAACCCGCGTCGCCTCGCCGATACCGGGCTTAATGTAATTATGCTGTGTAATGCCGTAACGCTCGCTAATCCAGTTCAGCAGTCCTTGGGAAACATTTTGTAATTGTAGCCGGTCATGAGAGCCGGTTTCCAAGCCGCACTCGTATTCTTGCCACGCATGGTCGACGCAAGCCAGTATCGTGTCAATGAAATAGCGGGATAAATCATATTGCTCAAACTGCCGGTAATAGACGCAACCATGAAAATCGCTAGCGGCGGCTGACTGCGGGTCGTAAACCGAGCGGCTGACCAACCCCGATATGGTGGCGTTCAGGATGCACGAAGGGATCAGATAATCTTCCGAAGCAGCGGCAACCGCCGCGCTGCCTGACAAATCGGCCAGCACGTATAATTCAGCCGGAATAGTCACGCCATCCGTTGCGGCAAAATCCTGCAAGCTGGCGGCCAATTGCCGCGCAATCACGCCCTTCCCGGTCCAGCCATCGACAAAAACCAGCGACTCCGGCGCATGTTTTTGCAAAATATGGCGCAACGCATTTTGATCCATGCCGACATCCCGCAGTATCGAAATGGAATAATGGCTGACCTCGGTGTTGAAATGGCGTTTGAGTACATGCTTGAGCAGTACGCCGACCGGTGTTCCTGCGCGCGCCAGTGAAACCAGGGTAATGCCATGCGGACGGGTCGCCAGAATGCGCTCCGCCAGCACCAGCAAATGTCTCGCCATGCGTTGCTGATTTAAGTCCATCGCCTGATAAAACAGCGGCAAATAATTATCCGGCGGCAAGGACTCATGGGTCAGCATTTGCGAGTAATGTTTTTTGCCGGATTGAATCAGGGCTTCCTTGACGTGGATCGGCGTGTCCTGCATCGCTATCGGTTTTAACAGGAACTGTACATCGTCCAGGTTGTAACTGCCTGAGAAAGGGATTGTCATTAGCGTGTTTCGGCAGCAGCCAGCGTTTGAAACAGCTGGGTATTTTTGGGAATTAATGCGTAATCGCACAACGTCATAAACGGTGCGTCGGTCTTGCTGTCGCCCGCGCCAAAGGTTATCAAGTCGGGGTGCTGCTTTCTGTAGCCTTCCAGCAGATAACTGACTGCGCTTTCCTTGTTGATAACTTTCGGCAATAACGCCAGGTTGTTGCCGTTCAAATGCCAATACAGACTGCCGTCGACAACGTGCCGATGCGGTTTGATGACCTCATTCAGCAGCGTTTTCAGTATCGCCTCGGTGCCGTCGCTATGCTTGATTACGCCATACCAGGTTATGCCGAAATCGTCGACCAGCCGGGGTTTAAAACCGCAATGGCATTTTGCATAAAGCTCAACTTCAGCCCATGTTTCCAGCAGCTTTTCATGGTATGCGGGCAAGGTTTGCGTGATGCGGTCCATCCACACCTGATCGATAGTGCGCTGTTTGTCCAGAATAACTGCGCCGTGATTCAATACCACTTCTTCCTGAAACGGCAGGTTGACGCGTTCAAAGGCGTGAACATCGCGCGCCGTGACCGGTACGATTTTGAAGCCTTTGGATAGCCAGTGCCACAGCCATTGCTGCTTTTGCGTAGCGAACGAGTTGGCTGTTCCGTCCGGCAAAAAAGCCCGGACTTGCAAAGTTTGATCGTCCACGCCTGGAGCGCATTTCCTCAGGGTCTGGAACAGCGTGTCGTCAAGGTCTAAAAAAATGTAGCTTTGCATGGTTTGGGCTGTCCGGTTGAAGTTCGAATCTTGCGCTAATGGCTTGCCATGCGTGCAATCGGTCATTTAGCGATGCGCACAGCGGCGTTTCATGGCAAAGAATAATGTCGCCGTAATCGTCCGGGTTCAGGTTATAAATAAAGTTAGGGATACCGTCGCCATAGTTGTCTTCAAATTGGCAAACGCGGCCAATATCGTTGCCTTGATGAATCGGCGAACGCGTGGTGCTCTGCACCTTGACCTTAAAGCCCCGGCTTTCCAATTCCCTCCCCAGCAGATAGGCGGGAGCGTTGCATTCACCTGTGCCCAGCACCAGAATCGGGCGCTGATCACGCTTCAGGCCGCTGCCGCATAGCTGCTCGACTACGTCTTTGTCCAGGCTGATCGGCGCATCCAGACCCAACCGCCCCGGCCAGGCCAGCAGCGCTTTTTTACACGCGCCATTACCCGACACATTGACGGTAATGCTGTCGATGGCGATGTTTTGGCTGTCCTCAAAACGCAAGCGTCCCTGTCTGAAACACACCCATTCCACCGCCACGTCGGCTTGAGCTTCCAAGGCAGTTCGGTCATCGGCATGGGCAAAATTGACCAGGCTGACAATAAACACTTTGCGCAAACCGGGATTGACCCGTTGATAGGCTTTAATCAGGCGTAAAAAGGTAAGTCCGGTGCTGATTTCGTCGTCGATTAACACCAGCGTTTCGGCCGTTAAAAACTGCTTCCGGTGACTTGGCTGCTCAGGATAATATAAAAAAAAGTCAGTAGCATGACTATGCGCTTCTTCAAACTCAAGCCGTTCGATATGATCCAGATGATAACGGGTCGTCTGAACAAACAGCGCGTGCTTGGCGCCTTCGCGGCAAGCCGCTTCAAATACGCCGTAGCCCAAGCCGGTTGCGGTTTCCGCCATACCGATCCACAGCGAACCGGCCCCTACGCCGCGCTTTAATACCTCGCGCGCCAGTGCGCGGTACGACCAGCTCATCAGCTTTGGCGATACCGGATAATGTTTGCCCAATACCTTGCTGACCAACAAAAACTTGCGCTTGCTGCTGACTCTTGCAGCAAAACCCAGCAATCGGTTAAGCGGGATGTGTCCAGGCTCCAGATCGAGATGCAGGGTTCCTGTGTCTAATTTTACGGTTAATGTTTTTTGCATAGTGTGTTCTGTTGTAGGGTCATGCGTTGTTTCCACACTCCAGAGACTGTGAAAGTATTATCTTTAATCAGGCCGAGAAAATTATTCACCACGAAGCCAAAAGTAGGCGCCTCTAGGCGACACGAAGGACACGGAGAAAATAATTCTATTAATTCAATATATTAAAAACTCCGTGTTCTCGGCAACTGCTCCTGCGTTGCTCTACCTCCTGCATCCTTGCAGTCGTCGGCAATTGCTCCTGCATCGCCTAGAGCGCCTACTGTTGGTGCTCTCGGCAATTGCTCCCTGCATTGCTCTACCTCCTGCATAACCCACAGGGATGTGGGGAATGCAGAGAAATGACAGGATCATTTCCTGTCCGTGCAGTCGTCTGTGTCCTCCGTGGTTAATCCCTTAAACCGAATACTTTCATAGTCTCTCCAGCGCGGGAACGGTAGAAGCTCATAGCAATTCCTGCATCACCACCGGCGTATTAATCTCGTTCACCCTAAGCCCATAGCGAATGGTCGGCGGCAGGAATACTTCACCTTTAACGCTTCGCAAGGCAATATGCGCCAGGTTGGCGCCGGATAAGCACGCCATGCCGAAGCCGCCTGAAGGACGCGGGTTGATTTCCAATAAACGCACGCCATGCGCGCCTTCCTTGAACTGGACATTGAACAAACCGTTGAGCCGGTAATGGGCGGTTAATCGGTTCACCATGCCGTCAATCTCGGCATTGTTATCGATGGTTTGCCCGCCGCCGACCCGCTGCGATTTCTTGCGTTGTACGGCACACAGCAATCTGCCGTGCCGCGCGGCACAATCAACGCTCCATTCCGGGCCGCCCAAATGCTCCATAACCAACAGGGTCGGAAATTCCGGGGTGTTCACCATACCGGAGCGCAATTCCTGCAACGGAACCTGGTATTCAACGCCTTTAAGTATTTGGGTGATGCTGTCGCGCTGGGTATCCAAAACCCGAAAGCCCAGGCCGAACACCGAAACCGCCGGCTTGACGCACAATTGTTGATGCTTTACCGATAAGCTGGCAACCGCGCTGTCAAACGCATCGCGGTTATTAACGGCGATAAAATCCATGGCTTGGGCAACTTCTGCATCCAGATCGGTATAAAAGTCCGCTTTATCGTGCAATAAAGTCAGCGTGCCGGCATCGGCAACCGACAACACCTGCACGCCAACCGCATGGAAAAACTCATGGTGTTTACTGATAAATGCCGCTTCCCTGCCGGGCCAGAATAAGTGGATATTGTGTTGACGGCAAAAAGCCACGCACCATTCAAGGTACTCTTGTTCAGTGAGTTCGGCAGGTTCAAGGTAACTCTCATCCGCTGCCAGAAAGGCGGTGGCGTGGGCATGGGTATGAGTGCAAATCAGGGTGATTTCGCCAGCCGGAACCGACTGGCGAAGGTTTCTAAATACGGATTGTATGGTCGAAAATGTTTTGTTAAACCAGATTCTCATTGATACCTACAGATGAATGACAATTTGCGGCAGCAAACCATCAATGGTGCGGCCTACGCCATTTTCGCCTATCGCGTGCATTTTCCATTCGCCGCCATGACGGTACAGTTTCGCCATGATTTGCGCGGTGTGAGAGCCTTGCGAACTCAGGGTGTAACGGGCAACTTCCGCATCGTTGCTGCTGTCGACTATGCGGCAATAAGCGTTTTCGACCTGATCAAAAGTCTGGCCGGAAAAGGAGTTAACGGTAAATACCATGGATTTGACATTGGCAGGCACTTTATCCAGATCAACCTTGATTTGTTCATCATCGCCGTCACCGGCGCCGGAACGATTGTCGCCGGTATGCACAATGCTGCCGTCGCGGCTTTTCAGCTGCCCGAAATAAACGATGTCAACCACCTTGTTTTGATCGTCAAACAATACGCAAGAAGCGTCCAGGTCAATGGATTCATCGCTTCCGCCACCGCCAAACAAGCCTTTCAACTTGCTGATGGAAACTTTTTTGGCATCCCAGCCCAGCCCCATGACGACCTTACTCAGCGTACCGCCGGATTCTTTGGACAAAGAAATTTTTTGCCCTTTTTGTAAATTAATAGCCATACATATACCTCAATAAATGGACCGCATAGCTTACTAACAGGACTCATAGCCCCGTTAAGCCAATGCTGTTTTTTGATGATTGGGAAAGTTCTTGAGAATGAAGGTTTTTTGCAGGAGGGGCTTCGCTTAAAACGCCTGCTTTGAGCAGGCCCAATGTAAAAGCCCCTCCCTGCTTCGGATCAATTATTGCAGCCTATCCGGTCGCAATCAAACGTTAACCCCAAAAGAAGCGGCCAAAGGCCCAAGGCCACCGGCAAAACCTTGGCCGACGGCTTTAAACTTCCAATCCGCGCCGACGCGGTAGATTTCGCCGAAAATCATGGCTGTCTCAATGGAAGCGTCTTCGCTCAAATCGTAACGGGCAATTTCCGCGCCGCCGTCTTCGTTGATAATACGGATATAAGCATGGTTGACTTGACCAAAATTCTGTTTGCGCACATCGGCTTCATGAATGGTTACCGCAAACACGATTTTATCCAGGTCAGCGGGGACTTTGGATAATTCAACCTTGACGCTTTCATCGTCGCCATCACCCGCGCCGGTGGTGTTATCGCCCATATGCTGAACCGCGCCATTGCCGACGACTTTATTATTGTAAAAGCAAAAATCGCTGTCTGAGCGGACTTTACCGTCCATTTTAACCAGAAAGGCACTGGCATCTAAATCAAACGCCGCGCCATCGGTTGCACGAGCGTCCCAGCCTAATCCGACTGCGATTTTATTCAATCCCGGCGCTTCTTTGCTGAGATTAACGTTACCGCCTTTCGTAAGTGATACTGCCATGCTTCTCTCCTTATTGTTATTGAAGTTTATAGTGGATTGCCATCGCTAAAGCCGTACAGCGGCTAACGGAAATTTTATCGCCTGCCCCGGATTAATCCGCATTGGCGAACCAAAGCAGCCGCGCTGCTTGTGTATCCCCGATCTTCGCCATTAAGTTCCGACAATACGTCGATAGACACCGGCCCTCATGATAACCGCTAATAAACGGCTTGCATAGTAAGCTATGGATTTCATAAAAGCGGTTTATTCCATCTGTTATTGGGCTACATGAGATAAGAGGTACGCCCCCACGGATAGGGCCCCGTCATTAAATTAAGGCGCTGTCATAATTGTGGGAGCGGCGGCGGAGCGGGAATGATCATGCCTTAGGTTCTGGCGAATGGCGCAAGCGGGCTATACATTTCAACAGCCTGGGCAGATTGCAAATAATGTATTTTGTATACTGTTTTCCCTCATAACAGACAGCATGCCAACGATTGGTCCAACCTGATTGATTTTTGAATTGCAATTAATTCAGTCTGACCCCATGAGTTTCGGCAAATAGCTTCCCGGTTATCATTTCATGAAATTATGCGGCGCAGTGCGTTTGCAAATTACAGTCCCAAGGTCTCACCTGGAATGCTAGAACTGCTCCGGCTTCGCATAGCTTTGCACACCATGAAGTGCGGGACGTCAATCACCTACTTAAAAGGTTTAAATATTGCTAGAATTGCAAATCGAAACCATAATGCAACCTTGCCCATCATCAAGGAATCCACCATGCCGGCACTGACCATAAAAAACATCCCGGACTCGCTTTACGAACAATTAAAAACGGCGGCCGAATTGCACAGAAGAAGCATCAACAGTGAAGTTATCGTTTGTCTTGAAAAAATACTAACGCCCACAAAAATAACGCCCGCCGACCGCTTAAGCCGCATTGAACAGCTGCGCTCCAGCATCAAAACTAACCGCATCACGCTCGAAGACATTGAACAGGCCATTAACAGCGGACGGCCATGATTATTGCGGACACCAATATCATCAGCTATCTTTTTCTGCCGACTGTCTATTCGGAAAAAGCGAGCCGGCTTTATCAAACCGACGCCGATTGGGCCGCACCCAGCCTTTGGCGTAGCGAATTTCGTAATGTGCTTGCACTTTATTTACGACAACAAATCATTACCTTGGCAGAAGCTTTGCTGATCCAGGAAGAAGCTGAAGCGTTAATGGCCGATCATGAATTTACCGTAACATCCGTGCAAGTTTTGGCGTTAGCCGATAGCGGCAATTGTTCTGCCTATGATTGTGAATTTGTCGCCCTGGCAAAACAGTTAGACGTAAAACTGGTGACTCAGGACAAAAAGATACTGCGTGAATTTCCAGAAATTGCGGTATCGCTGGATGATTTTTTAAATTAACTGGCAATAAACGCACATCAAAATTCGACGCCTTTATCCCCTCTCCCGTTAAAGCAGCCACAATCGGTCTTTCGCATATTCGACTGACCGGCCATTTGAATGGACGTTTTGCACTCTATAGCGGCCCAGCCCAATGTTCGCACGAGCAGTTCCGGCTAAAGCTGGTATTATAAACACGCTGTGCTTGCGTCTTGCTTAGTTCGCAAGGCGGCACCTCATGCCAGCGCCTACAAACAATTTGCAACCGACTCACGATGAAACAAAAAATCCAAGCCCTGCTGAACCAACTCAACCACGGACTGGTTGAACGTGAAGATACCCTAAAAACTGCGCTGCTCACCGTGTTGGCTGGCGAAAATCTGGTGCTGATTGGCCCGCCCGGCACAGGCAAAAGCCTTATTGCGCGACGCATTGCCGAGAGTTTGGCGCACAGCAGCGATGACAACGCTTATTTCGAATATCTGCTGACCAAGTTCTCGACGCCGGAAGAAATTTTTGGGCCATTGTCAATAACTGAACTCAAGGCAGACCGCTTCAAGCGCAACACAGAGGGCTATTTACCGACGGTGAACATGGCGTTTCTGGACGAGATTTTCAAAGCCAGTTCGTCCATCCTCAACGCGCTACTGACGATTTTGAACGAGCGTATTTATCACAATGGCGCGGAGCCGCAACGTGTACCCATGCAGGCGTTGATTGCCGCCTCCAACGAATTGCCCACCGACCAGGAAGAACTCAGCGCTCTGTATGACCGCTTTTTAGTGCGGAGCTTTGTGGATTATGTCAGACAGGACAACCTTCATCGCCTGTTTGAGAAGACGGCAGAAATGCTGGAACTAAACAAGCTTACTGAGGCCGATCTGGCCGATATTAAGCGTGAGGCCGAATCCGTCACCCTTCCGCCGGATATTGTGGAAGCCATGCAGCGCATTTGGGGGCAGCATAAAGAGACCTTCAAGGAAGACCGCCGCGAGAACCTGTCTGATCGCCGCTTAAAGAAAGTGATCAAGCTGCTGTGCTTTTCCGCAGCCACAAATGGGCGTAGCCAGGTCGACTTGTCCGATGTGTTTCTGCTGAAGGATTGCCTGTGGAATCATCAGGAAAATGCGATCAAAGTGCGTGACCTCATCCTGAAAACCTTGCGAAGCTTTAGCCGCTCGGTGCCGAAAGTCGAAGTTATGGCAATTTCTGTTATTGAAGACGAAGTACAGACTTATGACGGTGTCACAGGAAAATCGCCATCCGCTCCCGCCCAAGCCAGCGCAAAACTTAATACGGTGGTCAGCGGTTTTAAAGGCAGCGGCACCGCAGAAGATCCGCTATTGATTCAAACGGTCGAAGAACTCATGGACCTAAGCCGGCCGGAGGTGGGTCTGAACGGCTATTACTTCCGGCAAACCGCCGACATCGACTGCTCCGCGCTCAGCACCTGGACAGACATTTCCTTTATCGGGAATTACGACGGCGGTGGGCACATCATTAAATACAAAAAAAACGGAGATGACTGGTGTCAGCTCTTCCGCAATATTGAGACTCAATCCAGAATCACAAACCTTATGCTGGAAGACTTAAGGCTTGCCGCCACCGCAAAAGGCAGCAACATCACCCACTGCTTATCGACTATTGATTTGATAAAAGATCAAGCAACTAATTGCACCATTGCTTCCTGTCTAGCAGGCGAGAGCTTGATCTGGGGCTCGGCAACCGGCTGTAACATTACTGCCTGCGAATCGGGCGGTTTCTTGATTGGAGGTGCTGTTACCAGTTCTACCATCACGGATTGTTTGGCGGTGCTAGGTGTAGATAGGAATACTAATTATGATGGTGGATATGGCGGCATAGCCGCTACCTTAGCCAACGGTAGCGTGGTTGAGCGGTGTTTTGTTATGGGGGGACTACGAAATATTGGTGCGTTCTGTGGCATCGCTCGATACTGTTATAACGCTATCGTCCGAAAATGTGCTTTAGGCAGACTTGATGGGGAGACATGGTGGGTGCAGAATCGTATCTGTGATGCCGAGGCCATATCCACACTTGAAAACAATGTCTCCATTGATAGCAATCCCGGCACGGACGATATGAATGGAAAGGACGGCAAAACCGTTGATTCAGCGTTATTCAAGCAGCGTTACTTTGAGCACACGCTGGACTGGGATTTCAAGGAGGTGTGGCGATGGGATGAAGCGAAAGACAGGCCGGCATTGCGTTCGATAGGTATGGGCGCGATATCGCAACAGGCCAAACCCGCTGGCAAAGATAACAACATGGTGGACTTGCTTACCCTGCAAATGCGCGCCAACATCTGGCTGTAAGGAGCAGTGCCCGATGTTTTCCATTGTTGCCAATACCGTCCTATCTGGGATGAATGCGCTCAAGGCCGGCATCCCTATTGGGCTAAAAGCGTTCAAGTATTTTGTCGACAGTACCTTTCGGGATAAGGTGACACCAGTGCCCGGCAGTGTGTTGTATTGCGATTTATGGGTTGCAGTGGAGCACTCGGGCATTTATCTAGGCGAGGGGGAAATTTCGAATATCGTCGTCGATGGCTTGGCGGAGAGCACGGTAAGCCGCAGTAGTCCGCAGAGTTTTACTTCCAAAAGCACGCTGGGGCGCAAGATTTATGTTTCCTGCGATAGTCACGGTCCGGTGGGGCATCCTTCCGTGGCACACGGCGCGGACGCCCATGTCGGCGAACGTGCGTTTTATGGTCTGGTCATCAAAAATTGCCACCAGTTTTCCAGCAAGTGCGTGAATTATGCGGACCGGGATTACGCTGGCCGCTCGCTGTGGGATAATTTGCTGTCGGTGCTCCCAGGGGAAACGTGGGAACCGACGCTGGGCCTCTTGAAGGATGCGGCACGGAAAAAATTGGGGGCAACGAAATGGCGCCTGTGGGATTGGGATAAAGATGCCGAACATAACCCGCCTTCCGAGCCTGATTGGCGAGCGCACACTGATTTTTTTCGAAACCTCCCGCTCGATGTACAAAGCATTGCACAAATCCGCACCGAACTGGCGGCAACCCAAACTTATGAACAAGAAATCGCCGATGAAAAGATTCCCGAACCTATTCGTCAGCGCCTTAAGAGTTTCCGGCAAACGCTAGACGATATTTCGCAAAAATATGAGGAAGTGAAAGACTTCCTCGCCTCATGTCATGGCGCGAGTTTTTCCTATGCCGAGCTGGAAGCCTGCGCGGATGACTTTGCCGCGTTGGCGGCACAACTGCAAAACAACGCGAAAATAAAGGAACTCGCCCGAAAAATGGGCCGCGATTACATCTCGGAAGAGAAAAAGAAACAAGTCAGAATTCCTCAAGCCAGCAAAAGCGAAGTTCACGGCACGCACCGTAGCGACGATGTGATGCGGGTATTGCCCAGCGAGTTGTTGAATCTCGAAGATGAAACGCTGGAGACTTTGTTTTATGCCCGCCTGCTGGAAAAAAATCTGCTGTCGTATGAATTGCAAGGCGTGACTTTCATCAACGGCGAAGAAACGGAAACCATCCAAAAACGCACGGGGCCGGTAGTGGCCTGTCTGGACACATCGGCGAGCATGCAAGGTGCACCGCTATTGAAGGCCAAAGCACTATTGCTGGCGATTGCCAATATCCTGAAACAGGAAGACCGCTCGCTGCATGTGCTGTTGTTTGGCTCGACTGGGGAAATTCGAGAATATTCGATGGCTGGACAGAATGATTCGGCAGATTTGTTGAAGTTCTTGCAACAAGGCTTTGGTGGCGGTACCGATTTTGAAACGCCGTTACAACACGCCTTTGAGATTATTGCATCTCAGAAGGATTATAAGAAAGCCGACGTGTTGATGATTTCTGATGGCGATTGCAGTTTGTCGCCTGTGTTTACGAAAACCGTTAAGTCGCAAAAAACAATCTTGAATTGCACTGTTTATTCCGTGCTTTGCGCTGGCTCCAGAGTTGAGGATGCTTTTAGTGATGAAGTTGTGGTGTTATAGGGCTTTGCTGTATAAATCGGCGCACAGTGCTTGAACTGAGCTGATCGCTGTTGAACAGTCCATCAGCATGAGCGAACCCACCTCGCCCAAGTACCGTATCACCAACTGGAAGCCCTGAAACCAAGCTCTTTGTCAGCGCGGTTCGTTAATGATCTGGCGGGACAAGAAAAAGGCCTAGTAAAATTAAATTGCACGGGATTTTGGCAATGCTCGTACAGTCAAAAGCCCTTACAACAACGCCTTAATCTCCGGCACGCAAGAGCCGCAATTGGTTCCGGCTTTTAGGCAACGGCCGACTTCCTGATGGGTTTTGAGGCCTTTTTCCCTGATCGCGGCTTTGATGGTAAGTTCCCCGACATTAAAACAGGCGCAAACGATGGCGCCGACATCGGCCTCACCTACCGGCGGGCAGCCGGTCAATAACGCCACGCGCTCTATTTTTTCCAATTCTGTTTTTGCAAACAACCCCGTCAGCCAGTTGCGTTCAGGAAGCCCAGACCCGGCGGCGATAAAAACCACGCTTTCCAGCTGCTTATTCACGATATGCGCGGCCCTGTAATTGCCAAGGCTGGGGTCTTGATATTCCTGCCACTGCGAGGCATCGGCATCGCTGCCGCCGAGGTTATTTTGCGCCCAATCCCGCCAGTTTTCAGGCACAGCCTGTCCTGCCAGCTCATAGCGGTAGAATTGTTCGCCTTTGATTTTTACCCAATAATCCGGCGCGTTGATGACCAGCTCGCTACGGGACAGGATAAAACCTTGCCAGGCGGATCGATAAGCGCTGATACGCACCGGCGTGTGCTTGCTTTCCGGTTGCTTTGAAATCGGGTCGACCACGGCATTCACTAGCGCGCCCATGCGCCCTCGACTGGCATATTGCTCGGTCCAGTGCATCGGAACGAAAAGGCTGCCCGGA
Source organism: Methylobacter sp. (assembly GCF_023227905.1). Taxonomy (GTDB): domain Bacteria; phylum Pseudomonadota; class Gammaproteobacteria; order Methylococcales; family Methylomonadaceae; genus Methylobacter_A. The sequence goes on along the minus strand of NZ_JALOCF010000009.1, from coordinate 67,933 downwards.
AGTTGGTTGTCGGTAATCTGCACCCGCGCGACCATTGATCCCCAAAAACTCTTTATCATAGCCAGACTGTTTCCAGCCAAGCCGTAGCGCTCGGCATCAAGCGGATGCACATCGACAAAAGGCTCGGGCTTGTGCTGATTCAACTTAGCCGCAATGGCCGTGCGCGTCATGGTGTGCCACTGGTCGCGCAAGCGACCGGTGTTTAAAATCAGCGGATATGCATGGTCCGGCAGATTGACCGGCCGGAGCGGCCTGACGGTTATAAACCGGGCTTTGCCCGATTCGGTAAAAAACTGCCCGTCAGCAAACAGCCGGGCCCTGCCCTGCGGATAGGCCTGATTGACCGGCCACTGGATCGGCTGTAAATGATCGTAATCATGCCGGGTAATGTCCGCAAACGCCGATATGTCAAAATCGCGCGAACCGTTATTTTCAAAACCGGACAGCCGGGCGTGTTCTCTGAAAATCTCGACCTGGCTTTGGTACGGGAATGCCTGTCCAAAGCCCATGCGTCGCGCCACTTCAGTGATAATCCACCAGTCCGGTTTGGCGTCGCCCGCCGGTTTGAATAACGCCCGCTGCCGGGAAATGCGCCGTTCGGAATTGGTGACCGTGCCGTCTTTCTCGCTCCAGCCTTGCGCGGGCAGCAGCACATGCGCCAGGGCGGTGGTATCGGTATCGGCGATGCAATCGGACACCACCACAAATTGGCAGCCCTGCAAGGCCAGTTTGACTCTGTCGGCATCGGGCAAACTGACCACGGGGTTGGTGCCCATAATCCACACGGCTTTGACTTTGCCGCTGTAGATGGCATCGAACAGCTCGACGGCGGGATAGCCCGGCTTTTGGGCAATATTCTTGCTGCCCCAAAACCGTGCGACCCGGTCGATATCGTCGGCGTTGGAAAAATCCATATGCGCGGCCAGCTGATGCGCCAGTCCGCCGACTTCGCGCCCGCCCATCGCATTCGGTTGTCCGGTCAGCGAGAATGGGCCCATTCCCGGCTTGCCTATGCTGCCGGTTGCCAAATGGCAGTTGATGATGGCGTTGACCTTGTCGGTGCCGGAGGACGACTGGTTGATGCCCTGGCTGTACAGGCTAATGATTTTTTTATGTCCGGCGAACCAGCCATAAAAACGGTGCAGGTCGTCTTTGTTCAGTTGGCAGATGGCCGCGGCCCGTTCCAGATCGATGCCGGCGGAAGCCAAGGCCGGCTCAAAGCTTTCGGTATGGGCTTTTATATAAGCTAAATCCAGCGCGTTCTGATCGCTTAAAAAATGCAGCAAGCCGTTAAACAAAACCGCGTCGGTGCCGCTCGCCAGCGGCAGGTGCAAATCGGCAATGTCGCAACTGGCGGTGCGGCGCGGGTCGATCACGACGATTTTTAACGCCGGGTTGGCTTCCTTGGCCGCGCGTATCCGCTGGAAAATGACCGGATGGCACCACGCGGCATTCGAGCCGATCAGCACGATCATCTCGGCCTGTTCAAAATCCTCATAACAGCCCGGCACGGTATCCGAACCGAAGGCGCGCTTATGGCCTGCGACCGACGATGACATGCACAAGCGGCTGTTGGTATCCATATTGCCGCTGCCGATAAAGCCTTTCATCAGCTTGTTGGCGACGTAATAATCTTCGGTCAGCAATTGCCCGGAGCCGTAAATCGCCACCGCGTCCGCGCCGTATTTTTCGATAACGCTGCTAAAGGTGCCCGCGACCAGATCCAATGCCTGATTCCAGCCGGTTTCGCGCCCGTAAATTTTCGGCTGCAACAACCTGCCTTTAAGTTCAACGGTTTCGCCAAGCGCCGAGCCTTTGGAGCAAAGCCGCCCGAAATTGGCCGGATGCGTGGCGTCGCCGCTGATTTTAAGACGATGCTGCGCTGCATCGACCTTGGCGCTGATGCCGCAGCCTACGCCGCAGTAAGGGCAAGTGGTTTGGATGTTTTTAGTCATTGGGACTACTCGTAATAAACATCCAAAGCAAGCTTTGGACTCCAAGAAACACTAATGCCGGAGTTCAAAGCTGGCTTTGAATATAGGTAAGGGGGCGTGAGCTTTGTAATGCCAAAAATTATGCGATGCCTGCGTAAGCTTTACCAAAAACCAAAGCCTCTCTTATATTCGAAATATCGTCCTCCTGCTCCAGCAATTGCTGGTACCAGCCGCCATCCGCCGTGTCGCCATACAGCACGGCGCCGATCAGCTTGCCGGCTTTAACGACCAGCTTCTTATAAACGCCTACAGCGGGATCGGTAAAACAGATGCTTTCGCTGTGGTCGTCGCCCTGAAAATCGCCGACCGAAAACAGGTTGATGCCGGTCACTTTAAGCTTGGTGGCAGCCGGCAAGGAGACATATTCCGCCGCACCATGCGCACTCAAATGGTTGGCGCAGACTTTGGCCTGTTCAAACAGCGGGGCAACCAGTCCGAAAGTGGCGCCGCGATGCTGGATGCATTCGCCTACCGCATAAACGCTGGGATCGTAACTTTGCAAGGTATCATTGACGACGATGCCGCGCTGGCAATAAATCCCCGCTCGCTGGGCCAGCGCCACATTGGGGCGCACGCCGATGGCGGTAACAAACAGGTCGCATTCCAGTCGGCCGCCATCCTCGAAGCTAACCTCCGTAATATGCTTGTTCTCATCGCCCAATAATTGCTTGAGCTTGGCGGCCATTTTAAATTTCAGGCCGCGTTGCTCCAGTTCCGTTTGCAGCATTTTTGCGGCAGGCCTGTCCATTTGCCGGTTTAGCAAGAATTCATGGTTATGAATCACGGTGACGTCCATGCCTCTTAAAACCAAGCCGTTGGCGGCTTCCAGACCTAACAGCCCGCCGCCCAAAACCACAGCTTTGTTATGGCTACGGCTGTAGTTAAGCATTTTATTGACATCGACAATATCCCGAAAACTGATCACGCCTTCCAGATTATTGCCGGGAACCTCAGGCATGACAGCATTGGAACCGGTCGCGATTAACAGCCGGTCATAGCCGGCCACTGTCCCGTCTTGGGCGTAGACATCCTTTTTTTTCCGGTCTATGTACACCACGGTTTTACCCTCACCGGCATGCAGCTTTATGCCGTTGTCGAGGTACCACTGGCGGTCATTGATAACAATGTCCTCAATGGTTTTCTCGCCGCACAGCACCGAGGACAACATGATACGGTTGTAGTTGCCGTAAGGTTCGGCGCCGAACACGGTAATGTCGTATTTATCCGGGGCGGCGCTTAGCAGTTCTTCGACGGTACGCATACCCGCCATGCCATTGCCGATTACGACCAAGCGTTGCTTCATCTGTTGGCTCCTTATGTAAATGCATCAGGTCAATCTGTATGAAGTTTCAGTAGCAAACGCTATGCCGACTTTGAAGGGTCTTATTGCAGCCTATGTCTAAAGGCATGCGAGCAGCCACCATCGCACTAATATGGTGCACAAATAGCTTGCTAATGCTTTTAAACAGGCAATAATAGTGCAAACCGACAGGCAAAAGCCCAAGCTTTCGCCTATTCTGAATATCGGCCTGTAAATTGCTATATAAATCGTAATACCTACTAACCATACGCCAGCCATGCATAAACGTATACTTGATCACCTTAACGCCGCCATCTTATTATTTGATCGCGACCTGGTTCTCACTTACCTTAATTCTGCCGGAGAAATCCTGCTTGCCGACAGCTCGCGCCATCTGGTGGGGCTTGGCGCTCATGAGTTGTTCAGGTCTTCCGACCCGGCGTTGCTGATGAATTTACAACAATGCCTGACTATGGCGGAACCGCTGGTGGACCGTGAGCTTATGCTGGACCGCATGACTCACAGCCTGACCATCAACCTTAGCGCAACGCCGCTATTAAAGGATGAGCGGGTTAACGAGATTTTGGTCGAGTTGCAGCAGGTCGATAACCATCTGCGCATCTCCAAGGAAGAGCAGCTGCTAACCCAGCAAAACACTGCGCGATTGCTGGTCAGGGGCTTGGCGCACGAAATCAAAAATCCGCTGGGCGGCCTGCGCGGTGCGGCGCAATTGCTGGATCTGGAATTAGACGACCCGGAACTTAAGGAATATACCCGTATCATCATTGCCGAATCCGACCGCCTGCAAGGCTTGCTGGATAAAATGCTGGGGCCCAACAAACTGCCCGATAAAAAAGCCATCAATATTCATGAAGTGCTGGAGCGGGTCAGGCAACTGGTTCAGGCCGAATCCAGCCTCGCCATTCAATTCGACTACGACCCCAGCATTCCGGACATACTGGCCGATAAAGACCAACTGATCCAGGCTGTTCTGAATATCGCCAAAAACGCCGTGCAGGCATTGAACGGCGAAGGCGAGATCGTTTTTAAAACCCGAATTCACCGGCAAGTCACCATCGGCCGCAAGCGCTATAAACTGGCGGTAAAGTGTGACATTGTCGATAACGGTCCGGGCATCGACGCGGACATGATGAACCAAATATTCTACCCGATGATTACCGGGCGCGCGGAAGGCACGGGGCTGGGTTTATCGATAGCCCAAGCACTGATCAATCAGCATAGCGGCTTGATTGAATGCTCCAGCGAACCTGGAAACACGGTATTTTCAATCTTCTTACCGATTATTGCGCAGGAGGAAACCAATGGCTAAACCAGAAACCGTCTGGGTTACCGACGATGATCAATCCATCCGCTGGGTCGTGGAAAAAGCCCTGAAAAAAGCGGACTTCGTCACCCGCAGTTTTTCCTGCGCGGCCGATTTGCTGAGCGCATTGCAGGACGACCTGCCCGATGCGCTGATTACCGATATTCGCATGCCGGGCATGGACGGATTGGAACTTTTGGATAAGGTTCAGCTGAGCCATCCGAATTTGCCGGTGATTGTAATGACCGCGCATTCCGATCTGGAAAGCGCGGTCTCGTCATTCCACGGTGGCGCTTTTGAATACATGCCCAAGCCCTTCGACATTAAGGAAGTCATCGATCTGGCTCATCGGGCCTGCATTCACAGCAGGCAGCAGCAAACGGAGGCGGCATCGGATACGCCTGCGGCTGAGGAAAACACGCCGGAGATTATCGGCGAAGCACCCGCTATGCAGGAGGTATTCCGCGCGATAGGACGACTGGCCCGCTCCAACATTACCGTGCTAATCAACGGCGAGTCGGGGACCGGCAAGGAACTGGTCGCCAAAGCCTTGCATCGCCACAGCCCCAGGGCAGGCAACCCGTTCATTGCGCTGAATATGGCCGCCATCCCCAAAGACCTGATGGAGTCGGAACTGTTCGGCCATGAGAAAGGCGCATTTACCGGCGCCCAGTCGCGCCGCGTCGGACGCTTCGAACAAGCCAATGGCGGCACGCTGTTTCTTGATGAAATCGGCGACATGCCCGCCGAACTGCAAACCCGTTTATTACGGGTTCTGGCCGACGGCGAGTTCTATCCGGTCGGGTCGCATGCCTCCGTCAAAGCCGATGTACGCATTATTGCCGCCACCCATCAGGATCTTAAAGCTCTGGTAGAGCAAGGCCGTTTTCGGGAAGATTTATTCCACCGCTTAAACGTGATCCGTATCCATATCCCGTCCCTGCGTGAGCGCAAACAGGATATCCCGTTGCTGATGCATCACTTTTTGAACCTGGCGGCGACCGAGCTCAATACCGAAATTAAAGTCTTAAAACCGGATGCGGAGGCGTTTTTAAGCACATTGGATTGGCCGGGCAATGTCCGGCAACTGGAAAACAGCTGTCGCTGGCTGACCGTGATGGCTTCGGGCCGGGAAATTCACCTGCACGACCTGCCGCCCGAATTGCTGGGAACCACATCGGAAAAAAGTGCCGCGGATACCGGCTGGGAAGCCTTGCTGAGGGATTCGATAGACCAGATGTTGTTGCTTGGCAATGAGGCCGAAATCGCCAAACACGTCATTCCCACTGTCGAATCCATTCTGATTAAAGCGGCGTTAAAATTTACCCGCGGCAAACGCCACGAAGCGGCTATTTTATTAGGCTATGGAAGAAACACCTTAACCCGGAAAATTCAGGAGTTGAACCTATAACTGCATTGTCTCTTCATGAAGCAGCACTAGGCAACCGTTCATCAGCCATTGCTTTCTTTCCTTGCCCGGAACAAAGCCAGGGAAGAATGCGATAGCAATAACTCACTGAAAAACCGCGACAATATGTCACATTCCCCTACCCATCATTTATCGCTAATATAATATCAACTCTTGAGATGCAAATTCCTCCTTGGAATTCAGAGTTTATATCCTTCTCTAATGCGGCCTCACCGGCCGCATTTTTTTTGCCTAAAACTGCGGTTTAGACAAGAAAAGTTATTCCCAATCAAATCCAGCCTCATCCGGCTTCAAATTTCGGTTTTATACCTCCATTTTCTGGCTCTCGACAATAGCCCCGCATCGCCTCGGCAACTGCCCTACTATTCCATTGTTATTTCAATTCCCTGCAAACAGCACGTTCTTTTACGTATAACGCCTGATTTCGGCCGTTACATCCGATAAAAATCAGGTTAACACCTGAGCTTGAATCAGGGTTTTACCCGAGTTTACTTTTTTAGCTTTCCTATACATTACTTTCAACGGAGTAATCATCCAGACCGGAGTCAATATTGTTCGCCTTGTCTCCAGACAGGAGGAGACGTTGAACGGTAGTCTTCAAGCAGGACAGTCGGACTGTCTATCCAATCTCGGGCATGGATGCAAATCAAGGTTCGATGTTTTTCGATGTTTAAGAATGTCAATATCAAAATACATCGGTCTTTGGCTCTTTGGCAAAAGATAGTGAGGTGATCCTATGAAAACCAAACATACACTAGTTGCAGTAGCGCTTACTGCGTTGAGCTTGTCCGCAAATGCCGATCTGGCACGAGTCGGGCCAACTAATTTACCTTCCCCAGCGGGACACGGTTTTCCAAACTGGTATCAGGACCTGAACGGAACCGTCCTCGATTTATGCTTGCCCAACGCCAGCGACCCTGGTGCGGCTCAGCAAAACGCCTGTTTGCTGGTCGGGCCAGGCTTGCCCGATCCGCCTTATAGCTTCCCGAACAATTTCCCTGACGAGGCTTTTTACTTTAATGCCACGTCCTTGCTGGATATGCCAGGCGGCAAGCGCGCCACCCTGGTTTTGGCGCTGGAAGCGGCTTTCTCCATAGGCCCTGTGGTCCCAGGCGATCAGGTAGTATTCACCCGCATCCGCTTGTTTGCGGGCGTTCCAGAAGCCGGCATTTACACCGTGACGCATCCTTACGGCGTCGAGACCTTCCCGGTTGATGCCGTTTCTGCCGGCAATAGCGACATCCGCTTCAGCGAAGACGTCGGCGTCGCGCGCGGCGATTTTAACGGCGCGCTCCACAGCCGTGTCGGGCCTTTCTTGCAACGGGCCGACAGTCTTGGGGCTCCGGTCGGACCGGTCACGCTCAATGGCGCTCAATTCCTGTCAGACGGGCTTGACACGGAATTCGTCACCGGCAGTCCCTTCGGTACCAACTATTTCGAGATCTGCGGCGTCCGTGCCGACGACTCCCCTATTTTATTGGGTGACCAAGGCGCTACCGGTACGTGTCTGCGCTCAGACCAGTTCAGCCTGATGGGCCGCCTGCACGACTTTGTTGCCAATCCAATTCCCAGTCCGCTGGATATCTACAACAGCTTCTACAAACGCGATGCTGCCGGTACGCAGGTTGATGTTTATGCCCGCAATACCAAGCTGCTGCCCTCGCAGCCTGATCCTTCGCTGACGGCGGCGGCAACTAACATAGCGCCAGTCAAAATGATACCTTTCGGTCCCGCCGCGCTTGGGGAATTCTACAGCCAGGGCCTGGTCGATCCTTTAGGTGCGTTGCCCGGTCCTGTGTCGGTCATCAACAGCGCCGACAACCCGCCCAGCATCTTCACCAAGCATGCGGTCGATGTCGTAACGGCGGCTTCGGCGAATTATGCCGGCCAGACGCTGACCGTGATTGCGACCAGCAGCGACAAGGGCTTCGATGGCGATCAGGCGCCTGCTCTTGCGCTGGAGGGCTACAGCGGAACAGCCGCGTCAAACAATAACGCTAACGACCCTGCGGAAATGGTATTAACAGCGACCGGTGTCGTCACACCGCCGGATACCGTTACCGTTAAATCGACTGCCGGCGGCAGCGGAACCTTCCCTGTGGCACGCCCTCAGATAATCATAGGTGGCGGCACCGTATCCGCGCCCGGCGTGCCGCTTGCCCTGGATGATGCCGCAGCAGTTGAAGCGGGAGGTGCGGCAGTAGATATTCCGGTTACGGCTAATGATGTCGCGAATCCGGCTGCCCCCATCACATCGGTGCAATTGATTGGCGCAGCGATACCGGCCGGCTCCGGCTCGGCGACCGTTAATGGTGCAGTCATCACTTATACGCCGGGTTCTGTGAACGGCGATGTGACTTTCCAATATACCGCCACCAACAGCGTCGGCCAGTCCAATGCAGCAACGGTAACCGTCACGGTCTCACCGTCCGCAGCAGGGCCTGCGCCGATTGTTAATCCCGATGGCCCGGTCAATGTGGCTGTCAACCAGTCGACAGTGATCGACGTGCTAACCAACGACTCGGGCAACGGCGGTACGCTGAATCCTGCATCGGTATTAGTGTCTAACGTCACCGGAACCGCTGTCGCGCCAACTGTCGATGCAACCGGCAAGGTGGCTTACACGGCCGGAGCGACGGCGGGCACTTTCGGCTTCGATTACACGGTAGCCAATGACAACGGCCAGGTTTCGCCATCTGCGCATGTTACCGTGACCATTGTTAATACTGAAAATATCCAGGTAACCACATCGCTGTGCAAGATCATCAATGCCACTTCGGGCGAATGGCGTGTCTCTGGAACCAGCACGGTGCAAAGTAACAACAACATCCAGTTGTACCTGACAGCCTCAGTGCCGGCCGACTTGAATACTAATAAGCTGGGCGCCGCAGTTCCTGTAGCCGCCGGTGCGTGGGATTTCAGGGCAAAACCGGGGCCTGCCTGCAAAACGCCGATCAGCTTGCGGTCATCAGCGACAGGCGCTACGAGGGCCAATATAGCCGTTAACCTCAAGTAAATACGTGAATGCATTGAAAAACAAAGCACCGGTTCCGCAAAGAACCGGTGCCTGTCTAAAGTATAAAAACCGAGGTGTATCATGTTTAAGAAAACACATGAAAACCGACCAGAAAAGACTGTGGCCTGCGGTATGAGGCGAGTCAACGTCGTTCAGCGACGGTGCTGTTCATTCAAACCCGACCTGACCACAGGCATTGGTCAACGTAACTTTTTACTCAATAACCCGATTCTCCTGGCCGCAATTCTGTTCTGCCTTTTCGGCGGCACGAACAAGGCTCATGCGGCATTCAACATCCCGACCGCGACTGTGGATCCGATAACCGGACTCTTTACTCCCGAACCCAGCCCGCTGTGTATTAATGGTTCGTGTGCGACAGCTTTTACCGCCAAGATGTTGATGTTTGAAGAATTCGGGCTTAAGAACATGTCCAGCTCATCTTCATCAACAATCTCAGCATTGCCGGAACCTACTGATTGCCAGAGCGCACCGGACGGTCCGGCACTGGACGACTTTCTTCATGAAGACCTTTATTCTGTTCCCACTCGTACAGCTGACCAGGCGCTGCCTAATCTTTGGGACACTAAAGTGCGGACTTGCGTCGGGTTAACGCCTGAGACGCCGACAACCGCCGACGGCCGTCCAGGCGGCGAATGGTTTGCCCATCAACGCTGGGATGAGTTCCCGGCACAGGCCTATTTTCAATCGGCGATGGCCGGATCGCGTGTTAATGGCGGTCTTCGCGACAAGCACCAACTGCATGAGTACAAAGAGGGAGAATTCGGCCCCGGCGGACTTTACTATCTGCCTGACGGCACCACAGCGGGAATAGCAATAAAGATGCATCCTAATTTGCCTATCCAGGATGCCAATTCCGTGTGGACGTTTGACGGCACACTGCCCCCCAAACTGCTGATGGCGCGTTATGGGGAATCCATTCTGTTCCGCCATTACAACGCCCTGCCGATCGATGTGGCGGCCAACAACGGTTTTGGCAAGAACACTATCACTACCCACGAGCATAACGGTCATAACCCGGCCGAAAGCGACGGCTATATGCATGCCTACTTTTATCCTGGCCAGTTTTATGATTACCACTGGCCGATGATTCTAGCGGGACATGACAGCATTAATACCGGAGCTACAGACATGAAGACCGGCGCGCCTGACGGTAACGGCGATATCGCCTACGTTCCCGGCGACTGGCACGAAACCATGAGTACCCATTGGTTTCACGACCACATGCTGGATTACACTGCGCAGAATGTCTATAAAGGCAACGCTGCCATGATGAACTATTACAGTGCCCTGGATCGTGGCAGGGAGCCTAAGGATATGAAGGAAGCCAGCGGCGATCCTTCCAAGCCGGGTTACGGTTGCCAATACGCCGACCCTGACCCTGCCCACCCTAGCCCTTACAACGTGAATCTTTGTTTACCTAGCGGTTCGGGACTCGATTGGGGAAACCGCGATTATGATATGAATCTGCTGGTTGCCGACAAGGCCTGGGATAATAACGGCCAGCTTAAATTCAATATCTTTAACACCGATGGCTACCTGGGCGACCGCATTACCGTCAACTGGATTTACAAGCCTTATGTCGACGTTCGCGCCCGCCGCTATCGTCTGCGCATTTTGAACGGCAGTGTCTCGCGTTGGTTCAAGATCGCTATCGTCGATGAAGCCGGCAAGGTCGTCCCATCCTACATGATCGCTAACGACGGCAACCTCATGCAGCACGCCGTAAAGTTCCCCAATTCAGCCTCTGCCCAAGGGGCTTGGCCTGAGCAAGGCATTGCCGAACGCTACGATATGATCGTCGATTTTAAGGGCATGGCAGGCAAAAAATTGTACCTGGTTAATTTGCTGGAGCATGTAGACGGCAGAGGCCCGAAAAAAGTCATTGTCTTGACCGATGTGCTCAGCGGGAAATACAGGGCGGATGGCAAAAACGGCGATCCGGGTGTCGGCAAGTTCCTTGAGTTCCGGGTCCAGAATTACTCAGGTACCGATTTGAGCATGAACCCGGCGGATTATGCGGAAGGCAAGAAACAGATGATCCCATTGAATAAACCGACGACCCAGGAACTGCAAGCCGCGGTGCAAAGAACCTTCGTATTCGGCAGGTCCAATGGCACGGATCTAGTGCCATGGACCATCAAAACCGATGGCGGCGACGGCTTAGCTGCGGATCCGCACCGGGTTTCAGCGGCTCCCGGCACCGGCAAAACCGAGATATGGCATATCAAGCTTAATAATCAAGGTTCGAGCCATCCGGTGCATATTCACTTTGAAGAAGGGCAAATTCTTTACCGTGGCGGCAAGGCGCCGCCGCCTTGGGAAAAATATGCGCGTAAAGATGTGTACCGGATCGGGGGACTGCCGGACAGTACCGCCAGTGTTGATGTTGCTATCCGCTTCAGGGAGTTTGCCGGAACTTATGTCGAACATTGCCACAATACCCAGCATGAGGATAAGGCGATGTTGTTGCGGTGGGATGTTCAGAATCCCGGTCAAACGTTAGCCATACCTACACCCATGCCGGACTGGGATGGTGTTCAATACGATCCCAGCGTTTATTTACCGACCGCTAAAACCGGTGATCTGGATGCAAAGAAATCGTTTGTTTTACCTCAATAGTCAGGGCACAGGAGGACAACGATGACAACGCATAGCGCCCTTGGTTATTTGAAGAGGCTTGTATTCATAGTCGCTATGCTAACGCTTGGAGGCAGCCCGGTTTGGGCCGCTCCCAAGGGGGCCCCTTGGGGAGAAAAATATTTTCCTAATGTCGAATTAGTCAATCAAGATGGCAAAACGGTGCGCTTTTATGATGACATGATCAAAGATAAAGTCGTCGCCATTAACTTTATTTATACGCACTGTGGCGATACTTGCCCGACCGAGACGGCTAGTTTGCGCCAAGTGTACAAGCTGTTGGCTGATCGTATGGGAAAAGATATTTTCTTTTACTCGATCAGTATTGATCCGGAGCACGATACGCCCAAAGTACTTAAAGAATATGCCGAAAGGTTCAAGATTGGTTCCGGTTCCGGCTGGAGCTTTCTGACGGGACCCAAAGCGGATACCACTCTTTTGCGAAAAAAATTGGGCTTATTCAGAGACGGTATCGAAGCCAATAAACTCGGCGAACATAACACCAGTTTTCTCGTAGGCAATGAAAGCACGGGGCAATGGATAAAACGCTCTCCTTTCGACGAACCCAAGGTTTTGGCTTGGCTATTGGGCCGGTCTTTGAGTCATGCCAAGGCGGATCAAAAAGCAGAACTCGCCGGTTATGCACAGGCACAAAAAATACCTAGGATCAGCAAGGGCGAAGACCTGTTCCGCTCCCGCTGCGATTCCTGCCACAGTCTGGGTGCAGCCGATGGCTTGGGGCCTGGGCTGCAAGGGGTGACCCAGCGGCGTGATAGAGCATGGCTGGCTCGCTGGCTAAAAATGCCGGATCGAATGCTGGAGGAAAAAGACCCTGTCGCCACCGAACTTTTTAATCGCTACCGGAAGCTTTCGATGCCGAACCTTAGATTAACCGACGCCGAAATAGAAGCGCTGATCAATTATATGGAAGCCTATGTCCAGACGAACTGACCCATCCAAACGGTCGATGCCGGTTTATCGGCAGCTGTAAGTACAACATTCCAAAAGGATGAGCTATCTGAACCTGCTCGGAGACACTTCGAGCAGGTTTTTTTGCTTGAATAAGCCGGTAAATCACCTCGTCATCATAGCGTTTCGATACCACCCTAGTACTGGTACTTATTTCTTTGACACACGCCCAACGCTACCATAGAACCAGCAGGGTAACTGCCGCCATATAGCTTGTAACTGTCGTAGAACCTATATTGTAGCCGTTTATGACATGGACAAATTTTAGTCCGCCTTGCCTTAAATAACTCTTAATTCCGAACATGGTCATCTTCCCGGCGCACAATTTTGATCAACCAAAATTTGTGTTTTAAAAAGCGCGAGGGCAGCAGCCCGTTAAAAACATTAAGTGATATTTTGGAGGATCAATATGTACAAGATTGCGATAATCGAGAGCGAACCCATTATCAGGGAGGGGCTCTGTATCCTATTATCCAAAGAACCCGGTTTTACTGTCGTTTTTCAAGCTTCCGCCCCTGCCGCGCTTTTTCATCAGGTTTGGCAAACCCCGCCAAAGCTGGTTTTATTGGACATGATGATGCCGAAAAGATACGGCGTAGAAGTCATACAAGAAATAAAAAGGCGCTGGCAGACAACTAAAATCCTGATCTTTACGCTCAAAGATACCGAAGAAAATATTTACGCTGCATTTCGCGCCGGTGCCGACGGTTATATACTCAAAGGCACAACATTGCCGCAATTGGTTGAAGCCATAAAAAATATCGTAGCAGGCCAGTATTACGTTTGCGCGGACATCCTGCCAAAGATTATCCATAGCTATGTTGAAGCGGAAAAAGAACCTATCGACAACAGATTAAGCTGTAACCTGACTTACAGGGAAGCACAGTTGCTGAAACTGATAGCCGCAGGTTACAAGAATAAGGAAATCGCCAATAGTCTTTGTATCAGTATAAAGACAGTAGAAACGCATCGCGCCACATTAATGAAGAAATTTAATGCGCATAATGTAGCGACATTGCTATCGGTTGCGGGTCAGGCAGGCTCCGGATTTTCCCCGCAGACCTGAAAGGATCTTTAAATCCCTCAGCATTGATAGGGCCGTAAAGCGTCTTAGACTGTGAAAGTATTCTGTTTAAGAGACTCAACACGGAGAACACAGACGACTTGCATGGACAGATTTTTGCTCCAGGCAAAATCTGCATTGACCTCCAGGGAGGGAGGAAATGCCGCAAGATTGCCTGGAGCAATCGCGGCCACCACATCCCTGTGGTTTAGCCCGGTAGGGTACGCATTGCGTACCATTTTCAACATTTTCCGCTGAATTAAATTCCAAAAAGGTACGCGATGCGTACCCTACGGTGCTGTTTAAGAGATTAACCACGGAGGACACAGAGAACACGGAGTTTTATATTGCATTAACTCTGTGTTCTCCGTGTTCTTTGTGGTGAATAATTCTTTCAGCCTGATTTGGATAATACTTTCACAGTCTCGTCTGTTACGTATCCCTCAGATCGCCACAGGCCATACCAATGCCCCAGTTCTTTTTAACGGCGAGCCAGCGCATTAACCGGACTTCATCGGCAATGCGCTAGCTTCTACTTTTCTACCCGGAATATCCCCCACAGGCCATTGTCAAACTGGAACGATGCCTGATCCCGGTACAAATAATCGCCCGGCGTGCCGTAATAACCGCCCGCGCCGTTGGTCAACAGCAAATTAAGATGGCTGCCGGCACCTATGCCCGCTTCGCTCCCCTTCCATTCCGACCAGTTATTGACAGCCATCACCGTTGAACCGTTGGCGTAGGGTTCTTCCTGCCAGCCGTGCCCATGTAGCTGAAATACATGGTTGCGCGCGTGACCGCCCGGTTGCAAAACCCGCAAACGAACACTATCGCCGACTTTGGACTTGAAGATCGGGGTTTCCGAAACGCCTTGCAGCGCGTTGCTAAAGTCTTCGTTGCGGGTCAGCTCCAGAGCTGTTTCCGGAGCAAAGCCCATCCTGGTCCACAGCGGTTCGGTTTTGTAGTTGAATGCTTTCTGTCCCGAATCTTCGGGATCTTCAGACTGTGCGGTGTTTGGTACCGGCATTCCATTCTGCTGGAGATTCAGGTCGTCCTGAAAGATCAGCACATGTTCCCTGAATTGAGTGGCTCCGTCAGCCAGCGTCACCGTCGCCGAGGCGCGCGAATCGATGTCTTCGATCCAGGTCGACCCCAACGGCTCAATGATCATCGCGGCGATGGCGCCCTTGCCGGTTTGCTTGATCCGGTCCGACGGCATCAGGTTGATGGCGCCATATTCCACCGGTTCGGCAAACCGGCGTAGCGGGTCCGATGTGGCAGTCGGATCGGTTTTGACAGTCGCCCTGCCGGCATACCATTTGTATTTGACGGTCTGCCCGGGCGCTGCGACAGAAGGTGTTGTTGTCCATAACGACGGGTTAAGTCCGACATTCAGTCCGCCGTTGGTCAGCGCATCAAACTCCAGCAATTGCGGCGTCAGTCCTGTATAGCTGGACGGCAGAATATGGTTGTTGTTGAAGCCTTCCACGATCATCGGCAACGTGCTGTAGCCGTCGGCTTGGGTGCTGCTTAGATCCGCCGGAAGGTGATTGACCAGATCCAGGGTAATGCAGTCCCCCGCCCTGGCGCGAAGAATCAAAGGTTCTACGGGAACGCCCCGTTTCAACCGGTTGGTTTTTTTGTCGAAATCCGTATCGCGAACATACAGGATAGCCCCCGGATCTTCCAGGCCGGCGCTGTAGTTATAAACCAGCGGACCGCCCAGCACATCACGCGCCAGAAAAGCATGCACCTTGAAGCCAACCTGGGGCGCATTGCTCGGGCAGACGCCGCTCATGCTTACGCAATTGGGATCGCTATTTTTGCCTCCGGAGCAAGTCATCGCCGGCAGCGCTGTCCCTTTCGGGTTGCTGGACAATTTAGCCAGGGTCGGCGCCGGGTATTGGCTGGTGAAGGTTCCTTTGCCGTTATAAGCCCGTATGAGTCCCCACAGACCGTTCCAGACATCGTCTGTAGCGGCTCCCGGAAAGTAGGCAAAATCGGCCCAGGGGGTATCTCCTTTGACGGCGTTCACAGCGGGCACTTCAAACTCGAAATGCTCGGAAATGCCCAGCATTTGCGAATTTTTATAGCCGGAGTCTTTCAAGGACGGCTCGAACAGCCACTTGATACCGTGGGCACTGAAGTTATGCCCTTCTTCATGCGCGCCCATCAGAACCCTGATCTGGACCTTATCGCCGGTATACGCTTTCAATAACGGGGTGAACGGATCGCCGGGCATTACATTCTTGGTTAACGGCCAGGAAAAAAACGCCGGCTGAGTGTTCAACTCGTTAATAGCCCGGTCCGTCCGTGATTCGAAGGCGAACGAAAGATCCCCCGGCTTGCCGGTTGTTTGCCCGTTTGTGCCGTTATTGATGCGTTGGGCTATTGGCTCGTTGCGGTAGTTTACCGTCATGGTCCCTGGGTCTTCCGCGGAAATGGCTTCAGGACAGGGCCTTGCGCCGCCGCCCGGACAGGTCGGTGCGACAGCCAGCAGATTATGTAGCCCGTCTTCCATTTTTCCGGGCGGGTTAACCGGTGTGCCATCCGGCCGGTAGGCGAGCGAAAAATCGCCCATTTCCAGCATGAACTCGCGGTAAGGTTTTTCGCCGTTGCCGGGCTCGATGATGGCCTGCCAGCTGGTCGGACCGCCATCATTTCTTCCGCCCAAGACCGCCCCGGTTTCATTATGCTTCCATATCGAACCCGCCGGTTCAATAACCAGACCGGCATAAAGCCCCGGATGCTGGTGTGTTGACGGGCCGAAATGGTCGTGGGTGAAGACCGTGCGCAACGTCCGGTCTTCACCGACATTATTGGTCACATCATCGGCGTACCAACGCTGCACCGTGGTTTGCACGCAGTTGCCCTTGCCTTTTTCAAATCCATCCAATGTACATACGGAGGGTTTGACGGCATTGGCGTCGTCAGGGTCCAGCCATTGCCCTTCGGGAGCGTTCAGCGCAACTTGGCGCTCGTGGATTTCTTCAGGGCTGAAGGTGCCGTCTTCGTAGTTCCAACCGTTGCCGGAACCGTCGGACGAGGTGGCATCGAATTTAACCAGGTGGATATGCTGGCCGATAATGTCGGTCGGCGTCTCGACCTGGAAATCATCCTTTTTATACACATTAGGAACCAGGTTGGTGTGTTCAAAGGTGATGCACTCGCCGCTGTTGGCTCTAAAAAAGAACGGTTCAGGCGGCCTTTTGCCGTCAATCGTATCAGCCACGTCGTCCCATAAGGCCAGAATACGCTGCTGCGGAAAATGCCAGCCAGCCTTGTTCATTTTGACATCCAGTTGGATGGCCGCGGCATGGTAAAAACGGTTGTTGCCGGTCGCGGGCTGCTGGGCATCGTTAACACACGGGTCGGCATAAGGCGCACCGGCAACAGCAGGCAGGCCGTTGACCTTGAATGAACCGGTGCCGCTGCCATCCGGTTTCGGCGTGTCGTACTGATTCGGCCCCTTTGTGTCGCCGTCGCCGCCATGGAATAACATCGCCTGCCTTTCCCACGGCGTTCCGGATTCCGGCAGCTTTTTCGCGACCAGCGTATTCAATATCTTGTTGAAATTATCCCGCTCTTGATAGCCGGTCGCCGTACCGGCGGTGACTATATGCCTGGGCAACCCGCCATCGACAAGGGTATCCATCGGCGGATGCGGCGGACGGTGTCCGGCAATTCCGGGAATGAAAAACGGATAGCCGGGGTTGCCCGTTGCTACCTCGGGCAATTTGACCTGGCCCGTCGGCGCCCCTGCCTTGTATTCGATCTCCACCTTGGCGCCGGGCAACGGCGCCATCGCCATGGTCGGCATCGGTACCAATGCCGGTATCGGTGTGCCCGCCTTGATTTCATTATCCGGCAATGCCCTGGAACCTTGCGCCGGCCTGCCGTCCGTGGCCATGACGGTGCCGGTTTCCAGGACATCATGAACCCGCCATAACTCCCACATACCCTGGGCAAAATGGGTGTAAAAATGGCAATGGAATATCGAATCGCCCGGCGTCCGGTTGCGGTTGCCGCTGCCGTGGTGGGCGATTTCATAGGTATAACCGCTGCCCGGCCCGATGCTTTGGCTGTCCAGATACGCGGAGTTGTCGCTATCGGGAGTGTGCAGCCATTGGTGGGCGTGCAGGTGGAAGATGTGATGTTCCTTGGGACCTGCATGCAGATTCCTGAATTTCACCCGGTCATTGAGATAGCTGTGGTGAACATTGGACGGGTCGTCAGGAAAGTAGGCTTTGGTCGCGAACCGTGGGTTGTCAACCACGCCCTTGCCTTTGGCATTAACGCTTGCCGGCATGTCGACCACCATTGCCGGATCACCCAGTACCCAAGAGGTTAAAAAGAATTCTTCATATTTGCACTCGACGCAGTCTTTCATCGGGCCGAGTTTTAACCGGTTGGCGATGATTTCCGAGCCGATGCCGCCTGATCCGTAATTGATCGCGAAACCGTCCCTGACGCCGTGCAAGGTGTGCATAAAGGCCGGGTCGTTGTACCAGGCTGGAAATGCCTGAACCGCCTTGATTTCGTCATGATAGATCACGGTAAATTCGCGGAACGGGTCGGTGCGGCCGGGATAAATCGCGTTGTTAGGTTCCTGCTTGCTTGCAAACGCTCCCAGACCGGGTCCGGTGATGATCGCGTTCAGGTCGGAATGAACGATCTCGCTGCCATTCAGCATGTTCATTATCGGCGTTCCGGCAAAAGGATGGGGAGCTGTTCCTTCGATTTTCCAGGTATAGGGCGGTATTTCGCTGTTAAAGGCTTCCGCTATCGTTACCTTGGCCGAGCCATCGGCAAAAACTTCTTCGATCTGCGCCTTACCTTTCTCTCCGATCAAGGTTTTACCGGCATCATCGGCAATAAAGCCGGTATTGCTGGTCAGAGCGGTCATGGTCGCCTTGGTAGTGCCGTCCTGAGCGGTGGTCAGGCTGAGCTGCTCGGCCGGTTTACGGGTTTCAATGGCGGGGTAAACGGCCTCATAATCGATGAGCGGATAATATTTTCCGTCAGATTGGGTTGAACCCGTCGCGGCTAATGCCAGATCCTGTTCCGTCACTTGGCTGCGGTACCACTGTGCGCCCTTGTTTTCTACATTGACCGCGCCGAACAGGCCGTGAGCCAGCGATCCGCCGTTGCCTTCGCCGCCTGTGGTCGCCGCCGTACTGTAGGCAAAATAAGTGCCTTCTTTTTGGGCATAAAAGGTGTAAGTTTTGACTTCATCCGGTTTTGCCAGGCTGTCGGCATTATTAGCGACGTACGAGCCATCCGATTCGATGCCTTGCGCCTGCATGCCGAGCACATGAAACGATGCGGTGCGCGTGGCCGGTCCGTCGTCGTTTTTAACCGCCGTCGCATTGGGGTCAAGGCTGCTGGGTGCGATCGGAGCTTGCAAAGAACCTGACAAGGTCGGACTGAGCCAGTTGGTAAAATTGACGGTCAGGCAATCGCCTTCGTTAACGCGCAGCACCAAAGGCCTGGGGCGCTTGCCGGGCCGCAGCATCGCGTTTCCGGCGGATGGGGTCGTTCCGGTGATGGCAACGACATCGCGTTTCAGGGCATAAATCATCCCCGACGGATTCATCGCTCCGAGCCGGTTATAATAGAGAACCTGGTCTAGCGCAACCACATCGGCGGTTATGCACGCCTGAGCCAGGTTTGTTGCCGCCAGCATCAATACTAACAAACACGACTTAGCGGGCGATGGAGTTACGAATTGGATTTTGGTCTGAACATTAGGTTGTAACTTCATAATTACTCTCCTGAATTTGTTCAAGCAAACTATGTTGAGTGGCCCTCAGCTTTTTAAGTGAGGCTCAACAATACAACTTCGGAAAGTAATTAAAAATCAGGTAAAACCCTGAAATACTGCAAAAAATTATATCTCCCTACCGAATTACACAGATGTTGCTTGACTCAACTCTGCGATACTCTGACGCGCGACAATATGCCACATTCCCTTATATAAGTACTTTTACTAGTATATATACAACTCTTGAGATGCAAATTTCCTCCTAGGAATTCAGAGTTTATATCTTTCTCTAATGCGGCTTAACCAGCCGCATTTTTTTTGCCTATAGGGACAGATATTTGCTCCTCGGCAACCGCTCCTGCGTTGCTCTACTACAGGCATCTATGGCCTTATACAATATCTGCATTGACCTCCAAGGATGGAGGAAATGCCGCAAGATTGCCTGGAGCAATCGCGGCCACCACATCCCTGTGGGTCATGTAGGTAAGGAGCGTGAGCACGATTGCATGGACAGATTTTTGCTCCATGCAAAATCTGCATTCCCCACATCCTTGTGGGTTATGCAGGAGGTAGAGCAATGCAGGGAGCGATTGCCGAGGAGCGGAAGCTTTGCCCGCCGTTTCACGTGCTTATAAAAGACGAACGGCCACTCTGTCTGGTGCGCGCGACAATATGTCACACCCTTTCTATATCATTTAATGCTAATATAGCCGCGCTCTTGAAGTTCAATTTCCTCCTCGGAATTCAGAGTTTTATATCCTTTTTAATGCGGCCTTAACCAGCCGCATTTTTTTTGCCCGCCTGAAACAGGCTTTGCCTGAAATAAAGCGCTACTTTGACCAACCCGATCAATACCGGCACTTCCACCAAAGGGCCGATGACTGCCGCAAACGCCTGTCCTGATTCCAGCCCGAAAACCGCTACCGCCACTGCGATAGCCAGTTCGAAATTATTGCCAGCCGCGGTAAACGATAGCGTGGCGCTAACGCGATACCCTGCTCCGGCCTTGGCCGACATATAAAACGTGACCAGGAACATGATCAAAAAGTAGATGATCAGCGGTACGGCGATGCGCGCCACATCCATTGGCAGTTGCACGATATATTCGCCCTTGAGGGAGAACATGACCAGAATCGTAAACAGCAGCGCAATCAACGTAATGGGACTGATTTTGGGCATGAAAGTTTGCTCATACCATTGCAAACCCTTGCGTCGCACCAGGAAAAAACGCGTGAACATACCGCCGAAAAAAGGAATACCCAGATAAATCAATACGCTTTCGGCAACCTGGCCCATGGTAACCTGAACTTCAAGGCCGGAAGCGATGCCCAGCCAATCCGGCAAGACCGTAACGAAAATATAGGCATAGACAGCAAAAAACAGCATCTGGAAGATGGAGTTGAACGCGACCAGACCT
The DNA here is from genome assembly GCF_023227905.1 of Methylobacter sp. Lineage (GTDB taxonomy): Bacteria > Pseudomonadota > Gammaproteobacteria > Methylococcales > Methylomonadaceae > Methylobacter_A. The sequence goes on along the minus strand of NZ_JALOCF010000009.1, from coordinate 46,999 downwards.
GCGCAATATTCGTTATCGCCCTCAGCCAGTTCATTCCAGACCAGCACCATCGCAATGCAGCGGGCCAAGCCGATGATAATCAGGCCGACCATGTATTCAGGATAATCCCGGAGAAAAATAACCGCCAGCGCAAACATCAACACCGGGCCGATGATCCAGTTCTGGATCAGGGACAACAGCAGAATTTTGGTGTCTTTGAAAACCTTGGGTAGCTCCTCGTAGCGCACCTTGGCCAGCGGCGGGTACATCATCAGGATCAGGCCGATAGCGATGGGCATGGAAGTGGTCCCTACCTGGAACCGGGTCAGCCATTGGGTGAAGCTGGGGATGAAGTAGCCCAGTGCGATCCCGCCCGCCATGCTGAGGAATATCCATAAGGTCAGGAACCGCGCTACAAATCCCAAACGCTTCGGAGCGTGGTCTAATTGTGTGTTCATGGTTGTTATTTCCAGTGTGTTAGAGCGTTTCCGCGCCGATCTTGTTCAGCGCCCCGGTCAGTTCCAGCCTGGACATTGTCTCAACCGGCAATGCCAATAGTTGCTGTATCCGCTTTTCCAAAGCCGCGTAGGTTGTCTCGAAAGCCGCTTCAATGTCTTCCTGACTGCCGGCGACATGGGCAGGATCAGGCAAGCCCCAATGCGCCCGAATCACACTATTTAGGTAGACCGGGCAGACTTCCCCGGCCGCGCTGTCGCAAACGGTAATGGCGATATCAATGCCTTTATCATCGAATTCATCCCAGGATTGACTGGAAAAACCTTCGGTTGAAATACCGTGACGCGCTAATGTCGCCAGCGCGTTGGCATTTACCTTGCCGGTCGGATGGCTGCCGGCGGAAAAAGCCTGAAACCGGTCGCCGCCCAGATGATTGATAAGCGCCTCGCCCAGCACGCTTCGGCAAGAATTCCCGGTACACAAAATTAAAACGTTTAGCATGCCTCACTCCTAACATTTATATATTCGAATAAACGAATATTATAAGGCAAAAAAATTCAGCGGCAATCTTTCGCTATCTCAAGACGACTGCCCATCGCCTTCAACCGGTCGCTGTCTTTTTGCTGTTTGCTATGGGTAGCAAATTGTTTGACGGCAATATCCAGAATCTCAAAAGCCCAAGCCGGCAACTCGGGGTTAATCTGATAATACACCCACTGCCCTTCGCGGCTGTCCAGCAGCAGGTTACTTTGCCGTAATTGCGCAAGATGGCGCGAAATTTTGGGTTGCAATAAATCCAGCGCATGGGTTAACTCGCAAACGCAGAGCCTGCCTTCTTTATGCAGCAAAACCACGCAGCGCAAGCGCGTTTCATCGGCCAAGCATTTGAATAGAGTGGTTGGTGTGATCATATTGAGAGTGGCTAAGGACGAATACCTAGCCTAGCTTGAGTCCGACAAAAAAACCGCCCACCCCGCTGACGCCCTTGCTGGTAACTCTGGTCAGACGATCAACCAAAAAACCACCGGAGCTTTTGGCTGCTTCCGTTGCGGCTGTGGCCGCATGTTGCAGCTTTTCATCGGTGATATCGATGATGTCGTAGTATTCCGCGACAAATAGCAGCACGATGACGGCTCCTCCCAGAAACAGCGCCGTGCGTAACATTTTTTTGGCAAAATAGCCGACCGCCAGTCCGATAACAAACGGGGCGCCGACATTGCCGATTAGAAAAGTCGAGGAAAAAGTGTCGGTAGAAGATGCCGTATCGACTGCTTGGGTACTCATGATTACGAATTTCCGCTGTGGTGGTGATTGAGATAATTTTAGTTTGCCATCAGCCAAAATTTTTTGCACCTGCTGCAAAATCTTCCGGGCGATAAAAAGCAATCCGTCATTTTATCATTAAACTCAATCACGCCAGAAAACAAACCTATACAGTGGATTTTTTCTCACAGCAGCCCCAGCGTAGCGATATTAACGCGCTGCCCCTACGGCACTGGATGAAGCAGGCTTTCCAGCCGCACACCTTAAATTGAAAAAGACTGCAAACTGCTTGTCGGGAAATCAAAGAAGATTATGGGGCTTCTCAACAACACAGGTGTAGAAACACCGCAGTAACTGGCGTTCTTGCAGGAAAAAAACTGCGACTTGTACCAAGGCTATATCAAAAGCCCGCCGCTATCGGCTGAAGCGCTTGTTGAGCTGTTGCAGAAGCAGGGCTTGAATTATCGCCGGCCACCCAATAACGAGCCCATAATGCCTCGAATAATCTGCCTGCCTACCGTACTGCCGATGCTACGCGCCGCACTTTTTAGCAGCGCTTCGCCGACGCTTTGCCGGCCACTTGACTGACTGGATGTTGTTTTTGTCGGCTGTTTGATTTGTGGATCTTTTACCGCCTGGCTGTCCTGCAGTTCGGCTTTTCTTTTAAGCAATTCATAGGCTGACTCCCGGTCAATTTCCTGCTCATACCGGCCGCTAAAGGGTGATCGACGCATTATTTCGTCGCGTTGCTGCGGGGATATCGAGCCTAGTTGAGATTCAGGCGGACAAATGAAAATTCGCTCGACCGGTGCTGGACTACCATCTTTATTCAGTACTGAAACCAAGGCTTCGCCTGTCTTCAATTCCTGAATAGCGGCTTCTGTATTTATCTTTGGATTACTACGAAATGTTGCGGCGACGCTTTTGATTACTTGTTGATCTTTCGGCGTGTAAGCTCTTAAGGCATGTTGAATTTTAAGGCCCAGCTGGCCCAAAATATCTTCGGGAACATCCAGCGGACTTTGACTGATAAAATAAACACCTACGCCCTTGGAACGAATCAACCTGACAATTTGTTCGATCTTATCCACCAATACTTTGGGGGCTTGATCAAACAGCAGATGCGCTTCATCGAAAAACAGCACCAGCTTGGGGCGGTCCGAATCGCCGACTTCCGGTAAGTTTTCGAATAAATCGGATAGCAGCCAGAGTAAAAAAGTGGCATATAAACGCGGTGATTTTCTAGTCAGCTCGGTCGCATCAAGAATGCTGATGACGCCATTGCCCGAAAAATCCGTTTTACAAAAATCTTCCAGCTGTATGGCAGGCTCGCCAAAAAACATCTCAGCACCCTGCTCTTCCAGCACCAATAACTGCCTTTGGATGGCGCCAATGCTTGCATCGGAAATATTGCCGTACTCTGTTTGCAGCTCTTTAGACTCATCGCCCATCCAGCGCAACATGGCGCGCAAATCTTTTAAATCCAGCAATAGCAGGCCATTGTCATCGGCGATTTTAAAGCAACTGTAAAGAACCCCGGTTTGCGTATCATTCAACTCCAGCAAATTGCTGAGCAATAACGGCCCCATATCTGAAATAGTGGTGCGCACCGGACATCCGGTTTTGGCAAAAATATCCCAGAAAACAGCTGGATTACCGCGATGCTGATAATTAGCGATGCCAATCTGTTGAACACGCTCGGAAATTTTCTCATGGGGCTGACCGGGAACTGTAATACCGGACAGATCGCCTTTGATATCGGCTAGAAAAACAGGAACACCTATTTTTGAAAAACCTTCAGCGAGAATTTGCAGGGTAATTGTTTTACCCGTACCGGTCGCCCCTGAAATCATGCCATGGCGATTAGCCATTGCAGCGTCCATAATGACTTGAATACCGTTCTGACCGCCAATTAAAATTTCCTGCATAAGAATGTCCTTTCAATGATGACAATTTAAGGCATCCTAGCACAGCGACCGCTTGCAAGAAAGCAACGCTTCTTTCAGAAATGGATTGCAGACAATCTCTCCATAACAGGCATCATCATGATATTGGTAATAAAATACCGAAAATCGAATTCATTCCGACGAGCGTCTGGAATCGTCACTGGCTTTTTACGATGGCTTATCTGAAGCAAATTCCGCTGGATGTGCTAAAAATCGCTAAAAGCTTTATTGATGATATTTCTAACTGGCAAGATGATAGAGAGATTGCCGCCACTATTATTGATGGGGCATATTCTGGGCTTTAAATTACTGGCGGAAGCGTTTGTCCCGTTGTTACGAGATCAAACGCCTGATGTTTTATGCAGTTTTACACAATAGCTTAAGAGAGTTTTACCACGAACGACTGCATGGACAGATTTTTGCTCCATGCAAAATCTGCATCCCCCACATCCTCGTGGGGGAATGCAGGAGCAATTGCCGAGACACGAAGAAAAAGTCAGGATAAAAACTTCTTGTTCTTCGTGTGATATGCCTTAAGTGAGAATAGTTAAAGCCAGTTTAAAGGTATTTAACTTCCGGCTTGCCTTCCGACGCAACCAGTTCGCCGATAGTAACGGCCTGTTCGCCCAATTGGCCAAGCGTTTCAAGCGTTGCCCGCTCATCTTCGGGAGCAACACAAACGATCATGCCGATGCCGCAATTAAAGGTAACCAGCATATCTGCCTGAGAGACATTACCTTTATCCTGCAACCACTTGAAGATGCCCGGAAACTCCCAGGAAGCAAGATCAATGTGGGCGTTGGTGCCTTGCGGAAGCACGCGTGGCAGATTCTCTGTCAGCCCCCCGCCGGTAATATGCGCAAGCGCGTGTACCGACACTTTGTCCAGCAACGCCAACAACGATTTAACGTAGATTCGGGTCGGTTCCAGCAAGGCCGCGCCCAAGGTTTGGCCATTGAAGGTATCGGAAAGTGCTGCATTACTGTGGGCAATGATTTTACGGATTAAGGAATAACCGTTGGAATGCGGACCGGATGATGCGATGCCAATCAGTTTGTCGCCGACGTTGACTTTGCTGCCGTCAAGCACTTTGCTTTTTTCCACGATGCCGACGCAAAAACCCGCCAGATCATACTCGCCGTCCGCATACATGCCTGGCATTTCCGCTGTTTCGCCGCCGACCAGCGCCGCGCCTGCCAATTCACAGCCTTTACCAATGCCGTCTACAACCGCCGCGGCAGTATCGACATCCAGCTTGCCGGTGGCAAAGTAATCCAGAAAAAACAAAGGCTCTGCACCTTGAACGATAATATCGTTAACGCACATCGCAACCAGATCGATGCCGATGGTGTCATGAACTCCCAGCTCATTGGCCAGCTTCAGCTTGGTGCCTACGCCGTCGGTACCGGAAACCAGAACCGGCTGCTGATAACGATCCAACGGCAACTCAAACATGGAGCCAAAACCGCCTAAGCCCGCCATGACACCTGCCGTCCTTGTTCTGGCGGCAATAGGCTTGATGCGTTCAACTAAGGCATTGCCGGCCTCAATATCAACGCCGGCACTTTTATAATTCATGCCGGGCTCTCCTGCCCGGCACCCTGCGGGTAAATGCAAATTCGCTCCCGGCGAATTTGTCATGTTTTCTTGATTTTGTTCGCTCAATGTGGTGTTCTCTTGCTAAAATTTAAACTTCCGATATTGTACAAGACATCATCGGTTTTGTCTGAAGGATATGAATGTGTATTTGATTTATCGGGCGTCCGCGTAGCGTTTGTATAAATGTCGCGGCAAGTTGAATTTATTAGAAGAATAATTAATATGGCTCCCCGTTAAACACAGCGGCTTTACCGGAGTCATCACTGGCGACACAACGCCTTTTTAGAGGAGTGGATATGAAAATAACAAAAATGCTTAGCCCCTTGCTATTTATTGCTGCGGCGTTAGTTGCCGGCACGGCAAGTGCCTATGATCCTGGCAAGACAGATGAAATTTGCAAGAAACCCCAGTTCAGGGATTTTAACCTTCCCGTCTATCAAGAACCCGAGAAAACTGAGGTTCCGCCTGAATCAACGCTTTCTTTCATGATCTCGCCTTGGGCCAAACCAGACTCCATTAAATTGACGGCTAAAAATCAGAACCTTGAGTATACGGTTGAAAGCAACAGCAGCTTTCACCGGGTTAAGGCCAAGCTGCCGGCAACTTTGAATGGCCAATTTGTCAGAATCAATGCCAAAGCCACAGCAGAATTGGGATGTTACGATCAGGCCGGGTGGCTAATTAAGATAGCCGATAAATAATGGAGACGAAAGGCAAAGGGCGAAAGGCGAAAAAACTCCGTCACGTAGGAGCATATAAGTCATAAGCTACATAGGGCCGCTCTCTTCGCCTTTAGCCTGTTTTTAATAAAGCACCTTATCGCTTTTTTCAGCCCAAATATTGAACGGCTGCATCGCATTCGGCAGGTTCAAATGCAGCATGGCAATACTGCGCTCATGCGGCAAAACAGAAATCTCATCGTAAATAAAGCTGTCGTCAAAGTTGGCGGCAGCGGCATCATGCCGGCTACAGGCAAAATAAACTCTTTCAAGCCTCGCCCAGTAAATGGCCCCCAAACACATAGGGCAGGGTTCGCAGCTGGAGTAGAGAATGCAGCCTCGCAACTGGAAATCATGCAGTTTCTGGCAAGCCAGGCGGATAGCCATCACTTCCGCATGAGCGGTAGGGTCAATGGTACTGGTGACTCTGTTGCCGCTGGCGGTAATCACTTGGTTGTCTTTTACGATAATCGCCCCGTAAGGGCCGCCTTGCCCTGACTTGGCATTTTCCACGGCCAGATCAATGGCTTGCTGCAAAAACTCGGTATGCATCTATAAACCCAAGGGGTTGTTTGGATCTACGCCGTCCATAAAAGGCAGGCCCCGCTCCTGATGGGTGAGTTGATAAATCTTTCCCAGCCAGTTGTTGAATACCGCTTTTGCCGTGTCGCTCCAGGTATTGTCAATGTGCTCCAGGATCAGGTTTTCCGGAAATTCTTCCAGCCTCTGCCCGTTTTGTTTGGCCGACCTGACCACTTGTTCATAACGAACCAATATCTGCTGTACGGCATCATTAAAGTAATTTTCGGGAAACGGCGGATAGTCATCCCGTTCGCCGCGATAAAAGCGCAAGACTTCCCGCTTGTATTCTTTTAACAGGCTGATGTCATCATACTCAGGATGTCCCTGGAAAAACACAATGCGAAAACCATCCGGGCTGACCGCAAGATGTACGCCGGCATCCTTGCTGACAGCCAGGGCTTTAATCCCGTGCCGCTCCATATCGTTTTGGAATATTTCATTAAACCGGGAATGAGGGACATCGAAACGGGTGTTGATTTCCGCGACCAGCGGGTGCGTGCGGTTGGTTAGCTTGTGCGAAAACACGCCCCAGCGCTTGGCCGGCAAGCGCGTGCGCTCAATGCCATAGCAGTATTGAATGACCGCATGGGTCGCAAGGCACGAACAAAGTGTCGATGTGACGTTTTCCTTGGCCCAGAAAAAAACTTCGGCCAACGGCTGCCAAAACTCCTCTTCGGGCAAGTGGGGATGGGTAACATTAGCGCCGCTGATAATCAGCGCATCTAATCCATCCCGCTTGATTTTCTCAAAGGGTTCGTAATATTTGGCAATATGGGCTTGCGCTTCCGGGCTTCGACTCAACCCTTCAATGGTAAAAGGATGCACATGAAATTGAACAATTTGATTGCACGCCCCCACCAATCGGAAAAACTGCCGTTCTGTCGCCTCCAATGCCGCATCGGGCATCATATTGAGCAGGCCGATGTGCATTTCCCGTATGTCCTGGTTACTGGCGCGGTCGGGATCTAATATTTCCTCCCCTTCCTCACGAAGGCGCTGGAAAGTGGGTAAATCAGTATGAGCAACTAAGGGCATAAGCGGGCTCCTCCCATATTATTGCTGGGAAGCAAGCGCATCGGCGATAAGGCGGATAAAGTCATCCTCACCTTTAACGGTGGCCACATCATTCGCATCAACCGTATAGCCGTATTGATCGGCAATCGCTTGGTAGCGAGGTAAGCGGGATTTGAATAGCTCCGGAAAAATCCAGGAGACAAAATCATCCGGTTGTATCGCATCGGCGGAAGAGTAATTTCTAAGCTGCATGAATTCAGCCAGTTTTTCATCAAGAAACGCTTCCCGATAATAAAGGGGCTTGGGATCGGATTTTGCGCGGTCAATAATGGTTTGCTCCAGCGCCGACGGTATTTTAATGTAGATAATCAGCGTATTCTGCGCCAATGTTTCCAGCACTTCGGGGCAGTCCAGCTCGCAAACGCTGCCGCCCGCATCATTGACAAAATGCTGATAGCCATAAATGTCTACTGCTTTATCAATAAACTCCGGCACATCATTCATTGCGGCAATTTCGGCCTGATGATGCAGCCTTTGGCGGCGCTTAAATTCGTGCAGCGACAACCCGCCCGACTCAGGATTGCCGAGTTTGCCAAGAAAGCTGGAAACCGGAGCCAGATTATCAACGGTTATTTTATTGCTGATATGGATGGAGTCGGAAAGCAGCAGCTCGCGCAGAAACGGAACGCGCATGGCTTGGCGTTTTATATTGTCCAGGATAGGCTCTTCCAGATATTTTGTGCCTATCCGGTAGTCGCCGGAATAATGAAACCATTTGGCTTTAGGCAATTTATTGGCCAGCGTGGTTTTTCCGGCACCGGACATTGCCAACAGGGTAATGCGTTTTGTTTTCCAGTCCAGGAATTCCTGAGGACTCATTTTCATGTAATGTTCTTCCTAATTAATCCAGGTAATCTTCGATGTCCATGTCTTCGGGATTGGGCCGGTGCTCGTCGGGGTCGGTATAACCCAGATCATCGCTTTCAAGATCGTCAAAGGGCGCACTCCAGTCTTCCGGGTCCTCGATATAATCGAAGGTCGAGTTATACCAGCTTTCATGATCGTATTCGCCAATATCGCCGTTAAGGTACTGGACTTCAATGGAATCATCGCTCTCTTCAACGGCGATGACTTTAAATTTCAGATTGTTTTCTACGTCCTTGTACCAACTGCCGATAATGGGGTCTGCTATGGTTGTCATGATCATTCCTCAATGCTTTAGGATGTTTGGGTAGAAAATGTCTAAAGATGTAAGTGATATTACTAACAATGCTAAAGAAAATACAAAGGTATTTTTTAACAAATTGGATAAATTCAGTTTTTGATCTTTCCTGTTGAAATCACCGTTAAAGCCTGCTACAGCGAGGCTGATGAGCAATCATTGGGATGCCGTATTTATAAAGGAAGCAACGCTATCATGCAAGAAATCAACAAGCTTGACCGCAAAAATAACGGCATGGTCTTTACTCTTGCCAAGCGTCTTTATTCATCAAAGCCAATAATCCGCTACCAAGCCTGAAAATACAGCTATACCAAACCAGTTATTGTTTAAAAACGCCTTAAAACACAGCGTTTTTTCCCGGTGAAAAATCAATTTCTGCTGGTACGCCGACAAACCGGCCGCAATTAAAATCCCGCCATAATAAGGCCAGCCGGCGTTTGCCATTTGCCCGACTATAATTAGCAATCCGAGTATGACCAACTGCAATCCGGCCATGATGTGACGGTCGTAAGCGCCGAACAGGATGGCGGTCGACTTAACGCCTATTTTCAAATCATCGTCCTTGTCCACCATCGCATACATGGTGTCATACACCAGCGCCCATAATATGGTGGCCAAATACATTATCCAACCTACGAGCGGAATGCTGTCTAGCTGCGCGGCAAACGACATCGGAACCGCCCAGCCGAAAGCCATGCCTAAATAAGCCTGGGGCAAATGGGTGTAACGTTTCATAAACGGATAGCTGGCGGCCAAAAATGCACCGATGAACGACAGCATGATGGTGTAGGTGTTCAGCAACAATACCAGCCCGAAAGAGCACAAGCACAGCACGATAAAAACCGTCAGCGCTTCCTTGGGACTTACCTTGCCGGCGGCGATAGGCCGCTGCTTGGTGCGTTCCACGTGCGGGTCGAAGTCGCGGTCTGCGTAATCATTAATCACGCAACCGGCGGCCCGCATCAACACGACACCCAGGCAAATAACGGTCAGCACCAGCAGATCAGGCTTGCCGTCGCTGGCAACCCACAGCGCCCATAGTGCCGGCCACAACAAAATCAGAATGCCGATAGGCTTGTCAAATCGCGCTAATAACCAGTACTGCTTGATTCGATCCCATACTCGATCCATTGCTCTGTCCATCATCGTTATTGCCTTTTCCAACGCGTGAGTTTTGTTAAAAATGCTATTATAGCTTTTTTATTTTAATGAGCAGGTGAAGCATGAGCGTAAAGATTTATCACAATCCACGTTGCGGCAAATCGCGTCAGACCTTGCAGTTATTGAAAGATCAAGGCATCGAACCGGAAGTTATCGAATATCTTAAAACGCCTCCGAGCCCCCAGGAACTGGATGACATTTTGCAAAAGCTGGACATGGAGCCGCGCGAGTTAATGCGCAAAAAAGAAGCCGAATATAAAGCAGCAGGCTTGGACGATGCGTCACTGGATCGACACGCACTGATACAAGGCATGGTGAACAATCCTATTTTAATCGAGCGGCCTATTGTCATTGCAAATGGCAAAGCGGCAGTCGGGCGCCCGCCGGAAACCGTACTCGCTATTTTATAAGACTCAAGCGCATGGCAAAAATCCTGGTCCTGTATTTCTCCCGCAATGGCACCACCGCCGGGATGGCTAATCATATCGCTCGCGGTGTTGAATCTGTTGATGGAGCGGAAGCGCTGCTTAGAACCGTTCCCGATGTTTCAACCGTCTGCGAAAAAACCGCACAGAGCATCCCCGCCCACGGCGCACCATACGCGACGCTTGACGATTTAAAATCCTGCGACGGCTTGGCGCTGGGCAGCCCGACTCATTTCGGCAACATGGCCGCGCCGTTAAAATACTTTATCGACAGCACGACTGAAATCTGGTTTTCAGGCGCATTGGCCGGCAAACCCGCCGGCGTCTTCACCTCAACCGGCAGCATGCACGGCGGCCAGGAAAGCACTTTGTTATCGATGATGTTGCCGCTCTTGCATCACGGCATGCTGATACTGGGCTTGCCCAGCACCGAGCATGCGTTGCGGGAAACTACGTCAGGCGGCACGCCGTACGGCCCCAGCCACGTGTCAACTCATCACACGGGTTTGAGTGATCAGGAAAAAACCTTATGCAAAGCTTTCGGCGCACGACTAGCCAAAACCGCGCTTCAACTGAAACGACCTTCATGAATATAAAACCGATTTATTGCTATATCGTGGCCCTGACTGGCTTTTTCGGGCTGTTCGCGCTGTTGATGCTTTGGAATACCGTACTCGCGCCCTCTACCCGCTTTCCGGTAGCGCTGGTTTTATTGGTCGCAGTTACGCCGTTACTGCTGCCGATGCGCGGCTTGCTGGATCGTAATCCTCGAAGTTGCGCGTGGGCCGCCTACGTCAGCCTGATCTACTTTCTACACGGTACTGCCGAAGCTTATGTCAACGCCGATGAACGGCTGTATGCATCCCTTGAAATCATGCTAAGCCTGATGCTGTTTTTCGGCTCCGCATTTTATGTCCGCTTGGCGGGAAAACAAAACTGACAATGGCCCAGCAGCTTCCCTTACATTTCGAATTCAGGGCCAATCAAACCTTTAACGATTTTTTCCCTGGCGCCAATCAGGAAATCGTCACTCACTTGCAGCAATGCGTCGCAGGCCTGGGCGAACAGCAAATTTTTCTGTGGGGTAAACCGGGCCAGGGCAAAACTCATCTGTTGCAAGCCTGCTGTCATCAAGCGCAGAATCAAAGCCTTGGCTCGTTCTATTTTGATTTAGCGAATGCCGAGCTGCCGGATCCTTCATTGTTAAACGGTCTGGATGAATATGATGTGGTTTGTTTCGACAACATCGAGCGCATAGCCGGCAACAGAGCTTGGGAGCTGGCTTTTTTCAATTTCTTCAACCAGCACCGCGAGCGCGGCCACAAACTGATCATGTCTGCATCGTCTGCACCCAATGATATGGGCATTCAATTACCCGACCTAAAAACCCGCCTTAACTGGGGTCTGACCTTAAAAATACAGCCATTAACCGACAGCGACCGCATCTCGGCACTAATTTTTAAAGCCGATCAAATGGGCTTTGAAATTGCCCCGCAAACAGGGCGCTTCCTGCTGACGCATTACGACAGGGACTTGGCCTCTCTATGGAACTTACTGGAAAAACTGGATAAGGCCTCATTGGCCGCCAAACGTAAATTGACCATCCCTTTTTTAAAGCAAATATTGGATGAAGAAAGCGATGGCTAGCACGGTGCTTGTTATTGGCGCAGGCGCCATCGGCGCGTTTTACGGCTCACTGTTGGCGCAGGCCGGCACCGAGGTGTCGGTAGTTTGCCGCTCCGATTACGAACGAGTCAGGCAGCACGGTTTCATTATCGACAGCCAGCCACTTGGTCGCTGGAGTTTTACCCCGACACAGGTCCTAAAAAATGTTGCCGATTTCAAAGGCTCCCCGGACTATATTTTGCTCTGCACCAAGGTCATCCCGACGCTGGACCGGGTCGCCCTGATTCGTCCTGTTGTCGGTCGAAATACCTCTATAGTCTTTATCCAGAATGGTGTAGAAATCGAGCAGGAAATGCTGGATGCTTTCCCCAACAATGAAATCGTCAGCGGCTTGGCGTTTATTTGCTGCAACCGTGTAGGCCCCGGCGAGATATTGCATCTGGCTTACGGCCGTTTGGCCCTGGGCAATCTGCCGAACGGTGTCAGCGATAAAACGGCACAACTTTGCGAACTGTTTAATCAAACCGGTATCGAGTGCGGAGCAACCGACGACATTGTTACCGGACGCTGGCAGAAATGCGTCTGGAATGCGCCGTTTAATCCGTTATCGGTATTATCGGGCGGCTTGCCGACGCTGGACATCCTGCAAACCCAGGAGTCTTTTGTACGCAGCATCATGCAGGAGATCTGCGACATTGCGGCGGCCGCAGGGCATCCGTTGCCCGACAATATCGTTGATATCAACATCGAACACACCTACGCGATGCCGCCTTATAAAACCAGCATGTTGCTGGATTATGAGTCCGGTCAGCCGATGGAAACCGAAGCCATCCTGGGTAACGCCCTTCGCGCCGCCCAGCGGCTAGGCATACCTTCGCCGCATCTGGAATCGGTCTACGCACTGATGAAGCTCAGGGAATTGAAGCTGGGCTATTTGCCGTAAAAAACGTAATCCGCGGTATAGGGCACGCGTTTTTCAGCGCCCATATGATTAGCGTCGCATCCCGACGAAGGCGACAGACCGCCGTGCGTATTGATCCGGTTAATAAAACTGACATTCGAAAACAGGCCGTCACCCTTATGAGAAACTACCTCGACCAGCAACCAGGAAATGGCTGAATCCGGCGCCATATCGATTTTCTTGACTACCCGTCCGACCACGCGACTGCCCTCTTTATATTCCCAAACAGGCCCCGCCGTATGATTGCCGACTATATTGCCCTGCTCGTCGAACAGTTTGGCATCCGGCGCTTGTGTTTCCCACGAATACTCGCCGTTTTTCAGTGAGCATTGGTAAATCTGGTCACCCTTGGCATGCACGGTTAAAACAGGGCTATAGCCTTCCGGCACTTTAATCTGTTCGGGTATTGAGCCCCCTGCATAAGCTGCGCCTTGCAGCATGGCCCACAAAATCAATGTCTTTTTAATCATAGCATTCACCATGGCATTGGCGTTCCGTCATACTTGATGAAACTGCCTGATTGGTCTAAAGAAAAGCGCTCTATCGAGGTACGCATGCCCGCAACGCTTTGCTCGGCATTAATCAACGCGTCAGGACCGCCCATATCGGTCTTGACCCAGCCGGGGTGAAAAATAAGCACGCCGACAGATTGATCTTTAAGCTCTATCGAAAGGCTTCTCATTGCCGCATTTAGCGCCGCCTTGCTGGACCGGTAAAAAATACTGCCGCCGCTGTCGTTATCGGCAATACTGCCCATCAGACTGCTGATATTAACAATCAGTTTTTTATCGCTCTTTTTAATTTGCGGCAAAAAAGCTTCGGCCATTTTGACCGGTGCCTCGGTATTTGTTAACAGCGACTCAGTCCATGCTTGATAATCGAGCCGGCCAAAACCGTTACTCTTGTTATCTGCATAAATGCCGGCGTTGTTAATCAAAACATCAATCGGCGAATCCGCTAATTTGTGGGATAGCGCATCAATTTGTTTAAATTTTGAAACATCCAGTGCTTCCAGCTGAATATTATGATGACTGGCGAGGTTATTTAAATCAAACGCATCGTCCGGGTTACGCGAGCAGGCGATGACATGCCAGCCCTGCTCGGCATATTGGCGGCAAAACTCCAGACCCAGGCCGCGATTAGCGCCGGTAATTAAAACTGTAGCCATTTTATTTCTCCCATAAAAAAACCTTCTGCATCAACAGACGCAGAAGGTTTCTTATACTACTTAAAAATTAGGCTGAAAAGTTTTTTGCAGCAAAATCCCAGTTAACCAACGCCCAGAATGCTTCCAGATAAGTTGGACGCGCATTGCGATAATCGATGTAATAAGCGTGTTCCCAAACGTCGCAAGTCAACAGAGGCTTTTGACCGGCGGTTAAAGGGCAACCAGCATTGCTGGTGCTGACCAGCGCCAGGCTGCCGTCAGCATTTTGCACTAACCAAGCCCAGCCTGAACCGAAAGTAGTGACTGCACATTTGGTAAATTCTTCTTTAAACTTTGCAAATGAACCAAAAGTTGAGTTGATAGCATCAGCTAAAGCACCGGTAGGTTCGCCGCCCGCATTCGGAGCTATGCTGTTCCAGTAAAAGGTATGGTTCCAGATTTGCGCCGCGTTATTGAAAACACCGCCGGAAGATTTCATGATAATTTCTTCCAGGGATAAACCTTCAAACTCAGTTCCCGGAATCAGATTATTCAGGTTTGTTACATAAGTTTGATGATGCTTGCCATAATGATATTCTAAAGTTTCTTCAGAAATATGGGGCACCAATGCATTTTTAGCATAAGGTAGAGCAGGAAGTTCAAAAGCCATGGGATTCTCCTAAATTAAAGTTATTGTAAGGTACTCTATGCAGTCAGCCGGCAACAAAATAAATACCAAGTGTTTTAATAAACATTTACTTTAGCATTGCTTGCCGATTAAATAAAGTGATTAGCACAAGCAGGAAGAATGCAATCGATAAAACCGCTTAGCGAGGCCTCATACTCATCTGCCAAAAGGCCGGTTTTGGAGCAATAGAGCTATTACCGATATATTGAGAACTACGCGCTCTTTATACTCCATTTAAATAACACTTTCAAAATCTCACAGGCTTAAACTGTTATTCATAAACCGCTAAATAGCTGAAAAAATCAGCAATCACTTACGGAGGGCCGCAATGATCAGACTGACTTACGCCAGCACCGCAATAGCCGACTTTAGTCCGGAAGACCTGTTATCACTGTTAAAAACCTGCCGAACAAATAATGGCGCCAGAAATATAACCGGGATACTCATTTATACCCACGGCACTTTTTTTCAGGTGTTGGAAGGCGACGAGGCCGCCGTGAACGCGACCTTTGAAGCCATAAAAAAAGACAAGCGCCACAAGGACGTCATCCTGCTTGAAAAAGCGCCGATAACTGAGCGGCTATTTCCTTACTGGAGCATGGGCTTTGAGAAGCTGGAAGCCAACGAGTTCAGTGGCGTGGAAGACTTTGACAACTTCCTTGAGAAGGATTTGACACCTGCCGGTTTTGCCTCTCATAAGCACATTATCGGCCCTTTATTAGCTCACCTGCACAGCAAGCTGGTAAAACACGTCACTTTCGCAAGTGTCGAACAACCGCCTACGCAACACGAAGAATTGCCTGTCCAGCACGAAGATCCGTTTATACAACTTTTACACCGAACCATACGTTTGGGACTCAAGTTTCTGGCTTTTCTGATGGTAATCGTTATTTTGTTTGGCATTATTGATGTCGTTTATGTGATTTTTGAAAAACTCACCCAGCCGCCCTTTATGCTGCTGACTATTAACGACATGCTGGAAACATTCGGGGCTTTTCTGGCCGTGCTGATCGCCGTTGAAATTTTTCTGAACATTACCGTATATATCAGAAGCGATGTGATCCCGGTAAACCTGGTCGTAGCGACTGCGCTGATGGCTATTTGCAGAAAGATCATTGTCTTTGACTACAAGGGCTTATCATCCGAATATGTGAGCGCATCGGCCATGGTCGTGATAGCGCTGGGTATTACTTATTGGCTAATCCAAAATAAAGAATAAGCGTTGGTAACCATGCAGGGGATTTAGACTGGGGTATCTGTTCCAAAACTCAGTATATCCAGCAAGTTGAAGGCCTATTATTTAATATTAATGCTTAGTGCTGTTGTGTACCGTTTCAGGCATCTCGCTTTGTTCGTCTGCCAAAGTTATCGTTCGCTGGCCGCTTACAGTTTTTATTTTATTTACTTGACGATTTTTAACCCAGACTAAAATGCGAAAACCCAGCAAGAAGAAAGCTATTATTGAGTAAAAAAAGGGTTCGGCCAGATTGCCTTTGAGCTGCCAAAAATAATGCATAACCGCTGCAATGGCTGCAATATAAATAAGCCGATGAAGCCTTTTCCAGTTTTTCCCCATGAGCTTTTTGGCCCATTTGGACGAGGTCAGCGCCAATAATAAAACAATAATATAAGCTAACAACCCAAGCCAAATATAAGGGCTTTCAATAATATCAATACTAATCATATGCCATATCAGGCCATGATCTATCAGCAAATAAGCCAGCACATGCAAGGTGCCATAAAAAAAAGCGTACAGCCCTAATAGTTGCCGGTAATCTGCCAGGCCGCGCCACTTTGTGACAATTTGAATAGGCGTAACAGCCAGCGTCAAACAAAGGAAGCGTAGTGACCAATCGCCAAGCCGGATATGCAGCGCCTGAACTGGGTTTGCTCCCAAATTATCGAAGGCAATGTCAATCAATAACCATAATAAAGGTATCAGACAAACTGCTATAACTTTCGGCCTCAAATTGTTAATTTGCAAAATCATCAGAAAAAATGCCGTAAATTCATATCGCTATAAAGCGAAGCTACTTGTTCGCCATAGCCGTTAAATAATTCAGTTTTTCGACGCGGGGTAAAAAAACTGCTGCCTAATTGGCGTTCGCTACGTTGACTCCAGCGAGGATGAGCGACAGCCGGGTTTACGTTGGAGTAGAACCCATATTCACTAGGGGCGAACTGGCTCCAGGAGGTTAATGGAGGTTTTCTTAACAACTCGATTTTTACAATCGCTTTAATGCTCTTAAAGCCGTATTTCCAGGGCACAACCAGGCGCAGCGGCGCTCCATTTTGCTTGGGAAGAATATCGCCGTACATGCCAACAGCCAAGATTGCCAATGGATGCATAGCTTCATCGATGCGCAAGCCTTCGACATAAGGCCATTCCAGCATCGCATTATTACGCTGCCTGGGCATTATTTCCGGCTGATAAACTGAGGTAAATTTTACAAAACGGGCAGTTGATAAAGGTTTAACCGTTTTTAATAGATGACCTAGCGAGAAACCAACCCAGGGCACAACCATGGACCAGCCTTCGACGCAACGGAAACGGTAGACATGCTCCTGAAGCGTCTGCTGACGTAAAATATCCTCCAAATAATAATTGCCCGGATTTTCGACTTCGCCACTTATCTCAACAGACCATGGGTCGGTACGCAGATTTTGCGCAAGTTTTGCTGAGTCTTTTTTATTTAATGCAAACTCATAATAGTTTGTGTAGTTTTTAACGCTTTCGGCAGGCGTGGGCGTTAATAGATCAGCAGAAAAATCGCCTTTCGGTAAATTGGCCCAGGCCGAATTATTGTCATCAGCCAAGGCCGGCGAAATGCCCACGGCTCCGGCAGCCATCGTCGCCAGCATAGCCTTAATGATGTTTCGCCGCTCCTTAAAGATTAAAGGATCGGTTATCTCACTAGCAGGAATCTCTTTTTTCGATTTAATTATCATGACCAAAATTACCTATTGATTAATCAATACGAGCAAAGCAAGCCGGATTATCTGTTTTTTTTGCCTTTAGGAATCCAACTCAACAACTTCCGGATTTTAAGCTCCGTAATAAACGCCAGCGAAAACAGCTGTATAAAGTTTTCAGCTTCAATTAAATCCAGGCCGATATTTTCAGGAACCAGCTTTTTTCGAGTTCGAAAAATCCGATCCCAAAGCGACAGAACAATCCCATAGTTACTGTCGTGTTCTGTCCGTAACTTGGAATGATGTGTACGGTGCAGTGATGGAGTAATGAAGACATACGAGATCGCCTCCTCGTAGGGAACGCGAAGGTTGGCATGGTGAAAAAAAATGAAAAACAGCTCGATAATCTCGATAGACAGCACCAGATACGCATTCACGCCGATGACCACAACAAGTATCGACTTATAAACAATTTCCAACAATAAATCGAAAACGTGAAAACGAAAACCTGTAGAAACATTAAAACTTTTATCGCTGTGATGGATTTTATGAAACCGCCATAAAAATTCGTATTTATGACTCGCAACATGCCAGATATAAATCGCCAGATCAAACAGGATAAAAGCCAACAGCCATTTAACCGGGCCGCTCTCTAAGTTGCCTAATAATCCGTAGGAGGAAAACTGTTGCGCGATAAGAAATAATGACGACGCTCTTAACGCTGTCAGGATCAGGTTGTTTACCAAAAATGCCGTGGTATTGGTAACAAACGATTCTTTGTAGATTTTTTGAGGGAAGTTACGATATGGTTTGACTTTTTCCATGACCAGCAACAAAAGAAAAGCCACTATAGCAAGGCTGAAAAGTTCCTCATTAAAAAGCAGGTCACTGTTGGCACCTTTTGTCTCATTCATAAGGCTCCTTTACTTCTAAATAGCAGGGCTATTTGCTCGGCATGGCGCTCAATAAATTGTTCAGTTCTTGAATTTCATTGCTGGCGTTGACTTGATCGGTTATGTCATGCTGCACGCCAAGATAATATATGACACGTTTTTTTTTATCAAACAAAGGCGTTATTTTCAGCCGGTTATAAAATAAGGTGCCGTCTTTTTTATAATTACGCAGTGTTACCTCGATTGGCTGATTATTTTTCATGGCCCCAATAATTTGGTAACGCCCGGCTTGATCCCTATCGTCACCTTGAAGAAAACGGCAATTGCGGCCGATGATCTCTTCCTGGCTGTACCCTGTCAAACGCTCAAAAGCTTTATTGACGTAAACAATTGGAGCATCCTCTAAATCCGGGTCAGCTAAAGTGACACCATTAACACACTCATCCAGGATAGCGGAAAGCACTTGTGGAATAAGGCCGTTATCTTTTTCAACAATAAAAGACATAATAAAACTCCAATCTTTCTGGCAATTACGAATCTGCTCAATTAAGCGCTTTCAAGGGCGATCAGATCTTTAATGTTTTCAACCGTATTTTCTGCGCCATCTTCAATAGCAGAACGTATAAGCTTCTCAAAAGGGCGCATAAAAACTTCAAGCTCTAATAATTCAAAGCGAAAAGTCAAGCGGGTCGGTTGCTTTTGTTCGTTGCTTTCTAAGAAATAACTATGCTTATAAGGCTCAGTCAAGCCTTTAAAAGTAAGTCTTACAATGGGCTGATAGTCTGTAATTTCAAAAATCGATTCGATTTCATCGCCATTGTCTTTACGTATTTGCTTTGCTCTGGCACCGATAAAAACGTCTTTTCCGTCCAAGGGCTCAAACTTAACAACGCCCACAGACCATTTAGGATAGTTATCAAAAAAATGCTCGCCAATATAAGAAAAAACATCCTGAATCGGTTTATTGATCTCAATGCTTGCTTCGCCCGTAATCGGTTTGGATAAATCAAACGGAAACTTAATTTGCATCGTAAAAAACCATCCCTTGCTGAGCCTGTCACTCAACCTTATTGTCAGTTTGTTTTGATCTGCCAGTATAGAAATTAATTACAAACCTTATACACTCTTTCAGACAACTAATACAACAGCACTTTCCAGCCGAGCTACCGGCCCTATCTATTTTCCCCAGCAAGCGCCAAATCATCCAGCAAAGATCCGTTGCACCGTTCAATTAACCGGCGTTACCTCTTGTACTGCATAGATATCCGACTGACTCCAGCACCCTGCTGTGCGCACTCGCAAAGTCAGTTAATAATTCAGGCCCATATTCCCATTGTTTATTAAGCGTCTGTTCCAACGCTTCTATACATACTTTCAATTCCAACATGGCTAGATTAGCCGCCACGCCTTTCATTGCATGGAGAAATCGCAATGCCGAATCAACATCGCCGGCTTGTAAAAAAGCATCCAAGCGAATTTGCGCATCGCTAAAGCCCTCATGAAATTTCAGCAGCAAGTCATACAGCAGCTGCACATTGCCAACAACATTTTTTAAACCCTGCTGCATATCAATACCGGACAATAATTCCGGCAGTACTGCTTCTTTTTGCTGACCTGTCTTCGCCGAACAAGTTGCCGGTGTTTTCCGAAACGCGGGCTTAATAAACTCAATCAAGCTCTCCAATAACTCACCAACATCTATAGGTTTGGTTACATATCCGTTCATGCCTGTCTGCAAACATTTTTCTCTTACATCTTTCATGGCATGAGCTGTCATGGCAATAATCGGCAAATCATCAAACTGCTGTTCGGAACGTATGATTCGGGTTGCCTCATAGCCATCCATATTCGGCATCTCCAAATCCATTAATATTGCATCAAAATAGCTTGCCCGTATTTTTTGCACAGCATCCCGGCCATCGACGGCAATGCTAACCTCAAAGCCCTCCTGTTCCAGAGTTTCTTTCGCAATCTGCTGATTAATAGGATTGTCTTCTACCAACAGCAGCTTTGCGCCCTTGATCTGACGAAGCTTTTCCTTTTCCGCCGTTATATGAGCGACTTGCGAAGAGGTATATTCACTAAAACTATTTTGATTAAAGGCTTCAACAACCGCACTAAACAGCGCCGACGAATGTACCGGCTTAGTAAGAAAGCCCTCCAGATCAAGGTCTTTTACTCGCTGTACAATATCTTCCCTGCTATGCGAAGTGACTATGATAACGTGGGGAATACAGGCAATTTTAAGGTTGTTTTTAATATGCCGCGCAACCGAAATTCCGTCCATTTTAGGTAAATTCCAGTCCATGAGCACAAGCCGGTAAGAATCATCATCGGAGGCGCTTTCCAGTATTTGAATAGCTTGCTCACCGGTGCTAACCGACATCACTTGAAAAAAGAGCGCTTCCAAATGCAGGCATAAAGCATTCTGTGATTCCTTATTACCATCGACCACTAATGCCTTTTCGCCTCGAAAAGTATCATGCGATGTCGATAGTTTTTGATTTATCTCATACGGTTGCCCAAACATGGCGGTAAAAGTAAAAGTACTGCCCTGACCTATTTTGCTTTGTACCTTAATATCGCCGCCCATCATGCCCACTATTCGCTTGCAAATAACCAGCCCCAGTCCTGTTCCGCCATATTTACGGGTGGTGGATTTATCGGCTTGACTAAAGGACTGAAATAGCTCGCCTATTTGCTCTGGCGTCAAGCCTATACCGGTATCCTTAACGGAAAGCTCAAGCATAATTTGATCCGCTGTCTTTGCTTGCTCACCGCTATTAGCTAAAGCAATCTTAATAGTGATATCGCCGCCATAGCTGGTAAATTTTACTGCGTTATTGACTAAATTAAGCAACACCTGGCCCAGCCTTAGCGGATCGCCTATCAGATCGGAAGGCACATCATCATCGATAATAAAACAGATATGCAGGCCTTTTTCTTCCGCTTTGTCACTCACCAAACTGGAAAGATCATTCAGCACGTCATCCAAAGTAAATGGGATAGCTTCCAGCTCCAGTTTTCCGGCTTCGATTTTTGAGAAATCTAAGATATCGTTAATAATCCCGAGCAATGCGCGCGAAGAAACCTGAACCTTTGCCAGGTAATCCTGTTGTTTGGCAGTCAGATCCGTCTGCAAGGCTAGCCGGGTCATACCGATGATTGCGTTCATCGGGGTCCGAATTTCATGGCTCACCGTTGAGAGAAACTCTGATTTGCTTTTATCGGCCGCAACCGCCTGATCTCGCGCCTCTGCCAATTCGGAGGTGCGCTCCATTACTTTTTGCTCTAACGTTCGGCTGTATTCTTCAAGCTTATCGTAAGAAAACTTAAGGTTACGCGCCATTTGAAAAAACGCGGTCGTTAGCGCGCCAATTTCGCCATCCGGATGTTTTTTTTTAGCCTTGGCGCTGACCGCAAAATTGCCTTGAGCCAACTCATCCGCCAGTCGAGTTAAGTGCATCAGCGGCCTGGAAAGGCGCTCAGATACAAACAGTACGATACAAGCGCCTATCAGGATAAAAATGGCCGCGGTTATCAATAGCCTGGCTATCATTTCGTGAATTTGGCGAGTGCTCTCCTCTCTGGAACTGACAATTTCCCGATTAAGAAGATCCAGGGAAAAGCCTAGCCGGAGCACGCCCCATGGCTTTGCACTGACTTGAATAGGCATGATAAATTCCATAAAATGCTTGCCGTTGCTGACGTATTCATTAACCGTTGCCATCTTTTGGCCCGCCGCAAACAAATCCTCTTTTTCAGTTAAAACCCCCATCTCTAACTGTGGCTTTAGCGTGTGGATATACGCCCGCCCTGATGCTTCCATTAATACAATGTAATGGAGTTCCTTATTTTCCCCAACCGCATTCCTTAACTGATCGGCAACCAGAGAAAGGTTAACCGAAGCGATGCCATTCTCAACTTGATCCGATAAATTATCGGATAAAATCTGCCCTCTATCGATCAACCGGCCTTTCATCAGCGCAATGCGTTTGTCCAATTCCTTTTCAAACACATCTTTTTGAAACTCAATCTGGATAAAGGTTAACAGCGTCAACAAGGCGACAATTAGGCCGACCATCGTCACAAGAAGTTTTCTAAAAATACTTCGTTTAACCATATTTGTTTAAACTCAAGATTGTATTTGGGGAATTTATTTGGTTGCTTGCGCTGGTTTCTATCGTCATTATAAATGTAACTTTAACAGTGTCCCGTTTATTAATCATGCCGATTATTTTGTTAGGAAGACAGCTGCACAAGCTATGATCAGCTCATAAAGGATGGGTATCGATATGCAAAATTCAGATAACAGCTTGCTAGACTGCCGATCCGTTTCACAATGAATGATTACATTGCCTTGATCCTGGGCATTATCTGCGCCGAAATCGGCGGCGAATTATTTGTCCGAGGCACCATAGGACTTGCTCATTGGACTCGGGTTTCGCCCGGCATCATCGGCGTGACCATTGCAGCATTTGCCACTTCGAGCCCGGCACTGCCGGTCTCTATCAATGCGGCAATGGCTGGAGAGCCCCAAATCGCCCTCGGCGACGCCCTTGGCAGCAATGTTGTAAATGTTGCACTGGTTCTGGCTATCGCCTTGGCAATTTCCGGAATCCAAAGCCCTGTGACAGCGTAAAACGGGATTTTCCTGTCGCTCTGCTGATTCCGCTCATCACCGGTGCGTTATTTCTGGACGGCGAGCTTTCCAGATTAGACGGCTTATTGATGTTGAGTCTGTTTCTTGTATGGCTTAGCGCGGCGGTTATCGAGGCGCGAAAACAAAGAAGCGCTACGGAGAGACGACCTCCGGTGAACATCATGACAGGACAGCCGTACTCTTTTGCGTTATCGGGCTTGCCTATCTTATTGCTGCCGGGAATCTAATCGTTACCGGGGCAAGGGCCATTGCCGTGGCATTCGGTATAGATGAATTCATTATCGGAACCACTGTTGTAGCCATAGGCGCGTCCACACCCGAGCTTACGACCAAGGTCATTGCAAAGTTCCGCAAGCAAGACGAGGTTGGCTTGGGAGCAATCTCCTCGGCAGCAGTATCTTTAACGGTCTTCTTGTTATCGGCGTGGCCTCCATTATGCATCCGATAGTCGTTGATCAGCGTGAGGTTGCGGTTATATTGGCGTTTGGACTGATTACTTTAGTGCTTACTTACCCCCTCGCGACAGGGCTTCATTGGCAAAAGGCGGGGGATAATACTGTTGCTACTTTATGTCACCTACCTCACTACTATCATCCAGCTCCAAGCGGCCAACAATTCGCTCACCAAGGATGGAAAAAACAGCATTTTATTCTGCTTCCATTGACCGGTTAACTTAACCCCTGGGGACTATGACAAATCCGCTTTTATTATGTTTCGAACCGGTTGCGGATTCGAATTCCGAGATATTGATTTTGGGCAGTATGCCGGGACGGGAGTCTTTGGCAGCTGAACAATACTATGCCCATCGCCGTAACGCGTTCTGGAAGATTATGTCTGATCTGCTCGGGTTTGATCCGGACTCTTCTTATGAGGCTCGCCTACAAGAACTGAAAACCGCCCGTATCGCACTCTGGGATGTATTACAGTCCTGTACGCGAGTCGGCAGCCTGGACTCAAACATTGATGCCGGCTCCATTAGCGTTAATGATTTCCGGAGCTTTTTTCGGACGCACGCCAATATCTATGCGGTATTCTTCAACGGGGCGATGGCCGAGTCGACGTACCGGAAATATGTCTTGCCTACCGTCAGCGCTGTTCCGGTCAGTTACACGCGTCTCCCATCGACCAGCCCGGCGCATGCTTCTCTTTCCTATGAACAAAAACTTCAGGTATGGCGAACAGCGCTGAGCCTGTAGGTAGAAAGCCAGTTTGAGCGGCAGCGGAAGCCGCCACTATTTCTTTTTGAAGTAAAAGACCTGCCTGTTGGATTCTTTTATCAATTGAATGATTTGGTGCCCGGTCTGGTCGGAATAAACGCCAAAATCCAAATGTGCGGCCGGATCGGTTGCAATCACTTTGACAATATCGCCGCTGTCCATACCCATCAGGGCTTTTTTCAGGCGCAACAACGGTAAAGGGCAATTCAAACCGCTGGCATCTATTTCCAGGTTAAATTCGATCATGAGTTTTTAAATTTTTCTCAACTAACTTTAGTGGGCTTATAATACCATTCTCTTTTAAATCAAAGAATCATCTTAACTAAATGGATTATTTCCCTGTATTTTTAAAACTTAAAGACCAGGCTTGCCTGGTTGTCGGTGCAGGCGAAATTGCTGCCCGAAAAATCGAATTGTTGGCCCGAGCCGGCGCAAAAATCACGGTAATTGCCAATGAAATAAGTCCGGCAGTATTAAACTTGCAAACGATTCATAACTTATCGCTACGGCAAAAGTCATTCTCCGCTGCCGACCTTGGCGAATTCAGGCTGGTGGTATCGGCAACCGACAACCCAGAGACCAACCAATTGGTTGCCAAAACAGCGACGGAACGAAACATCCCCGTCAACGTGGTCGATAATCCCGAGCTTTGCAGCTTTATTTTTCCTGCCATTATTGATCGCTCACCGATTATTGCCGCGGTATCCTCCGGCGGCGCAGCACCGGTATTGGCCCGTTTGCTCAGGGCTAAAATAGAAACAGTGATTCCTCCCGCTTATGGCCAACTGGCCGGCTTGGCTGACAAATTCAGGGATAAAGTCAAGCAGCATATTAAAAAGCCGGCTCAACGCAGAGTTTTCTGGGAAAACATTTTGCAGGGTTCTGTCGCGGAGCTGGTCTTCGCAGGCAAGGCGCAGGAAGCCGAACAGCAATTGGAACAAACCCTACTCAAGCAAAAAGAAAACACTCATCTCGGCGAAGTCTATCTGGTCGGCGCCGGTCCCGGCGCACCTGACCTGTTAACTTTTCGGGCATTACGATTAATGCAGCAGGCTGATGTGGTTGTTTATGACCGGCTGGTTTCGCCGGAGATCCTCGACTTGACACGCCGGGACGCGGAAAAAATTTATGTCGGCAAACAACGTCAATATCATGCACTGCCACAAGAATCCATCAATACCCTGCTGGCTGATTTGGCTAAAGCCGGAAAACGGGTGGTACGCTTAAAAGGCGGCGATCCATTCATATTCGGGCGTGGCGGCGAAGAAATTGAAACCTTGATGCAGCAAGGCATTAACTTCCAGGTGGTTCCCGGCATTACTGCGGCTTCCGGCTGCGCAACCTACTCGGGCATTCCGCTAACCCATCGGGATCATGCGCAATCCTGTACATTTGTCACAGGGCATCTAAAAGATAATTCCGTCAATTTAAACTGGACTCAACTTGCAGCCCCTAATCAAACCATCGTTATTTATATGGGACTGGCCGGCCTGGAAAAAGTCTGTGAATCTCTAATTGCGCACGGCAGCCCTAAAGATTTGCCTATTGCCATTGTGCAGCAAGGCACTACGACCCATCAGCGGGTTATTACCGGCACATTAGAAACATTGCCGGGCAAGGTCGCCAGCCAGGACATCAAACCGCCCACCCTAATTATTATAGGTACGGTCGTGTCGCTGCATGACAAGCTGAACTGGTTTCACACAAATCAACCTGACTAACTATCGTTTAATTATGCTGTGTCAACTTAAAGACCAAGCAAACGATTCAGCTATCATTCACAGCCGTTGTTGATAATATTATTCAGGGAAAATAAATAAAACAATTGAATTTTCGCGTCAAATTCCCTATGCTTTCACGGTTTGACTTTTAATTGAACTGTTATTTTTTCAAAATAAACAACAGTTCTTTTTTTACTACCAACAGGAGAGATAAAAATGAAAAAAACATTAGCTACATTAGCTGGTATCGCTTTACTTTCTTTAAGCGGACAAGTATTTGCTGACGAAGCCACTGATATCGGTAAGAAAATTTATGAACGCGCTTTCGGTCGCGGTTGCGGCACTTGCCATGACATCGCTTCAAACCCACAATTACCTGCTTTAATTAAATCAGGCCAACTGGACAGAGCGAAATTTGAAAACGTCCTGAAAGAAGGCAAAGGCGGCATGCCTAAAGCTATTGCTGAGATCATGAAAAATCCAGCCGTTGTTAAAGCTGGATACGGCGAAGACCAAGCTGTTGATGCTTTATACAAATATCTGGGCGGCAACTAATCCCTGATTGGTAACCATAAAAAAGCCGCCCCGGTCTTAGACTGGGGCGGCTTTTTTTATGTTCAAAAAACTGAAATCTAATTCTTACCCAAATAACCTGTTTTGATTTCTTTGTAAGGCAATAGCTTGCGATTCTTAATCCAGATACCAGCGACAGCAGCCAGCATCAACCCGCAAGAAGCGATAGTCAAATAGATCAGACGTTTTAACTGGGACATTTCCTGCATTAGCTGCTCATTAGAAACGACTGCTTTTGCTTTCTTGGCGGGTTCTGAATAGGTGCGGAGAACTTTCAGGTCGTTTTTCAAATCTTCTATGGTGCCTATAGAACTGGCAACAGACCCTACCCGGATACTTTCTTCCAAGGCGTTTAATTTGCTTTCAATTGATCCGCTGACCAATCCGACCAGCTGTCCTTTCAGAGCATTAACTTCTGCTGAAAATACGGGATTCATTTCAGACGCATAGGTTTCGTTAGCCGTGGCGTTTTTATAGCGAGTTAAGAAACTGTCGGTTGGGATCAATAAAAAACCTCCGACCAAAACAACAACCATCAAGGAACAAATTACAGCCAGCAGCAATCTGTTAACTTTCATTAATGCATGATGCGAAGGTATTCTTTGCAGCACCGTAGAAGAGTTGCCAGGCAACACCTCCACCACTGAATTTATCTTATCTATATCGCTCATTAATTACTTCCTCTCGAACCAGGAACCTATGGCAACCAACCATCCCGACCGAACAATTATTATCTTTTATAACAAAACCATGTCGGCAGTAGCGCTACCTAGCTCCCGATTATACAAGTTTAATGCACAGACTCTGCATTTTATTTAAACTCATTCAGCATACAAAAAAGGCGAGATAGTAAGCAAGGCAGCATAAAACCAGCTTCTATGCTGCCTCCTTATAAGTTAGCTTGGTCGCTTGGCCGCGGCTATTCTCATTCTCAAAGCATTTAACTTGATAAAGCCTTCGGCATCCTTTTGATTATATGCGCCGGCATCATCTTCAAACGTCGCAATGCTTTCATCAAACAAGCTGTCGGTGTCGGAAGCGCGGCCGACAACGATGACATTGCCTTTATAAAGCTTGAGCCTGACTTTGCCGTTAACGTGCGCCTGAGATGCATCTATCATGGTTTGCATCATTTTGCGCTCAGGACTCCACCAGTAACCGTTATAGACTAAAGAAGCATAGCGCGGCATCAACTCATCCTTTAAATGCGCCACTTCACGGTCCAGCGTTAACGACTCAATCGCACGATGCGCCTTGAGCATGACAGTACCGGCCGGAGTTTCGTAGCAGCCGCGCGACTTCATGCCGACATAGCGATTTTCTACAATATCCAATCGACCGATGCCATTAGCGCCGGCAATTTTATTTAACCGCTCCATCACGGTCGCAGGCGAGCAAGACTCACCATCGATCTCAACAATATCGCCCTGACGGTAAGTCAGCTCGATATAAGTCGCTTTATCGGGCGCGGCTTCAGGCGAAACCGTCCAGCGCCACATGTCCTCTTCAGGCTCCGCCCAAGGATCTTCCAGAACCCGACCTTCATACGAAATATGCAGTAAATTGGCATCCATTGAATAAGGCGAGGTTTTACCTTTTTTCATTTCTACCGGAATCTTATGTTTTTCGGCATAAGCCAGCAGTGTTTGACGGGAGGTTAAATCCCATTCCCGCCAAGGTGCGATAATTTTTATATCGGGACGCAATGCGTATGCGCCTAGCTCAAACCGCACCTGGTCATTGCCTTTGCCTGTCGCGCCATGGGAAATGGCGTTTGCACCGGTTTCATTGGCGATCTCAATGAGCCGTCTGGCGATTAAAGGACGGGCTATCGATGTACCCAGCAAATATTCGCCTTCGTAGATGGTATTGGCGCGAAACATCGGAAAAACATAATCACGCGCAAAGTCTTCGCGTAAGTCTTCAATGTAAATATCTTTGATGCCCATCGCTTGCGCTTTGGCTCGCGCAGGCTCCACTTCTTCGCCCTGCCCCAAATCAGCTGTAAAGGTGACAACTTCACAATCATAAACATCCTGTAACCACTTGAGAATAACGGAAGTATCGAGACCTCCGGAATAAGCCAATACAACTTTATTGATTTCCGACATAACACCTATACCCTGAGTTAAAAATTATGAAAATTATACCGGAAAATACAAATTTCGGCAGTAACAGGTATGTTTAAAAACATGACCAGTTCAGGACAATGGGCCTTAAATGGGCCCTAATTGAAATGATTGGTTTCCTCCAGCACAGATAACTCAGTCATGGTATTAACGTTACAAAATATTTCCGGCTCGTTACTAAAATCCACCTGAATTAAATTCTGCCGATCCAGCCAAACTGCGACTTTGCGATGACCATTAGCCAGATAATCTTGCAGGCTGGTTTGCAACGAAGTCTTTATCGCCAAGAAAACCGGATGCAACCTTACTCCATCAAAAGCGACAGCAACATCAGCATTATTTTCGGCGCGGGTTAATAACAGCTTCTGCAAATGTTCTGTTTTAATCAGCGGAGAATCGCAGGGAATGACCACCAGGACATCGGCATCCGCATGATCCATTGCTGTTAATATGCCCGCCAACGGACCGTCAAAACTATCGGTTCGATCGCTAATAACCGGCCACCCGAATTGCCGGTATTGATCAATATTGCGATTGGCATTTATCAATAGACAGTCCACAACGGGAGCCAACGCTGCAATGGCATAGCTGACCATCGGACGGCCTTTAAAATTGACCAGGCCTTTATCCTGATTATTCATGCGTCGGGCACGGCCGCCGGCAAGAATCACGCCCGTTACTTTTGTTTGACTATTCATAATGGTAAGCTTTAAATACTATTAAATAACGGACAACCATTCTCGCAAGCCTGCTGTTTATTGCAAGCTGCGCATATTTTTTCACTTTACTGACTGATGGGAATAATAATTACCAATGAAAGTTAAATACACACCCGCCATTTTCGGTCTGGCCTTGGCTGCCGTTATTTCAGGCTGCGCCATGGAACCGGAAAAACCTGTTGAACAAGCCGAGCCTGCACCGTTTGTCAGCGACTACCCTACCCGCGACCGGGTTGAATATGTTTTAAATTGCGTTGCTCAACATGGCGGCCTGACCTATATCACTCAATACGCCTGCGGTTGCAAAATCGACAAAATTGCCGAAAAACTCAACTTCGCCGAATACGAGGCCGCGAAAACTTTCACTTATTTAACTAAAGGCCAGTCCGGCGATGCGGCTTCGGCCATGCGCGATCCCGCTCAATCCAAAGATTTAAGAAAACGGCTTAAAGACGCCGAGCAATATGCTGAAAAAAACTGTTTTGTGAAATAAAGCTTTCCTACAATATTTCAGGGACCGTAACAGGCATCAAGGCATAAAGGGCGGTTTTAATCGCCCTTGTAATCCTCAGTACAGCGCATCAAAAATATCAGCAATATGTTTCTATGCGTGAACAGTGTATTGCTTAAAAGAGATAAATCTTTACTAACCTGCTTGGTTTAAAATATCTATTATAAATAGAGACATAAACAATGTTTTTCAAAACACTTCTGTTTTTGTGCGTTTTATAGCATTTTTACACCCAAAATATCTTGTGCTATGCTATCTGGCACACTTAAATACGCAACAGTCAGGAACAGCCGTTGTTTTAATCAGGATGGATTCTCCATATTGAGATGGTCATGACAGAATCAGGCTCCACGCAATCAATCGCGCAAGAAATCATTGCCGCACTTAAAGACAAGCCCGGCGCACTTTTACCTATTCTGCATGGCATACAAGATGCCATGGGTTATATCCCTGCCGAAAGCGTTCCCGACATAGCAGCGGCCCTTAGCCTGTCTCGTGCTGAAGTTCACGGTGTCATCAGCTTTTACCACTATTTCAGAAACACCCCGCCAGGAAAGCAAACCATTCATCTTTGCCGTGCGGAGTCATGCCAAGCCATGGGCGGAAGACAACTGGAAGAGCATGTCAAAGCCAGGCTGGACATTGATTTTCATGAAACGACTGAGGACGGCAGATTCTCTCTGGAACCTGTGTACTGTCTAGGCAACTGTGCCTGTTCACCGGCCATGCAAATCGGCAAGGAGATTTACGGACGCGTGACCGCAGACAGCTTTGATGCCGTCATCAATGATATAGAGGCAACAGAATGAGTATCACTATTTATGTTCCGTGCGATTCCAGCGCTGTTTCACTGGGCGCTGATCGTGTTGCTGCGGCTATTGCCCAGGAAGCCGCAAAGCGTGGCCTTGATATTAACCTGGTCCGCAACGGCTCAAGAGGCATGTATTGGCTGGAACCGCTGGTTGAAGTCGCGGCCGCTAAAGGACGCATGGCCTACGGCCCTGTTCAGCCCTCCGATGTGTCCGCTTTATTCGATGCCGACTTTACCCAAGGCGGCGCACACGCGCTGGGTTTAGGCCTGACCGAAGAGCTTGACTACTTCAAGAAACAGCAACGCCTGACTTTTGCCCGCATCGGTAAAACCGACCCGGTCAGCTTGACCGATTATATTGCAAATGACGGTTACCGCGGTTTAAAAAATGCGCTTGCCATGGCCCAGGAACAAATCGTCCAAGCGGTAACCGATTCCGGTTTACGCGGCCGAGGCGGCGCAGCTTTTCCGACCGGCATTAAATGGAAGACGGTGCTTAACACCGCATCGCTGCAAAAATATATCATCTGCAATGCCGATGAAGGCGACTCCGGCACATTTTCCGACCGCATGGTCATGGAAGGCGATCCGTTCGTGTTAATAGAAGGTATGACAATTGCGGGTTTAGCGGTTGACGCGACGCAAGGCTATATTTATCTGCGCATAGAATACCCTCACGCTTACGAAGTGCTCAATGCCGCCATTGCCACCGCTTACAAGGAAGGTTATCTGGGCGATAACATTCAAGGCAGCGGCAATACCTTTCACCTGGAAGTCAGGCTGGGCGCAGGCGCTTATGTCTGCGGTGAAGAAACCTCATTGATGGAAAGCCTGGAAGGCAAACGCGGTCTAGTGCGCTTTAAACCGCCCTTACCGGCCATCAGCGGTTTGTTCGGCCAACCCACCGTCGTCAACAACGTTATTTCGCTGGCCTCAGTGCCGGTTATTCTGGACAAAGGCGGCGATTATTACCGCGATTTCGGTATGGGCCGTTCGCGCGGCACCTTGCCGGTACAGTTGGCCGGCAATATCAAACATCCTGGCTTGGTCGAGTTGGGCTTCGGTTTGACCTTACGAGAGTTACTTTACGATTTCGGCGGCGGTTCCGCTTCAGGCCGGCCCATTCGTGCCGTTCAGGTCGGCGGCCCGCTCGGCGCGTATCTGCCCGAATCGCAATTTGACACCCCCTTGGATTATGAAGCCTTTGCCGCCATCTGGGCGGTAGTGGGACATGGCGGCATTGTCGTTTTTGACGACACAGTTAATATGGCTGAAATGGCGCGCTATAGCATGGAATTTTGTAAAGAAGAATCCTGCGGCAAATGCACACCTTGCCGCATCGGCTCCACCCGTGGCGTAGAAGTCATGGACGACATTATCAACGGTCGCAACCTCGACAAAAACATCCCTTTGTTACGTGATCTTTGCGACACCTTACTCAACGGCTCCCTCTGTGCATTAGGCGGTATGACGCCCTACCCTGTACTGAGCGCTTTAAACCATTTTCCCGAAGACTTCGGGATAAATGCAAAAGCTACAGCCGCCTGATAATGATTAGAGGAGTTTAAAATGTCGATGAATAAAGAGAAAGATTTTGGCACACCAGCCAGCACCAATGAAAACATGGTTACGTTGGAAATTGATGGTTTTCAGGTCACGGCTCCGGCAGGCACCTCGGTCATGCGAGCGGCAGCCAGCATAGGTATTGAAATCCCTAAACTGTGCGCAACTGACAGCCTTGAGCCTTTCGGTTCCTGCCGTCTTTGCCTGGTGCAAATAGAAGGCGGCAGAGGCATGCCCGCCTCATGTACTACACCAGTCGCGGAAGGTTTAAAAATCACCACCCAGAATAAAAAACTGGCCGATGTGCGTCGCGGCATCATGGAACTGTACATTTCTGATCACCCGCTGGACTGCTTAACCTGTTCGGCCAATGGCGACTGCGAACTACAGGATATGGCGGGGGCTGTCGGCTTGCGCGAAGTCCGTTACAACCCGGTTGAAACGCACCTGAACGCCGAAAAGGACCACAGCAACCCTTACTTCAGCTTCGACCCCAGCAAATGTATCGTTTGCTCACGTTGCGTCAGGGCCTGTGAAGAAACCCAAGGCACCTTTGCGCTAACCATCGACGGCCGCGGCTTTGATTCCAAAGTATCGCCCAGCCAGAACCAACCGTTCATGGATTCGGAATGCGTGTCCTGCGGCGCGTGCGTGCAAGCCTGCCCAACCGCAACACTGATGGAAAAATCGGTAATTGACAACGGCCAGCCGGAACATGCGATCGTGACCACCTGCGCGTATTGCGGCGTCGGCTGCTCGTTCAGAGCGGAAATGAAAGGCGAGCAAGTGATCCGCATGGTCCCCGCAAAAGACGGCAAGGCCAATCACGGCCATTCCTGCGTCAAGGGCCGTTTTGCGTTTGGTTACGCGACTCACAAAGACCGCATCACCAAGCCGATGATCCGCGCCAGCATTAAAGATGCCTGGAAGGAAGTCAGCTGGGAAGAAGCGATCAATTACGCCGCGTCGGAATTAAAACGCATCCAGACCAAATACGGCAAAGACTCCGTCGGCGGCATCACCTCTTCTCGTTGCACCAACGAAGAAGTCTACATCATGCAAAAACTGATACGCGCAGGCTTCGGCAATAACAATGTCGATACCTGCGCACGGGTTTGCCATTCACCGACCGGTTACGGCCTGAAGCAAACCTTTGGCGAATCATCCGGTACCCAGGATTTCGACTCGGTCATGAAAGCCGACGTGATTTTAGTGATGGGCGCCAACCCTACCGACGGGCATCCCGTATTCGGTTCGCAAATGAAAAAACGCCTGCGTCAGGGCGCCAAACTGATCGTGATCGATCCGCGCGAAATTGATTTGATCAAGTCGCCGCATGTCAAAGCCAGCCATCATTTAAAGCTGCGTCCCAGCACCAATGTGGCTTTGATCAATGCGTTCGGACATGTCGTGGTTACCGAAAACTTGCTTGACGAAGCCTTTGTCAATGAGCGATGCGACGTCGCCTCTTTTACCAAATGGAAAGCCTTTGTCGCGCAGGAACATAATTCGCCGGAAGCTTCCGAGTCCATTACCGGCGTTCCCGCCGCTGAACTCAGAGCTGCGGCACGGCTTTATGCCACCGCAGGCAACGCCGCGATTTACTACGGTTTGGGCGTAACCGAGCATAGCCAGGGTTCCACCACTGTAATCGGCATTGCCAATCTGGCCATGGCAACAGGCAATTTGGGTCACGACGGTGCCGGCGTCAATCCGTTACGCGGGCAAAATAACGTGCAAGGCTCCTGCGACATGGGTTCATTTCCGCATGAGTTCCCAGGCTATCGCCACGTATCGGATCCGGCAACGCACCAATTGTTTGAGAATGCATGGCATACCAAACTCAGCTCGGAACCGGGTTTGCGTATTCCCAACATGTTCGAGGCGGCGTTGGACGGCAGTTTTATGGGGCTGTACTGCGAAGGCGAGGACATTGCCCAATCCGATCCGGACATTAAACATGTTCATGCCGCATTGCGGGCCATGGAATGCGTGATCGTTCAGGACATCTTCCTCAACGAAACCGCTAAATTTGCCCATGTTTTCCTGCCTGGATCATCCTTCCTGGAAAAGAACGGCACCTTTACTAATGCCGAGCGCCGTATTTCCCCGGTCCGTAAAGTCATGTCGCCGTTGGCAGGCTATCAGGATTGGGAAGTTACCCAAATGCTGGCCAATGCATTGGGCTATCCGATGAATTACAGCCATCCGTCAGAAATCATGGATGAAATTGCACAGCTTACACCGAGCTTTGCCGGCGTCAGTTATGAAAAGATTGACCGCCTCGGCAGCGTGCAATGGCCATGTAATGACGAAACGCCGGAAGGCACACCGATCATGCACACCGAGCATTTCCTGCGCGATAACGGCAAGGGCTTGTTCATGCTAACCGAATTTGTGCCGACAACAGAACACGTCAACGCCAAGTTCCCGCTCATCCTGACTACCGGACGTATTTTGTCGCAATACAATGTCGGAGCACAGACACGCCGCACTGAAAATGTCGCCTGGCATGCTGAAGACCGCCTGGAAATTCATCCGCATGATGCCGAAGATCGCGGCGTAAACACCGGTGACTGGGTCGGCATTAAGAGCCGCGCAGGTGAAACGGTATTACGCGCATTGGTGAGTGACCGTGTGCAGCCCGGCGTTGTCTACACCACGTTCCATTTCCCGGAATCGGGCGCCAATGTCATCACGACAGACAACTCCGATTGGGCAACCAACTGTCCGGAATACAAAGTGACTGCCGTGCAAATCACCAAAGTTAGCCAGCCTTCGGAATGGCAACAGCAATACCAGGAGTTTTCAGAAAAACAACTCGATCTGCTGGAGCAGGGAATGAGTCATGACTAACGGCATTGACGCCGACACACGACTGCATAATCGCAGAAGGTAAAGCAATGCAAGGAGCGCAAACCGAGCCTTTATCATTGGAGTTAGGCTGGCCCAGCTATCAACAAAGCACCGTTGATCGCTGGCGGGACGGACAGCATGAACAACGGCAAGACTATATTGCCGAAGAAGTGCCGATTTCTCTGGTCTACAACGGGGTGCCGCATGTCGTCATGCTGGCAACCCCGACCAATCTTGAAGAATTTGCGCTGGGTTTCAGCATTACCGAAGGCATTATTAAAAGTCCGCAAGAGTTGTTATCGGCGCGGGTTTATAACCGTTCAAACGGCATTGAAGTCCAGGTAAAAATTCCGGAACAACGTTTTCAATGCATGTCCGACAAAGGCCGTAATTTAACCGGCCGTACCGGTTGCGGCCTATGCGGTGCCAGCACCCTAAAACAAGCTATCCGCCAACCCTCCCCGGTTAAAGGAGAATTGGTTTTGTCTGCTGCTGAATTGCGTTCCGCTTTAACGGACATCAAACAACACCAAAAATTAAACCAACTAACCGGAGCCGTTCATGCGGCTGCCTGGGTCGTTCCCGGACAGGGCATTTTGGATATCAGGGAAGATGTAGGACGGCATAACGCGCTGGATAAATTGATCGGCTTTTTATTGCGCACCGGTAAAGATTTATCCTCAGGCTTTGTGATCGTCACCAGCCGGGCCAGTTTTGAAATGGTGCAAAAAACCGCATGGGTCGGTATTACGCTGCTTGCGGCCATTTCCGCGCCTACCGGCTTAGCCATACGTTTGGCTGATGAGGCAGGCCTCACCTTAATCGGCTTTGCCCGTGATGATCAACATGTGGTTTATACCCATCCGCAACGCTTAATCCATAGCAACTATCTGTAATTAACAATGAAAATAGAAAGACTTATCAGAATGGCCAATGACATAGGCAATTTCTTTAACTCGGAAAGCGACAAGGAAATCGCAGCAGAAGGCATAAAAAATCACATTTTAAGGTCATGGGATCCCAGAATGCGCAAAGCGATTATTACCTATTGCCAGGAAGACGGCTCTGAATTAAGTGACCTGGTCAAAACAGCTGTGACCAAGCTTGCTGCTTAAAAATATTTTCCTCAAGTTATCAATTTAAAACATATCACTACGAAGACGCGAAGAAAACCAAGCTAACAACTTCGTGCTCTTCGCGTCAGCAGTTGCTCTATATAGCCGTTTGCGGTGAGTCTATCTGTTCCCCCAAAGCTATAACGGCAGCAAGGCCGTTACGGACGACCTGCGCAAATAAAACGCTCTCCCCAGTAGCGATTCTTAAGGCTGGATACCAGCACCTTCCCTGTGCGCTGGCTAGGCGCATGAATAAAATTATCATTACTGACATAAATCCCGACATGGGAAAACGGCTTGCCGTTGGTATTAAAAAAAACCAGGTCGCCGGAATGAAGATCATTTTTAGGGACTTGGTTCAGCGACTGAGCCATTCCCTGAACCGTACGCGGCAACGCTATGCCTTGGTGCCCGTAAACATGTTGAACAAAGCCGCTGCAATCGAAACCTTCCTCGGGTGAACTTTTCCCGTAATGATAAGGCGTACCCTGCAAACTCAGCGCATAGCTGACCATCGGCGAGGAATCTGCAACTACGGACTTGGTTTCCGGAACGCTGGCGCAACCGGAAACCAAAACTATCACAGCGAGTAAAACACCTCGGATAAAGAGACCGTAAAAATTTTGAGCGATGAATGTGTTCACAAATCCATATCCCGTTTGAGACTGAGTAAGAGTTACCTGCAAGGATAAGCCATTACCCGTAAAATGGCTATGATGCACAG
Organism: Methylobacter sp.; assembly: GCF_023227905.1. GTDB lineage: Bacteria > Pseudomonadota > Gammaproteobacteria > Methylococcales > Methylomonadaceae > Methylobacter_A. Next base: position 9,803 of record NZ_JALOCF010000009.1, on the reverse strand, counting down.
GCCTCACTCCACTCAATCCATTGTCAGCTAATTATTATCCTTTAAAACCGGAGTATCATCGTGCCGCTACATAGAATATTACAAACATCTTCTCACCAAGCCTTGCGTAAAGTATAAAATAGGCGACTTTCGCCTTAGCCATTGAGAATAGCTTTCATGAAATTTAATGCCTTTTTTATCAGCCTGTGCCTGTTTGTCTCATGCAGCAGTTATGCTGCGGAAAAAACCGTTATTCGTATCGGCGTTCAGGCTTTCGGCACCGTCGATTGGGAGCTAGCGGCGTTACAGGACAATCCGCAAACTGACTTTCAACTGAAAATACAGCATTTAGCCAACGCGGAAGCCGGCAAGATTGCGCTACAGTCCGGCGCTGTCGATATGATTGTATCTGACTGGATTTGGGTTTCCAGGCTGCGCGCCACCGGTTCCGATTTTACTTTTTATCCTTATTCAAACACCTCGGGCGCCTTGGTGGTGGCGAAAGACAGCCCTATCCATTCGATAAAAGACCTCAAAGGCAAGCGGCTGGGAATTGCCGGGGGCGAACTGGATAAAAACTGGCTGTTGCTACAAGCATTGGCTAAGCAAGAACATCTGGACCTGAATGCGTCGGCGGAAAAAGTCTTCGGCGCGCCGCCGCTGATCACCGAGCAAATCAAGCAAAACCGTGTCGATGCCACCCTCACCTATTGGCATTTTGCCGCCAGGCTTGAAGCTCAGGGCTATCGCCAGATTATCGACGGCAAAGGTATTTTAAAAGGCCTCGGCATTCAGGAGGATGTACCCAGCCTGGGTTATGTGTTCAAGCAAAGCTGGGCAAACGAGCATAAACAGGCCGTCAACAGTTTCTTTAACGCCAGTAAACAAGCAAAGAATCAACTGTGCACATCCGATACCGCTTGGCAAAAAATCGTTCCGTTAACCAAGGAAAACGATGCACCCACACTAGCTAAATTGCGCCAGCGTTATTGCGAAGGCGGCGTTGAACAGTGGGGTCAAGCGGAACAGCTGGCGGCGGGCCACATTTATTCGATGCTCCGCTCTTTAAGCAACAATCAGTTAACAGGCCAATCGGAAAACCTGCAACCCGGCACCTTCTGGTCGATTGAATAATTTGATTAACTTTAAGCATTTTTTATCAACCCTGTCCTTACTGGTTTTTTTAGCCATCTGGCAGGGTTTGGCCGTCTATTTAAACAGCAACACCTTACCGACTCCCGAAGTTGTAGCCCGGGTTTTCTGGCAGGGCTGCATGTCAGGGCAACTGCCCTTTCACCTGGGCGTTACCTTGCTCCGGCTGGTGGTCAGCTTTACCATTGCGATGCTGCTGGGCTGCGCCATCGGCATCGTGCTGGGACGCAGTAAAAAGCTCGACGCCTTCTTCGACAACTGGCTGGTGATTTTCTTGAATATCCCGGCGCTGGTCACCATTATCCTGTGCTATGTCTGGTTCGGGCTGGTCGAATCGGCGGCGATACTCGCCGTGGTCATCAACAAACTGCCCAATGTGATTGTCACGATCCGTGAAGGCACGCGTGCGCTGGATCAGGATTTGCTGGAAATGGCGCGCTGTTACCGTTTCAGCAAGCGCAAGACCCTGGTTCATGTGATCTGGCCGCAACTGCATCCGTTTGTGATGGGCGCAACCCGGTCGGGCCTGGCCCTGATTTGGAAGATCATTCTGGTGGTCGAGCTATTAGGCCGCAGCAACGGCATGGGCTATCAGCTGCATTTATTCTTTCAACTGTTTGATGTCGCCAGCATCCTGGCTTATACGATCGCTTTTGTTGCAGTCATTCAGCTGATAGAACTGCTGGTACTAAAACCGCTGGATAAAAAAGCCCTACGGTGGCGCAGATGACCGACATTCAAATCAATATCAACAACAAAACCTATCCGACAGCAACGAAGCCAAGTATCGCAGACCTTAAGCTGTCGCTGAATTCGAATGAATTCATTTGCCTGGTCGGCCCGTCCGGCTGCGGCAAAACCACGCTGTTGAATATTATTGCCGGCCTGGATAATGATTACGATGGCGGCATACTGGTCGGACAACAGCACACGCATCCCAAGATCGGCTATATTTTCCAGAACCCGCGCCTGCTGCCCTGGCGGACGGTTAGGGAAAATATTGAGCTGGCATTGGACGACAATCAATCGCCCGAGGTCATCGATACCTTGCTTGAGGTCATGCAGTTAACACAAGCGCAACATGTGTATCCCGAACGGTTGTCATTGGGCATGAGCCGCCGCGTCGCCATTATCAGGGCGTTTGCCGTCGATCCTGAGGTGTTGCTGATGGATGAGCCGTTTGTGTCGCTGGATGCGCCGACCGCCAGGCAAGTCAGGGAATTGTTATTGAAATTGTGGCAGCAGCGCCCGCACACGGTTTTATTTGTCACTCATGACCTGCGCGAGGCCATTGCGCTGGCTGACCGGCTGGTATTTTTGTCAGCCTCGCCGATGCGGGTGATTAGTGAAATCGCCGTGCCTATTGCCCGAAGTGAGCGCCACAGCGAGCTTGCCGTTGAATCATTCAGGCAGCAATTGCTGAAAAACCATCCCGAAATAAAACAACTTTTGTGACCGTTTTCCGGCTGGAAAAACAGTTGCGGGTTCGCTAAAAATACCCGATACTCTTTGGCTCCAAGCCTTGTTATAGAGGATTCGCGTCAGGTTATCCTGCCTGACGCCCTTCGGGTTAATGCAAATCGGCTGTCCTGCCGATTTGTCCAGCAGGGCTTGTCGTACCAACTACCCAAGGTTAATATCATATGAAAAAAACAATTATCTTAGGACTGACGACTGCTGTTGTTGCATTAACTTCGCTTACCGCATCTGCCGGGAGCGATGAGCAATACCCCGCTGCAAATTTTCAACCTAAAGTTGTCTATATCGACAAAGAGGCAGTCAAGGCTTCACCAAAATGCCCAGACCAAAAGCCCGCAGAAAAAGCTACCGAGTTCGACCCCAAATACCCGGCTGCCAACTTTACCCCTAAAGTCGTCTATCCATAATCCGGCTTTTTAAAGGTGGGCCTTGAAGCGGGGTTCACCTTTTACCGCCACCTGCCTCCGCTTCAACATCTCAGCCTTGGCTGGTCACTGAACAGTTCTTAGAGATATTTAAACAAGGATAATTCTTTTGTCTTGGTAAAAGTCTGTTGCGCCGCCTGCAACGCGGTGAATTGCAATTGATAGCGGCTAAGTGCATCGGCATAATCAAGGTCTTGAGTTTCAGAAAGCATGCTCTTGGTATCAATTACGTATTTTTCATTTTGGGATTCCTGGTTGTCCAGCGCGTTCAGCCTCGCTCCGACACTGGATCTTGCATCCAGGAAACTGCCCAATGCCGCATCAAGATCGGTTAACACATCGCCAAGTTGAGCCTGAAATGTCTGCGCGCCGACTCCTGCCTTGACCTGACCGGCGGCAAACCCGGCATCTGCTAAAAATGTTCCTGAAGTGTTATTGATTTGGATGCTGGAAGTAGCGCCTGTCGCGACTGAAGCAAACTCGATTTTATTGCCGTTGCTCCGCGCTTGAATAGCCCCGCTAAAACCGCCTGCGGTAAGTTGTGAATTAATCTCGGTAACAACATCTTCGACGCCTGCAAACTGCTGACCGCTCAGATCTATCGGTGCGGTTATGCCGCCGTTGGCAATCAGGTCAAATTGAACTGTCGCAGCCGAATAATCCAAGCCATAACGCAAAAACCGGTCGCCGGTTATTACACCAGCGGTAGCATTAAGCGACGCGCCCAAACCGTCAGACAGTGCCTTTAGGGTATTGAAAACACTGCGTTTGCCATTCTCATCCGCGGCCGGGCTACTCGAATTTATGTGTTCAAAAACATTGAAGCCCAAATCGCCATCAGCAACCTGCCTGGTTGTGCTGATTTGCAAAGCCCGTTGCTGCAGGCCGCCCTGGTAGGCATATTCGCCCGTTGTGGCATTCCGCGCGAAAGCGGGTACCGTAGCAAGATCGCCTGAGAAAATATATTCGCCATTGGCATTTTGGGTATTAGCCACGCCCGCCAATTCTTCAAGCAGCTGATCCACTTCATACTTGATCGCCAGCCTGTCGCTGCTGTTTAAGGTATCGTTTTTGGCCTGGATAGTCAGGTCCTTGGCTTTAAAGATGATGTTATTTGCGGCTTCCAGCGCAGATTCCTCAAGATTCAATCGCCCGCGAGTAGTGGCAATATTGCTTTGGTACTGCTCTGTTTTTGTAATCGATTTATCTAAATCCAATATCCTTGCCGCCGCCTCCGGATCTTCGGCCGGCGCTGATATTTTAAGCCCGGAACTTAGTTGCTGTTGCAGCTTGGCCAACTTAGTTTGCTGACTGCTCATCGCATTAAAGCTCAGCTGTTGCGACCACGCGGTTGAAATTCTCATTGCTATAACTCCTATCTAACTGCGCCTATCAAGGTATCGAATAAAGACCTTGCCACTGAAATGGATTGGGCGGATGCCTGATAAGCCTGCTGAAACTTTATCAGGTTAGCGGCTTCTTCATCCAGGTTTACTCCCGCCAGTCCTTCTCGGGATTCCTTCGCCTGATTTAATAAGGTCTGCTGAGCCGAAGAACTGAGCTCCGAAGCTCGCGTCAAACCTCCGACACTGGAAACGATTTGCCCATAAGCGCCATTAAACGTGGCACTTCCGCCTAACATGCCTAGTTTATTGCCCAGGTTTGCCAATTGCAGCGCATTTCTGTTATCGGTGGGCATCGGGCCTTTGATAATAACGGGATTACCCAATCCGTCCAGCACCGGCAATTTGGTCACGGGATCGACTTCAACATTGGTGGCGGCCGCTATTTTTCTGGGGTCATTGATATTAACGCCAATTTTCTGGGCCGCACTGTAGGCCGGTCTGGCTAAAAACTCATCCCCGACCGATAGGGTTTGTCCCCCACTTAAATCAACAGTGATATCAATGCCCGGCAAAGCGCTTACATCGATATTGGCCGGCTGAGTTGCTGCAAATGACAAAGTGGAAACCCCCGCCACAGTAGTGGCCGTAAGATTAATCACCTGGTTATCGCGAACCCTGGTCAGAGTGTAATCGGTTCCGCCAACATACTTCAATTTAAAATCGCTAAAATCCAGGTTTCCAGCTGCCGACGGGTTGACATTAACATCCTGAAAATTAACCCTGACCGCTGCATTCCCGGTATTAAGCGGACTTTTAATAACCGGAACTTCTTCAGTACCGGAAAAGTTAAATAACGCCGACCCGGCCGTACCGCTCAGATCAAAACCTTTTTCATGAAGCGCATTAACCTCCATCGCCAAGCCGGCGGCAACCCTGCCCAATTGTTGCTGCGCTGGGTCCAGCACCTCATCCCGAAACCGTAACGAGCCGGCCAATGAGCCGCCGCTGATTTGACTGGTTACATTGTTTATGCCGCTAGGAACCTTAAGCCCGATTTCCAGCCGGTTTGGATCATATTCAGACTGAAACGTGGTAAATTCCGCCGCGTCGCCGCTAAGAACCAGCGCCTGTCCATTGCCGATAAAAACGCTGGAGCTGCCGTCCTTTTGCGGAACGACGGAGATATTGACGATTTCGGCTAACTTTGAAAACAGGGCATCCTGTTCATCCAGCAAATCGTTGGGCAACATCGCCCCGCCTGTTCTGCCTACGCCCGAGGTGACCTGCACGTTAATATCGGCTATGGACTTGGCCAGCGAATTAATATCGTTAACCATGGCACCTATATCGTTATTATTCTGCGTGCGTATCTCTTCAAACCTGTCTGTCAAGGTATTGAAGCTTTGTGTCAGGGTTTCTGCCTCAGACAGCAGTACCTGCCTGGAAGGGATCGATGAAGGATCATCCGCCACTTCATTTAAAGCATTAAAAAAGCGATTTATTGCCGGCGCCATTCCGGTACTCGGGTCGGCCATTATATTATCGACGCGAGTAGACAGCTGGCGGTAACGGTCTGCGTCTCCGAACGCTGAAAGACTGGAGTTTAATTGCTTGTTAATAAACTGGTCATAGCTGCGCGTGACATTAGTTACCTGTACGCCCTGACCGACATAGCCATCGCCGGTATATCGCGGCATCCTAGTGCTCTGCTCTACCCGCTGGCGGCTATAGCCCTCGGTATTGACATTGGAAATATTATGCTGAACCGTTTCCAACGAACGCTGAGCGGCCATCAGGCCTGATAATGATGTTGATAATAATCCGCTCATGAGTGCGTCCTGTTCTGAGAATTAGAGACGAAACCTGATGTGTTCATTGATTCATCGCCATTATTACGTCAGGCTCAAATTCGGCCATCGCGTTGCCTTGGTAGATACTCATGACCTTATCGGCATATTTCGGATCGGTTGCATAACCCGCACGCTGTAATTCATGCACGTATTGTTGCGCATTGCCAGCTTTCTTTAAGGCATCGCTATAACGCGGATTACTTTTTATAAAGTCGACATAATCCCTGAAACTGTCCTCGAATGAGTCGTAGGACCTGAATCCGGCATTCACTTTTTTAGCGATACCCTGGTCGAATTCCAGCGTGGCCACTTGCGCCTGCTTACCCTGCCAAGCTTTGTCGGCTTTGATGTTAAACAGGTTGAAACTGTTGCTGCCGTTGCTGTTGTGTATGACCGAGCGTCCCCAGCCGCTTTCCAGCGCCGCTTGCGCCAAAATAACCTTGGGTTCCACGCCCAGTTCTTTGGCGGCCTGGACCGCCAGGGGATGCAGCCGCCTGACGAACTCTTCTGCAGACTGTATCGGCTGCGCGCGGCCGTTCTTTAAGGTGGATTGCGCCGCTTGATTAGTGCCGAACGGAAATTCAGTTATCTCATCCAGCGGATCGCTGCCGTGGATATAAGGAGTAATCTCAGCCAGGCCGTCAGCATTGTCAGCCTTGCCGCCTGCATGCCGGTTAACGGCATGGGCCTGTACCGTGCCGCTACGCGCGATGCCTCCCGACCTATTCAGGTAATCCTCAACATCCTGCTTTTCATGCTTAGGCTTATCGGGGCTTAGTTGCTTGACGATCAAGTCAGCCAAGCCGACGCCGGGAGACCCTGACAAGTGTACGGCTAACTGCTGGTCATACATATCGTTATAGAATTTGCTTTGGTCGTTATCCATCGCGCCGTCTGCCAGCTTGGCTTGGCGCATGCTTTTAAGCACGTTATTCAGGAAAATTGATTCGAATTGCTTGGCAACTTCTTTCAACGCTTCCGGCGACTCTTTTCTGGCCTGGCCTTTTAATTTAGCCAAGCCGTTAAAGTCGGTATAAACATCGGCATTTTGTGGTCCACTTAACATAACAACCTCCGCGTAAGGCGGATTCGCGATAGCAATCCGCCACGGTCAACAACAACTTTAGATAACAATTAATTCGGCATGCAAGGAGCCGGATGACTTCAACGCTTCAAGAATAGCCACCAAATCACTAGGCGCAGCGCCTACATTGTTGACCGCCTTAACAATTTCATCCAGGGACACGCCGGGGTTAAACACAAACATATGGTTCTTCTCTTCTTCGACCTTTATGCTGGATTTCGGGGTAATTGCCGTTTGGCCGTTGGAAAATGCATTCGGCTGGCTGACTTGCGGGTCTTCGCTGATAGTGACCGTCAAGCTGCCATGAGACACTGCCGCAGGCTGCACCCTGACCTTGCCGTTAATCACCACAGTCCCGGTGCGCGAGTTAACAATCACACGCGCCGGTGCGTCATCCGGAATGACCACCATGTTTTCGACTACCGAGGCAAAAGTCACTTTCTGGCCGGGATCGGCCGGCGCACGCACCCTGACCGAAGTCGCATCGAGCGCTTTTGCGGTATTAGCGCCCAATACCTTGTTAATAGATTCCGTCATGCGGTTGGCCGTCGTGAAATCCGCCGTGTGCAGATTAAAAATCAATGCGTCGCCGTCAGCAAAAGATGAGCTAACGGTACGCTCGACGGTTGCGCCGTTGGGAATGCGGCCCACATTGGGATTATTGACGGTAACGCTCGAACCATCCTGGCCTGAAGCGCTCAGGCCGCTGACCACCAGACTGCCTTGGGCGATCGCATAAACCTGTCCGTCAGCCCCTTTCAAAGGACTCATCAACAAGGTTCCGCCCCGTAAACTTTTGGCATCGCCCAACGAGGAAACGGTGACATCAATCGCTTGACCCGGCTTGGCAAAGGGCGGAAGTTCGGCTTGCACAGAAACCGCCGCAATATTTTTGGCTTTAGGATCAATGCCCGGCGGCAAGGTAATGCCGAGACGCGTCAACATATTGCGCAAGGACTGTCCGGTAAAGTTCGTTTTATCGCCGGATTTATCCAGTCCGACCACCAAGCCGTAGCCTACCAGCTGATTGCTGCGTACGCCCTCGATAGAAGCGATATCCTTGATGCGCTCGGCATAAACCGGAGCGCTGAAGGCAATGCCCGTCAAGATTAATAAGATAAGGTGTTTATATAATGTGTTCATATCAAAAAATCCTTATCCTAGAATGGGAACCATGGGCTGTTCAGAATCCTTGCCAGCCAACCCATCTTGCTGGCATCGGCCATGGCGCCCTCGCCTACGTACATAATGGTTACATCGGCGACTTTATCGGAGGTGATAATGTTGGCTGAGTTTATGTCGACTGGCCTGACGATGCCGGACAGCCTGATGAATTCATCGCCCTGATTTAACGTGACTCTTTTCTCGCCCCGCACACTTAAATTGCCGTTCGGCAGCACATCGACAACCGTGACGGAAATATTGCCGCTTAAGCTATTGCTTTGATCGGCCTTAGCCTCCCCGTCAAATTCCCTGTTCGCCCTCAGATTGGCGTTAATGTCGTTACCCGTCAGGACTTTTGCTCCCAGCGTATACATCGAAGGCGCGGTAACTTCCATATTGGTGTCTTTTTTAGTTCTAAGATCGTCAGCTTTTTTCGCCTGCGTTCTCTCCAGCAACGTAATAGTCAGCACATCCCCGATCCTTTTTGCCGTTTGATCTTCAAACAAACGCGTATCGTAACCGGACTGATAGATCGATCCGCTGTTTTGTACCGGCGGCCGTAAATCGGCCGGGGCAACCGGGGCAAATGCCGGATCTCTTGGCGGTATCGGAGTACAAGCTTCCAACAGCGACAGCATGACTGCCAGAAAGGTAAAACGTCGCATGGCGTGCGCCGTGAAAACCGTTTTTTGAACTATCATGCCGTTCACCCTAACTTATAATTGTTGCGTCACAAAGGACAGCATCTGATCGGTTGTCGAAATCGCTTTGGAGTTCATTTCATAAGCCCGTTGCGTTTCGATCATATTGACCAACTCCTCGACAACATTGACGTTGGAGGTTTCCAAGGAGCCTTGAACCAAAGTGCCGTATTCCGCCTCCCCCGGCGTGCCAATGATCGGCGCGCCGCTGGCGGCGGATTCCCGGTAGAGGTTTTCGCCGATCGCTTCCAAGCCGGTAGGATTGATAAAATTAGCGGTCTGGATTTGCCCCAACACGCTCGGTTCGGCAGCGCCCGGCAACTTGGCGGATACCGTACCGTCAGTGCCGATCGTGATGCTTTCGGCATCTTGCGGCACGGTGATTGCCGGATCCAGCGTTAATCCGCCGGACGTAACTATCTGTCCTGTTGCGTCTAATTTAAAAGAGCCGTCACGGGTATAATTGATGTCGCCGTTCGGCATCAAGATTTGCAGGAAGCCCCGGCCATTTATTGCCACATCCAACGAGTTTTCGGTCGGCTGAACATTGCCTTGGGTATGCAGTTTTTCGGTTGCCACCGTCCGTACACCGGTTCCTAACTGCAATCCCGTCGGTAACTGGG